>NZ_JAQTLS010000009.1 GCF_028714775.1 Thiothrix sp. | reverse complement strand
ATCAGCGGGCGTTTTGCAATCGGTTAAAAGCTCATCCATCAGGACGGGATCAAGGGTTTCCATGTGACTGCTCCTTGCGGGGGGTCCGCTGTTATATAGCAGTTACACAGTTCAGTTTACAGTCTCAGTTAAACTGACGAAATATCTTGCAATATCATTCGGCTAATTAAAATTAGTCCCTTCTAGTTTATAATTTAATGTCGGAAATCGCAATCTTAGACAGAAAATTTAAGTTCCATAATTGCCTGTAGAGAATCGTGTCGCCTTCCCTACATCACATTCCCGACATTCCCCCTCAAACCCCTTTGTCGCACACCCAACAACAAAACTCCAACCAACTGTAAATAAAAGAAAAATTACCAGCTACCGCCACTTGGCACGCAAATTGAACTATCCATGCAAACACCCTCACGAAACCCATTTCGTCACGGAGAATACGCATGGAACTGACTGTTTTAGGGCAAAGCCAAACCACCGCCCCCGCTGCCGGGGGCTGCGCCTCCAGCGGTTGCGGGAGCAACGACGACCAACTGAACCACCTGCCGGAACACATCCGCGCCAAGGTGCATAACCACCCGTGCTACTCCGAAGAGGCACACCACCATTACGCCCGGATGCACGTTGCGGTCGCCCCGGCCTGCAATATCCAGTGCCACTATTGCAACCGTAAATACGACTGTTCCAACGAATCGCGCCCCGGCGTGGTTTCCGAACTGCTCACCCCCGATCAGGCGGTGAAAAAGGTCATGACCGTGGCGGCGAACATCCCGCAAATGACCGTGCTGGGCATCGCAGGCCCCGGCGACCCGCTCGCCAACCCGGAACGCACCTTCGACACCTTCCGCCAACTGACCGAAAAAGCACCGGACATCAAGCTGTGCGTGTCCACCAACGGTCTGGCACTGCCGGAACTGGTCGACGAACTGTGCAAACACAATATCGACCACGTAACCATGACCATCAACTGCGTTGACCCCGACATCGGCGCACAGATTTACCCGTGGATTTTCTGGAAAAACCGCCGTGTATACGGGCGTAAAGGTGCGGAAATTCTCATCAAGCAGCAGCAAAAAGGGCTGCAAATGCTGGTCGATCGCGGCATTTTGGTCAAGGTCAACTCGGTGATGATCCCCGGTGTCAACGACAAGCATCTGGAAGAAGTCAGCAAGGCGGTCAAAGCCAAAGGCGCATTCCTGCACAATGTCATGCCGCTGATTGCCGAAGCCGAACACGGCACATTCTACGGCGTGATGGGGCAACGCGGCCCGACCCACGACGAATTGCAGGAATTGCAAGACGCCTGTTCCGGCGACATGAACATGATGCGCCACTGCCGCCAATGCCGCGCCGATGCGGTCGGGATGCTGGGCGAAGACCGTGGTGACGAATTCACCATGGACAAAATCGAAGCCGTGGATGTCGACTACGCCGCCGCGATGGTCAAACGCGCCGAAGTCCACGCCGCCATCGAAGCCACCCTCGCCGCCAAACAGCAGAAGAAAAATGAAACCTTCATCTCGCTGTCCAGCTTGAGCATTCCGAAAAAGGAATCCCGCCCAGTCCTGATGGCAATCGCCACTTCTGGCGGCGGCATCATCAACCAGCACTTCGGTCATGCGCGTGAATTCCTGATTTACGAAGCGAATGCCCACGACGTGCGTTTCATCAGCCATCGCAAAACCGACCTGTATTGCAGCGGCGATGACACCTGCGGTGACGGCGAAAGCGTCCTGCAAAAAACCATCAACGCGCTGAAAGGCTGCGAAGTGGTGCTGTGTTCCAAGATCGGCTATGAGCCGTGGGGAATGCTGGAAGAAGCGGGAATCATGCCCAACGGTGAACACGCGATGGAAGCCATCGAAGACGCAGTTGCTGCCGTCTACAAGGAAATGGGCGAAAAAGGCTTGCTCGACAAGAAACCCGAAACCAAGCAACGCGCCACCGCGTAAGGAGCTGCATCATGGCATTACAAATCGTTGACGGCTGCGTGAACTGCTGGGCGTGCGAACCGCTCTGCCCCAGCAAAGCCATTTACGCCGCGATCCCGCATTTCCTGATCGACGCCAAGAAATGCACCGAATGCGACGGCGACTACGCCGACAAGCAATGCGCCAGCATCTGCCCGGTCGAACAAGTGATCGTGGACAGTCAGGGTGAAGCCCTGAACCCACCGGGTTCGCTGACCGGGATTCCGCCAGAACGCTGGGAGCAGGTGCGGGCGGAGATACAGGCGCGGTAATAAAAAGACCCTCACCCCCTAGCCCCCTCTCCCGCCAAGCGGTAGAGGGGGAACAAAGAAAGATGGTCTCTTAGCCCCTCGCCCGCTTAGCGGGAGAGGGGTTGGGGTGAGGGTGGTTTTCAACACACGAGGACACAGCCATGCAATCACGTTTACTCAAGTTACTGTTCAGCCTGCGTCGTATTCCGCAGATCGACCCGGCACTCAAACGCGCCTACCCGAACCTGCCCAACTGCCTGCTCAAACGCCATTCCGCGCTGTTGAGCATGAGTCTTGCAGGCAACCGTCATGGCTGACACCCCGCCGCTCAATGTCTCGACATGGAAAGAAGCCGTCGAATTCGCCCCCGGTGTCCACTGGATCGGCGCACTCGACCCGACCTTGCGCACCTTCGATATCATCCTGAAAACCGCCAACGGCACCACCTACAATTCCTATCTGGTGCGCGGCAGCGAAGGTGTCGCCATCATCGACACGGTGAAGGAAGGTTTCGAGGACGAATTTTTCCGCCGTCTGGAATCGGTAGCGCGTTACGACGAAATCAAAGTGATCGTACTCAACCATCTGGAGCCTGATCATAGCGGCGCACTACCGGAACTGATGCGCCGCGCCCCGCAAGCAAGGCTGTACATTTCCACGCGGGCAACCTCCATGCTCAAAGCACTGTTGCGTCCGAACCGCGAAGAGCCGTTTGAATACACCACCGTCACCACCAATGACCGGGTAAGCCTCGGCGACCGCCATTTGCGTTTCCTGCATACACCATTCCTGCACTGGCCGGATACGCAATGCACGTATTTGGAAGAGGAGCAGGTGCTGTTTTCTGGCGACATTTTTGGCTGCCATTACTGCGATGTGCGCCTGTTTAACGACCGTGTGGGCGATTTCCGCTTTTCGTTCGATTACTACTACGCGCACATCATGCGCCCGTTCAAGCAGTGGGTCATGGAAGCACTCGCGCTGATCGAACCGCTGAAAATGAAAATAGTCGCACCGACACATGGCCCCATTTTGCGCGAACGTCCGCGCCGTTACGTGGCGCATTACCGCGAGCTTTCCACCTCCACCCTTAGCCGCGAAATCGGCGACACCAACAAGTCACTGATCATTTTCTACATGAGTTCCTACGGTAATACGGCACGCATGGCAGAAGCGATTTACAGCGGTGCGGATACCGTCGAAGGCGTGCGTGTCTCGCTGTACGACCTCGAAGGTGGCGAAGTCGCGCCTTTCGTTGACCTGATTGAAGATGCCGATGCGCTGCTGTTCGGTTCACCCACCATCAACGGCGATGCGGTCAAACCGGTATGGGATTTGCTCTCGTCGCTGGCGGTGGTGAACCTCAAAGGCAAGATCGGCGCGGCATTCGGCTCGTATGGCTGGAGCGGCGAAGCCGTGCGCATGGTCGAAGACCGGATGCGTGGCTTGAAAATGCGCGTCCCGCGTGAAGGGTTGCGCGTCAAATTGATTCCAACACAAGAAGAATTGGATGAATGCACAGGGTTGGGTAGAGAAATAGCCAACATTCTGGTCGGCAAAGAAGAACAGCGCGGGGTCATTGAATTCAGTGACCTCACCTGACAACTGCGCCGCCAGACAATTTTTTAACTAACGATTCAAGGAAATTAGCATGGCAAAGGCAAAAATCACCTTTGAAGACATTCACCAAACGGTCAATGTCCCCGCAGGAACCCGCATTATCGAAATCTCTGAAAAGATCGGTGCGGGCGTTATCTACGGTTGCCGCGAAGGCGATTGCGGCACTTGCATGATGGAAGTCACCGAAGGCTGGAACAACCTGACCGAACCTTCCGTGCTGGAAGAAAAAGTCCTGCGCGAAAACATGGCTGGTCGTCACAACCGTCTGGCTTGCCAAGCGCAAATCCTCGGCGATTGCAAAGTTAAACCCGCCTAATTAGGAGTACGAATATGCCATTGATTACTTTTTCCAGCCCTGAATACAAGGACAAAACCGTGTATGCGGTGGCGGGCAGCTTCACTGAAACCGTGCTGAAAATCGCTAAAACCAACAAAATCCCCATCGACTTTTCTTGCGAAAACGGCGAATGCGGCACTTGCGTGGTTAAAGTGACCCAGTTGGGCGATAAAGCACCGATGGGCTATCATTTGGAAGAAAAGGAAAAGACGGTGCTGCTGGAACTTGGCAAAGTCACCAAAGATGAGCTGGACGAATTGCTCGTCAACGACCTGCCAAGCAAATGGCGGCTGGCGTGCCAGTTTATTCCGCGTGACGAGGATATTCTGGTCGAGTATTGAGTGCAAACCAAGGGTTACAGTGCCTGACTGTAGCCCTTTTGCCTTATGCGATCTGCGGCTTAATCCGAGATACGTACCGCCATAACATCACAGCTCGCGCCTTTTACCGTCGCTTCAGCGGTAGAACCCATGAAGCCCAGCACACCTCTGCGCCCGCTGTTGCCGACCACGATCAGGTCAACACCGTTTTCTTTGGCAAATTGGAGAATCGCGGCACTGGGTTTGCCTGCGGTGTACACCGCTTCCAGCGCGGCATTGTCGACCAAGCCATACGTTTCTTCGAGCTTACGCAGTTTTTCCGTGGCCTGATTGATTTGGTTTTGCTGCATCGCTGGGGGCATGGTCAATTCCCCCGTCCCACCGAAAGCCACCGCACCGAGTGGCACGTCTTCCAATACATTCAATAAAGTCAGTTTAGCTTGGTAAAATTTCGCCAACTCATTGGCACGGGCGACGATGGAAGTGCTTATCTGGGAAAAGTCCACAGGCACAAGAACGTGTTGGTAAGGTTTCATGGGGCGTGTCCTCTTCAATAGTAATGCCCGCATCATGACTGGTTTGTACCCACATCGAAATGATGTAGGTCAACTTTCACTGTACACGCCAGCCCACTGCGAGCTTATGGCTGGATATACACCAAAGTATCCACCGAAACCTGATCAAACAGGTCGATAATTTCGTCATTATTCATACGGATACAACCGTGTGAAGCGCGTTTACCGAGATTGCCTTCCTTGTTTGTACCGTGGAAGTAAATGGCGCGGTTGAAGGTATCCACATTGCCGCCCTTGTTCTTGCCCGGTTCCAACCCTTCCAGCCGTAAGATGCGTGACAATACCAAGGCGGTGACACCGTATTGCGGGCGGGTATAAATCTTTGCCACCCGTCCGGTATTTTGGAGCTTGTCGAAAACCGCCCCGCGTTTGGCATTCTTACCGATTTTGCTGATGATGCGATGTGCGCCCGGCGGGGTTTTGTTACTTTCAGCCTGCGCCCCCAACCCATTGGCAGCCGTGGAAATGACGTAACTGCGCACTAAAGCGCCGTCAGCGTACCAATACATGCGCTGTTCGCTCTCATCCACCAAAAATACGCCGTGCGCGTAATAAGCAGGGTATTTTTCATGCAATTGTGCCAGTACTACCGTGTGGTTGGGTGCTGCTTGCAACGCTCCAGCAAACAACAAAACCCAACACCAACAAAGGATCATCAACATTTTTTTCATGGTTAACACGCTCATTTTTCTCATACCCTATGCTTTAGCGCAGAAATTTGTGCTCTGCTTAAAGATTCCTGTTTCCGTGCGTTCATCTTTTTGTCTATAGTCATTGGTACAACAAAACATTAAAGAGGTCAGCGTGAAGCATTCGGGTTGGGTTGCAAAAAAGTCATCCTTACAGCGGCAACGAGGGTTTGTGTTCAAACTGGTCCACTCGCTGCTGACAGTTGCCATTGTCGTTGCATTGGTAGTGTCATACAAGGCTGGCTATCTGTCGTTTTTGCGCCATATCCCGCTACAGGTAAAACACCTCGTCCAAGACGGTCGCCGGAGCTGGGATAATTTGGGTAACGAAAACCCCGATAACCAAACGGGCGATAACCGGCAAACCAACCAAAGCGACAGCATTGACCCCATCGAACGCAGCAACGAAGACAGCAGTTACACGGAAGGTTCACGTTATGCCGTGCAAGTCGCAGCGGGCTACGACTCCCGCCAGTTATATGCGTGGCGCGACGCCTTGCTTGCCGAGGGTTATGATGCCTATCTGGTCAGCTTGAGCAGCGCACGCGGCATGACCTTCAAATTACGGGTTGGCTCTTACAACAACCGCGAAGATGCAGAAGCCATGCGTGACCGTTTACGCAGGCGTTACCCCACCAATTTCGGCGGCAGCTTCGTCATGCAGGGTGATTAACCTTCAATGCTGCGTGGCAAACAGGCTGTACTGGAAATTTTGTAAACCTTGGTCGGCGCAATACACACTGCCTTGCATAATATAGCTTGAAAGCGTCACTTCCCCATTCCGCACAATCAGCCCTTGTACCTCTTGCCCGCAACGGTTTTTTTGCACTGGCGTACCGACCACGGCAACGACTTGTGTCCCCTTATCTAAACGGAAAACCTGCACCGACTGCCGCCCCGGCGATTTGATGAAATAACACGGAGCCATCGGTTTCAACCAAATGCCTTCCCCCTTACCTACCGCCAACTTGCAACCGCCCCCATCATTCCACAGCACCCACTCTTTGCCACCGATGGAAAGATAGTCCGAGGTATGCGCACCCTCTGACTGTTTGGGCAGTGACAATGGCTGGCTGTCTGGCTTTTCCTCACTGCAAGCAGCGAGCAGCAAACAGGCCGCGAGGCACAGGCAGGGCGCGACGGCCTGCATCAGTGTATTGGCCAAAACCACACCTCCTCGGAACGCTCGAAGTAATCCAGCGAACCATCCGCCAAACCCGCCCCTTCCAAAGTCGGGTCAGTTTCACGCCGGACAATGCCCGTACCATCCCACAAGTCGATATGGTCGCCCTGATTCCCCGCCCCCCAAAAATTGTGGAAACAGATGAAACCAGTACGCCCCTTGAACGCCCCCCAACTGACATTACTGCGCACTTCCACCCGCCCGAAACGTTCGGGGTGACGCCGCATCCAATCAGACACTTCCCGCGCCCGCAAGGTATGCCCCTTATGCCCGCGATACCAACAGGTTGGCTTGTCGTAACCGTGCAGCAATTCACTGCGCAACAAACAAGTTCCCATTAAAATCGCGCACTGGTTATCGAAATGCGGAACGCCCGCATCATCCCGGCACGGAAACACTTCATTGTCGCTAATAGTTGGGTGGTTATGCCAAATCCGCCGGAACCCCAAGTTTGGCCCTTCGGTAGGCAATTCATCCTGATGCAACACAGGTGGCTGCGTGGGAGGAACCGGAACTGCTACGGGTGGAACGGGAGTGACAGGCGGCCTTACCGGCGACGTAGGCGGCACTGGTGGTGTCACGGGAGGTGTAGAAGGAGGCGTTGGCGGCACAGACGCAGTGGGTGTCCGACGTAACCATGAAAAAATACTGCTCCAGATGCTAGTGTTCGATGCAGGCATTGGTCTCTCCTTGCTAAATGTACCCTAGACTATAGGAAAGAATGGATTGTTGAGCCAGATCAAGTTTCTATTCTTCGCCTTCGGGCATACTCGCTGCACTTGATACAGTAAACGTCAAAGAGGAAGTAACGATGTTGAGTTTTGACTACGGTTTACCTGCTGCAATTGTCATTGCCCTGATGGCTTGGGCGTGGTTCGCCTTTTTCTCGGTTGTTTTCTCCGGCTAAACACCGAAGCTGCCGCGAAGCATATTTTGCCTCCCCTGCGCTTGTCAGGGGGGTGGGATTCTTTTATCCTAGCCTCTAAATAAAATGTTTTAGAGGTATGTGGATATGTTGACTTGGGACTTTGGTATACCGACACTCATCGTGGTGGCACTGATCGCGTTCTCGTGGCTCAGTTTCCTGTCCGTTGTATTCTTCGGCTAAGCGCAAGCGAAGCCCACGAAAAAGGCCGCAACAGCGGCCTTTTTTTATGTGTAGATTTCAAGCAATATTAAGCAGCTTCCAGCACCGCCAAACGCAACTTACTCACCGCTGCATTTTCCAATTGACGGATGCGCTCGGCGGAAACTTTGTATTTATCCGCCAGCTCATGCAAGGTAGCCTTCTCTTCGACCAACCAGCGGCTAGCGAGAATGTCCTGACTGCGGGCATCTAGACTTTCCATCGCATCTTGAAAGCGTTCGCGGGTATAGGTATCCCACTCTTCGGCCTCCAACACATCCGCCGGGTCTGCTGATTCTGCCGCCAAATACTGGCTGGGTGAGAAACTGCCGCTATCTTCGTCGTCCTGATCCGGGCTAAGGTCAAAGGAAACGTCGTTGGCGCTCAGGCGCTTTTCCATTTCCAACACTTCTGCGGTGCTGACGCCAAGATCAGCCGCCATTGATTGTGCTTCTTCGTGACTCAACCAGCCCAAACGCTGTTTGCTACTGCGCAGGTTAAAGAACAACTTACGTTGCGCTTTGGTGGTTGCCACTTTGACAATCTTCCAGTTGCGCAGAATGAATTCGTGGATTTCGGCGCGGATCCAATGCACAGCAAATGAAATCAGGCGCACGTTCATGTCAGGGTCGAAACGTTTCACCGCTTTCATCAACCCAACGTTACCCTCTTGTACCAAGTCACCCAGCGGCAGGCCATAACCGTTATAACCCCGCGCCACTTTCACCACAAAACGCAGGTTATGCAGGATCAGTTGGCGTGCAGCTTCCAAGTCACCTTGGCGTTTCAGGCGCTCTGCCAGATCACGCTCTTCGTCAGCGTTCAACACCGGAATGGAATGGATCGCGTGGATGTAGCTTTCCAGATTCCCGACTGGAACGGGTAAAGTCCGCCCTCTAAGCATCAATGCATTGGTCATTAGGTAGCCTCCTAGTTAACTCTTATACTATCTTAGCACTCCCGACGTTAGAGTGCTAATCACCTGTTTGGTTTCAGTTTATTCTTTGGTGGTTCATGCCACGTTATTTTTAGCATATTATGATGCTACGATGGCGTATAACCTGATAAGCAGACAATAATAATGAACCGTGAAGAACAAAACCTTATCGAAAAAATAGAAGGCAATCGCTTCCTCACTGCGGCAGACCGCCAGATTCTCATCGACCGTTGGAAAGATGCTTATGAGCGCCTGCAAGTCGCAGAAAGCAGCCTGCGCGAGCTGGACAATAAGCGCCAGAGCCAAGAAAGCCGCATTGCCACGCTGGAAAGCTCACTGCTCGAACGCGACCAACACCTTGAAAACAAGGAGCGTTTGCTGCACGAAAAGGAATACCTGATCCAGGCCAACCACAGCAACCTGCACGAACGTGACCAGCAAATCCTCGCCCGCGACCAGACGATCCAGAAAAAAGAAGAAACCATCCATGACCGCGACCAACTCATCCGCGAGCTAGAAAAACGCTCCCGCGAGATTGAGCAATTCATCAACCAGAAGGAAAAGTTCATTCTGGAGCGTGAAGACCAAATTCACATCCGCAACCGTCGCCTCGAAGAAAAAGACAACCACATCGGCAAGCGCGACCGTGAACTTGAGGTGCGCGACAAGCACATTGCCAAGCGCGACGAAAATATCCAAGAGCTGAGCCAACAACTTACCGCCCTCAACCGTTGGATACGTGACCAACAACAACGCATTTACACCCAAGAACAACTGCTGAGTGAACGTAACCGCGACATTTCCGAACGCGACCGCCAACTCAAAGAGCGCGACCGCGAAATCCAACACCGCGACCAACGCTTAGGCAACATCGACAAGCTCCTGCAACGCCGCGACGACAGCATTTCCGAAAAAGAGCAGCAACTCCAGCAACGCGATTCGCTGTTGCGCAAAAAAATCGAGCATATCAGCCGCCGCAATGAACAACTGGCGGAGCAAACCCGCCTGCTCAATGAAAAAGACCTGTACACCCAAGAGCGCGAGCAACTCTTGCTCCAAGCCAACCAGCAATTACAGGAAAAAGACCGCCAACTGCTCAGCCGCGACCAAACCATCAGCGAACGCGAACAACACCTGCAACGCCGGGATACGCAAATTGCCGCGCAATTCCAACAACTTCAGGAACGCGACCGCGAAGTCCAAAGCCGCGACCATTTGCTGGTCACTTTGCAGGAACACATCCTCGACCTTGACCACAGCCTGCAAGAGCAGCAAAAGCACATCGACACCCACACTGCCCTTGTTGCCGAACTGCAAAACCTGCTCGTACAAAAAGACCAACAACTTACCGAGCATTCCCACTTACTGAGCGAAAAAGATAAGCTGCTGCTGGGTAAAGACCAACTGCTGGATCAGCAAGAAAAATACTTACAAGACAGCGCCCGCCAACTGGAAGAACGCAATAAGTCCCTGCAAGCCAAAGACCAATACACGCTGGAACAAGCCCGCATCCTGCAAGAACGCGAAGACCGCTTACTAACCCGCGAGCAAGAAATGCGCCTGCGTGAAGAACAACTGGCGGAACGCGAGCGCCAACATACCGGGCGCGAATCGGTGCTGTTACACCATATCGAAACCCTCGCCGCCTTAACCGAAAAGCAGCAAGAACAAGCCAACACTGGCGACAAAGAAAGTTTCGAGCAGAAAGTGCAACAACGCGATAAGGTCATCGGCCTGAAAGACACCATCATCGCGCAGCTCAACCAGCAATTGTTGCAGAAAGAAAAAGCCTTGCAGAGCCGCGACGCCATGTTGCAGAAAATGGGGCAACAATTACGCCACTACAGCGCTACCGCCTGACCCGATTGACAAGCATCAATTACACAGGATACTAGGGCGGGATAATGGAGCCATTTACTCACCCATCCCGCAAGGTAGGAACGCATGAACGAGAAACAAGTGACGCATATCATGTATGCGCTGATTACTATTGGCTTAGGGATAGCCGCTATCGGGGTGGGCTTGGTGATTTTCACCGACATCGTGACGGGCTATGGGGTAAAAGGCATTGCCCTGATCGCGGGCTTGATCGCAGGCGGCTTGTTCCTTTCCATCCCAGCGAAAATCTACCTGACCTTGCAACTTATGAAACGTAACGACGCCAAGGTGAAGGCTAGGCGCGAGCGCGGGGAAATTCATTAAATACAAAAAAGGCTGCCAGTGGCAGCCTTTTTTAAGGGGATTAAACCTTGCTGATACCCGGCTCATCCGTTGCGTCGATCTCGAACGGATCGTGCTTGGCAGCAGCCTTGTTATCAATACGCTTCATGAAACTGCGGTAAATGTACCAGTCCAAACTGAACCAACGGCCTGCGCCCATGAAGAACAGCGACAACAGCAGAATGAAGTACAGGACATAAGCTTCAGCTTGGTTATTCGTCACATCAGTGTAACCATGCCCCATCAACAATGTCATTGTGCCGTCAACGATGTTGGTGTCGCCCATTGCAAATAAGCCTTGCACAACTACCATAAACATCAGCGCCAGCACTACCCAGCGTACTGCGAAACCCAACACCAGCAGGATAGCCCCAGCAATGGCGATGGAACCCAGCAGGATAACCAGTGTTTCCCCACCCAAACCAGCAACTGCGCTGCTGCTCATGGCAGTCACACTTTGCTGGAAGGCTTCAGCATTGACCCATGTCAACGGGTTCCAGATCACGAAGTCTGTGCTAGAAAACAGCCCCAACAGCTTTACGCCGGAAACCCAAAAAATGGGCGCGAGAAACAAACGGATAGCTAGCGGTGCAAGAAAATCAAAAACGCGCATCCATTCGAGGCTGAAAAAGCCGACAAGAAATTTCATGGAACAACTCCTCGAAAATTTAAAAATACGACCAAAACCGACCCTGTTGATATGTAGTGTAGTTAATCCCAGCCGATGGGTTTGATTTCGTATTGTGGCACAGGATGTCAACTGAATCCAATGTGAATCAACCTTCCGCGTAACGTACACAAGCGCGGTCAGTTTCCCAAATCGTCAGGGCGCTGACACGCACCCGTTCATTGTTTAAACGTAGCGCAAGCGTCTGGAAAAAATAACGGGCAATGTGTTCAGCGGTCGGGTTTATCTCCCGAAACGGTTCCAGATCGTTCAAATACTGATGATCCAGCTCCTCCGCCACTGCGCGGACTTCCCGTTTGATGTCCTTGAAATCAATCGCCATACCGATCTCATCGAGGGTATTGGCTTCAACTTCTGCCTCAATTTTCCAGTTGTGACCGTGCAGGCGGCTGCACGCACCGGGGTAGCCGCGCAAGGTATGGGCGGAAGCAAAATCAGCAAGAACTTTCAGTGTATACAGGGCCATAACGGGTAATTCAGCGTAAACCGGCGGATGATAGTGAAGGCGCTGAATATACGCAAGATTTTCCCGCCTTGCCAGTACGCACACGCTTTACGATGCCATCTGCATCCAAGCCACAGGCGGCAAGCTGCTCTTCGCGCTGGGCATGGTCGATATATTCATCAGGCAAACCCAAATTCAGCACCGCTACCGGCAATTCGGCGGTGTGCAGGTATTCATTCACCGCACTCCCCGCCCCGCCCATCACCGCATTGTCTTCCAGCGTCACCAGCAAGTCGTGCGATTGCGCCAACTCGCGGATCATCGCTTCATCCAAGGGCTTGACGAAACGCATATTAACCAAGGTAGCATCCAATTCCTCGGCGGCGGCTTGCGCTTGGGGCAATAAGGAACCGAACAGCAGCAACGCAATAGAGCGCCCATTACGCAATTTCAATGCCTTACCCAACGGAATTTCCGTCATCGCGGTCTCCGCCTCAATCCCCATCCCCTTACCACGTGGGTAACGCACGGCGGTCGGGGTATCCTGACGGAAGGCGGTATACAGCATCTGGCGGCATTCATTTTCATCGGTCGGCGCCATCACGATCATATTGGGGATGCAGCGCAAATAAGACAGATCGTAATTCCCCGAATGCGTCGGGCCATCCGCCCCCACCAAGCCAGCGCGGTCAATGGCAAACACCACCGGCAGGTTTTGGATTGCCACATCATGCACCAACTGATCATAGGCACGTTGCAGGAAAGTGGAATAAATCGCCACCACCGGCTTCAAACCTTCACACGCCAAGCCCGCCGCCAAGGTCACGGCGTGTTGCTCAGCAATCCCCACATCGAAATAACGTTCCGGGAAACGTTCGGAAAACTCCACCAAACCGGAGCCTTCGCGCATTGCTGGAGTAATCCCCACCAAGCGTTCATCTTGCGCCGCCATGTCACACAACCACTGCCCGAATACTTGGGTGTAAGTCGGAGTGGATTTCTTGCTGCTGGCAACCAAGCCGGTTTTCAGGTTGAACGGTGAAACGCCATGATAAGTGCACGGGTCTTCCTCAGCAGGCTCATAGCCCTTACCTTTCTGGGTCAGCACATGCAATAAGCGCGGGCCTTTGATCTTCTTGAGGTTTTGCAGCACCCGCACCATTTCTTGCACGTCATGTCCATCAATCGGCCCGAAATATTTAAAGCCCATCTCCTCAAACAGCGTGCCGGGTAACACCATGCCTTTCATGTGTTCTTCGGTCAGTTTCACCAGTTTGGAGAGGGATTTGCTGTGTGAAAGCGCTTTCTTGCCGCTTTCACGCATGGTGGAATACATGCGCCCTGACAGCAGCCGCGTCAAGTATTTGCGCAACGCACCGACATTCGGGGAAATCGACATTTCATTGTCATTCAGCACCACCAGCAAATCGGCATCCAGATCACCGGCATGGTTGAGCGCTTCATAAGCCATCCCAGCCGTCATTGCGCCATCGCCGATCACGGCAATCGCTTGGTAATCCTCGCCCTTTTGCCGAGCTGCCAATGCCATGCCCAAAGCCGCGCTGATGGAGGTGCTGGAATGCCCCACCCCAAAGGTATCGTATTCACTTTCAGTGCGTTTGGGGAAACCTGCCAGACCATTTTTTTGGCGAATGCTGCCAATTTGGTCGCGCCGCCCGGTCAGCACTTTATGCGGGTATGCCTGATGCCCCACGTCCCACACCAAGCGGTCATGCGGAGTATTGAACACGTAATGCAGCGCCACGGTCAGCTCGACCGTGCCTAAATTGGACGAGAAATGCCCGCCGCCATTGGAAACCGAGTCCAACAAAAACTTGCGCAACTCATCGCACAAGGCAGGCAATGCATCCGGTTCAAGGCCACGCAAATCCGCCGGAGAGTCTATTTTGTCAAGCACCTGACGCCACCCCTAAACATAAAATCCTGAAATCGGGCACTGTGGTAATTACTGTCATTATTATCATCGTAACCGTTTAACCGTGAATTCGGCAATTTCACGTAGCGCATGGGCAGAATCCCCAAACGCAGCCAAGGCTTCCAGCGCCTCATCGTACAAATCCTGCAACTTGGCTTTCGCCGCTGACATGCCAATGATGGAAGGGTAAGTGGGCTTGCCTGCCGCTTCATCCGCACCA
Organism: Thiothrix sp.; assembly: GCF_028714775.1. Taxonomy (GTDB): domain Bacteria; phylum Pseudomonadota; class Gammaproteobacteria; order Thiotrichales; family Thiotrichaceae; genus Thiothrix. Next base: position 167,755 of record NZ_JAQTLS010000009.1, on the reverse strand, counting down.
CGGGTTTTGCCCAAGGTTTGCGTATCGCTTTCCACATCCAAAATGTCGTCCTGCACTTGGAACGCCAGACCAATGCACTTGGCAAAACGATCCAGTTGCTGCACGGATTGCGCATCCACCACTTCCACGCTGTAAGCTGCCAGCAGCACACTGGCACGGATCAATGCGCCGGTTTTATGGATATGCATGTTTTCCAGCTCAATCTCGCTCAGCGTCTGCCCCACTGCCGCAAGGTCAATCGCTTGTCCACCCACCATACCACGGGAACCCGCCGCCTGCGCCAACAACTCGACCATGCGCAAACGTTGTGCAGGGAATGCCAGCAATTTCGGGTGTGATGCCAATATTTGGAAAGCCAACGCTTGCAAAGCATCCCCCACCAAAATAGCCGTCGCCTCATCAAACGCCTTGTGGCAAGTCGGTTTGCCGCGCCGCAAATCGTCATCGTCCATCGCGGGCAAATCATCGTGCACCAGCGAATACACATGGATCAGTTCAATCGCCGCCGCCGGAATATCCAAATGCCCTTGCGAAATCCCTAATGCTTCACCAGCGGCATACACCAGCAACGGGCGCATCCGTTTACCGCCGTCCAGCACAGCGTAACGCATCGCCTCATGCAAACGCCCCGGATGCGTCTGCGCAGGCGGCAATACGTCTTCCAGCACGGTTTCGATGCGGTCTTGCCAACCTTGCAAACGGCTACGCACATTCAACATTTACGCATCCCCCTGCTGTGGGAAATCGCTTTCCTGACCATCCGCAGCCAACAGCTTGACGCGCTGTTCGGCAGTTTTCAGCGCTTCTTGGCACAGACGGGTCAACTGCACGCCACGTTCAAACTCCTTGAGGGAATCTTCCAGTGTCAATTCACCGCCTTCCATACGCTGCACCAACGCTTCCAGCTCCGCCATTGCGGTTTCAAAATCCGGTTGTTGCGGCGCGGAGGCATCACCCGTCTGCTTTCTTGCCATCATTAATCCTGCTCATGTGGATGCAAAAGCGCTAGTAAAGCGTAACTCACTGTCAGGGGCAAGCCTGACAAGCCCAATCTTTGGGGAACTTGACGCAAATGGATTAGACTAACCATCTTATTTTGGAAGGGAGACTCGATAATATGCCAAACACAAACCTGAAAATAGCCAGTGGATTAGTGCTAGCGTGGCTGGTCAGCAGTACAGCTTGGGCGGAAACATTCCAGCATTCGCCGATCACGCCGATTCCACCACAAACTGCGCCACTGCCTGCGACTCCGATGGTGGCAGCGCCAACCCCCATGCCTGCGCCAGTACCTGCGCCGATGCCACAAATCACACGGGCTGCATTCACCAGCGCGATTAGCGGACGCGAACCCGTTGACCAACTGACACACATCAGTGCAGGCCAACAAGTTTATTATTTTACTGAGTTGGTTGGCTTGCAAGGGCATGTTATCAACCATAAGTGGGAACGCAATGGGGCTTTCCAACTTGGCCTGCAATTCCCGGTCAGCGGTAGCCCGTGGCGGGTCAATTCCAGCAAAAGCATTTCGGTCAACCTGCCGGGTATCTGGACTGTGACGGTACAAAACGATGATGGCAGCATCCTCAGACGCGATACCCTCGTGGTTGATCCTGCTATGCAAGCCCCGACGGCTATGCCCGCAGCACCTACCGTACAACCGCCGCCAGCACCCGCCATACAACCACCGCCAGCAATCCAGCCAGCACCTGCCGTACAGCCACCACCGACTGTGCTACAGACCACCCCGGTCATTCCGCCGCCCGCGCAACCCTTGACCCCTATTCCGCCAGAATTGCAACGCGAACCTGCCCCGCGCCCCACGTCGCCAGAACCGAGCGATAGCAGCGAAACGCCAACATCCACACCAAGCAGCGCCAGCAGCCGACCGATCTGGGAAACACTACCGCGCTAACCCCACCCAAAAACAGCAAACGGGCCGAAACGCCCGCTTGCTGCCTTCAATCTTGATACCAAGCAATCAGAAATTGCACAGTACCAAGGTAAACGCGATGTCTTTCTTAATCTGCTTGCCACGGTCTGCCATCATGTCCGCATTCACGAAACGTAAGGTGAAACGTTGTTTCCCCGCGCTGATTTCCGGGTAACAATCCAAACTGCCGGGCAATTCAACCCGCAACATCTGATAAGGCTTGCGTGCTTCCAGCGTGGACTGGAAGAAACCGTCCTTACCCACTTCCTCACGCCGTTCACCAAACTCGCGGATGATGTTCAGGATACCGCGTGCCGCTTCATTGGCAGAAACATACGGTGCGCCCCATTCCTGCAAGTCTTCCAAACGCACGTTAACCGCTTGGTCTTGCCAATAATTAAATAAGGGGATGTCGAAACCGTTGATTCCGCCCGGCAGTGAAGAACGCTGGCGTAAATTATTGAAGAATACATGATTTTTCAAATGCTGCCCCAACTGCCCGCGTAACTGGTACAACACGTCACTGTGGTGGTTGAGCCTTTCCAGCACTTCATCCAAGCGGGCAACATCGGCATTTTCGGCACGCAACATCAAGCGGGCGGATTGCCCTACGCGGTCGATTTCTTTGAGGATTTCGCTTTTGACATCCAGACGTGCTGATAAGTTGTACAAATCCAGCAGCAAATGCAAGGCAGCAACGGTATTTTCAGGCTTCGGATTATCGGCTATCTGGTACTGGAAACGCCCCATCAGCAGCTCCAGACGCATGAACAGGCGAATCTTCTCATTAAGCGGTTGTTCGTAACTAATCATGCGATATTCTGATAGCTGGCGAATCTCTTCGCCCAGAGGTTGGTTGTAAATAGCCATAGGATACTCAGGGTGCGCGAGTGGTTCCCTGCTTTATAACAAAAAAACCACCCAACAAGCAACTAAGTGCCGGAAAATACTAAATATTTCCCATGCATTTTACTGATTTTTCCATTAAAATCAGCAATCGACCCCGTATTTTCCAGAATGTCATCCGCCCGCTGTAAACGCTCACTGCGCGGCACTTGCGCCCGCATGATGGAGTCGATCAAGGCCACATCACTGCCATCCCGTTGCTTGACCCGTTCGCGCTGCTGATCCGGCAAACAATCAATCACCAACACGCGGTCGAAGATTTGTTCGTAACCTTTCTCAAACAACAAGGGGACATCAACGATGACATAGGGAATGTTGGCAAGCTGATAGCCATCCATGCGCCGCAGAATTTCTTTTCGTATACGCGGGTGCAAGATGGATTCCAGTTGCTGCAAACGCTCGGCATTGCCAAACACGGTCTGGCGTAGCCATGCACGATTCAGCGAACCATCGGCCTGTAAGGCTTGCCCACCAAATTGTGCGGCAATTTCCTGCAAAGCAGGCTGCCCCACCCCCACGACTTCGCGGGCAATCAGGTCAGCATCAATGATAGGAACACCAAGCTCGCTAAACTGCCGGACAGCCGTGGACTTACCGCAGCCAATACCGCCTGTCAGACCAACCTTCAGCATAAATCCAGCAGACGCACGAAAAGCCGATTTAAGGAAACCGGCTTTGGAAATCGCTCAACGTTGCAGGACAGCTTACGCGGCTGCTTGCAATGCTTTGATGTGTGCATTCAGGCGGCTCTTGTGACGTGCTGCCTTATTCTTATGCACAATGCCTTTGTCGGCAATGGAGTCGATCACAGGTACTGCTGCGTTGTAAGCAGCCATTGCTGCTGCATGGTCGCCCGCTGCGACGGCTTTCAGGACATTCTTGACCTGAGTACGCAGGCGTGAACGCAAATGGCGGTTGTGCATACGGCGCTCTTCACTTTGACGTGCACGCTTTTTAGCTGATGCTATGTTAGGCAAGGGTATTCTCCCGAAAAACCAATCCGAAAAACAAGGCGCGTATTGTGCAGGAATTCTTTCCCAGCATCAACACCTTGACAGTAAAATTTACTGGATGTGACAGAGTATCCCGTCCAACTCATCCAAGCTATTGTATTCAATGACCAATTTTCCCTTACCAGCGCGGTTATAGCGGATTGCAACCTTCGCCCCAAGGGTATCGGCAAGCTTTTGCTCCAAGCGCACCACATCCGGTACGGGCTTAAACTCTGGTGCAGCCTGTTTGCCGCCTTCCAGTGTCAGTTTCACCAAACGTTCGGTTTCGCGCACAGAAAGCTGGCGTTGCGCCACTTGTTGCGCTACTTCGACCTGTTGTTTGCCTTGCAAGGCCAGCAATGCACGGGCATGCCCCATTTCAAGCTGACCGGCCTCCAGCAAGGCTTTGGTTTCATCCTGCAACTCCATCAGGCGCAGCAAGTTGGTAACGGCAGCGCGGGAACGCCCCACCGCTTCGGCAGTTTGCTGGTGCGTCAGGCCGAACTCGTCGATCAGGCGGCGCAAGGCATTGGCTTCTTCCAAAGCACTCAGGTCTTCGCGCTGGATATTTTCGATCAGCGACATCGCGGCGACGGCTTGGTCAGGAATGTCCCGTACTACCGCAGGAATTTCATGCAACCCGGCAAGCTGGGAAGCCCGCCAGCGGCGTTCACCGGCGATCAGCTCATACTCACCACCACCGAGCTTACGCACGATCACTGGCTGCACCAGCCCCTGCGCCTTGATGGAATCCGCCAACTCTTGCAAAGCATCGGGATCCATGCGGGTACGCGGCTGGTATTGTCCGGGGCGGATGCGTTCGATAGGCAATTTTTTCAGGACGCTATCGTCACTTTGCTCGGCATTTCCCCGCGCCGAACTCAGCAACATGTCGAGGCCACGCCCCAAACCCGCTTTTTTTACCATGCACGCTCTCCATCTGCGGCAATCTTGCTGACATCCTTGCGCAGCACTTCCGCTGCCAGTGCGAGGTAAGACAATGCACCCCGCGAGGTTTTGTCGTAATCCAAGGCCGACAGGCCGTGACTGGGTGCTTCTGCCAAGCGGATATTACGCGGGATTGAGGTGTTGTAAACCTTATCCTTAAAAAACTCACTGATCTGGTCGGAAACATCACGCGAAAGGTTGCTGCGCGGGTCGTACATGGTGCGCACCAAGCCCATGATTTGCAGGGAGGTATTCGCGGTTTGACGGATACGCTCGATGGTATCGACCAAGGCGCTCAAACCTTCCAACGCATAATATTCGCACTGCATCGGGATCAGCACACCATCCGCCGCCACCAGCGCATTGACGGTAAGCATGTTCAATGAGGGCGGGCAGTCGATCAGGATGTAATCGTAATCTTCACGGATCGGGGCAATGGCGTCACGCAAATGGTATTCACGCCGCTCCTTGGTCATCAAGGTCACTTCCGCGACAGTCACTTCCGGCGAACCGGGCAGCACATGCAAGGAAGTATCCGGTAACTTGCGCAGGATTTCGGACACATGCGCATCGCCCAGCAACACATCGGTCAGGGAAGTTTGTTGCCCGTGCTTTTCCAGCCCGATCCCGGTGGTGGCGTTGCCTTGCGGGTCAATATCAACCAACAGCACCCGCCGCTTCATCGCCGCCAGTGAAGCCGCCAAATTAACGCTGGTCGTGGTTTTACCCACGCCGCCCTTTTGGTTCGTCACCGCTATCACTCGCGTCATATCGTTAGTCTCGCTGTAATTCCAACAGATGCCGTTGCGCATCCAAACCCGGTACATGCAGGGTATGTTGCGCCACCACTTTCCAACCCACAGGCAATTCTGCCAACTCGCTGTCGGGGTAGCGCCCCTTCATCGCGTAAAGGATACCACCTTCCGCCAGATGTTTGCCGGTAAAGGTAACAAAATCATAGAGTGAGGCAAAGGCGCGGCTGATAACCGCGTCAAACGGCGCGGCAGGTTGCCAACTTTCCACCCGCGTTTGGATCACATTGACGTTCTTCAAACCCAACTCCAGCACCGCTTGTTGCATGAAACGGGTTTTCTTGCCGTTGGTGTCGAGCAGGGTAAATTGGCGCTCGGGCTGGGTGATCGCCAGCGGGATGCCGGGCAAACCTGCACCGCTACCGACATCCAAGCAGTTCGCGCCCCGGATGTATTGCGCCACGCTCAAGCTATCGCCGATATGCACAGGCAACATTTGCACCGGGTCACGCACGGCAGTGAGGTTGTAGACTTTGTTCCAGCGTTGCAGCAGTTGCAGGTACTGCTGGAGCAATTGTTCTTGATGGCTATCCACGCTTACCCCGCCTTTTTCAGATGAACCAGCAACAAGGAAATTGCCGCTGGGGTGATGCCGGGAATCCGCGCCGCCTGCCCAATGGTTGCCGGACGCTGAATTTGCAGTTTTTGGCGCACTTCATTGGAAAGCCCACGCACTTGCGCATAATCCAACCACTCCGGCAAACGGGTTTGCTCGTTACGGCGCTGCTTGTCGATTTCTTCCTGCTGACGCTCGATATACCCTGCGTATTTGCACTGGATTTCGACCTGTTCCGCGACTTTTTCATCCGTAACCGGGCTACCGACCGCAGGCAAAGCCGTCAAATCAGCGTAAGAAACATTCGGGCGGCGCAGCAAATCATACAATTTGTAATCGCGGGAAAGCGGGTCGCCGAATAGGCGCTGGGTATCTTCCGCGCTAACATCGGCAGGGTGCAAAACCGTGGAACGCAAGCGTTGCTGTTCGCGCTCGATAGCTTCGCGCTTGGTGCAAAATGCCGCCCAACGGGCATCGTCGACCAAGCCTAATTCACGCCCCTTTTCGGTCAGGCGCAAGTCGGCATTGTCTTCACGCAACAGCAAACGGTGTTCAGCGCGGCTGGTGAACATGCGGTAAGGTTCGCGGGTTCCCAAGGTAATCAGGTCATCCGCCAACACCCCAAGGTAGGCTTGGTCGCGCAGCGGATACCAACCGTCTTTTTCCTGCGCATACAATCCGGCATTCAAACCCGCTAACAAGCCTTGCGCCGCCGCCTCTTCGTAGCCGGTCGTGCCGTTGATTTGCCCGGCGAAAAATAGCCCGTGCATGGCTTTGGTTTCCAGCGTCGGCTTCAAATCACGCGGGTCGAAAAAGTCGTATTCGATGGCGTAACCGGGGCGCACGATGTGGGCGTTTTCCAAGCCCGGAATCGAGCGCACCAGCGCGTACTGCACATCAAACGGTAAGCTGGTGGAAATACCATTGGGGTAAACCTCGTGGGTATCCAGCCCTTCCGGCTCGATGAAAATTTGATGCCGGTCTTTATCAGCGAAACGCACCACCTTGTCTTCAATCGACGGGCAGTAGCGCGGGCCGATGCCTTCGATCACCCCGGTGTACATCGGCGAACGGTCAAGCCCGCCGAGGATAATTTCATGGGTGCGGCTGTTGGTGTAGGTGATGTGGCAAGCGACTTGCGCGGGGTGTTCGTCAGCGCTGCCAAGGAAAGAGAATACCGGAACCGGGGCATCACCGGGTTGCGCTTCCAACTTGCTAAAATCAATGCTGCGGGCGTCAATGCGCGGCGGCGTGCCGGTTTTCAGGCGATCCACACGGAAAGGCAGCTCGCGCAAACGTTGTGCCAGCGCAATCGAAGGCGGGTCGCCTGCCCTGCCCCCTGCGTGATTACTCAGACCGATGTGAATTTTTCCGCCGAGAAACGTCCCAGCAGTCAACACCACCGCACGTGCGGAAAAGCTCAAGCCCATTTGGGTACGCACGCCCACTACCCGGTCGCCTTCTACCAGCAAATCGTCGGCAGCTTGCTGGAAAATTTGCAGGTTCGGCTGGTTTTCCACAATGGAACGGATCGCGGCCTTGTAACGTACCCGGTCAGCCTGCGCACGGGTGGCACGTACCGCTGCGCCCTTGCTGGCATTGAGCGTGCGGAACTGGATGCCACCACGGTCGGCGGCGTGCGCCATTGCCCCGCCAAGCGCGTCCACTTCCTTGACCAGATGGCCTTTGCCGATGCCACCGATGGCGGGGTTACAGCTCATCGCTCCGATGGTTTCGATATTGTGGGTCAGCAATAGCGTGCGCTGCCCCATCCGCGCTGCGGCGAGGGCGGCTTCCGTACCGGCGTGTCCGCCGCCGATGACGATCACATCGTAGGGTTGGGGGTAGTGCATTTGCTGGCCTTGGTGTCAGGTGACGCTGAAAACGGGGTATTGTAGTACGGGGAGGGGCAGCACTCAAATTTCAGAAACAAGCATTTGAACCACAAGCCGCTTGACAGCCTACGAGGCAACTGCCAGACTTTCTACATGTGACAGAATGACACGCCAAAAGAGAACACACCCATGAATGCCGCACTACCCCGTATCACTGCACGGGTTGATATTGATGTCCAAGCGTTACTGAGTCAAGCTGCCGCCATTGTTGGAATACCCAGCATCAACGCCTTCGTCCTCAACGCCGCCATCGAAAAAGCCAAACTGATTATTGAGAAAGAACGCATCCTCAAGCTAAGCCAACGCGATGCCATGCTGCTAGCCGAAGCATTGGACTCTCCTCCTAAAACACTCCCACGCTTGCAACAAGCCGCCAAGCGTTATCGGGAAAAGTCCACCAGATGAGGACGGTACGGCTCGACAAGGATAAACACGACCGTAACCACTTTGATTGCGGTGTTGAAGCCCTGAATAACTACCTGCGGTTGATGGCAAACCAACAGTCCAGCAAGGACAACACCCGCACCTTTGTTTTGGAAGACTCAAACCAAACTGAGCGGATTATTGGTTACTACACCCTAACCATGACCCCGGTTGACCTCACCGCATTGCCCGCGAAATTGCAGAAGAAACACCACAATGCCCAATCCGGTGGACTGATTGCTCGACTGGCAGTCGATAAATGCCATGCCAAACAGGGGTATGGTGAATTTCTGCTGATTGATGCACTGCAAAACCTGCTGATTGCCAGTGAGATCGTAGCGTTCCCACTGATCGTGGTGGATGCCAAAGATGGAGCCATACAGTTCTATGAAAAGTTTGGCTTCACAACATTCAACGATACGCCCAACAAACTGTTCATCACGGTTGCGGATGTGCGCAGCAACTTAGAGCCGCGCACATAACCGACTTGACAACGCACCCATTTTTACAAGTAAGTACTGCCCGGACGCCCCTCTTCCGTTTGCAGCCCCAGCCGCGCAAACAGTTGGCGGTCGTGGTTTTCACCCGGATTATCGGTGGTCAGCAGTTTTTCGCCATAGAAAATCGAGTTTGCCCCCGCAAAGAAGCACCATGCCTGCGTTTCGTCGCTCATTTCGGTACGGCCTGCGGAGAGGCGCACGTAGGACTTGGGCATCATGATGCGGGCAACAGCGACAACGCGGATGAATTCAAACGGGTCGAGCTTGGCAGCACCCGCCAGCGGCGTGCCTTCGATTTTGACCAGATCGTTGATCGGCACGGATTCGGGGTGGAATTTCATGTTCGCCAGTTGTTGCAACAGGCGAGCGCGGTCAGTGCGGGATTCGCCCATGCCCAAAATACCGCCGGAACAGACGTTGATACCGGCATTGCGCACGCATTCCAAAGTATCCAAACGATCCTGATAGGTACGGGTGGAAATGACGTTGCCATAGAATTCTGGCGAGGTGTCGAGGTTGTGGTTGTAGTAATCCAACCCAGCGGATTTCAGGCGCTGCGCCTGCATTTCGGTCAGCATCCCTAAAGTCACACAGGTTTCCATGCCCATTTCCTTGACCGCTTGCACCATCTCGATCACGCGCTCAAGGTTCTTGTCGGTCGGGTTACGCCATGCCGCGCCCATGCAGAAACGGGTCGCGCCGTGGTCTTTCGCCTCTTGCGCGGCCTCAACCACTTCCTGCAAAGGCAGCAAGGTTTCCTTTTCCAGCGAAGTGTCGTGCTTGGCGCTTTGCGAACAGTAGCCGCAATCTTCCGGGCAAGCACCCGTCTTGATGCTCAGCAACGTGCTGACCTGCACCTGATTGGGCTGGAAATTTTCCCGATGCACCTGATGCGCCTTGAACATCAGGTCACTGAAAGGCATCGCCAGCAGCGCATTCACTTCTTCGATGCGCCAATCATGACGTAATTCAGACATTCATCCACTCCTCAAATTTATAGGGCTGTATCGGTATCGAGCCATTCTTCACGGTTGACCCGCAAAATCTGGCGGACAGAAAGCGGAACCAAGATAGCGACACACACCAACCACAACGCCCACCACCAATTGACGAAAAAGTCACCCGGCGCAAACGTCAGCACAGGAACCAACCCACCTGCCAAACCGTAATATTGGTAAGCCGCAATCTGCGTATAGTACCCCACCCTTGGGTTCGGGTGATGACGAAACAGCGCATAAACCAGAATGCCCGCCCCAAACCAGAGGATAAACACCGGAAAAGGGATCAGGACAGCCAGAAGGTTGCCATAATAGAATATCTTCGCCGTCTTGCGGGCGTTGGCAGCGGTAACGGTTTTTTGCTTATCCTGCATGGTATGGCCTTTGTTTGGAAAAACGCAAAAAGGCCGAACAGTGTCGGCCTTTTCTTAGGAAGCATAAAGTAATTGCTTACTCTGCTGCGGCTTGTTGCCCAGCATCTGCTTCATCAACCAGTACAACATACGCCATAGGCGCGTTGTCACCAGCGCGGAAACCGCACTTAACGATACGCAGATAACCGCCTTGACGCTCTTTAAAGCGCGGGCCGAGGTCTGTGAACAGTTTGCCAACCACTTCTTTGTCACGCAGGCGTGAAAAAGCGATACGGCGATTATGCACGGAATCTTCTTTCGCACGGGTAATCAGTGGCTCTGCTACACGGCGCAGTTCTTTCGCCTTTGGCAGGGTTGTCTTGATTGTTTCGTAACGAAGCAGTGAATTTGTCAAAGCTTGCAGCAGGGCTTTACGGGCGCTGCTATCGCGGCTTAATTGACGACCAGTATTACGGTGACGCATCTTCTATATCCTTCAAAACCCGTGGTTAACCCACTTTGCTTTCACGGTGATCAAGACCTGCCGGTGGCCAGTTATCCAACTTGGTTCCCAGTGTCAGACCATGCTGTGCCAGCACATCTTTAATTTCGGTCAGGGACTTTTTGCCCAGATTCGGAGTCTTCAACAGCTCTGTCTCAGTACGCTGTACGAGGTCGCCGATATAGAACAGGTTCTCTGCTTTCAGACAGTTGGCTGAACGCACAGTCAGTTCCAGATCGTCAACCGGACGCAACAGGATTGGGTCAATTTCCGGCTGTGATTCTTCACGGCGTACTGGTTCTTCAATACGCAGGTCGAAGAAGACCGCCAGTTGCTGTTGCAGGATTTGCGCCGCCATACCGATGGACTCTTCCGCGTTAACGGAACCATTGGTCTGGACTTCCAGCACCAATTTGTCCATGTCAGTACGTTGCTCGACACGGGCGCTGTCTACATTGTAGGCAACACGGTTGATCGGGCTGTAACTGGCATCCAGCACCAGCGTACCCAGTGGCAGTTCCGGGGAATCCGGGCCACGGCGTACAGAAGCAGGCTGATAGCCACGACCACGGGTAATGGTCAGGCTCATTTCCAGCTCGGTGTCATCCTTGGTGATGTGTGCGAGGACATGCGATGGGTCGATAATTTCCACATCGTGATCACGCTCAATGTCCGCAGCAGTCACTACACCCTTACCTTTTTTCTTCAGGGTCAGGGTAGCTTCATCACGGGCATTCAATTTGATCGCCAACTTTTTGAGATTCAGCAGAATCTCAACCACGTCTTCCTGCACACCTTCGATACTGGTGTACTCATGTACCACGCCAGCAATCTGCACTTCGGTAATCGCGCTGCCCGGAATAGAGGACAGCAGAATACGGCGCAGCGCATTGCCTAACGTGTGGCCAAAGCCCCGCTCAAGTGGTTCAAGTGTAATGCGGTAGGTGTTTAGCCCTGCTTCCTGCACTTGGACATTGCGCGGTTTCAGCAATTCTGTTGTTTTCGAGGTCATACTTGTCTCTCGAACCTGATCAGTGATTACTTGGAATACAATTCCACAATCAGCGATTCATTGATTTCGGATGGCAGATCGCTACGGTCAGGTACAGATTTAAATGTACCTTGCAGAGCTTTCGCATCCACTTCTACCCATGCAGGCAAGCCGGATTGTTCAGCGACAGTCACAGCATCCTGAATACGGGTTTGCTTTTTGGATTTTTCGCGGACTGCGACCACATCACCAGCCTTAACTTGATAAGACGGGATATTGACCGACTGACCGTTTACCATGATGGCTTTGTGGCTAACTAACTGGCGGGATTCCGCACGAGTAGCACCAAAGCCCATACGATAAACGACGTTATCCAAACGGCATTCCAACAGTTGCAGCAGGTTTTCACCTGTAGAACCTTTGCGACGTGCCGCTTCTTTAAAGTAGTTGCGGAATTGGCGTTCCAGCACACCGTAGATACGGCGGACTTTTTGCTTTTCGCGTAATTGCACACCATAATCAGACAGGCGTGCTTTGTTTTCGCCGTGTTGCCCTGGAACTTTATCCAGTTTGCACTTCTTCTCCAGAGAGACACCACGACTCTTGAGGTAAAGGTCAGTGCCTTCACGTCTGCTGAGTTTGCAGGTAGGGCCAATATAACGTGCCATGACTATCTCCCGTTACACACGACGTTTCTTGGGTGGACGGCAACCGTTATGCGGGATAGGCGTCACATCCACAATAGTATTGATCTTGAAACCAACGTTGTTCAGTGCACGCACTGCTGACTCACGACCAGGGCCTGGACCTTTAACTTCAACGTCAAGGTTCTTCAAGCCGTAATCTTTCGCCGCATTACCTGCACGTTCGGCAGCAACCTGGGCTGCAAACGGGGTACTTTTACGTGAACCACGGAAACCAGAACCACCAGAAGTGGCCCATGCCAGCGCATTGCCCTGGCGGTCAGTGATTGTCACGATTGTGTTATTAAATGATGCATGGACGTGCGCAACACCGTCAGTGACAGTTTTCTTGACCTTCTTGCGAAGGTTAACAGTTGCACCTTTTCTAGGCTGTCTTGCCATTACTTACTCTACCTGCAATCTCTTTATTTACGAATAGGACGACGAGGGCCTTTACGGGTACGTGCGTTCGTTTTAGTACGCTGACCACGCAGAGGCAGGCCACGTCTGTGGCGGATGCCACGATAGCAACCCATATCCATCAAGCGTTTGATGCTCATGGAAACTTCACGGCGCAGATCGCCTTCGACAGTGAGCTTGCCCACTTCGAGACGGATGCGCTCAACTTGATCTTCGCTGAGGTCACGGATTTTGGTGCTTGGAACGATGTCCGCAGCTTTGCAAATCTCCGCAGCACGAGGACGACCAACGCCATAAATCGCAGTCAGACCAATTACCACATGCTTGTTGACAGGAAGATTGATACCCGCAATACGAGCCATTAAAATCTCTCCAGACTACCGGGAAAACCGGCGATTATGCCGGAATCTCTTACTATTATCAACAAATAACCCCTGTCTGAGCAGAGGTTATTTCGGGAATCCTGATTACCACGCTTAACGGGCATTCGGGATAAAACTATCTTAGCCCTGACGCTGCTTGTGGCGTGGATCAGAGCAGATAATGCGGACTACACCGTTTCTGCGGATGACCCGGCAGTTACGGCACAATTTTTTAACAGAAGCTCTAACCTTCATGATAAAAACTCTCCAAATGAATCAGATTAGCGCACAGTGCCAGGGCGTGTCTGCGCTTTAAAATTGGCTTTCTTCATCAAGCCCTCGTACTGGTGCGACATCATGTGTGCCTGTAACTGGGACAGGAAATCCATGACAACGACCACGATGATCAGCAGTGAAGTACCCCCAAAGTAGAAAGGTACGTTCCAGCCCAGAACCAAGAATTCAGGCAACAGGCAGACCAAGGTAATGTAGATAGCGCCGACCCCAGTCAAACGGGTCATAACACCATCAATATATTTGGATGTTTGCTCACCCGGACGGATACCCGGAATAAACGCCCCTGCTTTCTTCAGGTTTTCGGCAGTCTCACGTGAGTTAAATACCAAAGCCGTATAGAAGAAACAGAAGAACACAATCGCGACTGCATATAGTAACACATACAAAGGCTGACCCGGTTGCAACATTTGGAAAAAGTCTTTCAACCAGCCCATACCATCCATATTACCGAACCACTGCCCCAAGGTTGAAGGGAACAGGATAATACTGGAAGCGAAAATCGGTGGGATAACCCCTGCCATATTCAACTTCAACGGTAGATGGCTGGATTGCCCCATCATCATCTTGCGGCCTTGCTGGCGGTTAGCGTAGTTGACCGTAATACGGCGCTGACCACGCTCAACAAAAATAACCAGTGCAGTCACTAACAGCACCAACGCCAGCAACACAATGACCAAAAACGGGGAAAGTTCACCCGTGTTTGCCAATTCCAATGTGCCACCAACGGCGGCTGGCAAGCCCGCGACGATACCACCAAAGATGATCAGGGAAATACCATTACCGATACCACGCTCAGTAATTTGCTCACCCAACCACATCAGGAACAATGTACCTGTCACCAAGGTAGCCACAGTCGTAATAATAAAGCTCAAGCCGGGGTTTAACGCGATGGTTTGACCGCCACCAATGTCTTGCCCACCCAAAGCGATAGCAACACCGATACTTTGGAACAGCGCCAACGCTACCGTACCGTAACGAGTATATTGAGTAATCTTACGGCGACCCGACTCACCATCTTTCTTCAATTGCTCAAAGAAAGGCACAACCGTTGTCATCAACTGGACAACGATTGAAGAGGAAATGTACGGCATAACACCCAGCGCAAACACACTCAAACGCTGCAAGGCCCCGCCTGAAAACATGTTGAATACGCCCAGAATAGTGCCATTGTTCTGGTCAAAAAACTGCGCCATCGCCGCAGGATTCACACCAGGAACAGGAATGTATGTCCCAAGCCGATAAACGATCAACGCCAGCAGTACAAATACTAACCGCTGGCGAATCTCAACCATGTTTCCAAAGCCCCCAAGGGAAGCTGTCGGGTTTTTGCGCATGAGTTATTATCCGTTATTCTTCGATCTTGCCGCCCGCTGCTTCAATGGCTTCACGAGCACCTTTAGTCACACCAACACCCTTAACAGTAACAGCTTTTTCAACCGTACCAGAAAGGATAATTTTGGCTTGGACAGTTTGCGCGTCAATCACGTTGGCAGCTTTCAGGCTCAGCAGGTCGATCATATCGCCTTCAACTTTTGCCAGCTCACTCAAGCGAACTTCGGCTGTATGCATCCCAATGCGGGAAGTAAAGCCAAATTTCGGCAAGCGGCGATGCATTGGCATTTGACCACCTTCAAAACCGCCTTTGTTGCCGCCACTTTTACGTGAACGTTGGCCTTTATGACCGCGACCGGCAGTTTTACCTAAACCTGAACCGATACCACGCCCAACACGGGTACGTGCAGGACGGCTGCCAGCATCAGGCTGTAGCGTATTTAATTTCATTTTAAGCTTCCTCAACCGTCAGCATGTAGGAAATCTTGTTGATCATGCCACGGTTTTCCGGGGTATCAACAACCGTGACCGGGTTATGAATCTTGCGGATACCAAGACCACGGGCACATTGCTGGTGACTTTTCAGGCGACCATTCAGGCTGCGCACCAAGGTCAGTTTAAGCTGCTTTGCAGAAGTCATCGTCTTATCCCTTAATCTGATCAACGGTCTTGCCACGCTTGGCAGCGATCATTTCAGGATCCTGCACGGAAGCCAAAGCCGCGATGGTTGCACGCACTACGTTGCCCGCGTTACGAGTGCCCATGCATTTGGACAATACGTTACGCACACCAGCAACTTCAAGCACCGCACGCATCGCACCACCTGCGATAACGCCCGTACCTTCAGAGGCAGGTTGCATGTAAACTTTCGCCGCACCGTGTTCAAACTTGACCGGGTATTGCAATGTGCCATCAACCAAAGAAACGTTTACCAGACTACGGCGAGCCTGATCCATTGCTTTTTGGATAGCAGCTGGCACTTCACGCGCCTTGCCATAACCGAAACCGACACGACCATTACCATCGCCCACTACGGTCAACGCAGTGAAGCTCATGATACGACCACCTTTCACAGTTTTAGCAACGCGGTTCACTTGAACCAGCTTTTCTTGCAAACCGTCAGATGGTGCTGATGTATTTTCTGCCTTCGCCATTGGATAAATCCTTAGAATTTCAGACCGGCTTCACGAGCGCCATCTGCCAGCGCTTTGATGCGACCATGATATTTAAAACCAGAGCGATCAAAAGCAACGGAGTCAATACCTTTTGCCAGCGCACGCTCAGCAACCAATTTGCCAACTGCTGTTGCAGCCGCTACGTTGCCTGTGTAATCCAAACCTGCACGCAGGTCTTTGTCCAGCGTTGAAGCCGCTGCCAAAACTTCTGAACCATCCGAGGTCACAACCTGTGCATAGATATGCAGGGAAGTACGGTGGATGCTCAGACGGTTGACACGCAGTTCACGCATCTTCATGCGGCTGCGCTTACCACGGCGAATACGGGATGCTTTCTTGTCCATCTATGCCACCTTACTTCTTCTTCTTGGTCTCTTTACGCAGGATAACTTCATTCGCGTACTTAACACCCTTGCCTTTGTAAGGCTCTGGTGGACGGTAGGCGCGAACTTCTGCCGCAACTTGACCAACCTTCTGCTTGTCTACACCACGAATGACAATTTCTGTCTGGCTCGGAGTTTCAACAGTGATACCTTCCGGCATGTCATGCACGACCGGATGGGAGAAACCAAGACTCAGGTTCAGCTTGCTGCCTTGAGCCTGGGCACGATAACCAACCCCGACCAGTTGCAGTTTCTTCTCGAAACCTTGGCTAACACCTGTGACCATGTTATTGGCCAAAGCGCGGGTAGTACCTGCTAAAGCCCAACCAGCGGATTCATTATCACGCTTAGCACGGAACTTCAGCACGTTATCTTCGTGAACCACTTCCACTGCATCGTGGATTGTGAAATCAAAAGCGCCTTTGCTGCCTTTGATTTTCAGGCTTTGCCCGGTAATGCTGACTTCTACGCCCTTAGGCAGAGCCAGCGATTTCTTTGCAATTCTTGACATGTCAAAGTCCGCCTTTTATTCGACCACACAGAGGACTTCGCCACCCTGACCGGCTGCGCGTGCTGCACGGTCACTCATGACGCCTCGGGACGTGGAGATAATAGCTATACCATAACCACCCATAACTTTCGGCAGTTCATCTTTGCTGCGGAAAATGCGCAGACCTGGACGGCTGACACGTTTCACGTTGCTGATGACTGGCTTGCCTTGGAAGTATTTCAGCTTCACTTTAGTAACAGGGTGGCCTTCGGCTTCACCTGCTTCAAAACCAGCGATGTAGCCTTCATCTTCCAACACTGCCAAGATAGCTTTTTTCTGCTTGGAAGCAGGGAAAGTAACACTCGCCTTGTTTGCACGCTGACCGTTACGGATGCGGGTCAACATATCGGCGATAGGATCACTCATACTCATATTATCTCTCCCTTACCAGCTTGCCTTGCGTAAACCTGGAACGTCACCACGCATGGTCGCTTCGCGCAGTTTGTTACGGCACAGGCCGAACTTGCGGTAAACAGCATGTGGACGCCCTGTCAGATTACAACGGGACATTTGACGTACTGGGCTGCTGTCACGTGGCAGCTTTTGCAGCTTTTCATTCGCTTCCATCACAGCTTCAAAAGAGCTTTCTGGGTTGCTGATGATAGCTTTCAACTCATCACGCTTAGTAGCATATTTAGCGACGCAAGCAGTACGGCGTGTTTCACGGGCGATCATGGATTTCTTAGCCATTTGATCTTCTATCCTCTTACTGTCTGAAGGGGAACTTGAAGGCTTCGAGCAGTGCCCGTCCCTCTTCGTCAGTTTTTGCAGTGGTAGCGATGGTAATGTTCATACCACGCAGTGCATCAATTTTGTCATAATCAATTTCAGGGAAAATGATTTGTTCCTTGATGCCCATGTTGTAGTTACCACGACCGTCGAATGCACGTCCGTTAAGACCACGGAAGTCGCGGATACGCGGAATGGAAATATTGATCAGGCGATCCAAAAATTCGTACATCTTTTCGCTACGCAGCGTGACCATGCAGCCAATTGGCCAGTTGTCACGAATTTTGAAGCCTGCAATGGATTTGCGGCTCAGCGTTACGACAGGTTTTTGACCAGCAATTTTGCTCATGTCACCTGTAGCGTGTTCGATAATTTTCTTATCGCCGACAGCTTCGCCTAGCCCCATATTCAGGCTGATCTTGACGACCTTCGGCACTTCCATCACGTTTTTGTACCCGAACTTGTCCGTCAATTCCTTGACGACAGTATCGCGGTAGTACTGTTGCAGTCTCGACATTTTACACCTTAAGCGTCTACGCGCTCACCATTGGACTTGAAGACACGGATTTTCTTGCCATCTTCCAGGAGCTTGAATCCAACACGATCACCCTTGCCAGTGGCAGGGTTGACCAGCATCACATTTGAGTTGTCCATGGGCATTTCTTTTTCAACAATGCCACCTTGAACACCTGCATTTGGGTTAGGCTTAACGTGTTTTTTGACACGGTTAATACCTTGAACCAAAACCTTACCTTCTGCTAACACCTGCATGACTTTGCCGCGACGGCCTTTATCTTTGCCGGTGATGACGACTACTTCGTCATTACTGCGAATTTTGCGCATTTCTTCACCTATTTGAGTCGGTTGGCAGTCTTACAGCACTTCGGGTGCCAGAGAAATAATTTTCATGAACTTCTCACCGCGCAGTTCGCGGGTGACAGGCCCAAAAATACGAGTACCGATTGGATCCAATTTGTTGTTCAACAATACGGCTGCGTTATTGTCGAAACGGATTTTGGAACCATCGTTGCGGCGGACACCGTGGGCAGTACGCACGATCACGGCGTTGTAAACATCGCCTTTCTTGACCTTGCCACGCGGGATCGCATCCTTGATGCTGACTTTGATGATATCACCAATGCCTGCATAACGCCGATGGGAACCGCCCAGAACCTTGATGCACATGACTTTCTTGGCACCGCTGTTATCTGCAACTTGCAGAGTAGATTGCATCTGGATCATTTCTAGTCCCCGTCCTTATGCTTGCTCAGGAGCGCGTTCAACGACCTTGATCAAGGTCCAGTGCTTTGTCTTAGACAAAGGACGGCATTCCTTGAACATCACGGTATCACCTTCACGACATTCATTGTTTTCGTCGTGAACATGGTACTTTTTAGAACGCTTGATAAACTTGCCATACACCGGATGCTGGACTTGGCGTTCCATCAGCACCACGATTGATTTGTCCATTTTGTTGCTGACCACACGGCCCAGCAAGCTGCGTTCGACTTTTGCTTCTTCGCTCATCGTTACTCACCTGCGGCTTGCTTTGCGGCAAGCACTGTCTTGATCCGGGCAATCTGACGACGTACACGCTTCACTTCAGAAGGACGTGACAATTGGCCAGCGGCTTTTTGCATACGCAGCTTGAACTGCTCTTTCAGGTTTTCCAGCAACTCGGCTTTAAGGTCGGTCGCTGATTTTTGCTTAAGTTCGGCTGCTTTCATCACATCACCTGACGAGAAACAAATGTCGTTTTCATAGGAAGTTTGGCAGCCGCAAGACGGAACGCTTCGCGTGCCACTTCTTCGCTTACACCTTCGATTTCATAGAGAACCTTGCCCGGCTGAATTTGCGCAACCCAGTATTCAACGTTCCCTTTACCTTTACCTTGCCGTACTTCCAGTGGCTTTTTGCTGATTGGCTTGTCTGGGAATACACGAATCCAGATTTTGCCGCCACGACGGACATAACGGTTGATCGCACGACGAGCTGATTCAATCTGACGTGCAGTCAAGCGGGTACGCTCAACAGCTTTCAGGCCAAACTCACCGAAGCTTACTTTACTTCCCGCCAATGCCAAGCCACGGTTGCGGCCTTTCATCTGTTTGCGGAATTTGGTTCTCTTGGGTTGTAACATCTCAGACCTCTATCACTTCTTCTTTCTGCCTTGGCCTTGGTTCTGGCTTTGGCTAGATTGCTGTTTCTGCTCCAGGTCGAAGACTTCGCCCTTGTAGATCCACACTTTTACACCGATGATGCCATAGGTGGTAAGCGCTTCCGCAGTTGCATAGTCGATGTCAGCACGCAGGGTGTGAAGCGGCACACGGCCTTCACGGAAAAACTCAGTACGTGCAATCTCTGCGCCATTCAAACGCCCAGCAACACAGACTTTGATACCCAGCGCACCCAAACGCATTGCATTCGCAACAGCACGCTTGGCAGCACGACGGAACATGATACGGCGTTCGAGCTGGCTAGCGATACTTTCAGCAACCAACTGGGAATCCAGTTCAGGCTTGCGGATTTCTTCGATATTCAGCTTCACGTTATTAACGTGAAGACCCAAAATCGCCGCTGTTTCAGCACGCAGTTTTTCGATGTCAGCGCCTTGCTTACCGATTACCACACCCGGACGCGCCGTATGGATGGTAATGAACGCAGATTTTGCTGGACGCTCAATCTGGATACGGCTAACAGAAGCTTCTTTCAGACGCTTCTTCAGGAACGCACGGACTTCCAAATCCTTGAACAGGAAATTGGCATAATCCTTGCCTTCAGCGTACCACTTGGAACGCCAATCCGTTGAGATGCCAAGACGGATACCAGTTGGATGTACTTTCTGACCCATACTAAACCTTACTTCTCGCCTACAGCGACGGTAATGTGACTGGTGCGCTTCAGGATGCGGTTAGCACGACCTTTAGCACGCGGCATGATACGCTTCATTGTTGGACCTTGGTCGACAAATACGCGCTTAACGCACAATTCGTCCACATCGGCACCATCATTATGTTCAGCGTTGGCAATCGCGGATTCCAGAACTTTTTTCAGCATCGCAGCGCCTTTCTTCGGGCTAAACGCCAGAATATTCAGGGCTTTGTCTACCGGCAGGCCACGAATCTGATCAGCCACCAGTCGGCACTTCTGAGGGGAAATACGCGCAGAGCGCAAATGTGCTGCAACTTCCATTTCAACCTCTTACTTCGACTTTTTGTCGGCGACGTGACCACGATACGAACGGGTCAGCGCGAACTCACCCAGTTTATGGCCTACCATGTTTTCATTAACCAACACCGGAACATGCTGTTTGCCGTTATGCACCGCCAGTGTCAAGCCGATAAATTCCGGCAGGATCATGGAGCGGCGCGACCATGTTTTGATTGGACGACGGTCATTAGCTGCCTTAGCAGTTTCAACCTTCTTCATCAGGTGATGGTCAACGAAAGGACCTTTCTTTAGTGAACGTGGCACTGTTTAATCCTCTTACTTCTTGTTCCGGCGACGGACAATCATATTGTCGGTGCGTTTGTTGCTACGAGTCTTGTAACCCTTGGTTGGAACACCCCAAGGAGTAACAGGGTGACGACCACCAGAGGTACGGCCTTCACCACCACCGTGTGGATGGTCTACCGGGTTCATGACCACACCACGGACAGTTGGACGGACACCACGCCAGCGCTTTGCACCCGCTTTACCCAACTTGATCAAGGCATGTTCAGAGTTACCGACTTCACCGATAGTTGCACGGCAGTCAATCGGCACTTTACGCATTTCACCGGAACGCAAACGGATAGTAGCGTGCGCACCTTCACGGGAAATCAATTGCACAGAAGCACCAGCACTACGCGCCAACTGCGCACCTTTGCCAGGCTTCATTTCGATACAGTGAATGACTGTACCGACAGGGATATTACGCATTGGCAGGGAGTTACCCACAGCAATCGGCGCATGGAGGCCAGAAATCACTTCTGCACCTGCACTCAAACCTTTTGGCGCAATGATGTAACGACGCTCACCGTCTGCATACAACAACAGGGCAATATTTGCACTGCGGTTTGGATCATACTCCAAACGTTCGACTTTCGCCGGAATATCATCTTTGCGACGCTTGAAATCAACCAGACGATAATGCTGACGATGACCACCACCCACATGACGGGTAGTAATACGCCCAGTATTGTTACGTCCACCGCTCTTGCGCTTTTCTTCTACCAGTGGCTTCCAAGGAGAACCTTTGTGCAACTCTTTGTTGACAACTTTAACCTGGAAACGGCGACCGGGAGATGTTGGTTTTGCCTTAACGACTGCCATGATTCACCCTTACCTTATTCCGCTGCCGCATCCAGAGAGAAACCTTCAGCCAGGCTTATGTAAGCCTTTTTCCAGTCGTTGCGTTGACCGCCACGACGACCAAAGTTCTTCTGCTTGCCTTTCATGTTGATGGTACGAACCTTATCAACTTTGACTTCAAACAAAGTCTCGACAGCATCTTTGATTTCTTGCTTGGTTGCAGTTTTTGCAACCTTGAATACGTATTGGTTTGCCTTTTCAACCGCAGCAACAGTTTTTTCTGTAACGCGCGGAGCAACCAGAACGTGATAGAGACGCTCCATACTCATGCCAGCCACTCCTGAATTTTTTCGACCGCAGCCGCCGTCACGATAACTTTTTCGTGACCGACCAGACTTACCGGATTCAAACCAGCCACGCTCGCAACTTCGCAATAAGGAATATTGCGCGAAGACAGCAGAACATTGACATCGTCAATATCAGAAATCAGCAGAGCATCATTTGAACCGTATTCTTTTAGCTTAGCCAGCATCAGTTTGGTTTTTGGTTCAGCGACATCAAACGCGCTAACCACCACCAAACGATCCTGACGCACCAACTCAGAGAAAATGGAGCGCATCGCAGCACGGTACATTTTCTTGTTCAGCTTTTGCGTAAAATCACGCGGACGGGCAGCAAATGACTTACCACCAGTACGCCACAGTGGGCTACGGATACTACCAGCACGCGCACGTCCAGTACCTTTCTGCTTGAAAGGCTTAGCACCACCACCACTTACATCGGAACGGGTCTTTTGCGCTTTAGTACCAGCACGACCACCTGCCATGTAAGCAACAACAGCCTGGTGTACCAGACCTTCGTTAAATTCACGTGCAAAAACGTCTTCGCTTACCGCGAGAGAACCACCATTTGCAATCTGTAATTCCATTGCTGCCACCCTTATGCCTTAACCGACAGCTTGACAATCACATCGCCGTTATTAGCACCGGGAACAGCACCTTTAACCAACAACAGATTGCGCTCAGCGTCTACACGCACCACGACCAGACCCTGAGCTGTGCTGCGCTCAGCACCCAGATGCCCGCACATTTTCTTACCAGGAAATACACGACCCGGCGTTTGGTTCTGACCAATGGAACCCGGAGCCCTGTGTGACCGAGAGTTACCATGCGTGCGGTCTTGACCAGCAAAATGATAACGCTTCAGCACACCGGCGAAGCCTTTACCCTTGCTGATGCCGGACACATCCACTTTCTGACCAGCTTCAAACATGCTTACCGCAAGTTCCGCACCCAGTTCATAGCTTGACGCATCGTCTACGCGGGATTCGCGAACAAAAGTACCTGCTGGTACGCCTGCTTTGGCAAAATGACCAGCTTCTGACTTGGAAACGCGGGAAGACTTCTTCTCACCCACGGACAACTGAATGGCACTATAACCATCCGTCTCCGCCGTCTTGACTTGGGAAACGCGGTTTGCAGCAATCTCAAGCACAGTGACGGGGGTTGAACCACCATCTTCACCGTATATCCGGGTCATACCTACTTTGCGACCCAGCAGACCGATAGCCATTTGCATACCTCTTCGAATTACTCACACCGAGCAACTTTCATTCTATCTTTTAGAAAAACTCGGCTCGACCTAGGTCGAGCCGTGGAAAGCCGCGCATTATAACAGAAATTCTTCTGTCGTCTATGAACTTTTTACAAATCAGTTAAGCTTGATTTGTACGTCAACGCCTGCTGCCAAATCCAGCTTCATCAGGGCATCAACGGTCTTGTCAGTCGGATCAATAATATCCATCAGACGCTTGTAAGTACGGATTTCGTATTGATCCCGCGCATCCTTATCAACGTGCGGGGAAACCAGCACGGTGTAGCGCTCAATGCGCGTAGGCAGCGGAATTGGCCCCTTAACACGCGCACCCGTCCGTTTTGCCGTCTCGACGATCTCAGTCGCAGAACGGTCAATCAGACGGTGATCGAATGCTTTCAGGCGAATACGGATTCTTTGATCAGACATAACTATTACTCAATAATTTTAGCAACAACACCAGCGCCGACGGTACGGCCGCCTTCACGGATCGCAAAACGCAGCCCATCTTCCATTGCGATTGGGTTGATCAGGCTGATGACCAGCTTGACGTTATCACCCGGCATGACCATTTCAACGCCTTCTGGCAGCTCACAAGCGCCTGTTACGTCGGTGGTACGGAAGTAGAACTGTGGGCGGTAGCCTTTGAAGAATGGGGTGTGGCGACCACCTTCTTCTTTGGACAGGACATAGACTTCCGCTTCAAATTTAGTGTGTGGCTTGATCGTGCCCGGCTTGCACAGGACTTGACCACGCTCTACGTCGTCACGCTTGGTGCCGCGCAGCAGCAGACCAACGTTGTCACCCGCCATACCTTGGTCGAGCAGCTTACGGAACATTTCAACGCCAGTGACGGTGGTGGTTTGGGTGGTACGGATACCAACGATTTCCACTGTTTCACCAACTTTGACCACACCACGTTCGATACGGCCTGTTACTACCGTACCACGACCAGAGATAGAGAACACGTCTTCCACTGGCATCAGGAATGCGCCATCAATGGCACGCTCTGGCTCTGGGATGTAGGTGTCGAGCGCATTGATCAGCTCAGCAATGGAAGGTTCGCCAATTGGGGATTGGTCGCCTTCGAGCGCCATACGCGCAGAACCTTTGATGATCGGGGTGTCGTCACCCGGGAATTCGTAGCTGGAGAGCAGCTCACGCAGTTCCATTTCGACCAGTTCCAGCAGCTCTTCGTCATCAACGAGATCACATTTGTTCATGTAAACTACGATGTACGGTACGCCAACCTGACGTGACAGCAGGATGTGTTCACGGGTTTGTGGCATTGGGCCGTCAGCAGCGGAACAAACCAAGATTGCGCCATCCATCTGTGCCGCACCTGTGATCATGTTCTTTACATAGTCGGCGTGCCCTGGGCAGTCGACGTGTGCGTAGTGGCGGTTTTCAGATTCATACTCTACGTGTGCGGTAGAGATGGTGATACCACGTGCTTTTTCTTCTGGAGCCGCGTCGATTTGATCGTAAGCTTTTGCCTCACCACCAAATTTGCGGGATTGCACTACGGTCAGTGCTGCTGTCAGCGTGGTTTTGCCGTGGTCAACGTGGCCGATTGTACCTACGTTTACGTGCGGCTTCGTGCGCTCAAATTTACTTTTTGCCATCGTTACTCACCTTTCACTTTCTTTATCACCGCCTGAGTAATAGCCGCAGGCGCTTCCGAATATCTTGCAAATTCCATACTGTACGCAGCACGCCCCTGTGTTGCCGAGCGCAGATCGGTTGCATAACCGAACATTTCACCCAACGGGACTTCCGCATGTACCACTAAACTGCCGTTTTCGTCATCCATACCATGAATGACACCGCGACGCCGGTTTAAATCACCAATAACATCACCCATGTAATCTTCAGGCGTTGTCACTTCAACCTTCATGATTGGCTCCAGCAACACTGGAGTGGCCTCCATGACACCCTTACGCAGCGCCATCGAACCCGCAATCTTGAAAGCCATTTCACTGGAGTCGACATCATGGTAAGAACCATCAAAGATGGTGACTTTCATGTCGACCAACGGGAAACCGACCAATACGCCGTTACCCATTTGTTCTTGCACACCCTTGTCGACGGCTGGCACGAATTCCTTCGGCACAACACCACCCACCAAGGCGTTTTCAAATTTGTAGCCCTCCGCCTCACCCAGCGGCTCAAGGCGCAGCCAAACGTGACCGTATTGCCCGCGACCACCCGACTGACGGATAAACTTGCCTTCAACCTCAACCGACTTACGGATAGTTTCACGGTAAGCAACTTGGGGCGCACCCACATTGCAGCTCACCTTAAACTCCCGCAGCATACGGTCAACGATAATTTCGAGGTGCAACTCACCCATCCCTGAGATGATGGTCTGCCCCGTTTCTTCGTCGGTACGTACCCGGAAAGATGGGTCTTCTTGCGCGAGCTTACTCAGCGCGATCCCCATGCGTTCTTGGTCAGCCTTGGATTTTGGCTCAACTGCAACCGCTATCACCGGCTCTGGAAAATCCATTTTTTCCAAGGTAATGACATGATTCATGTCACACAGGGTCTCGCCAGTGGTGACATCTTTCAGCCCGACCGCAGCAGCAATATCGCCCGCCCGGACTTCATCAATATCTTCGCGTGCATTGGAATGCATCTGCACCAGACGCCCAATACGTTCGCGCTTGCCCTTGATCGGGTTATATACTGCGCTCTGCGAGGTCAGTACGCCAGAATAAACACGGAAGAAAGTCAACGTACCCACAAATGGGTCAGTCGCGATCTTAAATGCCAATGCCGCAAACGGCTCATTATCACAAGGATGGCGCTCAGCTTCTGTCTCATTCTTGTCGTCCAAATGCCCCTTGATGGAAGGCACATCAACTGGCGACGGCATCAACTCAACGACCTTATCCAGCACCGCCTGAATACCTTTGTTCTTGAAAGCAGAGCCACACGTCATGGGCACGATTTCAAGACTAACGGTACGCTTGCGCAAGCCTGCAATAATTTCCTCAGAAGAAAGATCACCCTCTTCAAGGTATTTATTCATCAACACATCATCGGCTTCAGCAGCAGCCTCCACCATCTTTTCCCGCCACTCCTGAGCGTCAGCAACCATATCAGCCGGAATATCAACAGCTTCGTAGGTTACACCCCGATCAGAGTCATTCCACATGAGCGCTTTCATGCGGATCAGGTCAACCACCCCTGCGAAATTCTCTTCCGCACCGATGGGCAGTTGCAGCGGAACCGGGTTAGCTTTTAACTTGGACTTCAACTGCTCGTAAACGCGCAGGAAGTTCGCCCCGGAACGATCCATCTTATTGACGAACGCCATGCGTGGGACATGGTACTTGTTCGCCTGACGCCACACCGTTTCGGATTGTGGCTGCACACCACCGACCGCACACAGCACAAAAACTGCGCCATCCAACACCCGCAGGGAACGCTCCACTTCAATGGTGAAGTCTACGTGCCCCGGCGTGTCGATAATGTTGATGCGATGCTGCGGGAATTGCTTATCCATCCCCGACCAGAAACAGGTGGTTGCCGCAGACGTGATGGTAATACCCCGCTCACGCTCCTGCTCCATCCAGTCCATGGTTGCCGCACCATCATGCACTTCCCCGATCTTGTGAGACACACCCGTGTAAAACAGGATGCGCTCAGTTACAGTCGTCTTACCTGCATCAATGTGTGCCATGATGCCGATATTGCGGTACTGCTCGATAGGGGTGCTACGCGCCACGTTTTATGCTCTTGCCGATTACCAACGGAAGTGCGCGAAGGCTTTGTTAGCTTCTGCCATACGGTGCACGTCTTCACGCTTTTTCACCGCAGTACCACGCTTCTCGGAAGCATCCATCAATTCACCAGCCAGCTTACGCGCCATGGATTTTTCACCACGCTTACGGGCAGCGTCGATCAACCAACGCATAGCCAACGCATTTTGGCGGGAAGGACGCACTTCAACCGGAACTTGGTAAGTTGCACCACCCACACGACGGGATTTAACTTCCACCGCAGGACGGACGTTATCCAGCGCATCTTCCAGCACATCAATACCGTCACCGCCTTTCTTGCCAGCGATTTCAGTCAATGCACCGTAAATGATTTTTTCGGCAGCAGACTTCTTACCATCTTGCATGATGGCATTCATGAATTTTGTCAGCAATTGGCTCCCGAATTTTGGATCAGGCAGCACGATACGCTTAGGGACTTCTCTTCTTCTAGGCATGACTCAATCTCGTACTCAATTATTTCTTAGGACGCTTAGTGCCGTATTTAGAACGGGCTTGCTGGCGACCTTTGACACCTTGCGTATCCAAACTGCCACGCACGGTATGATAACGGACACCCGGCAGGTCTTTTACACGACCGCCACGAATCAGGACAACCGAGTGCTCCTGAAGGTTATGACCCTCACCGCCGATATAGCTGGTGACTTCAAAACCGTTGGTCAGACGCACACGCGCAACCTTACGCATCGCGGAGTTCGGCTTCTTTGGCGTAGTTGTGTACACACGTGTACAAACACCACGGCGTTGCGGGCAAGCTTCCAATGCTGGAACCTTACTCTTCTCTACTTTGCTTTGGCGCGGTTTGCGCACTAACTGGTTTACTGTTGCCATAATCTAAAAAAACTCTCCTACCTGCTACGAGGAACCTGCCTGGCTTGCCTAGTCCCCATAAAGACAACAGACCGAAAATCGGTCTGTTTGAGGACGCCAGATTTTAGGGATCGGAACCCCCTATGTCAAGGAGGTTTTCCGTATCAATCAATTAAACCTTCAAACCCCGGCTGAGTGATCAGTCGGAATCCATATCCATCGGCTCGCCGAAACTGATGGTTTCAGTTGGGGTTGGCCTTTCATACGTAAACTCATTGCGTTGGCTGCGACGGTCATCGTGGTATGCCAGACCCGTACCAGCCGGGATCAGGCGACCCACAATGACGTTTTCCTTCAAGCCGCGCAACTCATCACGCGCACCACGTACCGCCGCTTCTGTAAGCACACGGGTGGTTTCTTGGAAGGATGCTGCCGAGACGAAGGAGTCCGTGACCAAGGATGCCTTGGTAATACCCATCAGCAAACGTTCATAAACAACCCTGAGTTTGCCTTCGGCATTCAGGCGCTTATTCTCTTCCGTCACACGCCAGTAATCGGCCTGCTCACCACGCAAGAAGTTGCTTTCGCCCGGATCAATGACTTCCACTTTACGCATCATCTGACGGGCGATGACTTCAATGTGCTTGTCGTTGATCTTTACGCCTTGCAGACGGTAAACGTCTTGGATTTCCTTGACTTGGTACTCAGCCAAAGACGTTGCCCCCAACAAGCGCAAGATGTCGTGTGGGTTAGGTTCGCCGTCAGCGATGGTTTCACCACGGTTGACTTTTTCCCCCTCGAACACGTCAAGGTTACGCCATTTTGGGATCAGCTCTTCGTACTGCTCGCCGTCTTCACTGGTGATGATGACGCGCTGCTTACCTTTGGTTTCCTTACCGAAGGAAAT
This sequence comes from Thiothrix sp., assembly GCF_028714775.1. GTDB lineage: Bacteria > Pseudomonadota > Gammaproteobacteria > Thiotrichales > Thiotrichaceae > Thiothrix. The sequence continues at coordinate 138,627 of NZ_JAQTLS010000009.1, read as the reverse complement.
TGTGCCGGTTTTTTCCGCCAGAATCGCACCGTCTTTCGGTTTACGTGCTTCAAACAAGTCAGCAACCCGTGGCAAACCACCCGTGATGTCACGAGTCTTAGAGGACGCTTGCGGCAGACGCGCAATAACTTCACCGACCTGTACGCTTGCACCGTTGGTGGAGCTGACAATCGCCCCTGCTGGCAGCGGATACTGTACCGGAATCTTCGTGCCCTCAAAGAACACGCTGTCGCCATGTGCATCCAACAAACGTACCGTTGGGCGTAATTCGCGGCCTGCGGCTGGACGGTTACGCGGATCCATAACTTCAATGGAAGCCAAGCCCGTCATTTCGTCCACTTTGGTCTGGACGGTTACGCCATCCGTGAAGTCACTGAAGTCGACACGCCCTGTCACCTCGGAAATGATTGGGTGGGTATGCGGATCCCACGTTGCCACTTCCTGACCTGCCGGTACTTGCGCGTACTGGTCGACGGAAAGGATCGCACCGTAAGGCAGCTTGTAGCGTTCTTTATCACGCCCACTCGCATCCACCACGCCCAATTCACCGGAGCGGGAAACCACCACCAGCTTGCCGTCTTTGTTGCGCACGGTTTTAACATTGAGCAAATGGACTTGACCGGCTGATTTGATGGCAATGCTGCTTTCCGCAGCCGACCGGCTCGCCGCACCCCCGATGTGGAAGGTACGCATGGTCAACTGGGTTCCCGGTTCACCGATGGACTGTGCCGCGATAACACCGACTGCCTCACCCTTGTTGACGAGGTGTCCGCGTGCCAAGTCACGACCGTAGCATTTCTTGCACACGCCGTAACGGGTTTCGCAGGTAATCGCGGAACGCACGATGATTTCATCCACCGCCAGCGCGTCGATTTGCTTGACCCATGCCTCATCCAAGAAGGTTCCAGCAGGGATCAGCACTTCGTCGCCTTTGGTCACATCCTGCGCAACCACACGACCCAACACGCGCTCGGCGAGTGCTTCGACCACATCACCACCTTCGATGATGGGGCGCATCAGGATGCCGCGCTCAGTGCCGCAATCGTCGATGGTAACAACCATGTCTTGCGCCACGTCGACCAAACGGCGTGTCAAGTAACCAGAGTTCGCAGTTTTCAGTGCGGTATCCGCCAAACCTTTCCGCGCACCGTGCGTCGAAATAAAGTATTGGAGGACGTTCAGACCTTCACGGAAGTTGGAGGTAATCGGGGTTTCGATGATGGAACCATCCGGTTTCGCCATCAAACCCCGCATCCCTGCCAACTGACGGATCTGAGCTGCGGAACCCCGCGCCCCGGAATCCGCCATCATATAAATGGAGTTGAAGGATTCTTGGTAAACCAGATTGCCTTCCGCATCAATGACTTCTTGCTTACCAATTTTTTCCATCATCGCTTTCGCGACTTTTTCATTGGTGCTTGCCCAGATGTCAACGACCTTGTTGTAACGTTCGCCTGCTGTTACCAAACCTGTGGAGAACTGGTTTTGGATTTCCAAAACAGCTTCGTCCGCTTCTGCCAACAGCTCGGCTTTCTTTTCCGGGATCATCATGTCATCCGCGCAGAAAGAAACGCCCGCACGGGTTGCATAACGGTAGCCGGTATACATCAGTTGGTCAGCAAAGATAACCGCAGCTTTCAAACCCACGCGGCGATACGCCTCATTGATGAGCTTGGAAATGGCTTTCTTTTTCAGGACTGTATTGAACAGTTCAAACGGCAGACCTTCTGGCAGGATACTGGTCAGCAAGGAACGGCCTACCGTGGTGTCAATCAGGCGGGTACGCTTGATGAGTTCACCGTCTTCGTCCTTGAGGGTATCCGTGATGCGCACTTTAACTTTAGCGTGCAGGGAGGCATTGCCTGTTTCATAAGCACGCTGCGCTTCCAACGGGTCAGCGAAAACCATGCCTTCGCCTTTCGCATTGATCGCATCACGGGTCATGTAATACAAGCCCAGAACGATGTCCTGTGACGGCACGATAATTGGTTCGCCATTCGCTGGTGACAGGACGTTGTTGGTCGCCATCATCAGGGTACGCGCTTCCAACTGCGCTTCCAGAGACAACGGCACGTGTACCGCCATCTGGTCGCCGTCGAAGTCCGCGTTGAACGCAGAACACACCAACGGGTGCAACTGGATTGCCTTACCTTCGATCAGGGTCGGTTCAAACGCTTGGATACCCAGACGGTGCAAGGTAGGTGCGCGGTTGAGCATGACCGGATGCTCGCGGATAACTTCAGCAAGGATGTCCCACACTTCTGCCGTTTCGCGTTCAACCAGCTTTTTCGCTGCCTTGATGGTCGTCGCCAAACCACGGCGTTGCAGTTTGCCGAAAATGAACGGCTTGAACAATTCCAGCGCCATTTTCTTAGGCAGACCGCACTGATGCAGGCGCAGCGTCGGACCAACCACGATAACGGAACGACCGGAGTAGTCGACACGTTTACCGAGCAAGTTTTGACGGAAGCGGCCTTGCTTACCCTTGATCATGTCAGACAAAGATTTCAGCGGACGCTTGTTGGAGCCGGTAATCGCACGACCACGACGACCGTTGTCGAGCAGCGCATCCACAGACTCTTGCAGCATACGCTTTTCGTTGCGCACGATGATGTCCGGGGCATTCAGCTCCAGCAAACGCTTCAAACGGTTGTTACGGTTGATCACGCGGCGGTACAGGTCATTCAGGTCAGAGGTGGCGAAACGCCCGCCATCCAACGGAACCAACGGACGCAGGTCTGGCGGCAATACCGGCAGCACAGTCATGATCATCCACTCAGGCTTGTTGCCGGAACTGAGGAAAGACTCCATCAGCTTCAAGCGTTTGCCTAAGCGCTTCAGTTTGGTTTCAGAGCCAGTTTCCGCGATTTCTTCGCGCATCCGGGCGACTTCTTCCTTCAGGTCGATGGAGCGCAGCAACTCGAAAATCGCTTCTGCACCCATGCTGGCCTCGAATTCATCGCCGAACTCTTCCACCGCTTCCAGATAAGCTTCGTCGCTCAGTAACTGGCAACGTTCCAGCGTGGTCATGCCCGGTTCGGTAACAACGAACGTCTCGAAATAGAGGATTCGCTCAATGTCACGCAGGGTCATGTCCAGCATCAAGCCGATACGGGATGGCAATGATTTCAGGAACCAAATGTGTGCAACTGGGCTAGCAAGCTCGATGTGCCCCATACGCTCGCGGCGTACTTTGGTCTGGGTCACTTCGACGCCGCACTTTTCGCACACCACGCCACGGTGTTTCAGGCGCTTGTACTTACCGCACAGGCACTCATAGTCCTTAACCGGGCCAAAGATTTTGGCGCAGAACAGGCCGTCACGCTCTGGCTTGAAAGTACGGTAGTTGATGGTTTCCGGTTTTTTGACTTCACCGAAAGACCATGAACGGATGACCTCAGGCGACGCCAGACCGACCTTGATCGCGTCAAAGTCGTGGGTTTCCTGTTCTTTCTTGTGGAAATTCAATAAATCTTTCATCGCTGATTAGTCCCGTTCCAGTTCGATATTCAGACCAAGTGAGCGGATTTCCTTCATCAATACGTTGAAGGACTCAGGCATACTGGCTTCCATGAAGTGGTCGCCGTCCACGATGTTTTTGTACATCTTGTTACGGCCGTTGACGTCATCCGACTTGACGGTGAGCATTTCCTGCAAGGTGTAGGCTGCACCGTAAGCTTCCAGTGCCCAGACCTCCATCTCCCCGAAACGCTGACCACCGAATTGCGCCTTACCACCCAACGGCTGCTGGGTAACGAGGCTGTACGGGCCAGTCGAACGTGCGTGCATCTTGTCGTCAACCAAGTGGTTGAGTTTGAGCATGTGCATGTAACCAACTGTTACCTTGCGTTCAAAAGCATCGCCAGTACGCCCGTCATGCAGCACGGTTTGCCCACTTTCTGGCAAATCAGCCAAGCGCAACATCGCTTTGATTTCAGCTTCGTCCGCACCGTCGAAGACCTGTGTCGCCATCGGCACACCTTTGCGCAGGTTTGCTGCCAAGGTGATAACTTCGTCGTCCGTCAATTCAGCAATAATATGGTCTTGGTTGGGGTTGCCACCTGTCGCATAAATGTCGCTGATGAATTGGCGCATTTCGTCAATCTTGGCACGGGCATCAATCATACGACCGATTTTTTCGCCCAAGCCTTTGGCTGCCCAACCTAAGTGGGTTTCCAAAACCTGACCGACGTTCATACGGGATGGGACACCCAATGGGTTCAGCACGATGTCGACGGTCTGACCATTCGCCAAGTACGGCATGTCTTCCACAGGAACAATGCGCGAAACCACACCTTTGTTACCGTGACGGCCTGCCATCTTGTCACCCGGCTGCATCCGGCGCTTGACCGCGATGTACACCTTGACCATTTTCAGCACACCCGGCGCAAGGTCATCCCCTGCCATGAGCTTGTCACGCTGCTTTTGCAGGCGGGTTTCGTAGTACTTTTTCTTCTCGTCGATCTGGCCTGCCAGTGATTCCAGTTGTGTATTGACTTCTTCGTCCTGCATACGAATGGAGAACCAGTCCTTATGCATCAAACCATCCAAATACGCTTGGGTTACAACTGTGCCATTGGTCAGGCGGTTAGGCCCACCCACGGCTTCTTTGCCGACTACCAATTTGGCGAAACGGTCAAAGATGTCAGCTTCGTAAATACGCAGTTCGTCACGCAAGTCTTTGCGGACTTTCTTCAGGTCTTCTTCCTGAATCGCCAAAGCACGCGCATCACGCTCTACGCCATCACGGGTGAACACACGCACGTCAATGACCGTACCTGCCATGCCAGTCGGCACGCGCAAGGAGGTATCTTTTACATCAGATGCCTTTTCACCGAAGATCGCACGCAGCAGTTTTTCTTCCGGGGTCAACTGGCTTTCACCTTTCGGTGTTACCTTGCCAACCAGAATGTCGTTAGGCTTAACTTCCGCACCGACGTGGATAATGCCGCAAGCGTCCAGTTTCGCCAGCAAGCTTTCGCTGACGTTCGGGATGTCGGCAGTAATCTCTTCCGGCCCCAGCTTGGTGTCACGTGCCAGACAAGACATTTCTTCAATGTGGATGGAAGTATAACGGTCTTCGTCAACCACGCGCTCAGACAGCAAAATCGAGTCTTCGTAGTTGTAACCGTTCCACGGCATGAAGGCGATGAACATATTCTGACCCAAGGCCAGTTCGCCCAAGTCAGTGGAAGAACCATCCGCCAGTACGTCGCCGCGAGCCACCACATCACCTACCGCCACGATTGGACGTTGGTTAATGCAGGTATTTTGGTTGGAACGGGTGTATTTGATCAGGCTGTAAATGTCGACTCCGCCTTTTTCATCGGCTTCGTCATCATTCACGCGCACGACCACACGCCCTGCATCCACGGAGTCAATCACCCCGCCACGACGGGCTGTAACGGCTGAACCGGAATCCTGTGCAACCGCACGCTCCATCCCCGTACCAGCCAACGGCTTGTCAGCACGCAAGCAAGGCACCGCCTGACGTTGCATGTTGGAACCCATCAAGGCGCGGTTGGCGTCATCGTGTTCCAAGAATGGGATCAGGGATGCTGCCACAGAAACAATCTGCTTCGGCGAAACGTCCATGTACTGGACTTTTTCCGCTGGCATCAGGGTAAATTCGTTGCGATACCGGCAAGAAACGAATTCATCCGACAACGTACCGCCCACATCCAATTCCGCACTGGCCTGCGCGATGACGAAGTTGGATTCCTCAATCGCGGACAAGTAGTCGATCTGCATGGAAGGCTTGCCGTCGATAACCTTACGGTAAGGTGTTTCGAGGAAACCGTACTCATTGGTACGTGCATACACCGCCAAGGAGTTAATCAGGCCGATGTTCGGGCCTTCCGGCGTTTCAATCGGGCACACACGACCGTAGTGGGTCGGATGTACGTCACGGACTTCAAAGCCTGCACGTTCACGGGTCAAACCACCCGGCCCCAACGCAGAAATACGGCGCTTGTGGGTGACTTCCGACAGCGGATTGTTTTGGTCCATGAACTGGGACAACTGGCTGGAACCAAAGAATTCTTTGATCGCAGCAGAAACTGGCTTGGAATTTACCAGCTCTTGCGGCATCAAGCCTTCACTTTCCGCCATCGTCAAACGTTCTTTAACCGCACGCTCAACACGCACCAAACCCACGCGGAAGGCATTTTCTGCCATTTCGCCGACACTACGCACACGGCGGTTGCCGAGGTGGTCAATGTCATCTACATCGTCACGACCATCGCGGATGTCGATCAGTTTTTTCAGCACCGCAAGGATGTCGGCCTGATCCAATACACCGGAGCCAGTCGCTTCTTCGCGCCCTAAACGGCGGTTGAATTTCATCCGGCCTACCGCAGACAAGTCGTAGCGGTCATCGGTGAAGAACAGGTTATTGAACAAGCCTTCCGCTGCTTCTTTAGTCGGTGGTTCGCCGGGGCGCATCATGCGGTAAATTTCGATCTGCGCTTCCAGTTGGCTGGTGCTGCTGTCAATGTTCAAAGTATTGGACATGAACGGGCCGCGATCCAGATCATTGGTGTAGAGAACGCGCAGTTCACTCACACCGTTGTCACGCATTTTTTCCAGCAAAGCATCGGTAAGTTCAGCATTGGCATTCGCCAGCAATTCACCCGTACTGGAATCAATCACATTGTGCGCCAGAATCTTGCCATGCATGTATTCTTGCGGCACAACCAACTTGTCCATACCGGACTTTTCCAGTTGGCGGATGTGTTTGGCAGTAATGCGGCGGCCGGTTTCGACCAGTACATTGCCATCCAACATAATATCGAAGGAAGCCAGTTCACCGCGCAGGCGCTCAGGAACCAGTTCCATTTCCACGCTGTCATCGCTCAGATGCACACGTGTCTTATCGAAGAAATAATCGAGTATTCCTTCATTTTGCATACCCAATGCACGCAGCAAGATGGTCGCAGGCAATTTGCGGCGACGGTCGATGCGCACAAAGATGGAATCTTTCGGGTCAAATTCAAAGTCCAACCACGAGCCACGGTAAGGGATTACCCGTGCGCTGTGCAGCAGTTTGCCTGCTGAATTGGACTTGCCCTTGTCATGTTCAAAGAATACGCCCGGAGAACGGTGCAACTGGGAAACGATAACACGCTCAGTCCCGTTGATAATGAACGTACCTTTGTCGGTCATCAGCGGCAATTCACCAAGGTAAACATCTTGTTCCTTGATGGCCTTGACGATTTTAGCATCAGCCGGAGCTTCTTTATCGTAAATGACCAGACGCAATTTCACACGCAGCGAAGTGGCAAACGTCAAACCACGCAATTGGCATTCCTGTACATCAAAAACAGGTTCCGCCAAACGGTAATCGACATATTCCAGCGCCGTGTAGTTGTTATAACTTACAATCGGAAAAACAGAGGAAAAAGCCGCATGTAGGCCAACACTCCGACGGTCATCAACCAGCTTGTCCAACTGCAAGAACTGCCGATAGGACTCTAACTGAATCGTGAGCAGGTCGGGCACTTCCAGAATCTGTGGTCGCTTCCCAAAATCTTTGCGGATCCGTTTTTTTTCGGTATAACTCAGTCCCATCGTCTTTCCTCTTTCGGAATCAGAATTCCGGCTCAACTCAACGCCGGTTCCTTAGACAAGCTTAACAAGCGACAAAAGGCCGACAGTGTAAAATACACTGTCAGCCTACAAGGCGTACACAAACTAGTAGCAACGCAACACCTTTCGACCCCAATCTTACTTGAGTTCGACGGTTGCGCCTGCGTCTTCCAGTTCTTTCTTAACTTTTGCAGCTTCGTCCTTGCTGACAGCTTCCTTAACGGTAGAAGGCACGCCTTCAACCATATCTTTCGCTTCTTTCAGACCCAGACCAGTGATACCACGGATAACCTTGATAACGTTGATCTTGTTCGAGCCGAAGCTAGTCATGATAACATTGAATTCAGTTTGTTCTTCAACGACAGCAGCAGCTTCTGCGGCAGGGCCAGCAGCAACAGCAACAGCCGCCGTAACACCAAACTTTTCTTCAATCGCTGAAATCAGGTCAACGATTTCTGTCACGGTCATGTTGGCAAACGTTTCCAACATATCTTCTTTAGTACAAGCCATTTTGTTTCTCCAAAACCTAAATCAGTAATCAGTCTAAGCTAATGCCAGCAGCTTCAGCTTTCTGGTCACGCAATGCAGCAAGGGTACGTGCGAACTTATCCAACGGCGCACGCAGGACAGCAGCCAAGGTGGCCAGTGCCTGATCGCGGGTTGGCAATTTCGCCAGACGATCCAACTCAGAAGCTGGGAGCATTTTGCCGTCGATAGCGACGAACTTAACTTCCATCTTCTCGTTTTTCTTGTCCTTCATGAATTCTTTAATCAGGCGTGCCGCTGAGCCTGGGTCTTCTTGCGAAAACGCCAATACCAACGGGCCAACCAAACCGTCTTGGATACACTCGAAAGCAGTATCTTTAACAGCGATCCGCGCCAGATTATTTTTCACGACCCGCAGATAAACCCCACCCTTACGTGCGTTTTGGCGCAGTGTGGTGAGTTGCTCTACGGTCAATCCACGGTACTCAGCAGCAACCGCAGAATGGGCACTTGCAGCAACTGCGGCCACTTCAGAGACAATCAGTTTCTTCTCTTGCAGTGTTAATGCCACGTTCTCTACTCCTGGTTTGGCGGGTATACCACCATTTATCGATCACTTACCGGCAAGCACCGGCTTGCGAAGGAAACAGCGTCCCAAACCATCTTACTGACTCGGGTAACGCCATCTGCGCAGGTTCTCTACAGCTTGTGCAGAACCATTAAGCTTAAGGTTTTAAGCACCTGCGGTCTTTGACGACATACATCCTGTATATCTTTTTGCCTCACGGCAGCCCCCATCCGTGGGGACTTAGAGAATGGGGCGCAAACCCCAATCCATTAGAGTGACAGTGATGCGTTATCGACTGTCAAACCAGTACCCATGGTGGTGGATACAGAAACTTTCTTCAGGTAAACGCCTTTGGATGTAGATGGTTTCATCTTCATCAAATCCGCAACCAAGGCATTGATATTGCCTGCCAGCTTGTCAGTATCGAACTCAACATTGCCTACTGAGCAATGGATGATACCAGCTTTATCTGTACGGTAACGTACCTGACCCGCTTTAGCATTACGTACTGCACCAGCAACGTCCGGTGTAACCGTACCGACTTTAGGGTTAGGCATCAGCCCACGTGGCCCGAGGATTTGACCCAATTGACCAACGACGCGCATAGCATCTGGGCTGGCAATAACTACGTCGAAATCCATCTTGCCTGCTTTAATTTCAGCAGCCAGATCGTCGAAACCAACGATGTCTGCACCCGCAGCTTTCGCCAATTCTACGTTCGCACCTTGGGCAAACACGGCAACACGTACAGTTTTGCCATTGCCGTTAGGCAGTACAGTGGAACCACGCACAACCTGGTCAGATTTACGTGGGTCAACACCCAAATTGACGCTGACATCAACGCTTTCAATGAATTTTGCACGCGGCAGGGATTTCAGGGTATCCAGCGCATCCGTGATGGCGTAAGCCTTGCTGCTGTTAACCAGTGCTGCAATTGCCTTTTGGCGTTTAGTTTGCTTTGCCATCTTACATGCCCTCCACTTCAAGACCCATGCTACGGGCAGTACCCGCGATCGTGCGCACAGCGGCTTCCATGCTGGCAGCAGTCAGGTCTGGCGTCTTCATTTTGGCGATTTCTTCCAATTGCGCGACCGTCACTTTACCAACCTTATTGCTGTTAGGCTTAGCGCTACCAGAGGTGATGCCAACCGCTTTTTTCAACAATACGGAAGCAGGCGTGGTTTTCAGGACAAAAGTAAAGCTCTTGTCACTGTAAGCGGTAATGACAACAGGTGTTGGCAAACCCACTTCCAAACCCTGCGTGGCAGCATTGAATGCCTTGCAGAATTCCATAATATTCAAGCCACGTTGACCCAACGCAGGGCCGATTGGTGGACTAGGGTTTGCTTTACCAGCCGGAACTTGCAGCTTGATAAAGGCGATGACTTTCTTTGCCATGATGTTTTCCTATAAATGGGTGATAACGCCTTGCGGCTCCCCTTAAACTATCCGGTCAGGCTTTTTCGACCTGATAGAACTCAAGCTCAACAGGCGTTGAGCGCCCAAAAATCTGTACAGCGACCAACAGGCGACTTTTATCGTAATTGACTTCTTCAACCACACCATTGAAGTCTTTAAATGGCCCATCGCTAACCCGGACAACCTCACCGGCATCGAACAAGACTTTAGGACGTGGTTTTTCCGCCCCTTCTTCGACGCGACGCATGATGTTATCTACTTCTTTTTGCGTAATCGGTGCTGGCTTATCAGCCTTGCCACCAATGAAACCCAACACTTTCGGTGTTTCTTTCACCATGTGCCACGTTTCATCATTCATTTCCACTTCGACCAATACGTAGCCGGGGAAAAACTTACGTTCACTTTTACGCTTTTGCCCGTCACGCATTTCCACCACTTCTTCTGTGGGGACGAGCACCAAACCAAACAAGTCTTGCAACCCGAAACGCACAATACGCTCTTCAAGCGAGCGCTTTACCTGATTTTCAAAACCGGAATAAGCTTGTACGACATACCAGCGCTTAGCCATTAGGAACCTCCACCGAGCAGATTTTTCACTCCCCAACCGAGCAGGGAGTCCACACCCCAGAGGAAGATGGACAGAATTAAGACGATTACCATGACCATCAAGGTGGTCTGGATAGTTTCAGTGCGGGTTGGCCACACCATCTTGCGGACTTCAAGACGGGAGTCTTTCATAAAAGTCAGCAGGCGCTTACCCGTTAATGTTGTCAGCGCGATAGCTGCTGCCGCACCCACCAATAACAACAAGCCCAATACGCGGAAAAGCAGAGAAACCGGCTCACCGTGCCAGCTCTCAAAATAGTAAAACCCCGCAATACCTGCAATCAGCAGTGCGAGGGCAATTACGAGCTTTACCGTATCAAGCGATGAGCCCTGTTCTTCGGTATTTACTGACATTTATTTATTCACCAACCTGATAGTCGAATGACTTTGGACAACATACTGCAAACAATCCACTATCCAAAGCCATCTTAAAAAGATGGCAGGGCAAGAGGGAATCGAACCCCCAACCTGCGGTTTTGGAGACCGCCGCTCTGCCAATTGAGCTATTACCCTGTAAACGTGACAAGGAACGGGAGCATAACCCCCGTTCCCTTAAAACACAAGCAGTGTTTATTCAATAATTTTGGCAACAACACCAGCACCAACAGTACGGCCGCCTTCACGGATCGCAAAACGCAGCCCATCTTCCATTGCGATTGGGTTGATCAGACTGATGACCAGCTTGACGTTATCACCCGGCATGACCATTTCAACGCCTTCTGGCAGCTCACAAGCGCCCGTTACATCAGTGGTACGGAAGTAGAACTGTGGGCGGTAGCCTTTGAAGAATGGGGTGTGACGACCACCTTCTTCTTTGGACAGGACGTAGACTTCCGCTTCAAATTTAGTGTGTGGCTTGATCGTGCCCGGTTTGCACAGGACTTGACCACGCTCTACGTCGTCACGCTTGGTGCCGCGCAGCAGCAGGCCAACGTTGTCACCCGCCATACCTTGGTCGAGCAGCTTACGGAACATTTCAACGCCAGTGACGGTGGTGGTTTGGGTGGTACGGATACCAACGATTTCCACAGTTTCGCCAACTTTAACCACACCACGTTCGATACGGCCTGTTACTACCGTACCACGACCGGAGATGGAGAACACGTCTTCCACTGGCATCAGGAATGCGCCGTCGATGGCACGTTCTGGCTCTGGGATGTAGGTGTCGAGCGCATTGATCAGCTCAGCAATGGAAGGCTCGCCAATCGGGGATTGGTCGCCCTCGAGCGCCATACGCGCAGAACCTTTGATGATCGGGGTGTCGTCACCGGGGAATTCGTAGCTGGAGAGCAGCTCACGCAGTTCCATTTCGACCAGTTCCAGCAACTCTTCGTCATCAACGAGGTCACATTTGTTCATGTAAACCACGATGTAAGGGACGCCAACCTGACGTGACAGCAGGATGTGTTCACGGGTTTGTGGCATTGGGCCGTCAGCAGCGGAACAAACCAAGATTGCGCCATCCATCTGTGCCGCACCTGTGATCATGTTCTTTACATAGTCAGCATGCCCTGGGCAGTCGACGTGTGCGTAGTGGCGGTTTTCAGATTCATACTCTACGTGTGCGGTAGAGATGGTGATGCCACGTGCCTTTTCTTCTGGAGCCGCGTCGATTTGATCATAAGCTTTTGCTTCACCACCAAATTTGCGAGATTGCACGACGGTCAACGCCGCTGTCAGTGTAGTCTTACCGTGGTCAACGTGGCCAATTGTACCTACGTTTACGTGCGGTTTTGTACGTTCAAATTTACTCTTTGCCATCTTTGACAACATCCCGGTAAGATTTTCAATAACTGGAGCCCATAACCAGAGTCGAACTGGTGACCTCGTCCTTACCAAGGACGCGCTCTACCACCTGAGCTATATGGGCGTAAATTTTAAATGACTTTGCCACACAGTGGAGCGGGTGATGGGAATCGAACCCACTCCATCAGCTTGGAAGGCTGAGGTTCTACCAGTGAACTACACCCGCCTAATCTTATTCCGCATCGTGTAATCACCACGCGAAAAAGCTGAACGTGTAAACTAAATCAAATGGTGGAGGGGGAAGGATTCGAACCTTCGAAGGCAGAGCCAACAGATTTACAGTCTGTCCCCTTTGACCGCTCGGGAACCCCTCCGACTGGAAAGGCGAGCATTGTAAGTGAATCACTTTACAACGTCAACCTCACTGAAACACAAATCTGACATTAATTTTCGGCATTCAAACCAACTGGTTTTCCGCCTTATTTGTCACAAATAACGAAGCGGGGCAATCATAACACCTTTACGGCCCTAATAAACCTTTATTTGTGTCAATTTTATAGATCAAGTCGATACCTTGGTTGACCCCCGCCTTCGCTTCTAGCTGTAAGTGTTTGTTAATCTGATAAGTAATGGCAACCCGTTGCAACGAATCGAACAGGCTAACAATGTAGCGCACGTACAGACGCGCCCCCAGCCGTTTACCGAGCGCCAGTTCGCTTTGCCCGAAATCACCGTTCTTGGTCTTCAGGCCAAGCTCATCCAAGCCTAAACTGCCACCGATCTGTTGCACCAGACTTTCCCCACCAACAACACCTAATTGGCTGACCGCTTCCATCAACAGCGATGACTGGTCACCACTTAACCCTGACATCGCACGCCCGGTCAACAAGTAGCTCAAGGTGTCGCTCTGGGTTTGTTGGGGGGTGGAAAACAGCGTGGACTCTGGCTGCTGCACCGTACCTGCCAGCGCAATTCCCACCTTGATGTCGCCCTCTTCCACTTCGCGCACCGCACGCACATCCAAGCCCGGATTATCCAACGGCCCGTTGAAAATCAGACGCCCGCGCTCAATCGCAAGGTTTTGCCCATAGGCTTTATACACGCCATCGACGACATTTAAGACACCTTCGGCAACGATGTCCTGACGGGTACGCAATACACGCAACTTGCCATTCAAACGCGCATCTAAGCCAAAGCCGGTAAATTTCACCCGATCACCCAATTCGATAGTGACATTGGGCTGGATGTCCAGCGGGGCTTCCTTGACGGACACCGCCACCGCCTGCCGATGGGGCGCACGTCGCCCGACAATCACCACGTCTTCCGATACTGTGCTGGCTGTTTGGGGAATTTCCCGCAAGCTCACAGTACTCTCGGGAATCAGCACCGTACCACTGACTGCCACACTGGCCGGACTAATTTGGAACTGTAAATTGGGTGAAACCAGCGCCTGCACTTCGTGCGTATCCATCAATTTCAGGTTATTGCCCTGCAAATTCACGTCTGCCCGCCAATTGGGTAAGTTTGCCAGCGACAACACACCGTTGGCGTTCAGCACCCCCTGCCCCGCCCGCATCGAACCCGTAATCACCGCCCGATCTGCGCCACTAGCCTGCATGGTAAGGCTGATGGCATCCAGCGTGACGCCAGCTTCTGGCAAATGCACCTGACCATTGGTGAGCCGCGCCGAACCCGTGACGTTGGGTTTCTTGAGGGAACCCGTTATTTGCACATCACCATTCATGCGCCCCTGCAACTGGTCAATTTGTGTGGAATAGCGCTCCAGCCACGCAATATCCGGCATATCAGCCGTCAGGTGCGCGTTGATGCGGTGATTGCCATCTTGCGGCGACAGGTCGACGCGCCCATCTGCCCGTAACTGCCCGTAACCGCTCAAATCCAGTTGCGCCTGCCCTTCCAATTGTCGGTCATTCAGACTCAGGTTCGCGCGGGCATTGGTGTAGTGCAGCGTTTCTGCCTTGCCATTACCGGCTTGCACAGTGAAAGAGTTGTCCGGTAGGCGCAAATCCACCTTGCCCGTTGGTTTGCCGCCGCGCTGTTCAAAGTGGTAATCGGCACTCACCGCTCCACCTGCATTGAACGTATCCGGCAACCACGGACGCAACATCACCAGCGGAATCTGCTGCAAGGTTCCGGTGAGGCTGAAACCATTTTGCTGCGACCACACAGGCTTGCCGCAAGCACGCGCCCCCCGGTCGGTGAGGCATATTTCCGAACTGCTAAAAACATTGGCAGAAGCATCAAGCTTGACCGCGCCAGCCATATTCCAATCACCTGCCGCCGTATCGCGCAAGGAAAGGCTTTGTACCGTGCCGCGCCATTGCCCATCTTTCAAACCACCGTTAGCAACGAAATCGGCTTTGCCTTCTGGGTGGGTTACTTTCGCGGTCACACGATGGTTTTCCAGCGTACCTTGCGCGTCGATTTGTGCAGAGGGGATGACGGTATTGCCCGCCTTGAAATCCTGTACATTGCCTTTGACGGTATAAATTTCGCCCGCCTGACTGGCTTGCACATCCAACGAGCCGAGACGGAAATCCTGATAGCGCAGCTTGCTGCCTTTCAGGTCAGCTTGTATTTCGGGCTTGTTGAGTTTGCCCTTGAGCACGCCCGCACCTTTGAGGCTACCTTCCAAGCCCATCCATGCAGTTGCCAGATTTTTGGCATCGACCCGCCAGTGCAAATCGAAACTTTCCCCGACATTGCCTTCGGCCTGTAACTGATTGTTACCAATCAGGGCGTTAACTTTATGCAAGGCCAGCAGCTTGCCATCCCACTCCGCCTGCCCTTTGACATCGACCGGGTATTCGCGCAAACGGCCTTGCAGTTTGCTTATATCCAACAGGACTTGAGTTTTACCCTGCGCCCATGTACCACTGGAAGTCAGCGCCACATCCAGACTCGCGGGCATATCCTTGAGGTAATCGACCGGATTGATGTGCGTGCCGGTAACGTTGGCTTGCCAAGTAATTGCATCTTGCCAACCCACCACGCCGTCGACCGCCAATTGCCCCATAACGCCATCCAGCCGCAGGCTCTCAACTTGCAAGCGCCCATCAAGGGTATGACCGATCAGTTTCACATGATGGAAGCGCAGGGGGGTGTCACCCCGCCAAATTTCCAATTCACCGATGTCGACGTTGCGGGCATCTATATTGAACGGCAAGAAAAGCGTAGGCGGCTTGAAAGGCGTAGACTCTTTGCCATCCGCACTTGCCAATAAACGGATCACCAATTTGTCAGCGTGCAAGCTTTTCACCACCAAGGTCGAAGGCACGCCAATATCCAAGGTATTATCCAAGCTAATTTGGCT
Source organism: Thiothrix sp. (assembly GCF_028714775.1). Classification (GTDB taxonomy): domain Bacteria; phylum Pseudomonadota; class Gammaproteobacteria; order Thiotrichales; family Thiotrichaceae; genus Thiothrix. Next base: position 122,881 of record NZ_JAQTLS010000009.1, on the reverse strand, counting down.
GGCATCGACCTGAGTGGCATCGTCTTTCCATTGCAAATGCTTGAGGGTGAGGCCGCTGACCAAAGCCCCTTCAGCCCCTTCCAGCGTCAAACCCGAGACAAAATACTTGGCGTTATTGGCGAGTATCCGCGTCCCGGTACTGGAAAGTGTCAGCAAAGCGATGGTTAGCAATACCAAAAAGCCGATCAGCAACAGCGTTGCCAGCGGGTTTATCAACAAGTATTTAAACCATTGCTTCACAAATCCGGCCCCAAACTGAAGTAGAAATGGACATCGCGGGCATTATCCTTCGGCACGGCAATGTCCGCACGTACCGGCCCCAAGGGGGATTTCCAGCGCACCCCGACACCGGAGCCGACCTTCATCGTTAGCTTTGCAGTGCTATCAAACGCATTGCCTGCATCCACGAAAGCTGCCGCACTCCATTTGTCGACCAAGGGATGTTCGTATTCCACGCTTGTGGTTAATAAGTGTTTGCCGCCGATAACCGCCCCTGCGGCATTTTTCTCACCCAGCGACTCAACGTCGTAGCCACGCACTGAGTCCGGTCCCCCGGCAAAAAACCGCAATGACTTGGGTATACCGTTCAGATTGTTAGTCAGTGCTGTACCTGCTGCCCCTTGCAGAATCAGCTTGCCGTGGTTGTCGAAGGTTTGCAGGTACTTGCCCTGCACTTTACCCTGTATAACATTTTCATCACTCAACACACTTTTACGCGCACCCTGCACTTCTGCTGATAACGACCAACCCTTAGAAGGAAATAACATGTCATCACTCTTGGACTTCGTTACACGCGCACCCAGCAAGGTAAACTGTGCACGTATCTCTGGAGCACCCGTGACTTGGTTAGTTTCATCCAGATAGTTGATGAAGACTGTTTGTTGCCAATCGCTGTCGCTGCGGCGGTTATAATCAACGCCCACCTTGGAAAACTTGCTTTTGATGCCGTTGTTTTCACTCTTTTTGTAAGCAACGGAAAGGCGGGAATACTCATTTTCGGGATGCCACAACGGAACCTTGTAGATTACCTCAGCCAATTGCTCTTTCTGAGCCACCTTACCCTTGGCATTAACCTGATGGCCTTTGGAATTGACCCAGTGGATGTTCATGTCAGTTTCAGCGCGAAAACCCGTATCCGTGCCGTACCCTAGTTGCCCCATATAACTATAACGCTTACCCCGACGTGCTTCGATTTCTACCGGAACAACGCCATCAGTGGCTTGCTTGTGATTGCTATGCACTTGCACATCGCTGTAATAGCCGCTGCCTTCCAACACCCGCTGCTGCTTGAGGACGTTTGCCACGTCGTAAGTGTCGCCCTCTTTGAGCCGCAGGTAACGGTTAAGATGTTCGGTATCCAGCACATCCTGCGCCACGTCGACCTTGCCAACCCGGTAACGTTTGCCGGTATCGAAATGCAGCTTGATTTGCGCTTGACGGGTATCCGGGTCAACTTGGATTTTGCGGGTGATATATCCGGCATCGAAAAAGCCGAGGTTGTTGGCGGCACGGTTCAGGCTACTTTTAAAATCTTTGTATTTTTGCTGAACCAAGGGTTCGCCGGGCTGGTAAGGCGGGGTAGCTGCCAATTCGCGGAATTCGTCTAAGTTTTTACCTTCGCCCGTCACTTGTACCTGAACTTGCGTAACCTTGACGGGTTCTCCGGGCTGCACCGCCACGTTCAGTGCGAGGCAGTTGCCTTGGCGCGTAGGGGTAACATTGAACTGCGCATCGTAATACCCCATCGCTTGCGCGGCTTCCTGCAACTTTTCGCCGGAAGATTCGATGAAACGCGCCACCCGGTCGCTGGGGGAATCGCATTTGAGGTTACGTAACGAGGGCATCAACGCCCGTAGGTTTTCTGCCAGCGCATCATCCGCGCCTTGCACATTAACCTTGACCGGGGATTCCGGTTTGGCTTCGGTGTCTTCTTTAGCTTGTTGCCAAAACGCCGCTGATGCAGGCGCAGCCACCCCCATAAAGCATAAGCCCCAGACTATTTTTTTCATTAGGTGGCTCCACAGTCCTCATTATCATTGCTCAAACGCCCACTTCAAGATGGCATCCTGCAAACCGTGCCCCGCTTCCGGGCCATTATGGATCAGCGCAATCACCAGCCGTTTGCCGCTACGGGTTAACATATAACCTGAAATCGCGCTCGCGCCATCCAATGTGCCGGTTTTCATGTGGCTGCGCCCGCGCAAATCACCATCTTTGAAACGTGACGCCAGTGTACCATCCTCACCCAATAAGGGCAGGGAGGCCATAAACTCAGGCATATACGGGTCACGCCATGCCGCTTCCAGCAACGACCCTAGCTGACGGGCGCTGACCCGTTCTTGGCGCGATAAGCCCGACCCGTTTTCAACCACCATCCCGGTGTAATCAATGCCAGCCTTTTGTAACACGTCCGCCATTGCTGCCCGCGCTTTTTCAAGCGTAGCAGGTTCACCCGCAGTCTGCGCTCCGGCGCTCAAGAATAAATCCCGCGCCATGACATTGTTGCTCCATTTGTTGACGAACCGTATCTGTTCGCCCAAGGTGCGGGATTCTTGGGTATGCAACAGCACATCACTGGCCTGCACCGTCCCGGTTTGTAACTTGCCGTCAAATACCCCGCCTTCGGAACGCCACACATCGCGGAAAGCATTAAACACATTGTCTTCTGGCGTGGTCAGCACCCGCAGGATAAAGTTTTTCCCGCAATCAGTAGCGTAAGCCCCCGCAATTTTGACCACATTGCCGGTCAATTTCACACCTGGCTTGTAATAACCTTTCTGGCAAGCACCCTGTATCAGCTTGAGTTGGTTATCCACCTGCAAGCCGGGAATGGTTGGAAAAGTGGAAATATTAACCCGCTGGTTAGCCGCATCCGGCTCCAACAAGAAACGGGTCGCCTGGAAGTTATACATCAGCGCTGTCGGCAGCGCGTTATACACCAGCGACGCTTCACCATCGAAATCACCCGTGTTTTGCGGCGGAATGCTGAAATAGCTGTTATCCACCACCAAATTACCCCGGATTTGTTTCAGCCCCTTGAGTTGCACGTCATGCAACATCTCGCGGAATGACTCATCGGTCAGGAACGGGTCGCCGTAACCTTTGAGGATCAAATCACCATTCAACACCCCATCTTTCAACTCGCCGCGTGTCCACACTTCCGTTTTCCACGTATACGCAGGCCCCAGCACTTTGAGCGCTGTCCACGTGGTCATCAATTTCATCACCGATGCTGGGGTGCGCGGCTCGCGGTCGTTATGCACCACCATCGGCACATCGGCATTCAAGTCACGGATATAAGCGCTGAAATGCCCATCGGGAATGCCGCTTTCCTGCATCATCGCCTTGACCTCATCCGGCAAACCCAGCGTCTGCTGGTGGCGGACTAAAGTCATCTCCGCTGGTTGCGGGGTACTGACAGGCACTGGCATAAGCTCGGCGGCGCACACGTTTGCAACGCACGCGCACAATAATAGCCCGATGGAATAAACCGTTTTCAACATAGCGTGGTTGTTGCCCTAAATATCTGCCAGCTCCAGCACTTCAATGCCGGATGGCGTGTAATGCCAGCGCAGGTCGAAATCGTACAGGCGCATGGCGTATACCCGCGCCTCTTGTTGCTGTCCTTGCTGATAAGAAGGCCGGGGGTCTTGACTCAAAATTTGCTCAATCAGGCGGCGTACATCGGTTTGCCACTGCCCCTGCTTGCGTGTGCATTGCTCACTGGCAAGGGCGGAAAACGTTACGGCTTGCCGAGCAGGTGGTGCATCTTGGGCAAAACCTGCGCTGGCCTGAAAAAGCGCGTCAGCATACGGCAAGTACGGCTTCACATCCAGTACTGGCGTGCCATCCAGCAAATCCGTGCCCGCTAATTCGAGGGTAATGCTACTCCCTTGAACCTGAATGCCAGATAACTGCGCAACCGACAGACCAATGGGATTAGGGCGGAACGTGGAGCGCGTAGCAAATACCCCCACGCGGGCATTACCACCGAGACGCGGCGGGCGCACCGTGGGTTTCCAGCCTTGCGCTTGCGTACCGTGGAACACAAAGATCAGCCAAACGTGGGAAAAACCTTCGAGGCCGCGCACGATTTCCGGCTGGTTGTAGGGCGGCAGCAAGGTCAGCGTGGCACGCGCTTCCGTGACCAATCCCGGCTGGCGGGGGATGCCGAATTTTTCTTTGTAGGGGGAGGATATGATGCCGATGGGGTTGAATGTATAAGTCATTTCGGGTTTGAGTTCCAGCATCCGCTACCTCCTAAGTTGGGGAGATTGTAGCGGAGCGGCGAGGGAAAATCGCGCTAAGTTTCTGAACCTTGATTTACAGGATGGAAGGATTAGCAGGATGAAGAAGGGATACTCCGGCTCCTGCTAATCCTTGAATCAGGAAAATCCCAGTTCAGACATCAGTGGGGCAAACGCGGCAACCCACGCAGTTTCAGCACCCTGCCCTTGGCGTCATACGCCGCTTTGACCCCGCTCGTGGGGCAATGCGCGAGTTTCGCCAGATTGATGAATGTGCCATTCGGCTGCTTGACGTAGATGTACGCCAAATCAACCCCCTCGCCATTGAGTTGGAGTTCCCAATAATCTTGATCTAGCCCGGTAGTGCTGGCGAGCAACGGGTTCACGCTAGAAGTTGCCGCCGTCACAGGCGCACCCGCCGGAAATGGCTTATCCCCACATGGCTCACAGAAAGGCACAAACGCACCACCCGCAGGCAAATACAACGCGGCGGTATCCGCCTGTTTTTCGCTGACGTAAGCACACTGGTCTGCCATCACGGTTGCCGGGCTGACAGCCAATGCCAATACAGCGGCGATTGCTAAAAATTGCTGTTTCATCATGCTTTCCTCCATCGTTTCAATGCCCTAAGCCTACCCCTGATGCGTCCGGCAGAATAGGAAAAAAGTCACGAAAGGTGATCATAACTGCCCGCGCAAACGTGCCCAGAGAATTCCCAAATATTCATACACCACCCGTTGCGCCTTCTGCATACCGTCACTATCAGGAAACACATCGGTGGGGCTGAATGCCGCATTGCTTTGCTCCAAATAGTGGGTGGGCGCTGGCACGACATTGACGCCAGCACGCTGGAACAGCCCGACCGAGCGCGGCATGTGTGACGCCGACGTTACCAGCAGCACCTTATCGCCGCCGACCATTTCGCGGATAATCTTGGCTTGGGTTTCGGTATCCGGTGATTGTGTATCCACGCGGATGTCTGCCGCATTGACGCCGAGCGACACCGCCAGTTCGCGCATGGCTTCGGCATCAGAACCGGAGCCAAACACGCGCCCACCCGACACCAACAGCGTTGCCCCCGGTATTTGCCGGTACAGCCGTACACCTTCCACCAAGCGAGCCAACGACCCTTCACCCAAGCGGGCAGAAAGTGGCAAAGCCGCATCCGATGACGTGCCACCGCCCAATACCACCACCCATTTCACCCCCACCAAGGTCGATGCATCAAGGACTGGCGTATATTCCCGTTCCAAGGTTTTCAGCATGGGGGAAAATCCCCAACCGTAACCCATCGCCAACAGCAGCACGAAGCCTGCCGTCGCCAGCACCTTGCCGGTTCGCTGCCTACGCGAAAACCACAGCAGCAATAGCCCCGCCAGTAACAGCAAGACGCACAACGACAGCGGCATGATCGAATTCGACAGCAGTTTTTTGAACAGGAACATCACTACTTCTCCGGCCCAATATGCTGCAACTCCCGCAAGCCCTCCCCGCCCAGCACAAACGCTTGCCCGAAGCCCATCACAAATCGCCCTGACTTAGGTTTCAGCCGGAACAGCATGAAATCCCCCAGCCCGCGCAGCACGCTGACCACTTCGCCGAAGCGTTCCTGCATAGCATCCAGCACAGGCGGGAACTGCGCATCATCGCGTGCCACCGTTTCTGCTACGCATTGGTAAGTGGCTCGGGTACGGGCGAAAATTTGCCGCGCATCCTGCTCATCCGCAATCAACATCACCGCCACTGACGGATGCCGCAGCAAATCCTGCGTATGGCTGGCAAGTTGGCTGACGAAAATATAGAAATTGCCCACCCCATCCTGCACGTAAGGCGCATAACTAATCGCAGGTTCCGCACTGGCATCCAGCGTCGCCAATTGCAGGGTTTGCGCCTGCACCAACAATTGCCCCAACGCTTCTTGCGGGGATTTACTCATGACCTTTCTCCTGAAAATAGCACCTTCACACAGCTTGTCGCTTTAATTTTGCATCCTAGCGGCAATTCACGCACCATTGGACGCAACCTTTTCCAAAGATCGTACTCTACAACAACAATAATAAAGTGACTCAGGAGCAAGACGATGGTGAGAAAACTCCTATCCTCATTCGCGGCGCAACTCATACTGGTATTACTGGGCTTGGCGATTGTGTCTGCCTGTAGCTTGGACACCAACACCAAAACCCACGTTGCGGCCAACCTCGCCGGAACCCACTGGAACCTAAAAACCCTGGATGGCACGACCGTCGCCAGCAGCGAACGCCCCTTATCCATCAGTTTCGATGAAAACCGTATCAACGGCTATGCAGGTTGCAACAGCTTTTTCGGCAACTACACCGCCAGCGGTGATGGTGTATTCAGCAGTGGCTCAGTGGGAACCACTAAAATGGCTTGTCTCGGTGAACGCGACCAATTAGAACAGCATTACCTTGAGCAGCTTGCCCAAGCCAAACAGTACGTGATCAGCCGCGACCAGCTTCACCTGCTGGATGCGCAGCGGAAAATCCTGTTGGTTTTCAGCGCTGCCCCATCCGCACAGGGCAAATAAGCTTTGCCTTACCGTTCATCAAGAAAATCAAGAAGCTAAGCATCCTTAGCGTGGATGCTTTAGCCGCGCCTCCCTAGACTGAGGCCGTTAATCCGCCCAGCCAGCTACCTTGGATAGCGTCAGCCATGAAAAACCACTTACAAACACTGAACCTGCTCCTGATCAGCTTTTCCCTGCTGTTTGCCACGGCAATCAACCCAACTGCGACAGGCGCACACGCAAAAACGCCTGCACAAAAGGCAGGCGTTTTCTCGCAGCTAGCGTGAGAGGGCTTACTTAGCCTTCAGCCATCAGCTTTTCGTATTTTGCTTGAAGCTGCTCTTTGCTTTCAGCGTGCTCTGGGTCGTGCGGGATGCAATCAACCGGGCAAACAGAAACGCATTGTGGCTCATCGTAATGACCTACACACTCAGTACAACGGCTGAAATCAATCACATAAATTTCATCGCCAGCAGAAATCGCATTGTTTGGGCATTCTGGCTCGCAAACATCGCAGTTAATGCATTCGTCAGTAATCATCAGTGCCATAAAAAACTCCTCTTAAATGTCAGTGTTGCGTGATTCTATCAGGCTGTTTACCGGGATAACATTAACCTGTATCAATATTCCAACTTCCCGGCTTTTTATTCCAGTCCCCGCTCAGCGCGGATATGGGTAATCTTCTCCTGCAAGGCCGCCAGCACATGGGGCGCGACAAAGCGTTTCACATCGCCGTTGAGGATAGCCACTTCCTTGACCAACGTAGACGAAATGAAAGCATAACTTTCACCCGGCATCAGAAATACCGATTCGACATCCGGGGCAAGGCTGCGGTTCATGCTCGCCAACTGAAATTCAAACTCGAAATCAGAGACGGCCCGCATTCCCCGGATCAATACCCGCGCGTGCTGCTCACGGGCAAAATCGACCAGTAAACCTTCAAACCCCATGACATCCACATCCCCCAGTCCCTGATCCAGCAGCTCTTGGCGGATCATTTCCACCCGCTCCTCTAGGGAGAACAAGGGTTTCTTTTTGGGGTTGGAAGCCACCCCGACCACCACATGGCTGCACAGGCTGCGGGCACGCCGGATAAGGTCAAGATGACCTTTCGTAATCGGGTCGAACGTTCCCGGATAGACCGCAGTGATTTCCATGAATACGCGCCATGCTGGTTAACAAAAAAATATCAGGGGTTATTCACCCGACACTCGCCCTGACCGTGATAATTTGTAACATCTTGTTGTGCATCGCACAATAATTTTTTAACCGCCTATCCCATCAGGATACTGACCGAGGAATCAGGTGCGTAACGATAAAGAGCGTACTCGCCATCACCACAATGCTGGGGCCAGTTGGGGTATCCAATTGCAGGGACATTCCCATCCCGCCCAACAAGGCCAACGCCCCCACCACCACCGCCAGTAACGCCATTTGTTCAGGAGTACGCGCAAAACGTCGTGCAGTCGCTGCTGGGATAATTAACAGTGCCGTCAGCAGCAACACACCGACCACCTTCATGGCAACCGTGACCATCAGCGCGATCAGTAGCATATAAGCTGCACTGACCCACCACACCCGCACACCTTCGACTTTCGCCAATTCCGCATGGACAGTCAGCGCCAGCAACGGACGCCACAACCACACCATAACCGCAACCACCACCACTGCCAACGCCCATGTCAGGCCAATATCGAGGGGCGTGACTGCTAAAATATCACCAAACAGGTAAACCATTAGATCAACCCGCACATTTGGCAGGAAAGTCAGTGCCACCGTCCCCAAGGCCAAGGCGCTATGCCCGATAATGCCGAGTAAGGTATCACTTCCTAACGCCGGGTTGTGTTGCACATACAGCATCAGCAAAGCCACCAGCGCACACACCAACATTACCCAGAGATTGGTATTCATGCCCGTCATCAAGCCAAGCGCCACCCCTAAAAGGGCAGAATGCGACAAGGTATCACCGAAATACGCCATGCGCCGCCACAGCAGGAATACGCCCAGTACCCCGCTCATCAAGACCACCGCCAAACCGGCTAACAAGGCACGCCAGACGAAATCATCCATGCTTATGCCCTCCCGATGCGGGTAATGGCACGACGCAACCGTGCATATCGTGCTGATGGTCGTGGTGATGGGTATAAACTGCCAATCCGGCAGTGCGTGAATCACCGAACAAGCGCAAATATTCCGGGTGGCGCGACACTGCTTCCGGCTGCCCGGAACAACAGATATGGCGGTTCAAGCACAGCACCTGATCGGTGGATGCCATCACCAAATGCAGGTCATGCGACACCATCAGCACCCCATAACCATGCGATTGTTTCAAGCGGTTAATCAGTTGGTAAAGCTCACTTAACCCGCTGACATCAACGCCTTGACCGGGTTCGTCCAGCACCAGCAACTGCGGCTTATTGAGCAATGCCCGCGCCAGCAATACCCGCTGCCATTCCCCGCCCGACAGCGATTGCACCGGCTGCGCCAGCAAATGTTGCACCCCGACATCCTCCGCACACTGCTGGACCACCGCCACACTGCTGCGCACTGGCGTCAAACCGATGAAACGTTCCACCGTCAAGGGTAACAGAGGGTCAATCTGAAAACGTTGCGGCACGTAACCCACGCGCAAACCGGGCATTTGCCAGACCTTACCCTGCGCAGGCTTTTGCAAACCCAGCAAGACTTTCAGCAAGGTGGATTTCCCCGCGCCGTTCGGGCCAATCAGGGTCACGACGCTTTCCGGGTACACTTCAAGGCTGACATCGTGCAAAATCACACGTTGCCCGAAGCTCAGGCCAATATGTTCCAGTTTTGCCAATAAAGTGGTGGACATGGCTGCCAATAGTCAATTTAGAGTGAAAAAATGTTCCGTATTCTAACGATTTTCCTGCTGCTGTGCGCACCCGTTTTGCAATCCTGCCAGCAACACACCCAAGAAAAGCCGCTGGTCATCAGCAGCATCAAGCCCGTGCAAGCGCTGGTCGTCGCGGTAGCAGGCAAACACGCGGAGGCGCTGGAACTGCACCAATTGCTGCCGGATGGCGCATCACCGCACCATTACGCACTCAAACCTTCCGATTTGCGCACATTGGGAAACGCCAGCGCGATCTTTTATATCGGCAACGGGCTGGAAACCTTCCTCAGTAAACCCTTGGAAAACTTATCCGGCAATACACAGGTGGTCGCGTTGGTCAACGCCGCTGACATCCAGCATTTGCATTCCCGTGGCGGACATGACGAACACGAAGCGGAGAATACTGAAGACTTGCACCTTTGGCTGAATCCGCAAAATGCCATCGCCATGAGCATGGGGATTGCCCGCACCCTCGCCACCATTGACCCGCCGCACCAAGCCGACTATGCCGTCAATGCGCGGCAGCTTGTGCAACGCATCCAAGCCGCTGACAGCCACATCCGCCAGCAACTGGAACCGTTACGTGCGAAACCTTACCTCGCCTTCCATGACGCATGGCAACATTTCGACACCCATTACGGATTGGCTTTTGCTGGCGCGGTAACGCTGGATGTATCCCGCCTGCCGGGTGCTCGCCACGTACATGACATCCGCCAAATCATTGAACAACAAAAGGCAGTATGCCTGCTGCAAGAGCCGCAATTCCCACCGGCCTTAGTCAAAACGCTGGTGGAAGGCACAAACATACACGTGGGTGAAATCGACCCGCTCGGAATGAAACTGCCATTGGATGAAAATACTTACATCACGCTGTTGCAGAATGCCGCAGACAGCTTCCAGCGCTGCCTGCAATAACGGGCATTAACCTGTGATGCCTAATCCGGCGGGCACGGAATCGCGGCGGCTTTCGCGCAATACACCCCCGACATACTCGTAACGTTGCCCATTCACGGAATAGCGTGGATGGTACAAATTCACACGGAATGTGCAGCCGCCACGCAACATCACCACGTTGCGGTCTTGCATTTTTAACTGCACATTCGCGCCTCTCACCGTATACACGGCCTCATCAAGGTAAACCGGGTCGCCCCGCTTGAGAATCCGTGCTTCATCACCTGCTCGCTTTGCTGTCACCTTGCCACGTTTGGAAAGTACAACGCCTGCTTGCTCACGTCCTGTTGCTGCTGCTGGCATAAATCAACTCCATTTAGATTTAAGATTACCTCGCAATACCCACCTTAAAGCATAGTCCAGCCTGACCATTCTGCCAAAAATCCCTCCGCTTGAACCGTTTAAACGCGCCAACATCACGGCTGAATGGCATCTTGCCCAATCCATGCCATACTTGAAGCACACCAAAGTTAGAAGGGAAACCCCATGTTTGCAGACATCCCCCTGTTCCAAAGTTTGCCCACCGAACAACTCGATTATCTGCTCAAACTGGCACACGAATGCCGCTACGAAAAAAACAGCATCATCCTGACCCAAGGCGAGCGCAGCAATTCGCTGTACATCATTCTCGAAGGCCGCCTGAAGGTCTACGTCACCGACGAAGAAGGGCGGCAAGCCTTGCTGGCGTTCCTCAATAAAGGGGATTTTTTCGGCGAGTTGAGCTTGCTGGATGACGAACCACGTTCCGCGTCGGTCATGACCGTAGAGCCTGCGCGGTTGCTGTGCCTGACCCAAGACAGTTTCCGGCGCTTCATTGATGCCCACCCAGAAAACCTATTGCCGATGCTGCGTATCTTGGCGCGGCGCTTACGGGCGATGGATGACACCATCTGTTCACTGTCGACGCTAGACGTGTACGGGCGGGTCGCACGGGTATTGCTCAACGAAGCGGAATTGCATGAAAAAGACCGGATTACCCCACGCCTGACCCATCAGGACATCGCCGAAATGGTCGGCTCCTCACGCGAAATGGTCAGCCGCATACTGGGGGATTTACGCAAAGGTGGGTACATCCGTATGGAAAACAAGCAGATTGTGATTGAGCGTAAGCTGCCGATGCGGTGGTAAGCCGCTTACCGCCTATCCGATGCACAAAATCTAATGTCGCCGTTTATCGCAAAATGTGCCACATTTATCCGATGATATGGCAAAAGTACCGGGAACATACCCCTGAAATTCTCATCGGCTTGCTGTTCAGTGCCTTGTTGGTGTTTGCACTGGTGTCCTCCTCCAACCCCATCGAGAATGTGCTGGATCGCGCTGAAATGGCGCTTTATGACCTGCGTATCCGGCTGGGTGAGGGTTTTACGCCCGCAGAACAAGAGCCGCCGATCATCATCGTCGACATTGACGAACTCAGCCAGAAACGCGAAGGCCGTTGGCCTTGGCCCCGCGACCGGGTGGCGGAGCTGGTCAAGCGCATCGGCGCACAAGAACCCACGCTGATCGTGCTGGACGTATTGTTCGGCGAAACCGAACCAATCCCACTACTTCCCACCAGTTGTACTGCGGATTTTTGCTCCACTTCGTCTGCCAATAACTTGCCCATTACGGATGCTGACCGCCAGCTTGCCGCCGCCATTGCGCAATACGACGTGGCAACGGGCTTCCTCTTCCATCAGGAATATTTGGTGAATGGCACACTGCCCGTCAGCCAAAAACAAATTCCCGAGGACATGATCAACACGTGGGAAGCAACTGGCTATTCCACCAGCGTGCCACTGTTGCAACAGGCCAGCAAAGCGGAAGGTTACATGAACACCTTACTGGCAACCGACGATGGCATAGCGCGGCGCATCCCTTTGTTCCTGCAATACGACAGTTACCTCTACCCTTCGCTGGCATTGGCAGCAGCACAACGTTACCAACTGGAAGAGGATTGGCAAGTGCAACCCGGCAGCATCGGCGGGCAACCGTTTTACGCCGGGATAACGCTGAAAGGGAATTTCATCCCGACCAATGAGACAGGGGAAATCCTGATTCCCTATGATGCCGATACCGACCCGTTCAAGACCATCAAAGCCACTGACATCATGCGCAACAGCGGCGGCCTCAAACCTAACACGATGGAAGGGGCAATCGTGATGATCGGCACATCTTCCCTGCTACTGGGCGACCTGAAAAGTACCCCAGTACGGGCGGACATGCCGGGGGTTGTCATCCACGCCCATGCCCTGCAAGGCTTGTTGCACCCCGACATCCTATTGCGGGAACCCGCGTGGGGCTTGACGCTGGAACTGGTCGGGCTGGTGGTGCTCAGTGCGCTGATGCTGGCAGTATTCCCCTTGTGTGGCCCGCGCTCCTTGCTGCTGATGGGTCTCGGTTTGGCGCTGGTCATCGTCGCCGCCAATGCTTGGATGTGGCACTACCAACACGTCCGCCTTGACCTGATCCCTTCCCTGCTGCTGATCCTGTTTATCACTGGATGGTTTGTGATTTACGACCTGCTGCATGAAAACCGTGACCGTAAGCGTTTGCAACACCTGTTCGGGCAATACGTGCCGCCGGAACACATCCAGCAGATGCTCGCAAAACCGAAAGCGGTCAGTTTTACCGGCGAAAAGCGTGAAATGACGGTGCTGTTCGCCGACCTGCATAATTTCACCTCCATCGCCGAACGCATGGATACGCAAGCGCTGAAAAACCTGCTCAACCGCTACCTGAATGCCGCGACGGAAGTGATTTTCCAGCACAATGGCACGATTGATAAATACATCGGCGACATGGTGATGGCGTTTTGGAATGCGCCACTCCGCGAACCGCTCCATGCCCGCCAAACGGTATTAGCCGCACTGGGGTTACGCCAGATGTTGGTGGAACGTGCCGATGAATTCCGCCAATTCGGCATTACCCCGCTGCAACTGGGGATCGGCATCAATACCGGCGACATGAACGTCGGCGATATGGGTTCAGACCACCGTCGCGCTTACACCGTGCTGGGCGACGCAGTGAACCTCGCGGCACGGATTGAGTCGCTGACACGCTTTTACGCCGTGGATATTTTGGTCAGCGAACATACCCGCAGGCAATGCAAAGGCATTGTGTTCCGCACCATCGACCGGGTACAGGTGAAGGGTAAGCACGAAACCGTACTGCTGTTCCAACCCTTGGGGTTCAGCACCGACTTGTCCCCGCAGGCACAAGACCTGTGGAAGCTGCACGAACGCGCCATGCATTATTACTGGAACCGCGAGTGGTCGCGGGCGGCGAAATTGTTTGCGCAATTGCTCATACGCTCACCCCATGACCCACTGGCAGAACTTTATTTACGGCGGATCGCGCAACTGGAGCATTCCCCCCTACCCAAAGACTGGGATGGCGTTTATGCTCATCAGCATAAGTAACAACCAACAACGGCCTTATGTCGTACCTAAGCAGACTCGACCCACGCCATTACCAGCTCACAGTACAAACCACCTTGCTACTGTGGGGCATCTGGGTATTGGAATTTCCGATCACTTGGCAGCAAATCCTCGCTGTTATAGGCACGGCACTCCTTACCCAACGGCTATTTTGCTATCTGTTTAAACTGCCCAACCTGTTATTAAGTACCTTGAATACCAGCTTGTCGGTGTTGCTGCTGTTACACGCCCAAGCTGCACTGTGGCTTGCCGTGGCTGCCGCCTTGGGCATTGCCAGCAAATTTTTACTGCGCTTGGATGGCAAGCATGTGTTTAACCCCTCCAATTTTGGGATTGTGATAGCCTTGCTCCTGACCAGTGAGGTATGGGCAGCACCGGGGCAATGGGGACATGGTTTGTGGCTGTTTCTGTTAATCGCGGGCAGTGGCTTGGTTGGGCTGGTCGGCTGGCGCACTATGTTGGCGACGGTGAGTTTTTTACTGGCTTACACCAGCTTGTTATTCCTGAAAGCGTGGTGGCTGGGCGACCCGTGGACAATTCCGCAGCATCAACTGCAAAACGGTTCCTTACTATTGTTCAGTTTTTTCATGCTGTCTGACCCAAAAACCACTCCAGCACACCCGCTTGGGCGCGTATTGTTCGGCGTCAGCGTGGCGTTACTGGCAGTGTGGTTACAATTCCGTTTATTCCTGCCGAATGCTTTTTTGTATGCACTGCTGGCCTTATCGCCCAGCGTGTTTTTGTTCAATCGTTGGCTGAATTACCCCGCGTTTGAATGGTCAAAGCCGATAACTAAACCCGAGGAAACCCCATGAAAAAAATAATCAGTGCCGCCGCATTACTGACTGCGAGCCTATTGCCCACACACGTATCCGCTTTCTGTGGCTTTTACGTTGCCAAAGCTGATACGGGGCTATTCAATGAATCTTCCCAAGTAGTATATGCACGCAACGCTGACCGCAGCATCGTGACCATGGGCAGCGATTTCAAAGGCGATGTGAAAGAGTTTGCGATGGTGATTCCTGTGCCCGTAGTCGTGCAAAAAGAACAGGTCAAATTGGTCAATAACAGCACCATCAAGCATTTGGATGCTTACACCGCGCCGCGTCTGGTGGAATATTTCGACGACGACCCGTGTATGCAGATGATGTATAGCAAAGCCACACCAGCGCCCCCCATGGCTGCCCCTGTCCCAGCGAAAACCCGTGCCAAAGAACTCGGCGTTACCATTGAGGCGCAATACACGCTGGGCGAATACGACATCATGGTGTTATCTGGGCAGGAAAGCACCGGCTTGATCACTTGGCTGACCGAAAATGGTTACAAAATCCCGCAAGGGGCAGAACCCGTGATCGGCAGTTACCTCAAGCAAAACATGAAATTCTTTATCGCCAAGGTTAACCTCAAGGAATACTCCAAAACAGGTTTCACCCAGTTGCGCCCAATTCAGGTCAATTACCGCGAAAAACGTTTCATGCTACCGATCCGCCTCGGCACGGTGAACTCCACTGGCAAGCAAGACCTGTTCATTTATGCACTGACACCTAAGGGACGGGTAGAAACCACCAATTACCGTACCGTCAAATTACCCAGCGATTTGGAAATCCCCGAATACATCAAGGACAAAAAGCAGTTCGCCAATTTCTACCGCGATATGTTCCGCAATCAGGTCGAAAAGGAAGGCGGCGCGGTATTCCTCGAATACGCTTGGGATATGAATTGGTGCGACCCGTGCGCGGCTGACCCACTTTCCAGCAAGGAATTACAGGAACTCGGCGCATTCTGGGTAAAACCGGAAGCCAATAATATGGGTGGCGGCGCAGCGGATGCTTACGTCACTCGCTTGCATGTGCGTTACGACCGCGAAACCTTCCCCGAAGATTTGATGTTCCAAACCACAGGCAATACCGGAAACTACCAAGGGCGTTACATCGTCCGCCACCCTTGGCAAGGCGAAGCCAGTTGCCCCGCCGCGAACGAATACCTAAACAAAACCGCGCCGAAACAACAAGATGAGGCCGCCAAAAACTTGGCGAAAATGACCGGATGGAATATCAATGAAATCCGCAAGCAATTGCCGAAGCTGAAGAAAGTGGCGAGTACAACGTCATGGACTGAGTAATCCCCCATCCATCACCTGCCCTTCCCCCCCTCAAGGGAGGAAGGGAGCAAGAGTCTGATTACACAGGCAAAACCTGCTCACCGCGCAGCAGATCATCCAGTGTCTCCCGCTGGCGCACCACGTGCACGGCGTCGCCATCCACCATCACTTCCGCCGCCCGCGTGCGGGTGTTGTAGTTGGAGGACATGGTAAAACCATACGCGCCAGACGAACGCACCGCCAGCAAGTCGCCTGCTTGGATATTCAAGTCGCGTTCCTTGCCCAAAAAGTCACCCGTTTCGCACACTGGCCCCACGATGTCGTAGGTTGAAGTTTCGCCATCACGCGGCACAACTGGGATGATTTCCTGCCACGCGCTGTACAAGGCCGGGCGGATCAAATCGTTCATCGCCGCATCGACTACCGCGAAGTTTTTGTATTCCGCCAGTTTCAGGAATTCGACCTCTGTCACCAAAATGCCCGCATTCGCCGCAATTGCCCTGCCCGGCTCGACGAAAATTTCGTACTGGCGCAAGCGTTCATCGGTGAACAATTGTGCCATATAATCCGCCGGGCTGGGAGCATCCTGCCCTTCGCGGTAACGCACGCCCAAACCACCACCGATGTCGAGATGATGCACTTTGACGCCATGCGTTGCTAGCCGTTCCGCCAATGCCAACACCCGTTGCAAGGCATCCATAAACGGCGAAAGCGTCAGCAATTGCGAACCGATGTGGCAGTCAATGCCGACCACGTTCAAATGCGGCATGGCGGCAGCTTTCAAATAAACTTCTTCGGCGCGGCTAATTTCGATACCGAATTTGTTTTCTTTCAAGCCGGTGGAAATATAGGGATGGGTTTGCGCATCCACGTCTGGATTGACACGCAAAGAGATCGGCGCAACCTTACCCAACGCACCCGCCACATCATTGATGCGGTCAAGCTCAGCCTCGGATTCGACGTTGAAACAACGGATGCCAACTTCCAGCGCCTTACGGATTTCTGCCGCTTTTTTGCCAACGCCGGAAAACACGACCTTGCTAGGATCGCCGCCTGCCCGCAGTACCCGTTCCAATTCACCGCCCGATACGATGTCAAACCCCGAACCCAAACGTGCAAACAGGTTGAGGATGGCAAGGTTAGAGTTGGCTTTCACCGCATAACACACCAGATGCGGCTGCGCACCGAAGGCGTCGTTGAAAGCGTGCCAGTGGCGTTCGAGTGTGGCGCGGGAATAAATGTAGCAGGGTGTGCCGTGGGCGCGGGCAATGTCAGCGACTGCCGAGTTTTCGGCGTGCAGTTGCCCATTGCGGTATTCAAAATGATCCATTGTTTATTTTGCCTGTTCCTGTTTTGCTCTTGCGTCATCCGGCAAGTACAGTGGCCCTTTATTGCCACAACCTGCCAGCAAAGCCAGTACGATAGCCAATCCCAGCCATTTTTGCATCATGGTTTCAGTCCTATTACGATGAATTAGCACAGGATAAAGGCAGGTAACGGGGGAATGCAACTGAAGGATGGAGCGGGTGAAGGGAATCGAACCCTCGTGTGCAGCTTGGGAAGCTGCCGTTCTACCATTGAACTACACCCGCGCAATGGGATACTGTCAGAGGGTCGTAATTGTAATGCGTTTTGCTGAAGAGAACAATCATGATCCTTGAATCTGTCATCACTTGCCCGATATGTGGCTTCCAAAAGCAGGAGGAAATGCCGGAAAGCTCCTGCCAGTACCAATACGAATGCACCAACTGCCATACGTTGTTGCAAACCAAGCCGGGCGACTGCTGCGTATTTTGTTCTTACGGCGATTATCCTTGCCCACCCGTACAAATTGCCGGTGGCGCGTGTTGCGGTGCAAGTGACTGTGGCTGACGGGTTCGCCGCCAAAGTGCTGGTATGGTTCGACCAGCACGGGCGCAAGGATTTACCGTGGCAACACAACCCCACCCCCTACCGCGTGTGGGTGTCGGAAATCATGCTGCAACAAACCCAAGTTACCACCGTCATCCCGTATTTCACGCGCTTTATGCAGCGTTTCCCCGATGTGCTGACACTGGCAGATGCACCACAAGACGAAGTGTTGAAACTGTGGGAAGGCTTGGGCTATTACAGTCGCGCCCGTAATTTGCACAAAGCGGCGCAAATCGTGCGCGACAATCATACGGGCGAATTTCCCACCGATCTGGCGGGCATGGAAGCCTTACCGGGAATCGGGCGTTCCACCGCTGGCGCGATCCTCTCGCTCAGCCACGGGCAGCCGCACGCGATCCTTGATGGCAACGTTAAGCGCGTACTGGCACGTTACCACGCCATCGACGGTTGGACAGGCGAAACCCGCACCCTGCAACGTTTGTGGGAATACGCCGCGCAACATTTACCCCGCACCCGCAATGCCGATTACACCCAAGCGATGATGGATATGGGCGCAACCCTGTGTACCCGCAGCAAACCCGCATGCCTGCTGTGCCCCTTGCAGGCGGATTGCCTAGCCTTCAAACAAGGCCAACAAACGCTTTACCCCAACAAACGCCCCAGTAAAGTATTGCCCGAAAAAACTGCCATCGCGTTATTGCTGCGTAATGCAGCGGGTGAAATCTTGTTACAGAAACGCCCCCCGACGGGCATTTGGGGCGGATTATGGAGCTTCCCCGAATTTGTCGATGAAACCGACATGGGCGAATGGCTACAGACCCATTGCACCCATGCGCGTATTTCGGCGGAAAAATTGCCGGTATTGACCCACACGTTTTCGCATTACCGCCTGCACCTGCAACCACTGCGGGTGGATTTGGACGCTCAGCCAGCAAGGATAATGGAAGGCGCAAGCTGGCTCTGGTATAAAGCAGGCTCAGAACTGAATGGCGGGCTTTCCGCCGCAGTCCGCACCTTTTTCAGCACACAAGCAATTTGAGGAAACGACATGACACGCATGGTGAACTGCGTCCATCTGGGACGTGAAGCAGAAGGATTGGCAATGCAAACTTACCCCGGCGTCTTGGGCAAGCGCGTATTTGAGCATGTATCCAAAGAAGCGTGGGGCAAATGGCTGCGCCAGCAAACCATGCTGATCAACGAATACCGCCTTAGCCCCATCAACCCACAACACCGCAAGTTTCTGGAAGAGGAAATGGAAAAGTTCTTCTTCGGCGGTGGCGCGAGCACGATTGAGAATTTTAAGCCGGTTTAAGGCGCTCGTGGGGAAAGTGGTTTCCAGATCATGGATTCCATTTTCCAGCCTGCCAACACGTCTTTAGGCGGAACCGTACCGTTTGGCCCGCTCCAGCTTCCGCCAAATTGGTAGAGGATATTGCCGGTTTTAGGCGCGTAACACAGCACTTTACCGGAAAGCTCTTCCGCCCCCGCCGCGCACTCCTCGGTTTGCCCGTAGGCGTAAATGTCGGCAAAGGCCATGCCGATGGAATGTCCAAGGCGGTTGCCGATCAGGTTATCTTGCACCATCACGGAAAAGATTTTTTCCTGTTTAACGTCGGGGTTGATGACCAGCAAGGTTTTCAGGTCTTTTGCCACCTCAATCACGGGGTATTGCTGGCCTTCGGTATAATTAGTGTGCTGACTGACATTGAAGCCCTGAAAGGCGGCGGTAATATCGTGCAGGTTAAATGGCGTCTGTGCATTAATTGGGCCGATACCGTCGACGGATAACATTTCCACAGGCTTGACGCTGGCTTTCTTGCCGGTATCTGACTTATCGCCGCAACCCGTCATGCTAACGGCTGCACAGATTGCCAGCCCGATCCAACTAATTGCACGTAAATTCAGCATACCCGTTCCTCCAACAAAAACGCATTCCCCATTCTTTCATAAAAAGCCCAGCCGTGCATTTTTATGCTCTTATGGTTATAGTCCAAAAACTTATCCTTGCCCCAAGAAAAACACATGCCTGAAAACCCCGTTTGGTTAGTCGATGCCAGCATTTACGTGTTCCGCCCGTGGTTCGTGCGCCAACCTATCCAGCAGGACTGCGAAGGAAATCCGGTGAATGCGGTGCTGGGGTTCCTGCGCTTTGTTTACAACCTGCTGCAAACCGAACAGCCGCAAGCCATCGCATTCGCCTTTGACACCAGCTTGCTCACCTCGCAACGCAAGGCCATTTACCCCGGCTATAAAGGCAACCGTTCCCCTGCCCCCAGTGAACTCAAACTCCAATTCCAACTGTGCCGCGACTTTCTCGATGCATTAGGAATTGTGCAAACCGCTAGCCAACATCATGAGGCCGATGACGTGATCGGTACGTGGGTGAAACAGCAGCGCGAAAACGGGCAAGCCTGCATGATCATCAGCGGCGACAAAGACTTGGCGCAACTGGTCGGCGAACACGACATTTGGTGGGATTACGCCAAACGCCAAGCACTGCCCAAGGGCGGGGTGAAACGCGAATTCGGCGTATGGCCTGCGCAAATCCCCGACCAATTAGCCATCGCGGGGGATGTGGCGGATAATATTCCCGGCATTCCGGGCATTGGCATGTCTACCGCCGCCAAGTTGTTGCAGAAATTCAATACGGTGGAAATACTGCTGTCACGCATCCCCGAAATCGGGCAAATGAAAACCTTTGGCGCAAAACGCCTGCAAGGGCTGGTGGAAAAGCACCAAGATGCGGTGCGACTGGCGCGGCAATTGACTGGGATTTATTGCGATGTGCCGGAAATCCCCACCGATTTACGGCGGGGGGATAAGGACTTGGGGCGATTGCAGGCATTGTGTGAACAGTTGGGGTTGAGTGAGCAGCAGTTTACCTTGTGGGCGAAGATTTAATCGCCCGCGATCGCCGCATCATACGCCTCACTCGCCTCCATCCACTTCAACTCCGCCTCACCTAACTTGGCTTCCAATGCAAGCTGGTCTGCCAGCAGTTTTTTCAGCTTAGGCTTGTTGGCCTCGCTGTGCGTATCCGGGGCTGCGAGTTGTGCTTCCAGCGCGGCTTTTTGCTGGTTGAGCTTGTCGATTTCCTTTTCCAGCTTATCCGCTTGTTGCTTGAGCGGTTGGAAGCGTTTGCGCTTTTCGGCAGCTTCGCGGCGCTGGTCTTTGCGCCCTGCGGCACTGTGGGAGGCAACGGGAGCAGCCGGAGCATCGCCCAATCCGGCAGCTTGTTCCTCGGCACGGAAGCGGTTTTGCAGCCACACGGCATAATCGTCCAAGTCGCCGTCGAACTCTTGCGCTTTGCCACCTTCCACCAGTAGCAGCTTGTCCGTCACCATTTTCAGCATGTGGCGGTCATGCGAGACGATCACCATTGCCCCCACGTAATCCTGCAAAGCCATGCTCAGGGCAAGGCGCATATCGAGGTCAAGGTGGTTAGTTGGTTCGTCCAGCAGCAACAAATTGGGGCGTTGGTAAATCAATAAAGCCAGCGCCAAACGCGCTTTTTCACCGCCGGAAAACGGCTCAATGGCCTCATCCACCCGCGTGCCTTGGAAAGCAAAACCGCCGAGGTAGTTACGCAAATCCTGCTCACGGGCTTGCTTGTCGAGTTCGCGCAAATGTTGCAGCGGCGACTGGTCGATTTTCAGTTGCTCCAGTTGGTGCTGGGCAAAGTAACCGATTTTGATGTCGGCGGCCTGCCAGCTTTCACCACGTTGCGCGGGTAATAGGCCAGCCATGAACTTGATCAGGGTGGATTTCCCCGCGCCGTTAGGGCCGATCAAACCAATGCGTTCACCGGGCATGATTTGCAATTCGATACCAGAAACGATGCTTTTGTCGCCATAACCGATGCTGACTTTATCCACATGCAGCAAGCGGTCGGGCAATTTCGCTGGCGCTTTAAAACTGAAGGTAAACGGTGAATCGACGTGCGCAGGGCCGATGGTTTCCATGCGTTCCAGCGCTTTCAAACGGCTTTGGGCTTGGCGTGCTTTGGTGGCTTGGGCGCGGAAACGGTCGACGTAACTTTGGATGTGCGCCCGTTCGCGCTGCTGCTTCTGGAAAGCAGATTGCTGTTGCGCAAGGCGTTCGGTGCGCGTGACTTCAAAGGTGGAATAGTTGCCGGTGTAGAGCGTGAGGCGGCTTTGTTCGATGTGCGCAATCTGGGTGCAAATCGCGTCCAGAAACTCACGGTCATGTGAAATCAGCAGCAGCGTGCCACGATAGCTTTTCAACCAATCTTGCAGCCAGATGACCGCATCGAGGTCAAGGTGGTTGGTCGGTTCGTCCAGCAGCAGCAGGTCGGAACGGCACATCAGGGCTTGCACGAGGTTAAGGCGCATCCGCCAACCGCCGGAGAAACTGGAAACAGGGTTGCGGATTTCTTCGGGTTTAAAACCCAAACCGTGCAGCAAAGTAGCAGCGCGGCTTTCGGTGGTGTAGCCGTCAATCGCTTCGAGCTTGGTGTATAACTCGCCAAGATGCATCCCGTCGGCATGTTCCAATTGCGCTTTCAGGCTGACGTATTCGGCATCGCCTTCGAGCGCGTAATCCAGCGCACTGGTGTCAGTGGCGGGGGTTTCTTGCTTCACATGCGCAATCACCCAACTGGTGGGAATGCTGAAATTGCCCACGTCTGGCGACAGTTCGCCCCGGATCAGTGAAAACAGGCTGGACTTGCCTGTGCCATTCGCGCCCGTCAAACCGACCCGTTGCCCCGGATGGATGTTTAATGTCGCCGCACCGAGCAATTCCTTGCTACCGCGCCGCAAACCGAGATTGGAGAAAACTAGCATAGTTAGTGGAGTTCTTTGCCAATGAAAATTAGCGTTTGTGGGGCATTTAGCTGGGTAGCCTTGTTACGCATTCTGCGGTCAAATGTGGCAAACCCTACTAAACCATGACTGGTTGCGAAGTGCAGTGCATCCGCAAAATCCATACCTGCTTCATACCATTCCAAGGCTTTGGCAACAGCAGCTTCATCTTGCGTCGTAACATTAGGCAATCCTAAAATGCGGCGAATCCAGCCCAAAATCTCTTCTTTGGGCATGTTATAAGTACTTTTCGCCCCCAGTACCCACACTGTTTCTAGCAATACCGTGTGCTGTACGAAGCAGTGATTTTCATTCAAAAAGGTAGCGGCAAGGAATGCTTGCTCTGGATCATCATTGACGGCATAACGCACCAGAATATTGGTATCAACCGCAATCATTTATGCAAACCTGCCTCATACTCGATCGCCTCATCCATTTCCTCAATAGACAATGGCTTGCCTTGATAGACAGGTCTATTTTGAGGCCATTCAATTTGAGTTGGCGGAAATGCTGATGATTTTTTCTGGACAACAGGCTGTTTGCTCAGCAAAAAGTCGAGAAAATCCGCCAGTTCCTGTAACCGGAAGACATCAAGCCGTTGTGCCTTTTGAAAAATTGTTTCTGCGCTAACCATGTTGTTTCTCCCATTTCTTGCCGTGCTGCCAGTATACCGCAAAACGCACGATGACTTCGCGGCTTACCAATTAAACCTCATCCAACCACCGCCGCAACATATCCTTGTGCAACCACCACCCGATATACCCACCGACCACAAACGACGACACGAAATACCACCAGCCGAAACTTTGCCAATAGCCGAACAGCAGCCAGATGAGGAATTTCGTAATGTTTTCCAGTGAAAAATAGCTGGTGAACCCACCCAATCCCGCACGCGAAGCCGCGACTGACAGCACATCGGGGTCAAGCCCAAACCACGGCACGAGATGGATGCCAAGGTACGACGTACCCGCCAGCACCAACGCCCCCGCAGCCATGATGGTATAGAAACTTGCCAGCCAACCGCGCAGCAAGGCCAACACCATGAAAGTGATGCCCAACGTCAACGGCGCGGTCAGGATCAGCACTTCACCAAAGCTTTTCGCTTCGCCGAAACCGAACTCCGGCAATTCAATCCCCAGTTTGCTTGCCAGCAATTGCAACCAACCCGACCCTAACAGCGCCGGTAGCGCCAGAAAGTTAACCACCCAGCCCTTGGCTTTTTGGGTGCTGGCGTGGTCTTTTTCCAGCGCCGACAAAATCGGGAAGCCGCAATGCGGGCACACTGTCACCCGCGAGCTGATCTGCCGTTTGCATTCAGGACAATCCATCAGTGCCATACATAACCTCGTGATTTGAATGTGCCGTGCCTAAGCAAGGGATAATACCAGTGACGCCAGTCGGGTGTAGGCTTGCTTTACACCCCCACCACCCCCACACTGTCCGGTCAAATGAACCGAAATAAAGACAAATACCGCACCGCAGGAGCATAACGATGAAAAACCCCATCATCACCGTTTCACATGGAAATTTCGTGACGGTCAGCCAACACGCCCGGCAATTCGCCATGTACGTGATTGCCGACGAATCCGCCCTCAAAAACTTGATTTGCAGCTTTCTGGAAAATGGCAAAGACCTTTACGCCGCCGTGATCGCCCCCATGGAAGATGCGCAATGGCTTCCCCGCCGCGTGGTTTCATTCATCGGGGCGCACATGCACATCCACGATGCTGAAAAAATGGAACGGGAAATCCAGCACGGTATCGAACATTGCCTGAGTAACAACCGCAGTTACTGAACGCCCTACTTCCGCGCTGCCTGATACAAGCGTTCGCCCAGTAAGATAGCCAGTAATACCGTGTACAGCAGCGGCATGTCTGTTCGAGCTTTGCTATCCGCCAGCCACCAGAAATGCAGCACCGCCAGCATCGTCAGTGGGTAAACCAACTTGTGCAGACGTGACCAGTTACGCCCCAACTTACGCATTGCCAGCTTGAACGAAGTCAGCGCCAACGGCAATAGCAGCAGGAAAGTGAGCATCCCCACGGTGATGAACGGGCGTTTGAGGATGTCGCGCCAGATTTCCGCCCAATCAAAAAACTGGTCAAGCACCACGTAGCTGCACAGGTGTAGCGTGGCGTAAAAGAACGCGAACAACCCCAGCATCCGCCGCAAGCGCAATATCTGCGTCCAGCCCGTGACACGCCGCAAGGGTGAAACCAGCAGCGTCAACAGCAGGAAACGCAACGCCCACTCACCCAAACTGCGCGTCAGTTTTTCAATCGGGTTTGCCCCCAGCGTATCCTGCCATACCCCCAAACCCAGCAACACCAACGGAACCAGTGCCAACAGGAACACCGCAGGCTTAAACAGCTTGGTGAAATACGGCTCACGGATTTGCATCAGAAATTTGCCCGCAAATCCATGCCGCTGTACAGGCTCGCCACCTGTTCGGCATAGCCATTGAACGGCAGGGTTTCGCGCTTGAGGAATTCACCGATGCGGCGCTCTTTACGTTGACTCCAGCGCGGGTGATCCACTTCGGGGTTAACGTTGGCGTAAAAGCCGTATTCATCCGGCACTTCCACCGACCAACTGGTGGCGGGTTGCTGCTCAACAAAACGAATACGCACGATGGATTTGATGCTCTTGTAACCGTATTTCCACGGCACAACCAAGCGCAGCGGTGCACCGCTTTGGGCAGGTAAGGTTGCGCCATACAACCCGGTAGCAATGAAGCTCAGCGGGTGCATCGCCTCATCCATACGTAAACCTTCCGTGTAAGGCCAACCAATCGGGTTGCGCTTCTGCCCCGGCATCCGCGCCCGATCCAACAATGTTTCAAAGCTCACGTATTTGGCTTTGGAAGTCGGCTGAAAACGTTTGAGCAAGGCCGCGAGCGGAAAACCCTGCCACGGAATCACCATCGACCAGCCCTCCACACAACGCAGGCGGTAAATGCGTTCTTCGGTGGGGTGCGGTTTGAGGATGTCTTCCAAGGTAAATTGACCGGGTTTGGCGCATTCGCCATCAACGGTGACGCTCCACGGGGAGGTTTTCAGCAAGGCAGCATTTTCAGCCGGTGCTTCCTTGCCCGTGCCGAGTTCAATGAAATTGTTGTAATTGACAATATCGTCGTAAGGGGTCGGTTCGTCATCCGTTGAAAATGCGGATTTACCGTGCGCGACCAAAGGCAGGCCACTTGCCCCCAACAGCGCAAAACCACCCAAAGTTTTGAGGAATTCGCGGCGACGCTGGTAAAGCGCAAAATCGGTTACTTCGTGTTCACGGATGTCAGATGGGCGTTTTATTAGCATGGTGTGGCTCCTAGTTGAAGTCATTACACCAAAGAATAGTGGGGAACACAAAAAAACTTGCGCCGTATGAGGGGACATACGGCGCAATGGGCTTTCCAGAGATAATTGTTTGTTATACACCAAAACAAGACGGGGAAAAGGGCTAAGTTTCCGCGTATGTTGCTTCTTCCTTATTGTTATGATTGAGACTTCCTGTCACCAAACTACACTTGTTTCTGGTTGAGCTAATAGTGCCACAAGCTGAACCGAAAGTGAATGAAAGATTAATGAAAACTGAACAGAATAATCTAATGCCCGATAAATAACTTGTAGTATGATTTGCAGCTATTGGACACCGCCACAAGGATTTAGCCCATGTTGTTCGCCGCACTCACCGCCACCCTCGAAACCGCCTTCAATACGTGGCTGAAGCTGGATGCCGAAACCCACGGCTCTGCCCTCACCCGCCTGCAAACCTTGCAGGGCAAACTGATTTGCCTGCACATCAGCAACCCCGACCTGCGGCTCTATTTCCTGCCAACCGCAGACAGCGTGCGCGTTACCACCGCCTACGATGCAGAACCGGACGTAACCATCCACGGCTCAGCACTGGCACTGATGCGTCTTTCCGCCGCCGAAGATAGCGGTAAAGCCATGTTGGAACAGGGCATTAAACTTGAAGGCGATATGGGCTTGGGCAACCGTTTCAGCCAAATCCTGCGCGAAATCGACGTGGATTGGGAAGAATTGCTTTCCCGTGCGGTAGGTGATGTGCTCGCGCACCAAATGGGGCAAGTGGTACGCAATGCCAAAGGCTGGCTGGGCAGTTCCGCCCACGCCATGCGCTTGAATACACAGGAATACTTACAGGAAGAAGCGCGGGTGTTGCCCGCTGATGCTGAAATCCGCCACTATCTTGATGCGGTGGACACCTTGCGTATGGACGTTGACCGTCTTGACGCGCGGCTCAAACGGCTGGAAAACCGTTAAGCTAATCCA
The DNA here is from genome assembly GCF_028714775.1 of Thiothrix sp. Taxonomy (GTDB): domain Bacteria; phylum Pseudomonadota; class Gammaproteobacteria; order Thiotrichales; family Thiotrichaceae; genus Thiothrix. Next base: position 95,789 of record NZ_JAQTLS010000009.1, on the reverse strand, counting down.
GCGTAAACAAGGTCAGCACGGTACGTTGCCAATCCCCGCCACCATCGTCGCTGACCAGCAGGTATTGGTTGCCACTCACGTGGGTAAGCCCTTCGTAGTTATCCATCAACAGATGGCTGGAGAACACCTGCAAATCCTGCAAGGTACACGCGCCCCCTTTGTCACACTGCCTAAAATCCAGATAGCGTAAGCTAACCACCAAAGGGCTAGGGAACCCTGACCAAGCGCGTTCCAACACCAACAAATTACCATCCGGCAGCGCTTCCAAGGCAGAAATGCCGCTATTTTCCGCCGGATAAGCAGTGAATGACCATTCGCGCCCCGTGGTCGAATAGAGGGTATGCCAATTTTCCGGCTGGCCTTTCAAAGGCATCTCTGGCGCAGTGATCACGCCGTAACGCGGGTGGATCGTAACTGCTTCCAACCCATCATTCCCGTGCCGCAGGTTTTTCTTATCCAAGGCACGGGGCAACCCGATATTCTGGATCGCCCGGCCTTGAGGGGTGAAACGCACCACCCTCGGCTCGCCTTCCAAGGAAATCACCAATTGCGTATCCCCCGGCTTGCCATTCGCGGCATTGAGCACTGCCAGCCCTTCCGAATCGCGGCGTTTCTTTTTCAGTTCATTGCCTTTGCTGTCCAGCAATTTAGCGGCAAACACCGGGTCGACCGCCATAATCCTGCCATCCTCCAACTTCAGCCGGAAATGGAACACATCGCCCCGGTCAGAAACGGCATACAACAACTGCTCGTCTTCATCCCACGCCAAACCGGAAAGCTCACTGACCCTAACCCCATCAACCTTATCGGCAGGGATCACAAAACTGTCAAGCACTTGCAGTTGCGGTGTACCTGCATGGCTGGAGGCAGGCAACACTCCCGCCAGCAACAACCACAGCGGCATAAGCATCCGTGCTATGCCCATCCTATGATTCCCGCTCTGCCGCTTTACGTGCGGCCTCATCCGCCTCACGCTGCTCATCATCGTAAATCTGATGCAAACGCACTGGCTCATCAGACTTACGCAAACGCAAGTTGAGCATTTCCACACCAAACGAGAATGCCATCGCGAAATACAAATAGCCTTTAGGAATTTCTTCGCCCATACCCTCCGCCACCAGTGCCACACCAACCAACACAAGGAAAGCCAATGCCAACATTTTTACCGTAGGGTGGGTTTCAACGAAATCACCAATCGGCTTAGCGGCAAACATCATCACCCCGATGGCAATCACAATCGCTGCCACCATGACTTCTACATGCTCCGCCAAGCCCACAGCAGTAATGACCGAATCCAGTGAAAACACGATGTCAATCACCGCAATTTGTATAATTACCAGCAGCAGCACATCAGCAACGTGCTTGGGGCCATGCATTTCATCGCCGCCTTCCAGACTGCCATGAATTTCCGAAACCGCTTTATAGATCAGGAACAAGCCCCCAAACAGTAACACCAAGTCGCGCCCGGAAACCTCGTGTCCCATGACTTCAAACAACGGTGCAACCAGACGCGCCAACCATGCCACCGACAGCAACAGTAAAATCCGCGTCCCCATCGCTGCCAACAAACCAAACTGGCGGGCGAAGTTGCGCTTGTGTTCTGGCACTTTAGCGACCAGCAAGGTCAGGAAAATGATATTGTCGATACCCAGCACGATCTCCAGCACTGTCAGCGTCAACAGTGAACTCCAGATATTAATGTCTGATACCCATTCCATTTATAGATGCCTTTACAGAAAAATTGGCGCAAGTCTAATATGAGCGCAGGTGTTCTACCAGATACCCCCACAGTACATCCTTGAAAAGACGACAATCGGGCGTTTTTTGGGCAAAAAAAAGCCGCGCTAGTGACAGCGCGGCTTTTTTGCCTATCCAGTACCGGAAAGCGATTAACGCTTGGAGAACTGAGTAGCGCGACGTGCTTTGTGCAAGCCGACTTTCTTACGTTCAACTTCACGGGCGTCACGAGTCAGGAAGCCTTCAGCTTTCAGTGTGCCACGCATGGTTTCATCGTATTGCAGCAGTGCACGGGAAATACCCAGACGGATAGCGCCCGCTTGACCAGTGATACCGCCACCTTCAACAGTGACGTATGCATCAAACTTTTCAACCATGTCAACGAGGTGCAAAGGTTGGCGAACAATCATGCTGCCTGTTTCGCGCCCGAAGAACTGGTTCAGTGGCTTGCCATTGACGACAATTTCACCGCTACCTGCACGCAGAAAGACGCGGGCAGATGAGGATTTGCGGCGACCAGTACCATAATATTGTGTTTCAGCCATTGTAATTCATTCCTACCCGATCAGAAGTCCAGCGCTTGAGGCTGTTGTGCTTGGTGGTTATGCTCAGTGCCAGCGTAAACTTTCAGCTTACGGTACATGGCGCGGCCCAGTGGGTTCTTTGGCAACATGCCTTTGATCGCCATTTCGACGACACGGCCTGGTGCACGTTGTTGCATTTTTTCAAAGGTGAACGCACGCATGTTACCGATGTAACCTGTGTGTGAGTAATAGGTCTTGTCTTTAGCTTTATTGCCTGTAATACCCACTTTGTCCGCGTTGATGATGATGATGTAATCACCTGTATCAACGTGTTGGGTATATTCCGGCTTGTGCTTTCCACGCAAACGCCGGGCAACTTCGGAGGCCAGGCGGCCAAGCGCCTTGCCTTGGGCGTCTACGACGAACCAGTCGCGTTTGACCTCAGCTGGCTTTGCACTGAATGTTTTCATCTTGCTCTATCCACTTCAAAATCTGTTTTGCCGATTCACCCCAACACGAAAGTTGAGGGAATAAAGAAACGCGGCATTCTAGGCTAAGCCGCACCATTTCTCAAGTATTTCGCCGAAGCCCAGACAAAAAAATGCCTTCCACCAGAGGGAAGGCCATAAATGTTGCCAACCACATGAAAAAACGGGGGATGACCAAATCGCGGACAAAAAAAACGCGGCCAGTTACTTTAGGCCGCGCAATTACCACCAAAGGAGGATGGAGGAGTGTTAGTCCGGTGTCAAACAATATGAGAATATTCTAATAAACTAACTCTTCACTGTCAACATTCTTTAACGTTTTTGTCATATATTTTTCACACTTTTTCGGCAGGTAAGCGGGCAAGGCGGATGGCTGTTCCCCCGCGTCCCGCCAATAGGCTTTTTGCACACTGAGTACCCGGCACACCGCTGGTGGCAATGACTGGTAACGTTTACCCAAGCGGAAACCCACTAACTTGACCAAGGTCTGCAACGCCGCCAGTGGCAACAACCGTTTACGCCGCTGGTAGAGGTAGCTAATCAAGGAACGCACATACGCCCCGGCCTCCCTGTCAGGTGCACCCACCATGCGCATCAGTGGCTGCTCACAGGCGTGGAACACCCCTACATCAAAATAGCGGCGGAAGGTCTGCCATAAGGAATAGCTGTGGGAATGCTCCACCGTGCTGTCCGCCGAATACACCGCTTTCCAGCTTGCCAGCAGCAAACGTGCCGCCACATAGCTATCTTCGCTGACAATAATATGGTGCGGAAACCCGCCAATGCTGCGTAATGCCCGCGCCCGGTACACTGCATACACATCCGAGGAAAACGCCGCGCGATAACCCAAAGTGTGGAAACTGTCACGCTCACGCACGGAAGATTGCGCCGGGTACGTAAACCCGCGTGCATGGCATTCCAACAAATCCGCATCCGCACGCGGCAAATGCCGCCCGTAGGCCATCCCCACCCGTGGGTCAGCATCAAACTGTTGCAGGATGGTTGCCAAGGAATCCGGCTGTTTAAGGAGCGCGTCTTGCGTCAGGAACACCAGCAATTCCGCATCGGGGCAAAGCTCGACGGCAAGCTGGCGGGTTCCACCGTGGCTGAAATCTTGCGGGTGGATGCGCAACACTTCCAACCCGGCGGCTTGTGCCAACTCTGCTGTATGGTCGGCAGACATCGAATCAATCACCAGATAGCGCCCCGCCTCAACCGTCTGTTGCTGGATGGCATCCAACCATTCCGGCCACAAACGCCCAGCATTACGGGTCAGCACAATCACCGCCACGTCAGGACGGAGCGTTCTTGTTGTCATTATTTTGTCCTTATTTTATGCAAACAGCAGTAATGCGAGGTTCGCCCAGACCCCGTGTTTGAACAAACGGTGACGCACAATGTGCTGCCGCCGTTCCCAGCCGTGCAAACGTGGCAAATCAGCCAACGCTTCCACCCGGCGGTAATCCGCGACCGCCATGCGTTCACCGAAACGTTGCAGGAAGGCTTCCGCTTGCCCACCCCACGCTTGTACCCGCGCATCTAACGCCCGCAATGTACCCGCTTGCGCACCGATGGCATTACCCTCATGCTGGCGGTAAAGCAGCAACGGATGGGGAATCGCGCGGATATGCCCAAACCACGCACACACCAACGCCAACCAACGGTCATGTTGCATCGCTTGCGCAGGCAAGGGAAAAGCCATATCCGCCGCCGTGCGGTTAAACGCGGTGGCACACCCCGTCACCACATTGTCGAGCAAGTAAGCCCAGCGCTCTTGTTCCACATCAAAGCCGCGATATTCCCAGAAAGAGGCCGACAGCAGTTCCCGATGACGATCCACCACCGCTAGGTCAGAATGCACTAGCAACGGGGTTTCCGCCCCGTATTCACCTTGCAGGCTGCGCAAACGGGTGTATTGCAATTCCACTTTTTCAGGAAACCACACATCATCTTGGTCGCAGAACAGCAAATACGGCGCAGTGCTGAATTCCACCAAACGGCTGAAACTTTGGGTGCTGCCCAGATGGACGCCATCCGACAAAATCCCCGCCACTTTTTCCGGGTTCGCGTCCTGCCATTCCAACAAAATACGCAAAGTCTGGTCGTTAGAACCGTCGTCGCGCACCAGCAATTGCCAGTTCTGGAAAGTTTGCCAGCGCAATGACTCCAACAACTCTGGCAACCAACGCTCGCCATTCCACGTTGAAAGTAAAATCTGTACGCTGCACGGTTCCATGTTCAACCCCGTTCCAGTTGCCCGCGCCACCATTTGGCTGCGGAACGGTCAAACAGCAACATTTCGGCACGGCTGGCGTACCACACCGCCAGCGCCTTGAAGCCGGGGCTGAAGCAGCGCCCGCGCCCCGATGAGAAATGGAATGCCAGCGCATACAAAAACAGTTTAATTGGACTGAGTACCATTCAAGCCCTTCCCTTTTGTTATTTTTTATTTTTCGACGGTATGCAAATACGCAATCCGAAATGCGAAATTCGGCAATCCTGTCGGTATTTTATCCAATAGTGCGTAACGCCAAGCCGCCACTTTCATGCGGTTCCACACTTGCTGTGGGCGTAACAAATCACGCACACCGAAAGCGCGGTTACCCAAGGCCAATACATTGTCATGCCCGAAATCTTCGGTATGCACCAAACGGGTCAACTCGCGGGTTTCCTCCGCAGTCGGGTACACCACTGCACGCTCCAACAGGCCATGCACGTAGGGCAGCACTTGCTGGCTGGCATAGCCGGTCAACTGTTGCACGGCACGGTAATGTTCCCAATGGCACAAAATGCCTTCCTGCATCCTCGCCACCGAGGCGTTGCAGCGCAATTCAGCCTGACGGTCAGGGGCACTGTCAGGTTTCAGCACCGGCTCAATGCGCCCGTCGCAGTCACGGTAGCCGATGGTCGTGCCTTCCCACGAACGTGCACCTTGCTCGAAGATTTCCTCGAACTCTGCCGGAATACGCTCGCAGGCATTGCCGCGCCGCGAATCATGCACGATGCCTTCGCAGACGTTATTTTCCCCAAAGTCGTTGTACAGCTTGGGGACGAAGGCGAAATAGTAACCGTGCAAAATCGGGAAATCTGCCCGTTTGCCAAACGCTTGCTTGAGGAATTTCTGCACCGTGCCATTCCAGCCGATGTCCACCAGCGCCACCCGCTTGTGCGCAAAAAAACCGACCTGTTCCAAATAACGTTGCAACAAGTCGCGGTGTTTGCGCCCGACCCGCTGGACAATGCTTTGCACGCGCTGGTCTTTGAGGAAATTGTGCAGGCGGGTGTCTTCCCAGTTGTGGATCGGTTCGGCGAAATTGGCGAAACCGTGTTCGCGTGCCAAGGGTTGCAAGGCTTCTTCCGGCAAACCATAAACCTTGCACACCGATTCCAGCCCCTGCTGTTTGGGGTTGTAAAACGCCACAATCGCTTGGGCGTGATCCAAACCATCAGCGGTGGAAGCGGCGGTAATCACTTTGCGTGACAGGTACACGTATTCGCTGGGCAGCTTTTCATCCAGCTCCCGATACATGCGCTCAAACAGGAAACCATCCCGCGCCACAAACAGCAGTTTTTCCACTGGCTGTTTGGCTTGAAGCTGGCGGTTTAAACGCTCCTGCAAACCTTGCATAAATACGCTGAACGCAGGCCCCAACACATCGCGCCCGTAGCGGAAGAAAAAGTTACGCGGGTTCAAGCCATCGTTTTGCTGGATGCGGGTTTGCACGGTATCGAAGAAATGCCGCCCCACCCAAATGCCACCGCGCTGCGCCATACGTGCAGATAAGGCCAAGCGTTCGCGGCGGCGCAAATCTTTTTTCTCGTACAGCCACACGCCTTGGAGACCTTCCTTGCACGCCATGCGCCGGTCGGAAATCGGGTTGTCACCGATATGCACCACATGCCCAGCCCGCACTTCCTGACGTTGCAACATGCGCCGGAACAAGCGCCCGGAGTATTTGCCTTCCTTGTAATCCGCCGATACATATACATTGTCGAAGTAATGCAGCAGCCCCTTGCGCCCCAGCAATTCGCCCAATAAATCGCCATTAAGGTACATATCGGACATTGCCACCATGCGCACGCCTTGCTCACGCACCCAATCCATGAATACTTGCGCATCCGGTTTGATATGCAGACTGGCGTTTTCCAAGGACAATTCGGTTTGGCAAATCGAACGCCCCAGTGCTGGATCATGTTCCTTGAACATATTTTCCATCCAGCGCGGTAACAATTCGACATAACGGCATTCGTGGTCAAGCCCTGCTGCCACCGCTTCCGCCCGTAATGCCTGTTCCGCCTCTTGGCGGGCTTGCCACACAAGGCTGGGAGCCATGCCCACTTGCTTACCGACTGCACGGCACACGGCGTGCTGCACGATCACCGGCGGCTCCACACAGCGCGCCAGCAAGGTATCAAAGATGTCGAGTGAAATAAGCCTGACTTGCCCCGCTTCAATGCGCGGCTCCAGCCAAGTACGGATTTTCTGCCAATCACGTAAGATTAGTTTTTCAGGCATAACGTATCCCCCACAAAAAGCTGCCGAAAACGGCGCAGTGGCGTCAACAGGCTTTCCCCTAAACGGAAAGCACGGCTGTTGCGCAATTCAGATTGTTGTTGTTGTAATTGTCGGATCAGGCTGTCGCGCTCGGCGATCCAGCCATCACGGTCTTGTAACCAGCGCTCACGGTCGCTGAGCAAAGCCGTTTGTTGTTCGATAATGGTGTCGCGCTCCCCGATCCACTGGTCGCGGTCAGCCACCCATTGTTGGTGTTGTTGTAAGTGATGCTGCAAAGCAGCAATCAATTGGTCACGCTCAGCAATCCAAGCATCGCGGTCAGCAATCAGCGGCAATAATTCCGCCTCTTTTGCCACCAAACGCCGATGCACCGTGGTTTGCCATTCCTCACCTGTGTAGCGGTACAAACCCTGCAATTGGAACTGCAAACCCAGCAAACGCTGCTCATCCAGCAAACCGTGTAAGCAAGGCAACCAATTCAGCAGCAAACGGGTGTTTTCCTCAATTGCTGCCAAGGGCTTTTCGCGGATGGTGTTGGAACCGTGCAAGCGATAGCCCAGCAGTTTTTCTTCCGCCAAAAAGTGCAGCTTAAATCCAGCCACCAACACCCGCAGCGCATAGTCGTAATCATGCACGTAACGCAGCTCAGCAAATTCGCCAATCTGCGCATACACACGCCGGTGGAAAAAGAAATTGGAGGTGGTAATCAGAAAATTCCCGCGCAACAAAGTGGCGATAACATCAGCGTGGCTGGCGTAATCTTGCTTTAAGGCTTCAAACCACGCGACCCAATGCGGTTCGTGGGTTTCGCAGACACAGGAATCGGCATCCAACAAGGTGACATCAGTACACAGAAAGTCGTATTGCCCGGTTTCCGCTACCGCCAGCAAGCGTTCCAAACGCTGCTCATCCCACACGTCGTCGGAATTGATGATGGCGATGTATTCGCCTTGTGCGTGTTGCAGGGCTTCATTAATGGTGGCGGGTGCGCCTTGGTTGCTAGTATGGCGGATGCAATGCAAACGTAAATCATCGCGGTAGGTTTCCCGCACCGACTGGATAGCCGCCCACGTCGCATCGCTGGAGGCATCGTCAATCACAATCAATTCAAATGCACCAAACGATTGTTTCAGCACCGATTCCAATGCCTGACCGACCCAACCGGCATGGTTAAAGGCTGGCATTATCACGCTGACCTTGATGTTCCCGCCTGCTAGCTGCTCCACACCTGCCCCCAACTTGTTATTATTATTGCAATTTAATTCACTTCGAGTGTATCAGCGGTGCGTGAACCGCGACTGAATCTCCCGCCACGCCTCTGCACCACGCCGTAGCATCTGCCAGCTCCGTGTCGAATAAACGCGCCCCAATTCCGCTTGCGCATCTGCCAATGCTCGTTGGGTTTGCGCCAATTCACTTTGTAAACCTGCCCAGCTATCTTGCGATGCCGCCAAAGGTTTCAACGGTTGCATCCGCGTCTGTCTGGTAGTGCTTTGCACGGGTAAAGCTGCTGCAATGAACTGGTAAGCAACTGCATCCGGGGCATGAAATGTTGCCAACGTTGCGGGCGTTACCTGCAAACCGGCGGCCTGCAAATGTTCAGCAATCACCGTATCAGCAAGGTCGTGACTGGTGTAATCCAAGTCCTGCATGTCGTAACCCGCTTCCGTCAACAGCGCTTGCAAAGTGGCTGCGGTAAAAAACTTTAGGTGCGTTTCGTCCAAAATCCCCGTAGCTTCGTAATTGAAGCCGCCTTTGAGTAACTCCAAACGTACCGAAGCGTGGGCAATATTGGGCACTGACAGCAACAACTGCCCCTCATCCAGCAATAGCGGTTTCAGGCGTTTCAACAGATCAGCGGGATGTTGCAAATGTTCCAACACATCCACCAAGGTAATTACGTCGAATTTTTCACCTTCAAGCGCATCTAGGCTATGCGGATCATCCAAGTTTTCGGTGAAAACGTAATCGCAGAAACATTGCGCTTGCCATGCGGCATAAACATTTTGCTCCACACCGATAACGCTGGCTTCGCATTGTTGTTTGAGGAGGCGGGACATGCTGCCATCCGCACAACCCAATTCTAAAACCCGTGCATAACGCGGCACACGGCGCACAATTTGGCTATGGGAATGGTTGTCGTGCAACGGCAGTTCAAAAGCGGCCTGATTCATTATTGTTGTCCCGTTGTAATAGCGGCAATGCAGGCCATAACCACCAGTGTCCGGGACTTTCCTTGATCCGCGCTTCGAGCTGGCTGGCAAGCTGGCACATCATCGCTTGTTCGTTATAATCGTTTGGATCAAGCAAGGCAGAAAACTCCGCAACTACCTGTCCATTCCCCCGGTCACGCATGTAGAAGGGCGCGACCACTGCCTCCATTTTTTTTGCAATCCTATAGATACCGGCAGGTAATCCAATCGTACTACCGAAAAACGGCACTGTCACGTTACCCGTGTGCGCTTGTGTGTATGGCACATCGAAAATCAATGCAATCAAGTGATTATCCAACGCCCGGTAGAGCGGACGCAGGTCATTGCCTTCCACTAAAAATGGCCCACCCAGCGCCTGCTGCAAGCGTTGTAACTTAAATAAACGGAAGCGGTATTCCGCCGGATGCAGCCCGTGGATATTTTCATCACCACCATCGCGGGTAATCGTGCCAGTCGTATACCCTAATGCCCGCATCGCCGACCCGGCAAACCAGAAACGCCCGAAATGCCCACCCGTCAGCAGCACCCGCTTGCCTTGCGCAAGCGCTTCCTGCACCACCTCAAAACCTTGCAATGCCACGATGTCGGCAATCGGTCGGTGTTGCAGATACCACGTATCCAGCGCTTCCTGTTCCACCATACGGAAATAATCGCCGAGCCAGCCGTCAAGCTGCGATTCAGTCGCTTCCGGCAAACAGGCTTGCATCTGGTTGCGGATGGCAGCACGTTCATCCTGTTTCTTGCGGGCAAAAAAACTAGCCTGCCGCGCCGCCAAAGCGTAGCCAACACGCGGCGGCAACTGCGCATACAGGGGGAACAACACATCGTAACGGACGGAAAAATCATCAGAGCGCCAACGCATCTTCCCGCTCCTCCTGCTTTTCCAACACTTCTGGCATTTCCCAGCGGTGCGGCAAATTCACCATCCCCACCCCTTGCGCTTGCGACGCTTGCTGCACACGGAAATGGCAGCAACGTTCCCGCGAGTCATAGACATGCACACCACTACTGTCGATCAGCCACACTTCCAGACAGTATTCACCGGAAAGCAGCGGCAAGCGGTCGATGACGAATCTCGCGGACAGCAAGCCGTTGCCGTTGTCTTGCATCTGCACACCGTCGTGTAAGGTGCTGATGCCGAAGCATTGGATGTCGTCGTTGCGGCGAATGACGATGCCCACATGCACATCAGTCAATGGGCGGTCGCCACGGCTGGCTTGGACAGTGACGGCAAAACGGTCGTGAGTTTGGAAGTACGGACGATTGAGCGTGACATTGAGCAATTGCGGAGAACCGTCGATGCGACACACCACCCTATCCTTTTTTTCTAGCCCTTCCCCCCTGCCCCGTACCGCATCCTGATACGCATCCACCACCGTCTGTGCATCGCCCAGCATCCTCACCCTGCCCTGTTCCAGCCACACGGCTTGGCGGCACATTTCGCGCACTTGGTAGAGGTTGTGGGAACAAAACACCAGCGTAGCGCCGTTACGCAGGATTGCCCGCATCCGGTCGAGGGATTTTTTCTGGAAATATTGGTCGCCGACGGAAAGCGCTTCGTCCACGATCAGCACATCGGGTTTGATGACGGCTGCAATGGCGAATACCAAGCGCACCACCATCCCGCTGGAATAGGTTTTCACTGGCTGTTGGGCAAACTCGCCCAGTTCGGCGAAGGCCAACACGCTTGGTAACTGCGCTTCGATTTCGCTGCGGGTAAGACCACGTAATGCTAAGCCCATCCGCGCATTTTCCACACCGCTGAATTCCGGCTGCATTCCTGTGCCGAGTTCCAGCAAAGCCGAACGCCTGCCCTGCACTTCGCAGCTACCGGAGGTAGGCGGGAGGTTGCCCGCCAGCATTTTCAACAGGGTACTTTTCCCCGCGCCGTTGTCACCGATAACACCCAGCGAATCCCCCGCTGCCAAGCTAAAACTGACCTCCTGCAAAGCGTGGAAAAGCGTATGGCGTGGGCGGCGCAACAACCATTCCAACAAAGCATCACGCGGGTGCGCGTAACGCTGGTAAGCCACACTTGCCTGTTCCAACCGGATTGCCGCACTCATAACACATACCTTGCACGCGGCATCAAGCGTTGGAACAGCCACAGCGCCAAGGCTAGCAAACCACCCGCCAGCAACAACAACGCGGTGAAATTTTCCCAACGGAAACTGCTTTCCAGCAACGCAGCACGATACCCCTGCACCAGTTGCGCCAACGGATTCAACTGCAAAAATGGCTGGAAACGTTCCGGCACAAGTTCGGGCGGGTAAACAATAGCGGAAACCAACAGCAACACCGTCAACAACGGCGGCATCAGTTGGCGCAAGTCACGCAGGAATACCCCCAGCACCGCCAAGCTGTAAGCAAATGCCAGCGAAAAAAGCACCCGCAACAGCAAAAATGGCAGGTAAAACAACACGCCAGTAGGCTGGCATAGCCCCTGCACACACAGCCACAACAGCAGCAAACCGATGGATAAAGCTTCCAACACCAGTGACGAACCGACAGGTAATAATGGCAGCAACATCGGGGAAAGCGGCGAATGCAGCAACAAATCACGCCGTTCCGTGAGGATAGCGGGCGCACGTGACAACACTTCTGCGAGTGCGTTGAAAGCCGTCAAACCCGCGAACAGGTTGGCAGCAAACTGCCCGGAACTGGTTTGCGCCCCAAAACGCAGTTGCAGGATTTCACCGAACACCAGCGCATACACCAGCAACAGGAACAACGGTTGCGCCAACAGCCAAAACACTCCCAGCGCCGTGCCTGCGTAACGTTCTTGCAGGTCGCGCCGCAACAGTTGCCACAGGAGGGTCAGGTTTGCGCTATTCACATCTTTGCATTCTGCTTGAATTTTTCACGCAAGCCGTCCAGCACCACTTTTTCTTGGTCTTGACGGTACTCTTGCTGTAATTCGGCAATGATTTCCGGCTTTACGGCTTCCAGCGAGCGGGTTTCGGCTTCCTTGCGGTCGAGGAAATACAGCAGATACGCCGTACCGCCTTGCACGATAACATCGCTCAAGGGTTGCGCAGCACTCAGTTTCTCAGCGGTAGCGTAAATGGCATCAGGCTTTTGCCCATCGGAAAACCATTGGCTGTCACCTTCGCTCAATTTACGCTCGGGTTCTTCGCTGTATTGCAGCACGGCTGCTTTGAAATCCTGCTTCCCTGCGGAAACTTGGGAGCGGATGTCTGCCAACTGTTTACGGGTTGCAGCTTCTTTGTCACCAGACGCTGCCATTTCCAGCATCCGTACCCGCAGACGTAAGGGCAAGTGGTATTGCTTGTCTTTGCGGGCTTGGTAGAGTTCTTCAGCACGGGCATTGAAATCCGGCATCCCTTCATCAAGGGAAGCTTGCAGCGCCAAACGCGCTAATTGGTCTTTACGGAATTCGACAACCAGCTTTTCGAGTTCGGGGCTTTTATCCAAGCCTTTACTCACTCCTTTTTCAGCCAAAGCATCACGGATATACAAGTTTTCAGGCGTCATCGCCGCATCAGCGAGCACAACCGAAAAGGGGAGGAACGCGCAAAGCAGCGCGGAAAAGTATTTACGCAGCATAAGCACCAACAATAATGAGCAAGCCAGAAACAAGAAAATGGGGGGCAGCACTAGCCGCCCCCCTGACCAAACGCAAGATTAGTCGCGTTGGATTTTGTGCGGGAGCGCATCGCCAAACAGGGAATGGGCATTCTCGCTGACATTACCTTCGATAAAGGCTGCGCCAGTCGCCGGAACACCTTTATACACATTGCTGTCAGCCGTATACGTACCCGGTGAAGCACTGTAACCTTTTGCCGACTTGAAGCCATCTTTCAAGCTGTAACCAGCGAATGACAAGCGTGCCCAACCCGTAACAAATGGGCCAACGCTGACACTTTGTTTGGAAGCACTGGAGAGGATTGTGCGGCTGTCATTGTACGATGGGTCAGTAGACTTGAAGCTGATGACGTTAACTTCACGTATCAAGGAACTGCTGGTATCCACTGGGTTTGTGCCACCCACTGGCGGTGAGAAACCAAATTCTTCATCGGAAGTGCTGCCACCAGTACCACCACCTGAAGAAGCTTGGCTGCCCTCTTCACGGTCAAAGATACCATTTTCAAAGCTAGCAATTACGTCACTACCGGCATTGGCAATCCCGTGTTTCTTCATCGGGAATGTCACTACCCAGTCCGTGTGACCATCATAACCAAACGACGGGTCAAGGAAGTATTCATTCAACAAATGCGGTGCAAGCAGGGCATGGGCAACAGGATAAGGGTTCGTGCCGCAAGCAGGTGTCAGTGAATCACCGTCTTTCAGGCAAGCATCACCCACTTCTGCGCCACTCTTCCAATCGGTGACAACCATTTCGGTTTCACCTGTAGGTTTTGTCACCATGACACTACTGCTGGTCACATCACCAGAAGCCAAGGACGGCAGCAGGAAGTTGTTAACGTCATCCGCACGGTAGTGTTGGGCTTTCGTGCTGTAATTGTCGATAGCAACCGGGTCAACCGAGAACGCTGAACCTTCCGCCACGTTCAAGATAGCAGAAGAACCGAACAGGCCACCTGTTGGGGCAGAAATTCCCTGACCTTTAGTGAAGACGCCGCCTTTTTTCGTGCTCCAAGCATCGGCAACCGCTTGGCAGTTGGTTGGTGTGCCATTCTTATGCAGGACACCAGCTTTGACTGTCGCATCATCAACGACACCCATTTCGATGACTTCCACATAACCTTCGCGGGTATCATCAGCGGTAACGTTAGGGTACAGGTTTGGCCCTGTAAATGGCTGGGGTTTGCCGCCACATTCACCATTACTACAGTTGACCAGTGCAGGCAATGTACAGCTACGGTCTGCGGTGCTCACCGCACCTATTGGTTTACCGGCCTTATCCACACCGGCTTTGACGGAACCTGTCCATACATCATTCGGAGACATATAGATATTGAAGTCCAGCACGTCATTGCTGGTTTTACCTTCACGGAAACGGATTTTGACGGCTTTGGTCTGGTCGGTGGAGTTGACCAAGTTGACGTTGGTAACATAGCCATCCCGCGCATTGTAGTATGGGAATAGCAGAACCTGCCCTGTACCATCGGGGTTGACATGCACAGCTTGTGCACTGGTGATGACCCCCACAGCCCCCAGAATGCCAACAGCAACACCGATGGCTATTTTGTTTTTCATGAACACTTGCGTGCCTCCTGTTTCTATCTTTTATCTATTGTTACGGAGTAGTAGTTGGATTCATTTTTATAATCTCAGGCATGTTCCCAGACCAACCTATTTCCGGGGCAGACCGTGCCATTATACGTGAATCCATTTCGTCTTTTTATACCCAAACCTATTGTTTTACATACCGCCAGTCCGAAAACCAACCATCTTTCACCCATGTTTCCGACACCCGGTCAGTGGTATCCACGGGCTTGGATAAGCCACGCATTTTCATCGTAACCGTCACATCCACCGCCACCGTACAACGCTTACCGGATGGTTCGCACTCAGCTTTATCCACTTTGGCATGGCTCCACAAACCGATACCATGCAACTTATTTTTGAAATGCGCATACGGCGTGGATTGCTGGAAAGCATCCGTGTAGTAGTGGTAAGCCTGCTCCGTATCCCCCGCAATGAGGGAATCCCAACGCTGTTGCGCACTTGCAGCCACTGTCGATTCCGCTGACAAATTGCAAGCTGATAGCAATACCGGCAAGCACAATGCCAATACCATAAAAGTCTGTTTACTTTGCATATTGCCCCTTCAATTGTGGAATAAAGTTATCGCCATCCATCAAGCGTTGCATACGGTCACGCATTTCCTCGCCAGTCGTTACCAAGTCATGCTGATCCTTAATCGCGGTCGGGGTAATCAGCACCAGTAATTCGGTACGCTTGCCGCTGCTGCTGTTGCCGCTGAACAATTCACCGACTACCGGCACTTTGCTCAGCCCCGGCACACCGTTACGCCCACTGGAATTGTTGTCGCGGATCAAGCCACCCAACACGATGGTTTCGCCACTCTTAACTGCCACGTTACTTTTGATATTACGCTGCAAGAAACTGCGGTTGCCGGTGGCAGCATCAATTTCACCCGTGTCGGTAATATCCTGCTGGATGTCCATTTTCACCAAACCGTTGGAGTTCACATGCGGTGTGACTTGCAAGGAAACCCCGGTATCTTTGTACTGCACGGTGGTGGAAGATGAACCTTGCGCGGTATCCAGCTTGCCGGTAAAGATCGGCTGCTGGTCGCCCACGCGGATGGAAGCCGTCTGGTTATCCAGCACCAACACTGATGGCGAAGACAATACCCGCACCTTGGATTCACGCGCCAAAGCATTAACCACACCAAAGATGTTGGAGGCCGCACCACTGGTTGAGAACGAGAAGCCCGCTGGCGGCACAAAACCTGTGCTAGAAGCTGTAGCCCTGCCCAAACCGTTACTGCCCACAAGATTGCCGGTATTCCTGAAGTACCACTGCAAGCCGTATTCCAGCCCGTCGGTCAGGGTCACTTCCATAATGGAAGCCTCCACCTGCACCTGCATCGGCATCTGGTCGATACGTTTGAGTGATTCCAAAATTTGCTGGTAAGTCTCATTGGTAGACATAATCATCAGCGAGTTATTGGTTTTGTCCGCAACGATACGCACTTCCGCATCTGGGTCGATATTGACGCCACCCCCACTGGAATCGCCGAGCATGGTTTTGGCAGGTTCCGCTGCTGCTTGATCCGTTCCCGCTGCTGCCTGCCCATCCGCGCCTACGGTAGCAGGAGTCAAACCCGGCGCAAGGCTGGACGCACTGCCGCCACCCGCCACTTTAGAACTGCTACTTTTCTTACCGCCAAAAATTTGGTTGAGCATATCCGCGAGATGTTCCGCATCGCCGTTTTGCACGTGGTAAACAAACAATTGCTGGCCTGCGGTCGGGCTTACTTGGTCGAAACGGTCTACCCAGTCCTTCATGTCCTTGAGGTAATCGGGGTTGGCGGAAATGATCATGATGCTGTTCATGTGCTCAATCGGCATGATCTTGATCATACCCGCCATCGGGCTATTGCCGCTTTCGCCGAACAGGGCATCGAGGTTTTTCGCCACCACTGCCGCTTCGACATTTTTGACGCGGTAAAGCCCCACCGACATGCCTTTCAGCACATCCACGTCGAAAGTCTTGACGGTTGCCGCCAAGTTGGCAAGCTCGGAACTGGTTCCCGCCAGCACCAACATATTGCGGTTCGGGTCAACCCGCACGAAGGCATCCGGGCTAGCCAGTGGCTCCAGAATTTTCTGCATTTCGGCAGCAGGGATGTAACGCAGGGTCACGACTTGCATACTGTAACCCGGCTTGATTTGCCCTGCGGATGGCATAAACCCCCGCCCTTTCAGATTAGCGCGGGCAGCCACCCGGTAGTTGCCAGTATCATCCTTGTACAGCACCGCACCTTGGGTTTGCAGCAAAGATTCAAGGGTCGGAATCAAGGTGTCACGCGGGATCGGATCGGTGGAACTGATGGTCACTTCCCCTTCCACCCCCGGCTCTACGGTGTAGGTTTGCTTGAGGATGTCCCCCAAAACCACTTTCACCACTTCGCGGATGCTGGCGCGTTCAAAATTGAGCGCCACACCGTCATCATCGCCCTTTTTCCCACCCATTGCCGGGCGTTTCACATCGTTACGGTAATATTGCTGGTCGCCCAAGATCAGTTCCACATCACCTTTGCCTTTCTTATCAGCATCAGCACTGGCGGCAGCAGCCGTCGGCTGCATGGTATCCCATGCGGGTGTGGTGGATGTTGAGGGCGTCACGGACGTGTTACCCGTATCGCTGACAGGCATTACTCCGCCGGTATTGACTGGATGCAGCACGGGAGGCGCATACGCCTTATCATCCAACTCCCGGATGGACGCGCTGCGTTGGAAACCCTTGGATTTGGTATTATCACGATAGCCCGGACTGTCTTTAATGGATGCGCAAGCAGACATAAGTACCGCCACGCTGACCAGTCCAACGATGTTGTCCCTGTAATTCACAAAGCAAACCCCATTATTATTTTTATCATGCGACACATCCGCCTTGCGGTCAGATATGTGAAGCCCCATTCATAGTAATATTTTTTTTATGCAATAAAAAGTACAGTTTATCGGAAGTCCCCCGATATTACTGCTTGGCGGGTTGCCCCGGTGTTGGCGGTGGCGCCTCTTCTGCATCGCCAGCCAAGCTCCCCCAACGCGAAGCCATCAAGCGTTGGCGTGCTTCCAGCGCTTCCTTGACGGACAGCGCGGGCGGTTGTTTCGCGGTATCCGCCGGAAACGGCAAACCCGCCCCCTCTTTCGCCGGATCACCCGTATGAGGCATCGCCTCCGCAGGCACAGCGGCGGCAAGCGCTTGCGGAACCGGAGCCATCTGCGCCGGGGGCCTTGTTTTGGCAGTTGCCGCCTGTTGTTGCTTGGCTTGCTGTTGCACGGCTTTGGTTTGGGCAAGCTGCGGGTTTTCTTGCGGCGACGCGAAATCACCCACCAAGGGAATATCTTGCTTTTGCTCACCCAAGGCCACAATCAAGCGGTCAGGATCAATGCCGGATACTGTCCACGCCCCCCACGTATCCCCCACTTTCAAATGCACGCTGCCACCTGCGGAATTTTGCATAATCCCAAACAAATGGTCGCCCATATCAATGATGCCAATCAGCCGCCCTTCCGGCAGCGCGGAATCGACCGTCGCCATAACGGGTGCTACGGCTTCTACTTTGGGTGGCTCCACGGCTTTGCGGCCTGCCCAGAACAGCGGGGTTTTAACCATTTGCGGGTAAGCATCCATCTCTGGCGTGTCCAACACCCCGGCATCCGGGATATGCACGCTGACTTCGTCCGCTGCCTGCCCTTGGTTTTCATCCTGCATTTTCAGGCTGACCAAACTCCACGCTGCCAACCCCAGCAGTCCTGCACTGCCCAGCAACAACAGCGATTGGATGGGCGGATTAATTAGCTTCTTCATGGCTAACCTCCCCACCGCGCCAGTAGCTGGAAATCATCACTTCCGCCTTCACCACCTGCTTATCTTTGCCCTCATCCTCAATCGGCTTTATATCAATGCTTTCGACGAAAATGAGCGGGCGGGCGCGGTACGCCTGATGCAACACTTCCCGCAATAACGCTGGGCTACTCTGGAAAACCGCCTTGACCATCACCCGCTGATAGACGGAATCTTTTTCCTTTTCATCCGCTTGCTGGGCATCGTCAACCACTTCGGAACTGACCAATACGCCATTGTCGCGGGTAATCACGGTCGCCAGATGTTTCTGCAATTCCTTCGCCACCTGCGCCGAAGTCATGCCTGCCGGGTAAAACAGCTTATCCAAGCCCTGCTGTTGCACGCGCTCGTATTCAGCAGTGAGTTCCGGGGTCGCGTTGGAAACTTGGCGGAAACGGCTCAATTGCTGATAGCCACTTTCAACCCGCTGCCCATAATCCAAAGTCGCTTGCACCAAAGGGATCACCAGCAGGAATACCAGCACCAACAGCAGCACCGCCAGCAGCCCCCATGACAATAAGGTTTGGTGCTTTTTCAGTAAGGCTTCATTGAGCATGGGCGACCTCCACCGTTGCTTCGATATGGAAGCGGTCATTGCCGTTATCCTTGTTACGGGTCACAGGCGACTTGAAATGCACATTGGAAAATTCCGGTGCTTCTTCCAGCGTGTCAATCAGGCTCAGCGCCTTGCCCGACTCACCACGGATTTCCAGCACTTTGTTACCCAAGGTCAGGCGTTCCAACCATGTGTCGCTGGGGATTTTATCTGATAGCTTTTCCACCACATCCAAGGCGACTGGGGAGGTTTTGCGTTTTTCTTCCAGAAACTTGAGGGCATCTTGCGCCGCCATCAGCTTGTCGCGGATTGCCAATTGCGCAGCGGAAGATTGGCGCAAGCCCGCCAGCGCCTCGTCAATTTGTTCCACCCGCCGGTATTTATAAGCCAGCGGAGCCAGCAGCGAGAGGATCAGCGCCCCGATAAAGCAATACAAAGGAATCATCGACCAGCCCTGCGCCCGTGCGGCGTGCTGATCCTGCATCAAGTTGACGTGGCTGGCAGCATCCGCCACGGAAAGGCTATGCACTTGCACAATCCCTGCCTCCTCCAATTGCCGCAGCAGGCGGTCAATAATGTGTTTGGGGACGACATGGATGTCAGCAAGCACTTCTTTACGTGCCTTATCGTGCTGCACCTGATGCGCATCAAACAACACATTATCCACACTGAAAGGTGTCAGGCGGTCAAGCTGGTAGCCCACCACTTGGCGCAAGTTATCTTTCACCGCTTCGGGAAAATGGCGTTGCAGGTGTAACACCTGTGCCTTGCCCAAACGCAATTCAACCTGATACGGCTTACCCGCCATTGAGGCAGGCACGCAATCCAGCGCGGAACCGGCTTCCCCCAGCAGGAACTCACCGCAGGTCTGGGTCTTGCCATCCTGTTGCCAAGTCACATCAATGTGCGTGGCATCACGCAGGTGCAAGACAAGGCACGGCAGGTCACTACGGAATAATTTACGCAATGCATCCGGCAGGCTATTGAATAACCCTTCCCCCCACCAGCGCATGAATGCTCGAAGTTTTGGCATGAATGACATATTTTTATATTTTTATTGAAGAACCCCAGCGGCAAGCCTAACCCACCCACCCCCGTCTGTCGAACTTGACCCGACCAAGTGTATATTTACCTACCGGGCAATCAATCGGCAGTTTACAAGCCGCCTGTCCTGCGCTACGATTGCGCCCTTGATTTTGCCCCGTGTAAAATCCTGCGGAAAAGTGTCCGAGTGGTCGAAGGAGCACGCCTGGAAAGTGTGTATACGGTAACGTATCAAGGGTTCGAATCCCTTCTTTTCCGCCATCATTTAAAAGCCCCGTATAGTCAATGACTTGCGGGGCTTTTTCGTTTCTGCACCAGTAAATGGCTATTCACAATAAATAAAATTGCTGCTAGCATTAAAAAGCACACAAGAAGCACTCGCGCTGCTAACTAATACAACAAAACTAATGAGGAACAAGCGCATGAAACGCCATCTATTGGGAATATCCACTATCCTCCTCTGCGGCTTGTTGGGTGCTGCCCACGCCGACACGCAAACCATCACTATCGGCAAACTGAAAGCAGCACCGCAAGTAGACGGCTCCGCAGACGACTGGAAAGATATTGCAGGCGCTCAAATCCCCCTCACCTATCTCGGCAAACCGGAACTGACCAAGACTGTCACCCTGAAAGCCGGTGTGTTCGGCGATGAAGTCTTCTTCTACAGCGAATGGGAAGACAGCACCGAAGACACCCAGCACAAGCCGCATGTGTGGGATGAAGCCCAACAGAAATACATCGAAGGCCCACAACGTGAAGACCGTTTCGCCCTCGAATTTGCAATGGATGGTGATTACGACGCCAACTGGTTTTCCGGCAAGGAATTCAAGGCCGACATGTGGAACTGGAAAGCGGGCCGCACCAACCCGATGGGCATTGCCCACGACAAGATGACCATCATCAGCAAGCAGGCCATGGAAGGTTCCTACAAGGCCACACTGCCGGATGGTGCAACCCTCTACATCCTGCGCCCCACCGATGCCGGGGAAGAACCCTATGAATCCAAACGCTATTTCAAGAAACAGCAAGATGTGATGCCCAAATACGTGGCACGAGAGCCACTATTGAAAGGCATGGATGACATCAAGGCCAAAGGGGTATGGAAAGATGGCAAGTGGTATCTGGAACAAAGCCGCAAGCTGGATACACAACAGACCGATGACGTGCGCTTCACACCGGATGGCAGCGTAAAGGGAGCTATCGCCGTGTTTGACCATGACGATAACAACAAACACTTCACTTCCACTACTCTGCTGTTCAAATTCTGAAGCGGCAGCGAGCATAGCACATGCGTATTCTCACCAACCTGCGGCTGCTGCAAATTATCGACAGCGCCCTGCTGATCATTCTGCTGGGGATTATTGCCCTGTTGCTGTGGTTCAGCCTCAGCAATGTTTCGCACAAAGCCCAGCAGAACCAGCAGCAATCTGCCACAGCCATGCAGGAAGCCTATGCCTCTTTCCAGCAGCAGGTAGAACTGGAAACCCGCATTGATGCGCAACGCGAAGCCTACGACACGCTGGAACAAGAGTTTTTCAAATTCGCCAATAACCCGAATAGCGACCGCAGCTACCTGCCTGTCCTGAATGACCTGTCTGATGACTTGATGCTGAAATACAAGCAGCTCCTGCAAGCCTGGCCTGCTGACGCTGACCCACAACTGCGGGAACAGTTTGAGGAATACACTGGCATCATGGCCAACCTCACCGCTGAACTGGAAACGGCATTATCACCGTATCAATGGCAGCAACTGGCACGTGATGCCCACGATACTGCCATCGAAGCCCGCGAACTGATGGAAGAACTGGAAGCAATGGATGACACCATGGCCAAGCAGGTGATGTCAGCCATCCAGCAGTCGATGGACAGCAATGCCAGCAATGCCGAACAAATGGCAACCCGCCTAGCAACCATCCAGTACCGCACCCTGTGGATCGCCGCCCTGTTAATCACCTTGCTCATTATTAGCCGCACCTATTTTTCAGGCAATTTCAAACAGCTCATTTACTCCGCCCGTCATGCCCAAACCACCGCCGAAGATGCGGTCAAAACCAAGGCGCGGTTCCTCGCCACCATGAGCCACGAAATCCGCACCCCCATGAATGGCGTAATCGGCATGACCCGCTTGCTGATGAATACGCCCATGAGCAAAAAGCAGAGCGAGTTTGTGGAAAGCATCCACCTCAGCGGCGAACACCTGCTCACCGTCATTAACGATGTGCTGGACTTTTCCAAGATCGAAGCAGGCAAACTCGACCTCAAGCGTGAGCCGCTGGAATTGCGGGCGTGTATCGAAGACGTATTCAACCTGCTGACCTCCAAGGCGATGGAAAAAAATCTGGAACTGGCCTACGCCGTTGGCCCTTCCATCCCGCTTTTCATCGAAGGCGATATGGTGCGCCTGCGGCAAGTCCTCACCAACCTCCTCGGCAACGCCATCAAGTTCACCGAACAGGGCGAAATTACCGTATTCGTGATGCCGCACAGCCACCAAGGGGATGAGTACGAACTCGAATTCCAAATCAACGACACGGGCGCAGGTATTCCCGCTGACCGGGTGGAAAGTATCTTTGAACAGTTCAGCCAGGCCGACAATGCCCTGACCCGCCGGGGTGAAGGCACAGGCTTGGGGCTGGCGATTTCCCGCCGTCTGGTGGAAATGATGGATGGCAGAATCTGGGCAGAAAGCACCCTCGGTGTCGGCAGCCGTTTCCACTTCACCATCAAGACCCGCAAAACCGAAGGCAAGCTCAAACCGTTCCTGCACCCCGACATCCCGGAAATCATCGGCAAGCGCATCCTGATTGTGGAAAACAACCCCGCCAGCCATCAGGCATTGCGGGACTTCTGCTCAGGCTGGGGAGCCATTACCCAAGCCTGCTGCACCACCAGTGAAGCGATTGCCCTGATTGCCACCGGCAGCACCTACGACATCGGGCTGGTAGACAGCAACCTGCCGAATGCTTCCGCGCTGGATTTAGGCAAATACGTGCGCAGCCGTTACAGCAAGCAGGAATTCCCGCTGATCCTGATTGCCCCACCCAACGATGCCCACCCCAAAGACACGGTGCGGGAAATCTTCAACCTGTACCTAACCAAACCGATTACCCGCAGCCGCCTGTTCGACAGCCTGATGACGGTCATGGGTGAACTCAACCTCGTCACCGTGCGCCCGGAACAATCCCGCCTCAAACTGGGCGAACGCTTGCCGCTTTCCATCCTGCTGGCAGAAGACAACCCGATCAACCAGATTGTGGCGACCTCCATCCTCGAGGAAATGGCTTACAAGGCCGAAATTGCCGAAAACGGGCGGCAAGCGGTGGACGCCCTGCGCAAGAAGCCATTCGATGTGATTTTCATGGACATGCAGATGCCGGAAATGGACGGGTTGGAAGCCACCCGCACCATCCGTGCCGAATTCCCGCCCGACCGCCAACCGATCATCATCGCCATGACTGCCAATGCGATGGAAAGCGACAAGCAGGAATGCCTGAATGCGGGCATGAACGACTACATCAGCAAACCGATCCTGCCGGAAGCGATCGAAGCTGCCCTGCAACGTTCACTCGCCAGCTTGGACAAGCAGGCGGAACCGGCATGATCAGGCTCATCCGCCATAACATCAGCTTGCCCTACATTCTGGATGGGCTGGTGCTAGCTTTGTTGGCGGGGTTACTGACCGCCCTGATCTGGTTCAACCTGAGCGGGGTTTCCAGCCAGGTGACTGGCAACATGGAAGGATCAACCCTGCAAATCCAGCGTACCCAGCACCTGTTTGCACAGCAACAGGAACTGGACGCAAAAATTACCGCCCAACACGAAGTGTTTGACCAGTTGCTGGGCGGGCTGGACAACCTGGCTTCCCAGCCAGACACGTCCCTGTTCAGCCCCCGGAAAATCCATATCCTCGGCAACACGCTGGCGGTCAAGGCCGAACTGCTGCTGCAAAGCTGGCCAGAAGAACTCAGCCCAGTCCTCAAACAGGCTTACCGGCACGCCGTAGCCGACGTCAGCCAGCAGAGCAGCGCTCTCGCAACCAGCCCGGTCGTAGAATGGGGCAGCAAAGTAAAACTGCTGCACCAGACACTCCAGCAGATACACCCGCAAATCATGCAAGTGGATATGCTGGACGACCACCTAGGCAAGCAGGCGCGGGATGCCCTCCATGCCACTACCCAAACCAACCAGCAAAATATCCGCGACATCCAGACTAGCCTAGACAAGCTCAAGCAAGGCATGTTGTGGGGTACATTGGCCATCATCCTTGCCATGCTGCTCAGCCGCCTGTATTTCTCACGCCGCTTTCAGCACATGACCCAAAACGCCCGCCGGGCGCAGGCCATTGCCGAGGAAGCCGTCAAAACCAAGGCACGTTTCCTTGCCACCATGAGCCACGAAATCCGCACCCCCATGAACGGGGTGATCGGCATGACCCGCCTGCTGATGAATACCCCGATGAGCAAGAAGCAGAGCGAGTTCGTGGAAAGCATCCACCTCAGCGGCGAACACCTGCTGACCGTGATCAACGACGTGCTGGACTTTTCCAAGATCGAAGCAGGCAAGCTCGACCTCAAGCGCGAACCGTTTGACCTGCGTGCCTGCATCGAGGAAATCCTCAACCTGCTGCACGCCAAGGCGCTGGAAAAGAATCTGGAACTGGCCTACACCGTTGGCCCTTCCATCCCGGTTTTCATTGAAGGCGATATGGTGCGTTTGCGGCAAATCCTCACCAATCTGGTCGGTAATGCCATCAAATTTACCGACAGCGGCGAAATCACCATCTTTGTCCTGCCACGCAGCCGCAAGGGTGATGATTACGAACTCGAATTCCAGATCAACGACACCGGCCCTGGTATTCCCGCTGACCGGCTCGACAGCATTTTCGAGCAGTTCAGCCGTGCCGATGACAAACTGGTGCGCCAGCGCGAAGGCACAGGGCTGGGGCTGGCCATTTCCCGCCACCTGATTGACATGATGGGCGGGCGCATCTGGGTGGAAAGCACCGTGGGAGTTGGCAGCCGTTTCCACTTCACCATCAGGACACGCAAAGCCAAAGGGCAGCTCAAACCGTTCCTGCACAACAATATCCCGGCGATTATCGGCAAGCGCATCCTGATTGTGGAAAACAATCCCGCCAGTTGCCAGGCATTGCAGGATTTCTGCCGGGGCTGGGGAGCAGTTGCCGATGCCGTACCAACCGCTGCCGATGCCGTCAGCCTCCTTGCTGTGGGCAAACCGTATGATATTGCCCTGATCGAAACCAACCTGCCGGGGGACTCACCACTGGAACTGAGCCGCTATATCCGCAGCCGTTACAGCAAGCAGGAATTATCACTGATCCTGATTGCCCCACCCAATGATCGGCATCCCAAGGAAGTGGTGCGTGAGCTGTTCAACCAGTACCTGACCAAACCCCTCACCCGCAGCCGCCTGTTCGACAGCCTGATGACCGTGCTGGGTGAGGCCAGCCTGTTGCCTGCCAAAGCCCCCCCCTCTACCCTCAAATTGGGCGAGCGTCTGCCGCTTACCATCCTGCTGGCAGAGGACAATCCGATCAACCAGATTGTCGCCACCGCCATTCTGGCAGAACTGGCTTATCAGGTCGATGTAGCTGAAAACGGCGTGCAGGCACTGACCGCCCTGCAACGCCAGCCTTACGACGTGATTTTCATGGACATGCAGATGCCGGAAATGAATGGTCTGGAAGCCACCCGCCGTATCCGTGCCGATTTCCCGCCTGAGCGCCAGCCCGTCATCATTGCCATGACTGCCAACGCCATGGAAGGCGACCGCCAAGAATGCTTGGATGCAGGCATGAACGATTACATCAGCAAGCCGGTGTTGCCGGAAGCGGTCGAAGCTGCCCTACAACGCTGCTGCCAACATAACCCTAACAAGCACAATAAACCGGAGTACGCTCATGAAACTGTTAGCGCTTGAAACCTTGCAAAGCCTGCCCTCGGTCATTTTGCCCCGGCTGATCAAGATGTTCAGTGACACGACCCCGGCATTGCTCGACGAAATCCGTACCCACACCCAACAGGGTAACTGGCTGGATATGGCTAAAGCGGCGCACAAACTGAAAGGCTCTTGCGTGAGTTTAGGCGCGGAACAAATGGCGGACATCTGCAAAGATTTGCAGCACAAAGGTGAGGCTAATGACCCAACAGGGGTCGAAGGACAGGTAGAGGCACTGGCGGCGCTCTACCCCTTAACGCTCAACGCGATGCAAAGTTTGTAAGCCTTACATGCGCTCCATCACCGCAATCCCCAGCAAGCCGAGGCCGGTTTGCAGGGTTTGCGCGGTCAAATCAGCCAAACGTAAACGGCTGTTACGCACGTCTTCCGCCACCCCGTCTTTCAAGATTGGGCAGGCTTCGTAGAAACTCATGAAATTGCCCGCCAGTTCGTACAAATACGTGCAGAGGTGGTTAGGCAAGCCTTCTTTCGCCACGCTGTCGGTGGCTTCCGCGAATTGCAGCAGCTTCATAGCGAGGGTGCGCTCAGCAGATTCTTGCACGCTGATGTTGGCTCCCGCCCCTGATAAGGGGAGGGTTGGGGAGGGGTTTCCAGCCTTGCGGAAAATGCTCTTGATCCGCGCATAGGCATATTGCAAATACGGCGCGGTATTGCCCTCGAAACTGAGCATGGTTTCCCAGTTGAAGATGTAATCCGAGTTGCGGTTTTTCGACAGGTCGGCGTATTTGACCGCGCCGATACCGACTGTGTGGGCGATGGCGCGGCGTTCGTCTTCTGGCAATTCCGGGTTTTTTTCTGTCACGAGGGTGAAAGCACGTTCTTCGGCCTCTGCCAGCAAATCCACCAGCTTGACCGTGCCGCCGGTGCGGGTTTTGAAGGGCTTGCCGTCTTCGCCGAGCATATTGCCGAAGGGCATGTGTTCCAGCGAGATTTCATCACGCACGAACCCGGCTTTACGCGCCAAGGTGAACACTTGTTGGAAATGCAGCGCTTGGCGGGCATCGGTGAAATACAAGGCACGGTCGACGTTCAGCACACTGCTGCGGTAGCGCAGGGCAGCAAGGTCGGTGGTGGCGTACAAGTAACCGCCGCCTGTTTTCTGCACAATGATCGGGGTAATGCTGCCGTCTTTGTTCTTGAATTCATCGAGGAACGCACACTGTGCGCCTTGGTCTTCCACCAACAAACCTTTGGCCTGTAAGTCGCTAACCACGTTTGCCAAGTCATCGTTGTAAGCACTCTCCGGTTTCACATCGGCGCGGGTCAGGCTCACGCCCAAACGTTCGTACACGGCTTCGCAATGGTGCAAGGAAATGTCGATGAATTGCTGCCAATGGGCGCGGCATTCGGCATCACCGGATTGCAGTTTCACCACGAAATCGCGGGCGGTGTTAGCAAAGTCTGGTTCGTCGTCGAAACGCTTTTTAGCTTCGCGGTAGAAGGTTTCGAGGTCGGCAAGTTGCGGCGCAACATCGCTTACCCCGCCGTTTTGCTCGGCAATGCTGACCATGTGCGCGATCAGCATCCCGAATTGTGTGCCCCAGTCGCCGACGTGGTTTTGGCGGATGACTTTATGGCCTTGGAATTCCAGCACGCGGGCGACGGCATCGCCGATGATGGTGGAACGCAGGTGGCCTACGTGCATTTCTTTGGCGAGGTTGGGGCCGGAGTAGTCGATGACGATGGTTGAAGCTCCACCGCCGGAAGAAAACCCCTCCCGGCCTCCCCTTATCAGGGGAGGAGTAAGAGATTCGGAGAGCCAGCCATTTTTCAAATGGATGTTGATAAAGCCGGGGCCTGCGATTTCGACCTTTTCGGCGACATCGGACAAGTCTAGGGTTGCTAGCAAGCGGGTGGCGAGTTCTCGCGGGTTGGTTTTCAACTGCTTGGCAGCCGCCATGATGCCGTTGGCTTGGTAGTCGCCGAATTCGGGGCGGGCGGAAGGTTTGACTATGGCGGTCACGGTCTCAGGTGCGCCCAAGGTGTGCAGCGCGGCGGTAATGCGGTCATCAAGCAGTTGGCGAATGTTCATTGCAGCTTTCAAGTTAGGTCAAAACGGGGATTTTAGGCGGGTTGCGGGGTAGAATCCACTTTCTGGACTGGGATTCGCAGGATTAAAGGATTGGCAGGATGGCACGGTTAACCTTGGCGGATGGGCGGGCGCTGGATTATCAGGTACGGCAGTCGGCGCGGGCGAAGTACATGCGGATGCAATTACACCCCACCCACGGTTTGCTGGTCACGCAACCGCCGGGAGTAAGCGCCCGTGCTTTGCACCAATGGGTACTCAGCCAACAGCCGTGGATTACCGCTGCTTTGCAAAAACTGGCGCAACATCCGCCGCCCGCTGCTGCGGTTTCCACCTTGCCAGAACGCTTGGCCTTGCTGGCAACGGGCGAAAACCTGCACGTCATTTACACACCCAGCGCCCGCAAGAGCATTACCCTGCACTACCTTGAGCACGCCACCCTGACACTTACCGGGGCGGTCAGCGACCCCGCGCATTGCCAGCAGGCGTTACGCCAGTGGTTGCGCAGCTATGCACAGGTGCATTTAAGCAAACAGTTGCGGCAAGTGGCGGCGGAAACGGGCTTGCATTACGTGAATTGCCGCATCAAGGGGCAGCAAACGCGCTGGGGAAGCTGTTCGGCACGCGGCAACATCAACCTCAATGAAAAGCTGATGCTGCTGCCGCCGGAATGGGTGCGGTATGTGCTGATCCACGAGCTGTGCCATACGGTGGAGATGAACCATTCCAAGCGGTTTTGGGCGCTGGTGGCGGGTTTTGTGCCGGAATACAAGGCAATCCACGCGCAGATGAAGGGGGCAATGGGGCAGTTGCCGGGGTGGGTGCGGTAGGTGCGCTCACGCTAGGTGCTGCTGGAGTTCGGCGAGTTCGGGGTCGCGGCGGTGGTAGCCGGTTTCCTTGATTAGGCGGGCGGCTGCGGCGATGTGGTGTTGAAGACCCTCACCCCCCGCCCCCCTCTCCCGCGAAGCGGTAGAGGGGGTAAGAGATTCCGCCACCAACAACCGCGCCATCTCCAAATGATAATCCGTCAAATGCAGCCGCATCCCGCTGCCGTTGGCGATGTCGAACACTTCCTGCAAGTCCTGCCGGGCGCGGGCGAAGTCGTGGGTGTGGCGGTGCAGGGCGGCGCGGGCGAGCAGGCCGAGTGGCAAATTATGCAATGTTCCTGCTGCACGCAAACCAGCGACAGCCTGATCTAGCCAGTGAAGACCCTCACCCCCAGCCCCTCTCCCGGAGGTAGAGGGGAGTAAGCGTTGTTGCAGATGGGCGCGTCCGAGGGTGAGTTGATTCAGGGCAATATCTAGTAGGTTTCTTTGTCCTTCAGCAATTTTGAGAGCATATTCCGCACGATCTAATACATCCGAAGTATAGTGCTGTACCAACAACAAATCGCAATAACGGAAACCAGACAGTGAAGACATACGGGGAAAATTAGTGAAATGATTTTTCCAAAGTTGCTCCGCTTCCCGGAACAGGGCAAGGGCGGCTGCGGTGTCCCCTGCCTGATGCAGGGCATCGGCGTGGGTTGTGCGTTTGCTCATGCGCTGGAACATATCCCCGGACTGGTCGGCGTAGCGGCTGCTGCGTGCGCCGCTCTCCACCGCTTGCGCCACATCGCCGAGGGTGAGTTGCAGTTCGCTGAGGTTGCTGGCGTTGGTGGCGGCACTTTTCCAGTTTTCCCGCTTTACGTTCATTTCAATGTTTGCCTGCATCGGCTCTAGTGCTTCATGCAGCCGCCCCAAGGCGCGTAAGCGGAAGCCTGCCCAGTTCAGCGCAGCGGCTTTATCGCCTTCCGTCAAACCCGCTGCGGGGGTGTGCCACGGGGTCGAGAAGAAATGCGCTACGGTAGCGAGGTCATCGCTGAAAGCGCCGAGTTTTTTGACGAGGAAAGCCACTTCCTTACGCCGGACACGAGGCCAGTAAACCTCATCCAACGCCTGCTGATGCAACCCCGCTGCACACCCATGCGCCACCGCACTGAACAGCGGCTGCATTTCTTCCAGCGTATCGGGGAATTCTTTCTCCGGCAGGGCTTTGTAGTATTCGTATAGCCGTTCATGCGCCTGCTGCCACGCTTGCGGTTGCTGGGTTTGCAGTTGCCCGCCGAAGTATTCGCGGATCAGCGGGTGGCAGTCGAGGTCGCCGCCGCCGTCATGTTGCGATAACAGGTGGTGTTCTTCGCGCAAACTGGCGATGGCTTCCAGCCATTCGTCTTCATCAATGCCTGCGGTCAGGTGCGGAATCTGCGCATCCCACAGCATTTGCAGCACGTCTTGCCCGATGGGGTGGTCGAACAGCCCCAACAAGTGCAGCAACGCCAGTTCCGGCTCGCCCGCAAACCATTCTTCGTAAGCCTGCATCACCTTGAAGGCATGACGGCTGTCGCGGTTTCCCGTGGCTTTGACCAATGCTTTGAGCGTATCGCGCTTGCGCACATCGCCCTGATGCCGCAGCCGCAACACATTCCCCAGCAAACTCAACGCCAGCGCATGACCGCCGTATTCACCCACCGCCTTGCCCAGTTCCGCCGTGCTGCCCGTTACCCCCAGCGATTGCAGCAACTGGATGCCATCCGCCGCTGTCAGGTTTTGCAAATCGTGGCGGATGACGGTGGGCGCGTCACGGTCACTGAGTTCATGCAGCGCAATCCGCGTGGTGATAATGCACAAGCCGCACGGATGGCGGGCAAGCTGGCGCAGCAACTGGCGGATGGCTTTGTCCTTGAGTTCGCCGCGCATTGCCGCACCGCCGTGTTGCAGCGGCTCCAACCCATCCAGCACCAGCACGTAGCGTTTGCCGTGCAGCAATTCGGCGAGGTGGTCGCCCTTGTCTTCCTCCGACGCAAACCGCTCGCGGCTCGAACCCAGCTTGGCAAACGCATGGCTGAAAAACGGCGTGGCGGAAGTCTGCTTGTCTTCGCTCGCCCCTTGCGAATAGAACGACCACGCGATTAGCACCGGAATGTCGGTGGTGTGGTCGAGCCAGTGGCGCAGGAGTTTGGTTTTGCCAGTGCCGCCGGGGGCGATGAATTGGATGATGCGGGTGGTGGTGTTTGCCCATGCGTCGTTGAGGAGTTGCAGTTCGGCGGAGCGTCCGAAGAAGCCGCCTTTGACGGTGGGGAGGCGGTCGGAGTGGATGTGTTCGGGTGTAGTCGGTTCGTTGGAAATAACTGCGGGTAACAGTGATTGGGCAGGATGCTCAACCCGAATAATAGGATTGACGGTAATAACAGGCGCAACCGTATTGGTGCTTACCGGAGGAACAACATCCTCTTTTTTACGGAACATCGCCCACAGTTGTTTAATGAACCAACCCAATACGGCAATCGCCCCCGCTACCAGCATTGAATACAAAGTCGCCTCACCATCAGTCAGGTCATGCACCCATGCGTGAAAGCAGGTCAGCGATTCGTAGCAAAATTGGGCGGGTTCTGGGCTGTCAGGCATCACATCATCCTTAGCATTGATGCGCTGATAATACCGTTTATCGGCGATTTTGTCCGACTAATCGAAGAAAATCCCCTCTGTCTCCCCTTTTTCAAAGGGGAGTACCCTCCAGCGATGCACCAACAAATTCAGCCAGCATCCCCGTAGTGGTTTTGCAGTTTTTTCAGCAGTTCCAGCCCGCGCTGTTTGTTGCCCCGGCTGGCGAGTGCCTTGAAGCGGTTTTCAGCATCAAACTGGGTGAGTGCCATGATGGTGAATTCTTCGTACAGCTTGTTGATGCTGATATTGCGGGATGTTGCCAGCGTTTTGACCCGTTGGTGGGTGTCTTCTGGCAATCTGACGGTGATTACGCCCATAACGCCTCCTTGATAAATTGTTGGGGAGTGACGATGTTAAGCCCATCGAACAGCAACTCCCCGTTTTTGAAATCACGCACATTCGTGGTAATGATGTATTTGGCTCCACCTGCGATAGCGAGTTCAATTAGGTGATTGTCGCCCTCATCTTGCAGGTTGGGTCGCCAACCGAAATAAATTTTGCACCACTGACAGCAGGCGAGAAAAGCCGACAGAAATTCCATGCGTTCATCGCCATCGAAAGGGCATTTCTGCATTACATCGTCGCGGCTGATAACGTCCAGATATTCGTTGAAAAGGGCATCCGCCATCAAGGGTGTAATTTTGTCCTGCAAGCCAAGTTCTATGACTTGTCGGGCAGTAGCCGCTTCTTTTCCCAACAGGGCAGCGACCATGACATTAGTATCAACAACAACTTTCAAGCGGGTGACTCGCTACGGTTTCAATGCTTTCATGCTAGCGTATATGCTAGCGTTTGTCAGGTGTAAAGTTTGGTCTTTAGGTCTGCGAGTTCCGCATCGCGGCGGTGGTAGCCGGTTTCCTGGATCAGGCGTTCGGCTTCGCGGATGTGGAAAGAAACCCCTCCCGGCCTCCCCTTATCAGGGGAGGGGCATTCTTGCACGGTAGTGGCAGAAGCATCTTGTTCCTCCCCTGATAAGGGGAGGTTAGGAGGGGTTTCTTCCTCCGCCACCAACAACCGCGCCATCTCCAAATGGTAATCCGTCAAATGCAGCCGCATCCCGCTGCCGTCGGCAATGTCGAACACTTCCTGCAAGTCCTGCCGGGCGCGGGCGAAGTCGTGCGTGTGGCGGTGCAGTGCAGCGCGGGCGAGCAGACCGCGAGGTAAATCATCCTGTTGTCCTGCTGCACGTAAACCAGCGACAGCCTGCTCCAGCCAGTGAAGACCCTCACCCCCAGCCCCTCTCCCAGAGGTAGAGGGGAGCAATCGTTGTTGCAGATGGGCGCGTCCAAGGATGAGTTGATCCAGTGCAATACTCAGCAATTGCCCACTATCTTTTGCGATTTTCAAAGCATATTCCGCCCGCTCCAGCACCTCCGCCGTGCTGCCCTGCGCCAACAGCAGGTCGCAGTAGCGGAAACCCCACAGCGAATACAGGCGCGGGTACGCAGGCTGGTGTTCCTGCTGGAGTTGCTCCGCTTCCCGGAACAGGGCAAGGGCGGCGGCGGTGTCCCCTGCCTGATGCAGGGCATCGGCGTGGGTGGTGCGTCTTGCCATACGCTGGAACATATCCCCGGACTGGTCGGCGTAGCGGCTGCTGCGTGCGCCGCTTTCCACCGCTTGCGCCATATCGCCGAGGGTGAGTTGCAGTTCGCTGAGGTTGCTGGCGTTGACAGCGGCACTTTTCCAGTTTTCCCGCTTTACGTTCATTTCGATGTTTGCCTGCATCGGCTCCAGTGCCTCACGCAGCCGCCCCAAGGCGCGTAAGCCGAAGCCTGCCCAGTTCAGAACAGCCGCTTGATCAGACACAATCAGATTGCTCGATACTTTTCGCCAAGGTTCGTCGAAGTAGTGCGAGATAGTTGCAAGTTCATCACTGAATGCCCCCAACTTATGGACGATATAACCTTCATTTGCATTTGAACGAATAATTCGAGGCCAATGTACTTCGTCTTCCACAAGCTGATGCAACCCCGCCGCACACCCATGCGCCACCGCACTAAACAGCGGCTGCATTTCTTCCAGCGTATCGGGCAACTCCTTCTCCGGCAGGGCTTTGTAGTAGCCGTACAGCCGTTCATGCGCCTGTTGCCACGCTTGCGGCTGCTGGGTTTGTAGTTGCCCGCCAAAGTATTCGCGGATCAGCGGGTGGCAGTCGAGGTCGCCGCCGTTGTCATGCTGCGACAACAGGTGGTGTTCTTCGCGCAAAGCCAGCACTGCCTGACCCCATTCCCGCTGTTCTTGTTGGCTGAGTGACGTAGGCTTGGACTTGCCCAACCATTTGCTGAGCCAACCACGCTTGGGCTGGGGTGCTGCGGTCAATCCGGGGATGCGTGCTTGCAGCAATACATCAAGGACAGGCTGGTCAATCGGGTGGTCGAACAAACCCAACAAGTACAACACTTTCAATTCCGCCGTACCCGCCAGCCACGTTTCATACGCCCGCATCACCTTGAAGGCATGGTGTTCGATTTGCCCGCTGCCGTCATTCAGTTCGCGGATGGTGTCACGTCTGAGGATGTCACCGTCCAAATACCGCCGTACCGCATTCCCCAGCAAACTCAAGGCCAGCGCATGACCGCCGTATTCACCCACCGCTTTGCCCAACTCCGCCGTGCTGCCGTTTGCCCCCAGAGATTGCAGCAACTGGATGCCATCCACCTCACACAAGTTTTGCAGATCATGGCTGATAACGGTGGGGGCTTCACGGTCACTGAGTTCATGCACTGCAATCCGCGTGGTGATAATGCACAGGCCGTTGTTGCGCCCCGCCAGACTTTTCAGCAGTTGGCGGATGGCGCGGTCTTTGAGTTCGCCACGCATTCCGCTCCCCGCATGTTGCAGCGGCTCCAAACCATCCAGCACCAGCACGCAACGCTGACGGCGCAACAAGTCAGCGAGGTGTTCACCTTTGTCTTCCTCCGTGGAAAATTTCTCACGGGTTGAGCCGAGCTTTTCAAACGCATGGCTGAAAAACGGCGTGGCGGAAGTCTGCTTGTCTTCACTCGCCCCTTGCGAATAGAACGACCACGCAATCAGCACCGGGATGTCGGTGGTGTGGTCGAGCCAGTGGCGCAGCAGTTTGGTTTTGCCTGTGCCGCCGGGGGCGATGAATTGGATGATGCGGGTGGTGGTGTTTGCCCATGCGTCGTTGAGGAGTTGCAGTTCGGTGGAGCGTCCGAAGAAGCCGCCTTTGACGGTGGGGAGGCGGTCGGAGTGGATAACCCGATCTTCAGATTTCACAACCGCAGGCAATGCAGGTGGTGCAGGATTAACCGTAATGATCGGACTGACTGTAATCGTCGGATTGAGAGTATTAGTATTGCCGGGAGGAGGAGGCGGTATGTCTGTCTTTTTGCGCTTGAATAACCACATTATCAAGCTGCCCAATACCGTCAACAGCAATACCAGAATGCCCGCTTCTGCATTACTGAGGCCATCCAGCCACGTTTCCACGGGTGCTAAATCGGTGGGTAAAGTTTGCGTCGTTGGCGGCGGTAAACTCTCTGGCATGACAAGCCTCTCTGCGATGATGGCAGAATCATACCGTTTATCCGCCCTATTGTCCGATTTTCAGCACACCTAAACCTGATACGCCGCACCATCTTCCTGCACCTGATTCACCAGCGGATTATGGATACGCACCCCGCCAATCACCTGCCCGTGATTCAAATCTTCGCTCAACAAAACGCTGGCGTTTGCCCGCTGTGCCGCTGCGACGATCAACGCATCCCAGAACGATAGCCGAGCCGTTTCCTGAATTTCAGACGCGCTCTGGATCAATAACGGGTCAACCTGCACAACCTCCCATAATTGATACAATTTCAGTTCGGCTCTAGCCGCAGCGTAATTCATCGGGTTACGCAGTTTACGGGTAGCATTGTGGTAAAACTCTTGCATGACCTGTGTGCTGATCACCCCGCAACGTTGCCGCCACAAATCCTGCACGGCTTGCTTGCAGATTTCCTGCCTCCAGCCTGCTGCATGATCGTAGACATACAGCAGGATGTTGCTATCAACGAAAGTTTTTTCGGTCATACATTTCCTCGCGCGTCAAATAATTGCCACCACCGAAGTCATAGCCTTTTTCCATCGAAGCAAAGGCTTTTTCCATCGCCTGCTGGTAAGCATCGTCTTTCTTGAGCAGACGTTCCAATTCTGCCGTCAGCAAGGCACTGATGGATGTCGATTTCTGGGCTGCGAGGATTTTGACTTGCTGGAGCAATTCTTTTTCCAACGAAAGCGTAATATTCTGTTTCATGTGATCACCTCCACACTTTACTGTGTAGCACGTGTTTACGTGTAAAACAATTCCGATCCGATCAACAGGCACATAACCATGACCCTCAGCACTTGGCTTTCCCTCCTCACCCTTTGCCTGATGGGCGCGATGTTCCCCGGCGCAAGCCTTGCGGTGGTGCTGCGCCAAACGCTGAATAACTCGCGCTTGCACGGCGTAGTCACTGGCATTGCCCACGCACTCGGCATCGGGCTGTATGCGCTGCTGTCGGTGCTGGGTTTAGTGTTGCTGTTGCAGCAATCGCCGTTGCTGTTCAAAGGCATCAGTTACGCCGGGGCGGCTTATTTACTGTGGCTGGGCTATCAGGGCTTGCGGGCGCAACCGAACGGCGGGCAAACCAGCAACCCGCTCGCCGCGCCTGCTTCCTTGCGTGATGCTGCCCGCGATGGCTTTTTGATGGCGCTGTTTAACCCCAAAGTGGGGCTGTATTTCCTCGCGCTGTTCAGCCAGTTTGTGCATGTGGGCATGAGTTTTGCGGCGAAAAGTGTGTTCGTCGGCACGATTACGTTGGTGGATGGGGCGTGGTATGTGCTGGTAGCAGCGTTACTGTCGCAGGGGCAAATGCTGGTGTGGTTACGGCAACATCAGGTGTGGATTGAGCGCAGCCTTGGCGTCAT
Organism: Thiothrix sp.; assembly: GCF_028714775.1. GTDB lineage: Bacteria > Pseudomonadota > Gammaproteobacteria > Thiotrichales > Thiotrichaceae > Thiothrix. The sequence goes on along the minus strand of NZ_JAQTLS010000009.1, from coordinate 59,277 downwards.
TTTGATCTTGCTGGCGCTACGGATATTGCTGCAATAAAGGGCAATCCCACGCCCCCCGCTGATGGGGAGGCCGGGAGTTTTTTTACGCTGACAACTTGTCGATCACGCGCAGCAGTTTTTCTTTTGCCACTTTACCGACTTGGTGCGCCGCGTCGCTTTGCGCCAAACCCAGCACGGTTACGGGATCCATAAAGCTCACCACCACGCTGCCCGGTGCGCTTTCGTACATGACGAAATTGCACGGCAGCAATGTGCCCGCGTTCGGTTCCACTGCCAGAATTTCAGACGCCAATTTAGGGTTGCACGCGCCGAAAATGCGGTAAGGCGCAATGTCTTTATCCATTTTAGCTTTGAAAATGGCTTGTACGTTGACTTCGCTGACCACACCCAAGTGCTCTTCCAGCAATACTGCGCGGACTTTTTCCACCGCTTCGTCAAAGCTGCCCTGAATGGTGGTGTTGAATTCGTATGACATGAGATTTCCTTTCTGTAGTGAAAATATGGGGCGCAAGTGTAAGCAGCCGCGCTAGCCCAAACAATGCAAAATCACAAACCCGGTGCAGCTAGCCGCCCGCTTCCAGTTGCAGCAAATACTGCTTGGCTTCCAACCCGCCTGCGTAGCCTGCCAACTTACCGGATTTGGCAATGACCCGATGGCAGGGAATGATGATGCAAAGCGGGTTCAAGCCGTTGGTGCGCCCGACCGCGCGGACAGCTTGCGGTTGCCCCAGCAGCGCAGCCTGTTCGGCATAACTGCGGGTTTCGCCGTAAGGGATTGCTTGTAACGCCTGCCATGTACGGCGCTGGAATGCCGTGCCATCCAGATGCAGCGGCAGGTCAAATGCTTGCCGCTGGCGGGTGAAGTATTCGTGCAATTGCTGCGCAGCTTGTTCGATCAAGGGGTTACTGCCTGCTTGCACCGCGCCCAACGCCGCTTTGATGCGAGGCCAGTTGGTGCTGAACGCCACCGCCCGCAGCGCCACGGCATCTGCCGCGAGATACAACGTTCCGCACGGGTAATGCCGCTCTTCAAAACAAACTGTCATCCTTGCTCCCTTGAGTTACGCTGCCGCGCTCTCTACTATAACAGAATGAAAAATCAACTCAGCTAGCGCACAAGGAATTTATCATGGGCATCAAACACACCTTGCCATACGTTTGCATTACCGCCTGCTTGCTGTCCGCTTGCGCCAGCCCACCACCAGAGGCGCAACTTGCCCGCGAAATGGCGGGGGTCAGCGGTCAATCGCCAACCTTTATCAATGGCTATCACGACGGTTGCCAAAGTGGTTTATCCGCAGGCGGCAACAATGCTTTCGTCTATTCCAAGGATTTGAGCCAGATAAACAAGAACGAATACAAAATAGGTTGGGAAGATGGTTTCCGCGTGTGCCAATCACGGCAGGTGCAACGCAATAGCACCAACCGTGATAATTTCAATTACCCCTACCTCCCCCCTAACACGGGAATTACGATTGGGGTGCAGTTGTAGGTGAGGCTTCAGTAATTCGTGGTGCGCTGACGCTGGTAATTAATCACGGTGTAGGTGATAGGGTCAATATCAATGCTGACCTGATCCTGCATCTGGTTATTTGGCACAACACCGCCTAGCATCCCCCCCGCGAGGGAACCAATCGGCCCAGCCACAAAGCCCCCAACCACCGTGCCCGTGGTAGACACCACTTGCTTTTCGACATTGTTGTTCAGGGTATAGGAGTAAACCAATGTCCGGCGCTGCGGCGTTACCGTGACGGTAGTCGGCCTGCCTAACATCTGGACAACCTCCTGCTCTGTTGTTTGACCTTCCCTGATCATGCTGAGTTGTTGGTCATCAACCCTAACGTTAGCCACAGGTGTTGCGCAGGCACTCAGCAAGGTGATTAGTAAGGCGTAAGCAAAGAGCTGTTTCATGCATGTTTTCCAGAAGTTGAGAATATCTTGTGTGACATTATAACCACGGCTTTGTTCAAAGTCGGCGAGAGACTGCGTTAGGTCGTCAGCCTGCGGTAAATATCCGCCACCTTCAGCGGCAACTTCTTCACACCTTCATTTACACCAGTAAAATCCAAGCATATACTTTGGATATGACTGATCTAAAACGCAATCTCGAAGCTAAAATCAATCTGCTGCTCACCCTCTTCCCCGTGGTGTTGCTGATTGGTGCGCGGCAAACCGGCAAAACCACCCTCAGCCAACAGCTACGCCCCACTTGGCGTTACTTCGATCTGGAGAATGGCGCAGATTACGACTTCATCAGCCGCGATTATGATTTCTTTTTCCGCGAACACCCGCGCCACGTCATCATCGACGAAGCTCAAGAAAACCCGGAACTGTTCCGCCACTTGCGCGGTGTCATTGATGCGAACCGGGATGAAAAGGGGCGGTTTATCCTGACTGGCTCCAGCTCCCCCGAATTATTGCAGCACGCCAGTGATTCGCTCGCCGGACGCATCGCCATCGTAGAAATCGGCACGCTGAAGATGAACGAAATTCTCCAGCAGCCGCTGCCACCGTTTTACCGCATTTTTGAGCAGCCACTCACGGCAGACACGCTGGATTATCTGAAAACGCTGGAAAACCCGATTCCTGATGTCATTCCCTTGTTCCTGCGGGGCGGCTATCCCGAACCCGTGCTGGCGCAAGACAGTTATGCGTTTGGGGTGTGGATGGAAAACTATTACCAGACCTACATCAACCGCGACATCCGGCGGCTGTTCCCGCGTTTGGATAGCATCCGTTACCGGCGCTTTATCAGTATGCTGGCCTCCCTGTCCGGCATGATCATCAACAAGGCACAATTGGGGCGTTCGGTGGATGTGTCGGAAGTGACGATCCGAGACTACATCGAAATTGCCGACAAAACCTACATCTGGCGCACCATTCCCTCGTTTGAAACCAGCAAAAGCAAATCGGCGCTGAAAATGCCCAAAGGCATCCTGCGTGACAGTGGCCTGACGCACTATCTGGCAGGTATTGAAACCCGCGAAGCCCTGCTGCGTTCCCCACAGTTGGGGCAAAACTTTGAAGCCTTCATCACCGAAGAAATCATTAAAGGCATCCAATCAACCCGCGCTAACCGCTGGGATTATTACTACTTCCGCACCAAGAATGGCGCTGAAGTTGATCTGGTACTGGATGGTAGCTTTGGAACCTTACCGATTGAAATCAAGTTCGGACATCAAACGGCAGTAAAACAGCTAACCGCACTGCGGCAGTTTGTGGAATTGCACGAGTTACCGTTCGGGGTTGTGGTAAACAATAACGCTGAAGTCAAAATGCTGGCGGATAAGATCATCCAAATTCCGGCAGGGTGTTTATAACCCGGCTCGATGCACCGACATACATCACGACCAAAAACGCCACCATCGTTTTTTACCCAGCGCATCAGTAAACTTACTGGGCTGAGAAACATGAATATCTTTGATGTAGCGATGATTTATCGAATTGTCTAGGTTCATTGCCAACAATCCTTTGCGTTGCAGACTTTTCAGTATTGGCGTTAAGAACCTGTCGTCAAACACCTCAATCTTCAGATCAACGAATTTTTGCTGGATAGACCACAGCAACTCGTGAATTTGAACTTCTGATAGTTGCAAATTTTTCAACTGAATTGTCACCAAACAGCTATTCGGTGGAGACATGCAATAATACGCCTCTATTTTGCATAGCCTATCCTCGTATTGCCATTCATCACCCCGAAGTGTTTTCCAACCCTTAGACATCATTTTTCCAAACCTTATGTCGTCAGCCTGCGGTAAATATCCGCCACCTTCAGCGGCAACTTCTTCACATCGTCGATTTCCACCCAATTGGCGTGCCCGTACATGTGCGGCAAATAATCTTTCCCATGCTTGTCGATGGTGATGCAAAACGGATGAATCCCGGTGCGCCGTGCCTCAAACAAGGCTTGGCGCGTGTCTTCAATGCCGTATTGGGTGTTGTAGATGTCGAAATAGTCTTCCGGTTTGCCGTCGGACAGCGTAATCAGCAAGCGGGTTTTGGCGTCGATAGTGTTGAGTTTCTGGCTCAAATGGCGGATCGCCACGCCCATGCGGGTGTAATCTTTCGGCACAATCCCGGCAATCCGCGCTTTGGTGTCCGCGTTGTACGGGTCTTCAAAAGTTTTGATGCGGTAGATTTCGCAGCGCTTGCGCCCAATCCCGGAAAAGCCGTAAATGGCGTAGCGGTCGCCGAGGGTTTCCAGCACTTCGCACAGCATCACCAGTGATTCGCGGATCGCATCATTGATCCATCCCTTGGTGCTGCCGCTCATATCAACCATCAACATCACCGCGATATTGCGGTCGGCGCGATGCTGGTGCATGAACAGCTTATCGCTCATTTCGCGCCCATCGCGGCAATCGGCAAGCGCTTCCACCAGCGCATCAATGTCCACGTCATCTCCCTGCACTTGGCGCTTGAGCAAGCGGTTTTCATCACGCATCGCCTCGAAAGTACGGCGTAAATGTTTCACCATGCCCTGATGTTTTTGCAGCGCCAATCCGACATAGGCGGGGTCTGCGGGGGGAATGTCGATCTCGCGCAACACGCACCAGTGCTTGCGGTAATGCTGGCGGGCGTTGTCCCATTCGTCGTAGAGGAACGCGCCATCTTCGTGGTAAATGCCTTTCCACGGGTCGCTGTCGTTTTCTTTCTTTTCATACAGCGACGGGTCGTATTCGCCGGGGCCTGCGGGAACCAGAAACTCCGGCGGCACATCGCCCCAGTCGAGCATGATCGACGTGATCAGGTCTTTCACCTCATCCGGCGGCGCAATCGGCTTGTCATCCAGCGTCAATTCAAAACCCGCCCCCTCCAACGTCTCTTTCACTTCAAATTCCGGCGGAGTAGCCACTTCTTTCTCTTCCTCCCCCTCTGAGGGAGAGGGGGTTGGGGGGTGAGGGGTTTCCCCCAACTCTTTCAACATCTCCGCCAACTTCACCCGCAATAGAATCTTTTCGCGTTCCATCCGCGCCAACATACAAGCGCTAATGGCTTCGGGATTAAGCGCAGGCTGATAAATACGCTGCGGGAAGTCCCTATGCAACACTTGCGGAACCAGTTCCAGCACATCTTGCACGGTAGCATCAGGGGATTGCAAACGCGGAAATTCCACCCCTTTTACACCATCCAAGCGCTGCATATCCCGCCACAACCCCGGCAATTCCCGCGCCAAACAGCCTTCCAAGCGCAGCGTATCGAGCGCATGAAACGCCGCTAACGCCTGTTCCTTATCGGGGTAAGCGTCAAACGCCGTGGCAAAATCCACCCGAAAACTGCCGAAGCGGATTTGCGCCCACATGAACGCCACCTGCGCCTTACACAGCAGGAAATTGTCTTTGGCCTTTTCCAAGCGGGCGGAAATGTTCGGCAAGTACAGCGTTTCGCTGTCGGTGTAAACGCTTTCGCCCTGCGCCAGCTTGAGCCGCCGCCCCGACAAACCGCACACGAAGGTGGACAGGATCGGTTCCACCTCCTCAAACGTGACGCCTTCCGCCAGTGTGTGGGTATTGGCAAGGAAACTGTCCACTTTCTGGATCACTTCCAACGCAGGACGCAAGCCCAAACGGTCGAAGGTATCTGCCGCCCGCACTGCCCACGCTTCAATCACGCGGCGTTCCATCTTGTCGAGCGCGTCCACCACGCGGATGGTGAATTCGTGGCTGATGTAAACGTTGGTGCTGTTGAGCCGTGCTGCCCAACCGAGGATAAAATCCTGCGTGTCACGGTCAAGCGGCCGCAGCCCTTCCGCCAGCTTTTCAACTTTGAGGAAAGTGAACTCAATTTCGTAAAGCGCTTCCAAATGCAGCAGCAGCGCATCGTAGGAGCGGGGAAGCCATGCAGATTTCATTTAAAACAACGCGCCAATCAGTTCATTAATCGCCGCGATCATGTCGCTGTCATCGGTCAACGCCAATGCCACTGCACCTTGGCACGCGGCACGCGGTTCCACGCCTTTGGCAATCAGTTTACCCGCGTGTACCAGCAAACGGGTCGACGCACCCTCTTCCAAGCCATTGCCTTTGAGGTTGCGGGTCATGTCGGCGAGTTTCAGCAACTTGTCGGTGGAAACCACATCCAACCCGGTTTCGTGGATGATGATTTGGCGTTCCAAGTCGTGCGTGGGGTAATTGAATTCGATGGCGACAAAACGCTGACGGGTCGACTGTTTGAGTTCCTTCAGCACGCTTTGGTAGCCGGGGTTGTAGGAGATGGCGAGGCAGAAACTTTCCGGCGCTTCCAGCAATTGCCCCAGCTTTTCAATCGGCATGATGCGGCGGTCGTCGGCAAGCGGGTGGATCACCACCATTGTGTCTTTCCGCGCTTCGACAATTTCATCGAGGTAACAAATGCCACCAGAACGCACCGCACGGGTCAACGGGCCATCCACCCACACGGTTTCGCCGCCTTTCACCAAATAACGCCCCACGAGGTCGGAAGTGGTCAAGTCATCGTGGCAGGAAACGGTGATCATCGGGCGCTGGATTTTCCACGCCATGTATTCCATGAAACGGGTTTTGCCGCAGCCGGTCGGGCCCTTGAGCAACACTGGCAAATGGCTGCTGTAAGCCGCTTCAAACAGGGTGACTTCATTGCCAACCGGGACGTAATACGGCTGTTTTTCAATGGTGTAAGTCGATGGGTCGTGGATACGGGCGGTATTCTCCACTGCTGGCTCCTGTGGTGTGTGCAATTGGAAGCCAAGATCATAACAGGTGCAGGAATGGCAGGGTATTTCCCCAATGCCTTATGTCAGGAAAACTAGAACCCTCATGCCACCAGTGGTAGCGTATACCCCATTAGCAAACCCAATAAGAAAAAAACAATGATAACGATAGCTGACACCGAAGTTGATCTTGCCCCACCACCTGCGCAAGATAAAAACCTAGACATGGTACGCAACATCTTGCTGGGCGAACATGCCCGCGAGAATGACCGCCGTCTGGCCTCACTGGAACGTTTCGTCAAGGTATGGACTAATTCTGTGCGCGATGAAATGCGTAAAAACCACGACGCCATGAACCATGAAATCCACCTGATCCATGACCTGTTGGCAGAAGAATCCCGCGCCCGCATTGGCGATGCCGGTAATGCCCGCAAGCATTACGAACAGGCGGGAAAAAACATCGACAGCCTGTTCCGCCAATTGCAGCACACCCAAGATGCCTTTGCCCAACGCTTGGAACAGCAGCGCGAAGACATCCTCGGGGAAATCAAGCAAGCAGCAGAACAACTGCGCAATGACAAGATTGACCGCAAAGCCTTGGCTGCCCTGCTTGACAATGTGACCCGCCAATTGACCTTAGACGCCGTGTAAGCCATGACAGTGGGGACACCTGACGTTGTGCAGTTGCGCCGCCTGCTTTTCGGGAAAGATTACGACGAATTGCTGGCACTGAAGGAGCAGTTTGAACAATCTGACAAATACAGTGCCAGCGTCGCCAACATCATTTCCGAAGCGCTCACCCTGCGCGGGTCGCAGGACAATTCCCTGTCCGACGCCCTCGCGCCGACCATTGAAAACGCCTTAACCCAGTCGATCTGCAATAACCCCAAACGTTTTGCCGACGTACTGTACCCGGTCATGGGGCCTGCCATCCGCAAGTCCATCAACCAAGCCTTGAGCGAAGCGCTGGAAACCCTCAACCAAGTGTTGGAAAACAGCCTGTCGTTGCGCTCGTGGAAATGGCGTTTCGATGCATGGCGTAGCGGGCAAACTTACGCCAAGGTCGCGCTGCTCAACACGCTGGTTTACCAAGTGGAACAGGTATTCCTGATCCATCGGGAAAGCGGTTTGCTGTTGCAACACGTCGCCTCCCCGCACGCCATCAGCAAAGACCCGGCAATGGTTTCCGGGATGTTGACCGCAATCCAAGATTTCATTGCTGACTCGTTCGCGGTCAACCAAACCGACACCTTACGCACCTTGAGTTTGGGGGAATTGACCGTACTGCTGGAACACGGCCCCCACGCGGTATTGGCAATGGTGGTACGCGGCACAGTTCCGGCAGATTTACCCAATTTGCTGATGGAAACGGCGGCGAATATCCACCGCCAATACGCCCCGGCATTCAAAGCCTTCAACGGCAATACGGAAGCCTTTACCGCGACCGAAAACCTGTTGGCAGATTGCCTGAAATCACAGCAACAGCATGTGCAAAAGCGCCCCCCCTGGCTGGCACTATTGGTATTGCTAAGCTTGGTGGGTGCGGCTAGCTACTTGCTTTACCAGCATTACCAACAGCTAGCGCAACAGGAAGCTGAAGCCAAACAAGCGCAACAACAGGTGCTGCAAACCCTGAATGAGCGCCTGCGTGAATTGCAGACCCACACCAGCGAACTGCAAAATTCGGTTACTACCCTGTCAGACCAGCAACGCCAACAGCTACGGCAACAAACCCAACAAGCGCAGCAACTCACCACCGCAGCGCAAACCATCAGCAAGCTTACCCAGCAGATTGAAGCCAGTACTTACCCGTTTGAAGCAGGCAAAGCCGATGTTGGATTAGACGACCCGATGCTGCTGCAACTCGGCAAGACCATCCGTGAATTAATCCAAGCTGCCCACCAAACCGGCAAAACCCCGCAAATCCTGATCGCGGGCAATGCTGACGACAGCGGCACTAACGACATTAACCAGAAACTCGCCGAACTGCGTGCTGAAAACCTGCGGGACGCACTGGTGCGCGGCGGCGTACCGGCTTTCGCCGTCGTGGCTTACAGCGCCAAGCAAGCGGGACAACCCGCCACCCTACAGAAAAACGAACGCAGCACCAGTTACCGGGTGACACTTTTTTAAGGGCAACACTGATGATACAGAAAAAAATATGTCTGCTCGGCTCGTTCTCGGTGGGTAAAACCAGCCTGATCAGCCGCTACGTCAACAGCCTGTTCAGTGAAAAATATCTCACCACCGTCGGCGTCAAAATCGACAAAAAACAGCTCACCCACGACGGCAACGAGCTATCGCTGATCATCTGGGACATTGCAGGGGAAGACGATTTCACCAACATCCGCACCGCTTACCTGCGCGGCATGGCGGGTTACATCATCGTCATTGACGGCACGCGCCAAAACTCCTACGACGTTGCCCTGTCGATACACGAGATGGTGAAACAACACGTCGGCGAACTGCCGATGGTTTTCGCCCTCAACAAAGCTGACCTCAAACCCCATTGGCAGGTCGATGGGCAACACATCCGCCCGCTGGAACAATTCGGCTACCCTGTGCTGGAAACCAGCGCCAAACTCGACAACGGCGTGGCAGACATCTTTCTGGCGCTGATCAAACAATGGGGGTCAAACCATGACTAAGCTGTTATCCGCCATCTACGACTCGCTCAATATCGTGGTCTTCGTGCGCGAACCCAACGGGTGTTTCACCCTGCACAACCCCGCCCCCGAATGGCTGGTGTTTTTCTTGGGCAAATCCTCCTACCCGCAAACCTGCGACCTGCCCGAGCTATTCCCCTACCTGACCTGTTTCATGGATGATGCGGAACAGCACTGGCACGAACACCTCGCTACTCCGCTGGCTTCCGGCTCGTGGATCGAAACCGACGAACTCGGCAACGAACTGGCACTCGAAGCCACCGCCGTGTGGGTAGACGACCACGCCGTTCTGCTCCTGCAAAACTTAGGGGAAAAATACCGCCAAGAAGTCAGCCGCCTGCAACAAGTGCGCAATGGCCTGCTGACCCAAGAAAAGCTCGAAAACGAAGTGCAAAAACGCACCATCAAGATCAAACAGCGCGAAGAAGAAATCGCCATCAAATTGGTCAGCGTTACCAGCTACCGCGACGAAGAAACCGGCGCTCATGTACGCCGCATCGGGCTTTACGCCGCCGCGATGGCAAAAGCGCTCAACTGGCCTACCCAGCAAATTGACGACATCCGCATTGCCGCACCCATGCACGACCTCGGCAAGATCGGCATCCCCGACAAAATCCTGCTGAAAAAAGGCAAGCTCACCAACGTTGAATTTTCCATCATGAAACGCCACACCGAAATCGGCGCAAAAATGCTGCAAGATGCCAACATCCCCGCGCTCGACATGGCGGCAGAAATCGCCTTGTGCCACCACGAAAAATGGGACGGCTCCGGCTATCCGCGTGAACTCAAGGGCGAAAACATCCCCATTACCGCCCGCATCACCAGCATCGTGGACATTTACGACGCCCTCGTGCATGAGCGTGTCTACAAAAAAGCCATGTGTGAAAAAGATGCTATTGCCCTGATGAGCAGCATGGCGGGTTCGCACCTCGACCCGGAACTGTTCGCGGTGTTCCTCGAACTGCTGCCGGTGATGCGGCGCATCCGCACCGAAGTGCATGAAATCAAGGATTTGATAGTGTCGTATTAAGCGACCGTGCAAATCTCAAGTTCAACCTGTGATTTGCACGCAACACTGTCCTGTTTGGGGCAGATTGCAAAAACAAAATCACTGACCAGAACGGACTAACCGCACAGGGAGAACAACGTAGCGGTTGTCCCAATCGCCGTCACCGTCGTAAAAGTCAACATACCAAGCGAAGGACGCACCATTTTCTGTGGACGACCAATACCAGCTAGCTAGAGTATCTGGAAACGCTGTTTGGTCAATCGTCGGCGTTTGGCTGTTATCCACAAGCGTTTTCAACTCCTCAATGGTTGGCATCCGCCAATCATTGTAGCTAGCGAAGCTGCCCCCCTTACCGAACATCGACATGGCGTCATCCCATGTAAAACTGGCAGGTTCACCACTACAATCTGCTCCACTTTGCCCTTCACTGCACCGTTTCCACATTAGCTTGGTTTGGGTATCCGTCACCGTGCCGTTGTTGTGGATAATGTAGCGACCTGGCACGCTGTTTTCCCTCACCCCAACCCCTCTCCCGCCAAGCGGGCGAGGGGCTAAAACAGCAACCTCTCGCTCCCCCTCGCCCGTTTCACGGGAGAGGGGGTTGGGGGGTGAGGGTTCTCCCACATGATGCCCAATCGCCTCCAGTAATACCCGCCAATCCCGTGCCCCACAAAAATCCAGTGCCTGCAAATGCCGAATCCATGTCGGGCGTATCATCTTTTCTGCCAGCACCGGAACAATTGGAATACCGAGTTCTTTCGCCATATCCACTTCGCTAGGAACCCATGTGGATGTTCGGACTTTTTCCGACAAGACCAATACCATCACATGGCTGCTTTCCAATTCGAGGTCTAACTTGTGGAACCACGGATCACCGGGTTTCAGCCCGATGACATCACGGAAAACAGCAAAGCCAGCCGCTTGCAACTGCTGCTGGATTTCGGCGGCAAGGTTTTCGCCGTGGCTGCCATCGCGGGCATAACTGATAAAGGCTTTGGGCATGGGGTGCGGTTGCCGGGTGAAACTGATGCTGCATTAATAGCAGACTGAGGGCGGGATGTGAACCAATGGCGCTAATCCATCAACACCTTCTGGAACGCCGGAGTTGCATAAGTCGCAAAGCTGCCGCCGCTACGCCAGATAAAGAACGCGGCAAGCCCGTGTTGCTCGGCGAACACCTTGCCCTTGTCTTCGCCCAGTGCCATCAGCAAGGTGGCGTAACCGTCTGCCATGGTTGTTTCCGCTGCCAACACCGACACCGATGCCAGTTTGTGCTCAACGGGATACCCGGTTGCCGGGTCAATCGTGTGCGAATAGCGTTTGCCGTCTTTGGTGAAAAAGTTGTGGTAATCGCCCGATGTTGCCAAGCCTGCATTTTCTAAACGCACGCCCTTTTGGATGGCAAGCCCGTTATCCTGCGGCTTTTCAATTGCAATCTGCCAGGCATCACCACGCGGACTAAGCCCACGGGTACGGATTTCACCGGCAATTTCAACCATGTAATTGTGGACACCCAGCGATTCCAGATACTGCCCGGCCTGATCGGCGGCAAAGCCATCAGCGACGGAAGCCAATTCCACCAGAAGGTCTGGCTGGGTTTTACGCAAGGCGGGAGGATCAAGGCGTACCTGTAATTTCTGGTAGCCCACTTTTGCACGGGCGGCATCAATCGCGGCCTGATCCGGCACGACACCCTTTTTATCGACTGCCGAACCGAAACCCCACAAAGTAATCAATGGGCGGATAGTGACATCGTAAACCCCATTGCTTTGCTGGCTGAACTGCAAGGTGCTTGTCACCAGCTTCGCCAATTCAGCGGAAACCGGGAACCAATCCTCACCCTGATGCGCATTGAAGTTGGAAATTTCTGACCCCTTATCCCACGTCGCAATCAGTTTGCTGCTGTGGAAAAAGGCTTGGGCAATGCCCGCGCTGAGTGCCGTTTCATCCAGACCCGCCGGTGGGTCGCTGATGGTCGCGTGCCACGATGCCATCCCCGCCATGCCTTCAAGCTGCATCCCGGACTGGCGCTGAGCGCCACCCAACAGCAGCCACGCCCCCACTAACAAGGCCAGCACGAGGGCTGGCATCCATTGTTTCCAATTCAAACGCATACAGGGTGTACCGTGTTAGGCCGACGTACCAGGCGCGGCAGAATCTTTGCCACCGGACGGGCTGGTAAACTTGTCATTCAAATATTGGACAAAACGGTCGGTAGCATCGCGGATACCATCCAGCCGTCGACGGGTGCGCCGGTTCCAACCCGCTGGTGAGGTTTGGAAGATGCTGCGCCAAAAGCGCGTGCTTTTCTTGAAAGCCGCCGCCAAATTACCGTAAGGCTCTTTCTGGCTCAGGCGTTCTGCCATGCGCTTTGCCAATTTCTGACGGATCAGGAAATGCAGCCCCACCGCAATCAATACCGGGATGGCAATACTCACGCCCGTAAAGAAGGTATTCCCCCGCAAAGAAGCCAACCACGGTGGGTTAAACAGCAAGCCTTCCCAGTAACCGAATTCAATGCTCATCGCCAGCAAGGCAACCGCCAAAGAACCTAGCCCGACGACATCGCCGACCAGTACTTGCACTTTCCAACGCTGCAATGCCTCGCGCAAGCGCGGGACAGCCTGTTGTTCAATCTGGTTGGCTTGCGATTCCATTGAGCCGACGATGCGGTAAACGCGCTCAATATTGACGCTATCTATGCGTGCCATGATGCGCTTGTAATCGGTATCACGCTTGGCGACATAACGCGCCCACACGTTTTCATCCGGCACAGGCACTGCTAGTTTATCGTTGAACAGGATGTGGAAACTCCCCGCCGACAACCCTTGCTGCACCAAGGCTTTCTGCCACGAAGACACGATGTCTTCCAGATTGTCTTCCCGCGCGGAGGTATCAATCTGGTTGAGGATGAACATGAATTTGCTGCCATCGGTACGGCGTATCGAACCTTTGACTAGGTGCTCCAGCGTGTCCTGCATCGCGCCCGGTTCCGGGTGGCGGGCATCGAAGAATACCAACACCAAGTCCGACAGTTCGATAATGTGGTCGGTAATGCGCAGGGTGGCCTTGCGTTGTTCGTCAGCGTCAAACCCCGGCGAGTCAATCAGGATGCGCCCGCGCAGCTTTTCACTGGGGGCTACTTTCATTTGCAGGTAGTTATCAATCCGCGCCCCTTCACCAGCGGAAACGTGTTCGATTTCCTCGCTGATCTGATAAAACGGGAAACGCGGGTCGCCATCCAGTGCCACACCCGGCAAGGTGCGCACTTGCCCATCGGGGCTAAAGGTAATCACGGTAAAGCGGTCATCCACCGCCTGATTGCCAGTACGTTGCAGGTCAACGCCCAAGTAGGTGTTAATGAAGCTGGACTTACCGGCAGAGAATGTCCCCAAAATGGAAACCAAAGGCCACCATGAAATCTGGGTGGCGTAAGATTCCCCGGCAGTCAACAAGCCAAGTCTTTGGGCAACGGCATCCAATTCGCGGTATTGGTTAACGGCTTCAACCAGTACCGGGTTTTCTCGCTTGAGATGCTCCTGCAAACGCTTCAGGCGTTGCTCCATTCGCTTGGCTGGCGTCATAGCTATCCTCTTGTTGCACTCGCAAGTACAGGTTCTTGTAATGTGTCCGCAGCACTGCGCCCGTCTTTGGCGGTTGCTGCATCGGTGGGTGTTGCCGGAACGGTTGCCGCATTGTCTGCGGGAGGCACAGCGACTGGCTCCACAGCTACGGCGGCGGCAGGTTGCGGCTGCTGGGGTTGTTGTTGCGCAACAGGTGCTGGCACTTGTACCCCAACGGCTGGCTGCTGCCATCCATAATAATTGTTGTAATACGGTGTGGCGGTAGCCGCAGGTGGCGGAACCACATAGGGCGTGGTTTTGTCGTTACCAAACGGGCTGAACTTATTGAACATTTTCATCGGCCCGGAAATGTTCTTGTTCATCGACCACATGTCATGCTGCATATTGTAGGTTGAAACCGCCATGTTCTGGGTGGAGGCATTCATCTGCTGGATGTTGCCCGCCATGTCCTGCGTACTGGTGTTCATTCCCACAATATTGTTAGTCATCTGATCGGTGGAATCCACCAGACTAGACATCTGCTGGTTCATGGTATTCATCGTACCGGAGATGCTACCCATATTGGTGTGGACAGTTTGGCTCATGCCCGCAATCGTTTCCGTCAGCCGATGTACGTCTGTGGTCAAGGATTGGATCAAAAAGAAACCGTAAGCACAGAGGATGATGAAGGCAACCATGGCTGGATAGACAATCATCTGCAAAGTGCGCGTTACGTTGACTTGCCTTTCCTCAAAGTTCTGTAACTCATCTTCAACGTAATGCAAGTTCTGCTCCACCTCATTGATGTCTGAGGGCTTTTCGATTTTTTCCATACATGGCTCCTGTCGCGGGTGCTGCCTGAAACATCCGTTCCACCAGCTTTAACCCTAACTGTGAATGCAATACTCACGCTTTATGCAAGGCGCTCGTCATAAATCTTCCTGTTTTTCTTTGGATGGTAAAAATGTTCTTTATGCTTTTATCCGACAATAAAGGCAGGGAAGGGTCATGTCAAACCCCTAACCCTGCCTGTCACAAGTAATACTAACAAAAATTACTTGTTCATTCCTGCGTCAATTTTTTTCGCCAATTCCGGGTCAACCATATCAACATACAATTTCATGTTGAGTGCTTCCGTCGTCCGGCCTTGGGCTGCAACCTGTGGCGCGATGTCCGCGAACAGCGTTGCTGCTTGCTGGGCATTGCCTTGCTTCCAGTAAACATTGGCGAGTTCGCCTTTGTATTCCACGGAATCAGGGGCTTGCTTCAACAAGGATGTGTAAAAACCAACAGCGTTATCCAGTTCGTTACTCCAGAAGGCTTCACGTGCGGCACGCAGTAAATCAGCTTCACTGCTTGCGCCCGCAACTTCACCGGCAACCGCTTGCGGCTGGGCTGGTGCGGTAACAGCAGGTGCAGCGGCTTGTGGTGCTGCTTCTGCGGTCACGGCAGGTGCTGCAACTTGTGCAGGAACAGCAGCGGGCGCTACTTCTGCGGTAACAGCAGGCGCGGTGGCTTGTGCTGGTGCTGCTGTCGCAGCGGCGGCCTGTTGTTCAGCAGCGGCTGGCTTATGCCCAGCGGCAATTTTATAACCATTATTAGCCGTGCCGCCCAGACCAAAGTTCAGCAGGATGGCGGTCAACGCCAACACCCAAGCCAAAATGAGTGGATGTTTCATTAACCAACGTAAAATATGCATCTGAATCTCCTTTTATGTTTTATACCGGATAAAGTATCCGTCCCAATTCTTCGACTTCTGCTGCTGCCTTAGAACGGGGTTCCATTTCAAATACTGCCAAACCTTCGCTGAAAGAGCGCCGATAAGTGGTGCGCATGTATAAGCGTGGTTCGAGCAGGCGTATGTTGCCCAGCATTTGCATGGCTTCCGCCGCTTCGGCAGTTTCACGTACTGCGTGATGGGTGTCTGCGCGATTGATGACCCCGAGTATTTCCACGGGTTGCCCGCCCCGGATGTCGCTAACCATTTTCAGGAAACGCTGTGTAGACCAGACATCGGCCTGACTGGGTGCGACTGGCACAAGAATCCGGTCAGCTTTGCGTACTGCGGTTTCCAGTGATGCCATATCGGCTAAGCCCATATCAACGAGGACTTCGGTATTTTTCCCTTCTGTCCCCAGCGTTGCCGCCGTGGTAAGCGGTGCAATGGCAGGCAAATAACCTTCATCTGCGCGGATTTCAAACGCATCAGAGGTGGTTGCCTGTGGATCCAAATCATACACGACAACGTGCTTGTTGTGGCGGGTTGCTACCCACAACGCCAAATTGAACGTTACGGTACTTTTCCCGGTTCCACCTTTAAGGTTCCCAATCAGCGTAATCATCCCAACACTCACTTCATCATTACTGTTGAACGGGCGCTTGCATTTCCGGCGCAGGCGGCATTGGTTGCCCTTGCTGACCGTTTGGCATTGGCGGCATTTGACCGTAGCCCGGTGGCGGAACCCTGCCGTAGCCTTGGCCTTGGTGCTGCTGATGTTGCATCATCATGCGCGGATCAGGCTGGCCTTGCATCGGTTGCCCCATGTATTGCCCTTGCTGCGGCATCATGCCACCTTGACCACCCTGCCCCACGTTGTTTGGCATCGCAGGCATCGGGATAGCATACAAGTAATAATAAGCCCCCGGTGGCGGTAACGGCATTTGTGGAGCTGCTGGCATTTCAGGTGCTTTGCTGGCTTGCGGTTGAACTGGCGCTTCAGGTGCAGTTGGAACGGCAGGCATTTCAGGTGCAACAGGAACTGCGGGGGCTTCAGGGATAGCTGGTACTGCTGCCGCTGCGGAAGCCTCTGGTGCTTTAATACTGTCCGGCATGGCAGGCATTTCCGGCGCGGCTGGTGCTTCAGGGGCCTTCGCTTCTGTTGCTACTGGCGCGGTCGGGGCTTCAGGCGCTTTCACTTCTGCTGCCGCTGGAGCTACAGGAGCCTCAGGCGCTTTTACTTCTGCCACTGGTGCGGCTGGCGCAGCAGGCATTTCTGGTGTAGCCAGTGTCACTGCTGGGGCGGCTGGCGCAGCAGGAGCTGCGGCAACTTCCGGGGCAGCCATGGCAGGAGCAGCCGTTGCCGCAGGCGCAACTGCTGCTGGAGCCACTGCGGAAGCATCACCGACTGGCGCTGCTTGCGCACCTTCAGCAATAAAGGGGCCGGGCGGCGGCGGTGGCAAATTGTCTTCAGCCCTAACATTGGCGCTGAGCAATGCCAAGCTTGCCGAAGTGGCAACCGTGGCAACGGCAACAGCCAGTTGTTTCTTATTAAACATTTTCATCATCATTTTCCTTCCAGATTAAATATCCGTCTTAAGTTTTATTCCGCGTCTAGCTGGGGATTTTTTGCGTTCCTTCACCTCTGGCGTTTCCGGTACATCGGCGGAAACTTCCGCCTCAACGGCTTCCGGCGCATCGGCTACAGGTGCTTCCACCTCAGGGATTGCTGGCACATCGGCTACTGGAACTTCCACCTCTGGGGTTTCCGGCACAGCGGCTACGGCGGGCACGTCCACCTCTGCCACAGGTGCAGATACGACCGGCGGAGCACTTTTTACTTCAGCAACGACTGGCTTAGCTGGCTTGGGCTTAGCCGCCGCCTCTACCCGCGCCCTTGCGGCTTGACGTTCACGCTCAGCTTTTTCGTGCTTACGCTTTTTGCGTTGTTGCAGTAACTTACCGCCTGCGGCAAACCAACCTACGACGCCTTGCACAAAGCTTTTACCCAGCGAAACGCCGTACATACCTGTGTAAGTAACAACTTCTTTGCCAATTTGACCGATGCTTTTACCGGGTTTAGTAGCTTGACCTGCGCTCCCTTGCCCGCCACCGGAACCATCGGGCGGTTCACCCCCAATCGGGCAAGACCCCATTGAACGACCTGCACTGATGCAACCCAACGGGATGACCAGCAAGGTCAGCAGCGTAGCAACCGCACCCCCAAAGATCAGCGATACAGCCATCCCTTGGAAAATGGGGTCAGACAAGATCACCATCGAACCGCCGAACAACGCCAATGCGGTAATCACAATCGGGCGGGTACGTGCTTCGCAGGAATGGATCACCGCTTCCAGCACCGTTTCACCGCTCGCCACCGCTTCCCGCGCAAAATCCACCAGCAAGATGGAGTTACGCACAATGATCCCCGCTAGCGCAATGAAACCGATCATGGAAGTGGCGGTAAATTCCGCATCCATCAGCCAATGCCCCGGCACAATCCCGATCAAGGTCAGCGGAATCGGTGCCATAATGATCGCAGGCAAGGTGAAATTACCGAACTGCGCCACGATCAGCATGTAAATCAGCACCAGTGCCGCAGCAAACGCAATCCCCATGTCGCGGAAAGTTTGCCATGTCACTGTCCATTCCCCGCCCCATTCAAAGGCCGATTTGCCTTCCACGCCTTGGGGTGATTTCAGCCAGTAGGCTTCATCCACCAAACGTGTGCCATCCGGGGTACGGTAGCCTTTGCCATCATTGGCTTCCGCCAGCATGGTTTCGATTTGCCCCTGACCATACACAGGAGCTGCCAGACGCCCAACCGTTTCTGCCGTCACAAATTCAACCGAACGCAAATCTTTGCGGTAAAGCGGTTTATCCTGCTTGTCGAAAACGAACGTCCCCAACTCATGCAAAGGCACAAATTGCCCGGTGCGGTTGGTAACGGGCAGTTGCGACAAGCGGTAAATCTGTGAACGCGCACTCAGCGGAACCTGCATGACAATGCGGGTCGGGTCGATCAACGCATTTTTCTTGATGTCGCCCAGAATGAAGCCACCCATCGCCATTTCCAGCGTGCGGTTGACATCTTCGGCGGTAATACCGTTGCGTTGCGCCTTGTCAGAATCGACGATGAAACGCAGGATGTCGTGATCCTCTTCCATCATATTATCAACATCATCCAAGTTCTCGGCTTGCTCGAACATCTTGGTCATGTCGGTAGCAATCTGGCGGCGGGTGTTGGCATCCGGCCCATAGATTTCCGCCACCACCGATTGCAGCACAGGCGGGCCAGGTGGCATTTCAACCACTTGCAACTTGCCGCCAGAACCTTTCAGTAACGGTTGCAGCAAGGCGCGGGCTTCCACCGCAATTTGGTGGCTGCTGCGGTGACGGTCGTGCTTGTCAGTCAATTGCACCTGAATATCGGCCTGCCACGGCTGTTGGCGCAGGTAATAGTGGCGCACCAAACCGTTGAAGTTGAACGGTGACGCCGTACCCGTGTAGGTCTGGAGCGCGGTCACTTCTGGGATAGCCTTTAATTTGAGCGCCATGCTATGCAACAGGTTAGCCGTCACGGGCATCGCCGTGCCTTCCGGCATGTTCAGCACCACGTTGAATTCAGGCTTGTTATCCAGCGGCAGCATTTTTACGCGCACCGCCTTCATCGGGTAAAACAGCATCATGAAGGCAAAAAACACCACCACGATACTCAGCAAGAATAACCGGCCTTTTTTACGGTCTGACACCAACGGGATAATCAGGCCACGGAACAGTTTTTCCATCCGCGCAGCTTGTTTATGCTCTTTCTCCGCCGCTTCCCGCAAACTGTGCAAGGAAGGCTTGAGACGGTTAGTCAGCCACGGGGTGAAAGCAAACGCGGCGAACAAAGAAATCACCATCGCCACCGACCCCAACAACGGGATAGGCAGCATGTACGGCCCCATCATGCCACTGACGAACCCCATCGGCAGCAAAGCTGCAATGACCGTCCCGGTTGCCAGAATAGTAGGGTTGCCCACTTCGCGCACCGCATCGACAGCGGTTTCCACATCGGTATCTTCAATCAGCAACCAGCGCCGGTAGATGTTTTCCACCACCACAATCGCGTCATCGACCAAAATCCCAATAGAGAAAATCAGCGCAAACAACGATACCCGGTCAATGGTCATTCCCAGTATCCACGCAGAGAATACCGTGGTGGTAATAACCGCTGGGATAACAATCAGCACCACGCCAGCCGCACGCCAGCCGAGGAAGAA
The DNA here is from genome assembly GCF_028714775.1 of Thiothrix sp. Classification (GTDB taxonomy): domain Bacteria; phylum Pseudomonadota; class Gammaproteobacteria; order Thiotrichales; family Thiotrichaceae; genus Thiothrix. Next base: position 39,390 of record NZ_JAQTLS010000009.1, on the reverse strand, counting down.
CCATACCAGCACCGTCACGATGCCCGTTGCCACGAACAGTTTGAAAATCAGTTCGCTAACCTTGGCATCTGCCGTTTCGCCGTAGTTACGGGTAACATTCACATGCACATTGTCAGGGATAACCCGGCCTTTCAGGGTCTCCAGCTTATCCAACACTGCTTTGGCGACATCCACACCGTTAGTGCCGTGTTTCTTAGCAATCGCCAGCGTTACCGCTGGGGCATTGTCTGCGACTTCTTTGGCTTGCTCTTCGACTTTTTCGCCGAAGAAGAAGGCTTTAATCTTATGCAGTAAACCGTACTCACGCACTCCCGGCCCGGTGTAGTAGCCCACTGAACGGCTCGCGTCGCTGGGGCCTTCCGTTACCGTCGCCACATCCCGCACATAAACCGGACGGTTCTCAATGACCGCCACCATCAGGCGTTTCACGTCTTCAGCAGAATTCAGGAAAGCACCGCTGTAAACCTTGAAAGTGCGCTGATCGGGTTCGACTGCCCCGGTATTGCGCTCGGAATTCGCCATGCGGATCGCGCCCGCCACCTGTTCCAGCGATACCCCGAAGGTCGCCAAACGTTCCGGCAGGATTTCTACCCGTAATTCTTCGTGCCGCCCATCAACGATGAAGCTCTGACTGGTATTTGCCACTTCCCGCAGGCTTTGTAGCACATCCAGCCCCACCAAGCGCAGGTTGGCATCATCCACCGCATTCGACCACAGGGTCAGTGTTACCAAGGGCACATCATCCGCCCCCTTAGGCTTGACGAGTGGCGGCGCTGCCCCAATGGGAATACGGTCTTTATTGGATTCAAGCTTGTCGTGCAACTTGACCAGTGACGGCTCAAGTTGTTGCCCGACGATGAACTGCACCGTGACCATCGACTCTTCACGGGCAGAATAGGAATAAACGTGATCCACACCCGTCATTTCTGACATGATGCTTTCCAGCGGGCGGGAAATCAGGTTTTCCACTTCTTGCGCGGAAGCACCGGGGTAGCGGACAAAAATATCCACCATTGGCACGGAAATCTGCGGGTCTTCCTGACGGGGCGTGATCCACATCCCCAACGTACCCACGGCAAAAAAAGCCAACAGCAACAAGAGCGAGAGCGGCGAAGTAATAAACGCCTTGGCCATAGCACCAGCCATGCCCAAATTGTGCTGCGGATGGGGAGATGTATTGTGTGGAGATTCGTTCATGCTTATTACATTCCTAGCGGGCGGACTATTTTATTTTGTGGGCGGCATCCAACCGGATGAAACGGCGGCGGGAGGGTGATCCACAATCCGTTCATCAGCACTGACACCCGAAACCACTTCAACCATACCTTCACCTTGGTCAGAACCTAACCGTACCAAACGCAGCTCTGAAGTATTGTCATCCTTGACGACTAACACGCTCGGCAAACTCCGCCCGCTCAGCAAGGCACTGCGCGGAATGATTGCCACCTTGGCATCACCCTTACTCCGCTCAGGCAAATAAATTTCAGCGTACATGCCGGGAGCAGCCACCACATCAACCGGCAAATCAAATTTCACCGTAACCGTGTGGCGGCTAGGATCGGCAATGGGATAAATTTGTGAAACTTTCGCCATTGTACTGACATTACCGTCGATCCGTACAGGGACAACCATATCCTTATCCAGATTCCCCACCAACCCGGATGGCACATCCGCCTGCAAACGCTTGTACTTAACAAAACCAAATTTGATCATTGGCTGACCGGGCTGGACGGTATCCCCCACCTCAACCATTTTCGCCAACACAATCCCTTCAAACGGGGCAATCGACTTGGCATCACGCACCGCCGCATCAATTTCCTGCAATTGCGACATGGCCTGCTGTAAATTGGATTGGGACTGGGACACACCCGAGGCACTGCCCATCAGATCGGTGTAGCGCCCCATGTCCGAGTCATAATTGTTCATCATAGAGTCGGCAAACGGGCGTACCGCGAACATATCGAACATCGCAGGCAAACCCATGCCCGGCATTGCACCAATATCCTTGCTGCGCGGGGAAACCAGTTCGCGGGTGTATTGGGCTTGGGAATTCTGCAACACCGCCTGCGCGGTAGCGATCTGCGCCAGCACAGCATTGCGCTTGGCCTGAACTTGGGACTCATCCACTTGGACGATAACATCACCCTGCTTAAAGCTGGAGCCCACCTCCCCAGCAACGAGCTTAACCACCCCTGGTATCTGGGCAGATAAAGTGACTTCTTTATAGGGAATGACAGTGCTCCCCATCACGGACTGGGACTGCGACACAGCCGCCTCAACCCTGACTATTTCGGCAGCCTGTGCGACAGGAAAAAGGTATGCGCCCGATACCAAGACCAGCAACCAAAGCGCATTTTTTCTTATGCTCATGCGTTTACTAATTCCTCAAAGCGGCAGTATTTGAAGGCAACGAGAGATAAACACGTTCGCGGAAACATGCTTGCAACAGAACTCCTTCCCCTCTCTTTCCTAGCGGAACTATATCGTTTAACCCTTACAAATTCCAGTGAACCCAGAGGAATATTAGCAAATTCTTATAAATAACCGATGAAAATCCGCTTGATTTCCCCGAGGTTTTCATGATCAAGCGTCAACTCCACCGCTTTCGGCAAGCCCACATCCTCCCATACCTCGGCCCAATCAGCTTTTTCCCCTTTAAAACGCAACTTCAGCGACTTGACCTGTTCCAGCAGAATAACACTGACAGGCGGGTCAGTCTCCAGATGATCCAGCAGATTCCAGCTCTGCCGCAACAACTTGTCATCTTCAAGCACGTAACGCACCCGCTGGAGGGTGCTGCGCATTTGCCCAGAGGTGCGCAATTCCCAAGCCATGTCGGGGTTACCCCCTCGGGTTAACTCTAGCAACACACCCGCATCTGTTGGCGTATGAAAAGCGGGCGTCGCCTCCCCATACTCCGTACTCACCGCACGGTCGGCAAGTTGATGAATATCACGTTCCACAAACAGCAAAGCCTTTTGCAACTGCTGCAACTCGGCCTGCCGCCCACTATTGTTACGGTTAGAATCCAGCAACAACGAGATGGAGCTGTACGACAGCATCACCAACACGGCAAAAACCGCCATCGCAATCATCAATTCCAGCAAAGTGAAACCACGCACCTTTCTCATGGGGCTTGAACCTTTGCCCGGGGCTTGGGCTGCGGATTAGCCACATAACCCACTTGCATAGAGACCAATTCATCCGGCTGCCCCGCCTGATAAACGGAAACCTGAATCTTGCGCAAGTCATCCTCATTCGGGGCTGATACGATTTCCTGCTGCCACTTCCAGTCGATACCACCCATCTCAGCCTCCCCCGATTCTTTACCCTCGGCAGGAAACTCCTTGGACAATTGCACTTCTGCGACCTGGTTCAGTGCCACCCAACGGGCGAATGAACCATCCCGCATACGTTTGTAACCCGCAATGTCACCCGCACTGGTTTCCACACTGATACTGATCACCAGCCCCAGCAATAACAAGGCAAACATGACTTCGATCAAGTTGAAACCCGCCTGACGCGCCTTAACCCGTTTCATGAACCGCATCCTGAAGCCGCCCTTGCGCATCAAATTTCAGCACACCTTCGCGTTCGGGCGTGGAGCGCAAATGCCATTCAAACGGCGTCATTTCCCCCGTTGGCAAAATGAATACCTGCGGATGCAATGCATCTAAAACCACAGCCTGCCCCTGCAAATCAAGCACCTGCTTATATCCATCCGGTAATTTGTATTGGCGTAACAGGTCATCATCTTTAATCGGTTCCCATTGCGGCTTACCATCCTTATCAGCACCTTGGGTAAAAAAAGCGTAGCCCTTATCACCAAAACCCAACGCTAACGCTTGCGAACGCACCACGCTTTCGTCCTGCGCCAGACTGACTCGCTCGCGTAGCCGCGCCACCTCTTCATTCAAGGGATCAGACACCGACAACCCCAACAGGGAACCCACGAGCGTGTACAAGATGCCAACCGCCGTAATGACGATCAGCATTTCCAGCAAGGAATAACCCGCTTGCCGGGCTGGTTTACCGTTCCAGCCGCCAACTGCCAATATCATCGTCAGTACCTGCACGCTTGTCCGGCCCGATGCTGTAAACATCCATTTCATTATTGTGCGAACCCGGATTCAGGTAACGGTAATCGCTACCCCACGGGTCTTTCGGCAGGCTTTTCATGTACTGCCGCCAGCGGGGTGCATTCCCCGGATTGGAAACCAAGGCATTTAACGCCCCCGATGGCGGGAAAGCGCCATTATCTGCGCGGTACGATTCCAGATTGATCTTAAATTTACTGATTTCTTGTTCGGCTTTTTGGGAGTTAGCCTTATCCAACACATCCATATTACTGAATACAATCCCCAGCAAAATCCCGATAATCACGATAACAATCATCAATTCTGTTAACGAGAAACCGGCTTCCAACGGCTTGCGCCCACGCATACTTTTCACATTCATGCAGTTCGTCCTCTCATGCAAGATTCATGAGGGGGATTCTGGCATACTGCCTTCCATGTTGCACACCCAGAAAAGAATAAAACCATCCTCATGATCAACCGATGCATCAACCATTATGGCGTTGCAGCTATTTTCAGCATTAGCTTGCTGTTACTGCAACTCTTTCAGGGCGACCTGATCTTCCAACGTCACTTGATTGATGACGGGCAGGTATGGCGTTTGTGGACAGGCAACCTAATCCACACCAACCTTTGGCATCTGGCGCTTAACCTGTGCGGATTCTGGTTACTGACTTCCATCAACCGCCCACCAACCCCACCACGCATACTGGCAGCACATATCCTTTTTATCAGCACTTGTACTGGCTTGGGGCTGTGGTTCTTAAGCCCGGAAGTGGCTTGGTACGCGGGCTTTTCGGGTGTGCTATACGGCCTATTCATGCTCGCTGGCCTGCAATTTGCGCAGCAAAAGGAATGGGCAACCGCCCTACTGATCCTGCTCGGCATCTGCGGCAAAACCGCATGGGACTGGCTGCATGGGGGAAACGCTTTGTCAGCCAACCTGATTGACGCCCCCGTCATTTATTCCGCCCATATTTATGGCATGGAAGGTGGCGTCATACTGGCACTCTTCCACCTTGCCAAACCCATTAACAAACCGTGATGTTTCACCGCCACTTCCTGCGGCTGATGGATGCGTTCCTACCAACTGATTGCGCTTTCTGTGGGCAACCACACCTAGAAGGACACCCGCTTTGCCAGCAGTGCCACGATGATTTACCGTGGCTACCGGAAACCAACAACATCCCCATTGCACCTTGCGAAACTTGCATCAGCGCATTTACCTACCAGCCACCAATCAGTAATTTGCTGCTGGGGATCAAATTCGGCAAACACATCCGCGAACTTGCCACGCTCGGGGAATTGACCGCCAGCGGCATCCTGCCGCAGATCGCGCAGCTACCGGATGCCATCTTGCCGGTTCCTTTGCATACTGCCCGCTTACACAAACGCGGTTTTAACCAAGCCTTGGAATTGGCCCGACCGTTAGCCAAGCAACTCGGCGTTCCGCTGCTGACCCACGCGGTCACACGCCACAAATCCACATTGCCGCAAACCGAACTCGATTCCAGCCAGCGCCAACACAACTTGAACCAAGCATTCCAGCTTACTGCACCATTGTCTTACGCCCGCATTGCCATTTTTGATGATGTCATCACCACCGGGGCAACCACCCGCGAACTGGCGCGGTTATTACGTTCACACGGCGTGCAACACATTGAAGCGTGGTCTTGCGCCCGCCCTACCTTGCGGCAAAAACATGAACTTGAGCCGCGAATCGACTACCATTAAGCACCAAGTAAACAACCGGAAGCAAACACACATGATCCGCAGCATGACGGCCTTTTCCCACCGCGAACTGACCACCGAACACGGCACAATGAGCTGGGAAGCCCGCACGGTCAATCACCGTTACCTCGACATCAGCCTGCGCTTGCCGGAAGACTTCCGCAGCCAAGAAAATGCTTTCCGCGAAACCATCCAAAGCACCCTCAAACGCGGCAAAGTTGAAACCACGCTGCGTTTCAACCCCAGCAAAAGCAACACCAGCGAAATCCGCATCAACGAACCGTTGGCTCGCGCCCTGATCATTGCTTGCCGCCAACTGGAATCCATTACCGACAACCCGGAACCGCTCAAAGCCGTCGACATCCTGCGCTGGCCGGGGGTGGCACAAGATTCCCAACCCGACATGGACATCCTTTGCGCCCACGCCAAAGCCTTACTGCAAGACACGCTGGATGACCTCTTGGAAACCCGCGAACGCGAAGGCAAACGCTTGGCAGATTTCATTTACCAGCGTTGCGACCAGATTGCGGAAATCATTGTGCGCATCCGTAAACACCGTCCCGGCATCATTGCTGCCCAGCGCGAAAAAATCCTCAACCGCATTGACGAACTGAAGATTTCACCGGACTACAACCGCATCGAACAAGAACTCGTGATCCTCGCCCAACGCTTGGACGTGGAAGAAGAACTGGATCGCCTGATGGCACACCTAGACGAAATCAATGAGGTGTTGGAACGCAACGAGCCAGTCGGACGCCGCCTCGATTTCCTCATGCAGGAACTCAACCGCGAAGCCAACACCCTATCATCCAAGTCCAACGACGCCGACACCACGCAAGCTGCCGTTGACCTCAAAGTCATGATCGAGCAGATGCGCGAGCAGGTGCAAAATATTGAATAGGGTAAATTCACCCCCTGTAGATTTTTAAGTGTTTTCGCATTACATTGTTGTAAACTTACAACGCCAGCGCCTGATGCTGAGAATAAGGAAGGGCTAAAAAGCTGTTTGGTCGAAATCCGAGGCAGCATCTTACCTAAAAGGGAACCATACTACAGGGTAAGTGACCAAAAGCACGACAAACAACAACTGGAAAAAACGAGAGATGACCATGCCCAAAATAATGCGCAACGTGATACTGCTAGCAGCGATGATCCTGCCTGCCGCCGTACCCACCACAGCGCACGCCGCACTTCCTACCGAAGTCAATGGTCAGCCTTTGCCTTCTTTGGCCTCCATGCTGGACAGGGTAACGCCTGCTGTCGTGAACATCAGCACAGAAGGTCGCCAGCAAATGAGCGAGCCGTTACTCGGCGACCCGTTTTTCAAACGCTTTTTTGGTGACAGCCATTCCGAAAGCCCAGTCAGTGGTACTGGCTCTGGCGTCATCATTCACGCACAACGGGGACACATCCTCACCAACTCCCACGTTATCGAGTCAGCGGACAATATCCTTGTCACCTTGAATGATGGGCGTAAATACCAAGCCCAAATCGTTGGGGTTGACCCTCGTGCCGATCTGGCAGTGCTGCAAATCCCCCCTGAACGGCTAGTCGCCATGCCCTTTGGGGATTCTGAGCATCTGCGGGTAGGTGATTTCGTGGTCGCCATCGGCAATCCTTATGGTATCGGGCAAACCGTGACTTCCGGCATTATCAGCGCCCTGCACCGCAACCCCGGCATCAGTGAATATGAAAACTTCATCCAAACCGACGCCCCCATCAATTTGGGCAACTCCGGCGGGCCACTGGTCAACCTGCAAGGGCAATTGATTGGCATCAACACCGCCATTCTGGGCGACCAAAGTGGTGGTAACTTAGGCATTGGCTTTTCCGTCCCCATCAATACGGCAGCAGGCGTGATTACCCAAATTGTCCAGAATGGACGGGTCGAACGCGGGCAGTTGGGCATAGAGGTTCAGGACAGTGACATCAACATGACCAATAACGCTGGCGCAAGACCTAATGCAGGGGCACTTGTACGCTTGGTCATCCCGAAATCCGCCGCCGAAAAAGCGGGGGTCAAAACCGCTGATGTCATTATCCGCCTGAATGGCAAAAACGTAAGCAACGCCGTTGATGTCAAAAATATGGTGGGGAACTTGCGGATTGGTGAGCGAGTCAACATCACCTTGCTGCGGGCAGGTAAACCGCTCAACATTACCGTTGTCATCGGTGCACCTGAGAAAAATACTGCCCGGGCTACGCCAGCAGCATCAAGCCCAGCGCAGAATGTGGGCGAGAAGCCGTTCTGGGAACGTGAACTGCGTTGAGCGAAGAGTTTTACACCACATATATTGACATTTACGAAGCATTTGCTATATGTTTACTCTAGGTACTAGTAGATGTTGTGGCAATTAAGGCATAGAATTCCGAGCTTGTGAATAAGCCCACAATACTGAAGAAATAGCAGATAACTTTTAGGCTTGCTGGTCAGAACGACGAGCAATTTTGCAGTTTCCGCAAAGTTATCAGAGAACACTTAATAATTAAGCGCTTAAGCCCGGCGCTTGTGTTTTCTGTTTGCGGACACAGGTTTGGTGTCCCCAATCCAAACCTGTTTAATTAGCCCCGGCTTTTTAGACCCCCTGTTTGGCCGGGGTTCCTTTTCTATAAGGAACATCATATTAGTCAGTAAATTAACTAATCCTGAATAACCTAAAGATAAAATTCATTTATCTTTCTTTTCTGTTTGCAATCAACGACCTAACCACGCCTCGGCAACAGCCCAACATTCATCCAAACCTTGCTTATTCAACGCCGAAAACGTTTGGACTGAAATACCACCAAGCCCCTCAAGCTCCTTGCGTACCGTCAGCAACACATTACCTGCCGCACCGCGTGACAACTTATCCGCCTTGTTCAGCAAGACATGCACGGGCAAACGCCGACCATGCGCCCACCCCAACATCGCTTGGTCGTACTCGGTCAGCGGGTGACGAATGTCCATCACCAAAACCAAACCCCGCAAGGTGTTCCTTTCCATCAAGTACGATTCAATAAATTTATGCCACTCCAACTTCACCGCTTCCGGTACTTTTGCGTAGCCATAGCCCGGCAAGTCGACCAAAAAGTGACCATCTGTTAGGCGAAAAAAATTAATTAGCTGCGTCCGCCCCGGTGTTTTACTGGTGCGGGCAAGCGACTTTTGCGAGCATACCACGTTGATTACGCTTGATTTTCCGGCATTAGAGCGGCCTGCAAAAGCAATCTCAAGACCACCTTCTGGAGGCAGAGTCTTACGGGTTGTCGCACTTTGCAGGAAACTTGCCTGCTGAAAGTAATGGTTCATAATGTTAGAATTCTCTAATATTTTTTGCGGAACAGAAGCAGAATATGTTATACAATCCAGTCGTTTTTTCGCGATGTATAAGCCAAGAGGCTGATTGTAGCGAAAGAAAGGCTGTGGAGCGTGTGGATTATGGTACGCCTGCGGTCAAGCTGGTGCAGCTTAAAGAGCGCCGGACATGATTGCAAGTTGATTGCTTCAACCGCAAAAAGACGGTAGGGCGTCGCATCAAGTACTGGTTAGTCTGGGGAGTAACCAAATGATGCGGTTAAACGATTACAGATTTTGTAGATATCTTAGGAGCACTTCGAGATGAAAAAAGTACTCGCGTTTGTACTGACTGGCCTGGCAATTAGCATCACTGCATCTGCTTGGGCAGAAGGTGGCAATGCAGAAGCAGGCAAAACCAAATCCGCGACTTGTGCAGCCTGCCATGGCGCAGACGGTAACAGCACTAACCCTGAATGGCCAAAACTGGCAGGCCAACATGCTAGCTACATCGTGAAGCAGTTGACCAACTTCAAGGAAGACAAACGTGTCAACGCCACCATGTCCCCTATGGCTAAGCCATTGAGCGAACAGGATGTGGCTGACTTGGCAGCCTACTTCGCCAGCCAACCCAAAAAACTGGGCGAAGCTGACCAAAGCAAAGTAGCACTGGGCGAACAAGTTTACAAAGGTGGCAACAATGCTACTGGCGTTGCCGCTTGCGCTGCCTGCCACGGCCCAACAGGCGCTGGCAACCCGGCTGCTAACTTCCCTTCACTGAACGGTCAGCAAAACACTTACGTTAAAAATCAGTTGAATGCATTCCGTAAGGGCGAACGCGCTAACGATGCAGGCAAAATGATGCAAAACGTTGCTGCTAAAATGACTGATGCAGAAATTGACGCTGTAGCAGAGTACATTGCTGGTTTGAAGTAAGTTACCATTCCGTAATGGACTGAAACCAAACAAAGGGTGGCATCTGTCACCCTTTGTTGTTTTAATGCCCCTTCCTGCAACCATGGTCTTCGCGGTATGAGAAACACACCCACTGCCAGTACACGCCTGATCAACTTTCTGGGTTCCATGAATCTGGCTATCAGTTTGTTGGTAGTGTTGGCAATTGCGTCCATCATTGGCACTATCCTCAAACAAAACCAGCCTTACACGGATTACCAAATCAAGTTTGGCCCCTTCTGGTTTGACCTGTTCAAGTCGATGGGACTGTACGATGTTTACGCTGCCGCTTGGTTCCTTGCGATTTTGGTGGTGTTGGTCATTTCCATCGCTACCTGTGTAGGACGCAACACTCCCGGCATCTTGCGCGAGTTACGCCATTTCCGCGAAAACGTGCAGGAAAAATCCCTGCGGGCAATGAAGCATCAGCTCAGCCTCAGCAGCCCAATGGACAACACCGCCGCGCAAGCCATGACGCAGCGCATCCTGCACGCACAAGGTTTCAAAACCCGCCAAAAAGTGGCGGACGACCACGTGGTCATCGCGGGCATGAAAGGCCGCGCCAACCACTGGGGTTATTGGCTGACCCATCTTGGCATGATCGTCATCCTGTTTGGTGGCGGCATACTGGACAATAGCAGCCTCGCCATCAGAATTGGCGAGTGGCAGGGAACCCTTAAACCGGAAACCCGCAACCTCCCCGCCGCCGATGTACCAGCCATCAGCCAACTGCCACCGGATAACGCCACCTACCGTGGCTCGGTAGACATCCCGGAAGGCAACCACGCCAACATCATTTTCCTGCCGGTACGCGACGGCTATCTGGTGCAACACTTGCCCTTTGATGTGGAAGTGAAAGATTTCCGCGTTGAACACTATTCCACCGGGATGCCCAAATCCTTTGAAAGCGATCTGGTCATCCACGACAAGGCTTTGCCCAAACCGCTGGAAGCCACAATTTCGGTCAACCATCCACTGGTCTACAACGGCGTGGCAATCTATCAAGCTAACTTCGGTGATGGTGGCTCCAAGATCAACCTGCGCTTGCACCCTTTCAACAGCCAGTTCGCTGTGCAAGATGTGGAAGGCAATATCTTCCGCGATTACAAGCTGAGCAGTTCCACACAAAACTACACGCTGGAACTAAAAGATTTCCGCCTGTTCAACATCAATGATATGGAAGAACCGGACGGCAAAGTTAAAAAGCGCAACATCGGCCCGAGCATCACTTTCAAGCTGCGTGATGCCACTGGGCAGGCGATGGAATACCAAAACTACATGAACCCGGTCAATATCAAGGGGCAGAACTACCTCATCAGTGGTGTGCGCAGTTCCCCGGCTGACCCGTTCCGTTATTTGCACATTCCGGTGGATACCAAAGGTGGCACAGGGCGCTTTATGCGGTTTTTGTCGGATTTGCAAAACACCGAACTTGTGAAAAAATCAGCGCTTGAGACAACCCGTACATCCATGCAGCAAGCCCAGATGCAGAATGCCGATGTGGAAAATCAGGTGATCGAATCTATGGTGCACTTGACCAGCATTTTTGCCACCAAGGGTTCGGATGGGATCATGCAGGAAATCACCACCCGCTTCCCCGAAGACAAGCGCGAAGCGGCGTCGGAAGCCTTTATGAAAGTCCTAAATGCGTCAATGCGGGCGGTGTATCAGGAAACCCTCAAGCAAGAAGGTGTAACTGGCGAACCCAACGAAGCTGACTGGATGTTCTTTGACGACAGCTTGCTTGCCATTGATAAGATTTCATCCTACGGCTCGCCGTGGCTTATCCAAATGACCAGCTTCAAACAGATTGAAGCGTCAGGATTGCAAATTACCCGTTCACCGGGCAAAAGCGTGGTCTACCTCGGCAGTATCATGCTGGCAATAGGGGTCTTTCTGTTATTTTATGTCTCACACCGTAGAATATGGGTATGGATCAAACCGGCAGGAGATAAGCAGTCAGAAATTGTGCTGGCGGGCAGCAGTAACCGTAACCAGCCAGAATTCGAGCTTTATTTCAAGCACCTACAAGATACGTTCACACAGACCATCGGACGAGAGGTAACACATGGCAACGCAACAGGAAATGATTGATTCCCTGATTGAACAACCCGGACTATTCCAGCGCTTAGGGCTGACTGATTGGCTGTGGGCAGGCTTGATACTCGCTGCCACCGCATTCGTGTTCGTGCAATACGGCCAAGTGATGGATGCGTATGAAATCGGCATTCTGGCAATGACAGCACCCGGCTTGGTCGCCTTGGGATGGTTCTGGAAATCATTCCAACCTTACGCGCTGACCGTGGCAGTATTCAGCCTCTTCAGTGCATGGCTTTACAGCGGCAGCTACGCCAATGCGGAAAGCGTGTTTGGGCTGAAATTCCTGCTCTCTAGCCAATCCGCCATCATGTGGATGAGTGCTTTGTTTGTGATGGCGACCGTCGCTTATTTCGGCGGCTTGCTTGCCAACAGTGACTTTACCCAAAAAACCGCCACCGCCATTACTTGGGCTGCGCTGATCATGGGCTTTACCGGGCTGATGGTGCGCTGGTACGAGTCTTACCTGATTGACCCAGAGTTCGGACATATCCCAGTCAGCAACTTATATGAAGTGTTTATCCTGTTCTGCCTGATGACTGGCTTGCTGTACCTGTATTATGAACAGCAATACAAAAACCGCTCGCTCGGTGGTTTCGTTTTATTGGTTATTAGTGCCGCAGTCGGCTTCCTCTTGTGGTACAGTTTTGAGCGTAACGCAGCCAAAATTTTACCGCTGGTTCCTGCGCTGAAAAGCTATTGGATGAAAATCCATGTGCCCGCCAATTTTGTTGGCTATGGTGCATTTGCCCTCGCTTCGATGGTGAGCGTAGCCTACCTGCTACGTGCCAATGGTGAGAAAAACAACCCACAAGGTTTTGCAGCTACCCGCCTGCCGCCTTTGGAAATGTTAGACGACATCACCTACAAAGCGATTGCGCTAGGGTTTGCCTTTTTCACTGTTGCCACCATCCTTGGGGCAATGTGGGCAGCCGAAGCATGGGGCGGTTATTGGTCGTGGGACCCCAAGGAAACTTGGGCGCTGATTGTTTGGCTGAACTATGCTGCTTGGTTACACCTACGCCTTTCCAAAGGCTGGCGTGGCGTACCGATGGCATGGTGGGCCATTATTGGATTGTTTGTCACCGTGTTTGCGTTCCTTGGCGTCAACATGTTCCTGTCAGGATTGCATTCCTACGGCGAACTTTAAGCAGGTAAATGTTGTCCTAGCGAAGAAGCCACACCGAATGATAAGTGAGCGCTGAATAGAGAATACACAGGGAGATACCATAAATGAAACGAGTGTTTAGCCGCACCTGCGGCGTGATATTGACAGCCGCATTGACATTAGCGGGTTGTTTATCCGAATCCACGCAAGCACAGGCTGTCAACAACCAGCCAGCCAAGCCTGCACTGACAACAGTAGCCGCTGTGACGCCAGCCCCAACACCGCAAGTCCAACAAGCGCCCGTAGCTCCCGCACCTGCGCCGATGGAGTTCAGGGAAGGCGTGCATTACACTGTAATTTCACCCCCCATTCCAACCCAAGTCCCACCGGGCAAAACCGAAGTGGTTGAAATGTTCTGGTACGGTTGCCCACATTGCCGCGCATTGGAACCAACCCTTAATAAATTCCTGCAAACCAAGCCGGACAATGTTGTCTTCCGCCGGGTTCCTGCCACCCTCAGCCCGCGCTGGGCATTCCATGCGAAACTGTTCTACGTCGGACAAATGCTTGACCCAACAGGCGCAAAGCACGTCCATATCCAGATATTTGAAGCACTGCACACCCAACGCCGCGAAATTAACGATGAGGACGCCATGCAGCGTTTCTTCGCTAACATGGGCTTCACCCCTGATCAGGTCAAAGGCGCAATGCAATCCATGGAAATGCAAGCTGACCTCGCCCGCTCAGACGAAATTGGTCAACGTTCCAAAGCTGACTCTGTACCTGTCATCATCATCAATGGCAAATACATGACCAGCCCTAGCAGGGTCGGCAGCGAAGAAAACTTGTTGCAAGCCATCAAGTACCTGAGCAGCAAACCGTAATGATACAAAGCGGGAGGTTTTATGCGTAAGCTCAATCTGCTGGACAAAATCCTGATCGAAGTCGACCAGTCATTGCGTGTCGTCCACGCCACTGCACCGACGACCGAACGCCCCAACCCAGCAGAAGGCGTGCAGGAAACCGCCCCCCTGACCGATGAGGAACGCACCCTGATCGGTCGGCTGATGCGCATCAACCATACCGGCGAAGTGTCTGCCCAAGGGCTTTACCGTGGGCAGGCGATGACCGCCAACCGCGACGACATCCGTGAACAGATGGATCGCGCCGCGATGGAAGAAAACGACCACCTCAACTGGACAGACAAACGCTTACAGGAAGTGGGCAGCCGCAAAAGCCTGCTGAACCCGTTTTTCTACTGGGGTTCCTTCACCATCGGTGCACTTGCGGGCAAAATCGGTGACAAATGGAGCTTAGGCTTCGTCAAAGAAACCGAAGACCAAGTGATCAAGCATCTGGAAGAACACATCAACCGCCTTCCTGCGCACGCTTTGGCAGACATGGCAATCTTACAAAAAATGAAAGAAGACGAAGCGCATCACGGCGATGTGGCGATGCAATCCGGCGGGGCGAAACTGCCGTTCCCGGTGCGTAAGTTCTTAATGCCGCTGATGTCGAAAGTGATGACTAAGAGTACTTATTACGTCTGACCCCTCTTCTCCCCCGCCTTTTTTAATCCACTAGGAACTGGATGTGCTTTTTTTGCATGTCTGTTCCTATTGGTCGCCCCGATAGCTTCCATAAAATAATCACATCGACTAATATCCGTACATATTCCAAGTTTTTATCACGCCCAAAAATCTCAGCCTGAAGTGTCGGCATGAAACTGAAAATCGGTAATCACGAAGCGACTCAACTTAGGAGCCGCATTGCGGGTATTGGCCTGACCCAAAAGCAGCTTGCCGATAAGTTAAGTGTTTCCGAACGTTATATCCGTGAAATCTTGTCAACTAATAAAACCAAAAGCATCGGCGTCGACAAAGAAAAAATGGAAGAGCTGTTAGCTTTGCTTGGTATTGGTTCCGACCATATCTTTGGTGCAAAAGGTATGATCCAAACGGATGGCAACCCTCAACTGGAAAGTTATGTCAAAAAGCTGAAGGGCGGCATGTATAAACTACTCAGCAAAGACACGCCCGAAGAAACCCACAACCAACAACTGGCGCACTACCTGCAAGAAGATAAAGCCGTCAATAAAACCATGGGGTTTTGGTACACCCTGATCGTTAAAACCATTGCCGATAAATACAAAGTGATGCGGCATTTCTTTGACGAAAACGACTTTTTCAGTGTCATTCCCAAGACGGGCTACTGGCGCAAGTTCAGGCATGATGCCAGCCTGCATAAGAACTGCTATTTCAGTTTCAAACTCACCCCTAAAAGTAAAAACAGTAGCTTCAAGATCGCCTATACGCTGGAAAGCCCCATCGACATTGGCTCGCTGATTCCGCGCAAAATCAAAATTGTCTTCGGCAAGATTGAGTGCATGGATGATTGCATCGTGGTGACACAATTCCACGATACCCCCGGCTCTTATAAGATCAAAACAGCAGACGAAATCATCGTGACGCTCTGGCTGGATGAAGCCAACCACGACTTCATCCTGATGTGTGATGATGATTTTGAACTGCACACCAACAATCCCAACGCCCCTGACAGCTACCCACTGGGCGCAAAAACCAAACGGGAAGTTAGGGAGCTATTCCACGAACTCGGCACAGCACTGTTCCCCCGCAACCACATCTTTCATCGGGCGGGCAGGCATGACATGGGCGACGACCCGATCTTTTTCTGGAATAACCGCAAATTTATCGAACTCAATGCTGACCTGACCGCAGCGTTGTTGGAGGGCAAGTAATGCCACACATTTTGATTACCGATGATCATCCACAGTTCCTAGCGGGCTTGATGGCAACACTACCGTTGCACATTCCCGACTTGTGCATTCATCAGGCTCTTGACATTGACGCTGCAAAAACCCTTCTCAAACGCCATCCCTCGATCAGCTTGATGCTATTAGACCGTATTTTTTCGGACTCAGGCGTTGATAGCCTCCAACATTTGACCGAACTTCGGGAAACACACCCCCAACTACATATAACCATTATGTCAGGTGATCACTCAGTGCATAGGATTTGGGAAGCAATAGATGCAGGAGCTATCGGCTTCATTCCCAAAAATCTATCAACTGATATGCTGGTCGCTGCCATCAAGCGCTTACTCGGAGGTTATATCTACCTTCCCCGTAAACTGTTGGAAAACCCTTATGCACAATCCCATACGATAAATACCCCACTGTCTGCCCGTCACATCGGCATCCTATCATTGGCCAGCACTGGGCAAAGCAACAAGGAAATTGCCAAAGAACTCAACTTAACCGAAGGGACAATCAAACAACATTTCTATGCCATATTAAAAATATTAGATGCGGATAACCGTCGCCATGCCGTTCAAATTGCAAGGAACCGGGGGTTCATTTGCTAACGCATTGGCTACCCAAGCCCTTTTTGCCCCAGCGTAACTTACGGGCAGAAGATGTCTTGGAAGAACGCATCCGCTTGGAAAGCATCAGTACCTTCATTGGGGCTGTGGGTGTCATGTTAATTGCCTACGTTACCTACCTCATCTTTCCAACGGACATACCCCAGTCCCGTTACATGAGGCTGTGGTTAGCCCCACAATTGGTCATCAACAGCTTCTGGCTTGCCTTCATTATTTATCATGCCAACTATAACAGCTACCGCACCACGCAATTCTGGCCTTACCTTTCAACCATCGTTTGCTCTTTCAACGGCTTTGTATGGGGCGCAGGTTGGGTATTCTTCGTTGGGGACGTGGGCATTGCACAGGCGCAAGCTGCCGTTATATTCACCATTATTCTGGGTGGCGTATTCACAGGCGGTGTACTGGCGACCCTTTTCCACTTACCTTCGCTCATCTCCTTCATGTTCTGCACCTTGCTACCTGCGCTGATTGGCACTTTTGTGAATGAAGGTATTTTTCATGTTTGGTTTGGCATTACCCTCATCGTGTACATGTTGGCTTGCACAGCATTCGCTTTGAACCTGCACGGCTTCCTGATGGATACGCTGGAACAACGTGAAGAAAAAGCCCTACTCGCCCAACAATTGGCGGAAGAAAAACAGCGGGCAGAACGGGCAAGCCTTGAAAAAACCCGTTTTCTTGCTGCTGCCAGCCATGATTTACGCCAACCCTTGCAGGCCCTCCAATTTTTCCAACATTCCTTGGAAAAAGTACGGGCATCCAACTCGCAAGAGCAGCACATTATTGAGGGCATGGGGGCATCCATCAGTGCACTGAATGGCTTGCTCAACGCCATGTTAGATGTTGCCCAATTGGATGCGGGCAAACAAACGGTGCACAAGCAGGTGTTCCCACTGAACGACCTCTTCCGGCACATCTACCAACAATGTAAACCACAGGCAGAGGAAGCGGGGCTGGTTTTGCGCTACGTCAGCACCTGTGCATATATCCACTCCGACCCCACGTTGTTGGGGCGCATCACCCAAAACCTTGTACACAATGCCATCAAACACATGGGGGGACGTGGGGGCATCCTGATCGGCGGACGGCGGCAGGGTAAGTATTTACGCATTGAAATCCGTGATAATGGCGTGGGTATCCCGTTTCAGGAACAAGAAAGCATTTTCCGCGAATTTTACCAACTGCATAACCCCGAACGAAAACGCAGCCGAGGTTTGGGCTTAGGGCTTGCCATTGTCAAACGCTTATCAGCATCGCTGGAGCATGAAATCAAACTGTGGTCACAACCGGGCAAAGGCTGCACGTTTTCCATCACCGTCCCACTCGCCAATCCACCTACCCTGCAATGTGCTGATACCGAATTGCTGCTTTCCCTTTCCAATCCCCGTCAAGACAAAGTATTGGTGGTGGAAGATGATGAACATGTATTGGAATCTCTGCAAACTCTGCTGACTTTATGGGGATATAACGTCATTATCAGCCAAACACCAGAACCGGAAGCACTGATTGCCGAACACCCAGATATGGACTTCATCATCAGCGATTATCAACTGAATGCAGAGCAGGATGGGGTTGAGGTTATCCAACAACTGCGGGAATTGGCGGGGCGGGATATACCTGCACTATTGATTACTGGCAATACTTCACCAATTTTGGTGGAAAAGCTGGAGAAATTGAGCATTCTGGTCAGCTATAAACCGATTAATCCGACTGTGTTAAAAAAAATGATAGCGGATTATAACTAAAGTTATAAAAAACGATATTTAGTTATAACTGTATAACTGATCAATACTTGTCAAATGTGATTTGCACAGCGATACTTAAGCCCGCATTCAGTTTCTAATGGGGCAATAAAACAGACCGCACTTCTCAGCTTGATGCTTAATTTTTGAAAATAGCACTGATAGGTTAGTGCAAATTGCATTTCACGACATGAAGATGAATGTGCACACTGCACGTATTTTGTAAATGATCGATAAATTGTGAGGAGAAAACAGATATGGGACTTTTTAGCAAAATTGGTAATGCCATAAAAAAAGCCGTTACCGCCGTGGGAAAGGTGGTTGCACCTGTAGTAAAGGTAGTTAAGGCGGCTGCACCTGTGATAGCGGCAGTTGCACCTGTACTCATGACCTTTGCACCAGTAGCCGCAGTAGTTGCGTCTGTAGCCAAGTTCGCTGCCCCAGTTATAAAAGCAGTTAGTATAGCTAAAACAATCGCCCCCGTTGTCAATGCAACCAAAACGCTTGTCTCGGCAGTCAAAGCAAAAACCCCTTTACCGATAGCAAAGGCTGCTGTGTCTGTTGTAAAAGCAGTTATACCTGCTGTAAAAGCAATTACACCTGTAATCAAAGTAGTTAAAGCTACAACTAAAGTATCTGCTCCTGCCCCAGTGGTGAAAGCGGCTGCACCTGTAACAAAAGCAGTCACATCCGTAGTCAAAGCAGTTACGCCTATAGTTAATGTAGTCAAATCTGTGGTCAAGGCGGTTACACCTATAGTCAAAATCGCTGTACCCATAGTAAAGGCTGTTGCACCTGTAATTAAGGCTGGAGCAAGTACACAAGGAAGCAACATTTCCTCCATTAGCTGGGTTGATAACAAGGGGCTTGCTCAAAGCACTGTGTCAAGCTCACTAAGAAATCTATCCAATAGCCAAGCAGGGCAACTTGCATTTGCTAGCTGATTTCACGGTTGAGCATTTCCCAATGCTCAACCTGCTCTAAATTTATGCCGTATACAATACACAGTGGAGACGAGAAATGGGAATTTTAAGCAGCATATCAAAAGCAATTACAGCAGTGAAAAACGTGGCTACCGCTATCACTAATACGGCCAAAAAAGTGGTCACAGCAACCACAACAGCGAAGAAAGCAGTTACCGCAACCACCACGGTGAAAACAGCAGTGCCTGCAACCTCAACAGCAGCGAAGAAAGCTACCGCAGTCGCCAACACGGTGAGTGCTGTCGGTCTTGCGCACAACTTTGCAGACAAGGCAGTGGCAACCGTGGCAACTAAAAAGATACTTTCCAACTATGATAACGCATTGCAGGCGGCGAAAAATAAACCTAGCACTGCTGCAACAATTAATGCACGCAAAATAGACATTGCCAAAGCCGGGGCAATAGGCGGTACTAAGGCACTTGCCAAAGCCGTTCCCAGTACAGCGAAAGCTTCTGCGAATGTAGTGACGAAATTTGCGCCTGCTGGTAAGGTACTAAGTAAGGTTGCTTTGCCTCTTGCCGCAATTGGGGTGGGTGCTGATGCTAGAGCAGAATATCTCAACACAGGAAGTAAAAGTGCTGCAACCGCGAGAGCTATTGTTTCATCCATAGATGTTGGGCTTGGAATTGCGGCTGGTGCAGTGGCTGTTGGAGTTGTTGGCGTAGCTTCTGCTCCTGTTATTCTTGCAGCAGGGGTGGTAGGAGCCGTTGGTTATGGTGCTGTATCCTATTTCTTCGGTGATGGGGTAAAAAATGGTGCGGTTAAAATGGTCACACCTTTGGTTAAGAAAGCCGCTACATCGCTTGGCATCAGCCAGCCATCCAAAACAAAAACTCTATCACCTCCAGCATCACCTAAAACGATCTCCACTCCCGCAAGTAACAATTCCGTTGCATGGAAAGATTATTCCAAGTTACAGAGTGCAACTGTTCGTTCATTTGGGGCATCTAATACAAAATCCGCCAATGGTATGTTAGCAGCACATTAATGCTTCGATACTGACTAAAGCCATCACCATTAATCTGGCGATGGCTTTTTGCAATATAGGGAATGGGGGATTTGTAATGACTTTTAATGATGTTGATTGGGCTGGCATATCAAGGCTGATAATAGTGCCGCTCATCGTCTTTTTTTTCTTGAGTAAGCACCTAAAGCACATGGAAACGCCTACTGTAGAGCAAAAAGTTGGTGCTTGGCAGAGAGTTGGACGGGGTTTCTATGGCGGCTTGTACAGAAATAAAGGTGCTCTCATTGGAATGTATTCAGGATTATTGCTTGGAGATACGACTGCTCTGCTTATCCTTTTTATTATCGGTATTGTGGTTGATGTTTATCCCTGGATCAGGAGACCTGCTGAAGTATGCCCTACTACTTTTAGTGAAGCGGTGAGCGCTCCTAATAACTTTAGTTGGTTTGGGGTAACAGCACTTCCCATGATGATTATTTCAGCCATATACCTTATAACCGCTATAATAACATTAGGAGCCTTCCCTGAATTGTTTTTGAACTTTGCTAAGTCAATAGAAAAGTATACTGATATAGTCGGTTATTTCTTTCCAATGATTTCTGATTATAAAAATATATTTATAAATGAAATACCTGATATTGCCTTGGCTTATACTGGTGTGCTAGGTGGGCTTATAATACTGTTGATTCCTTTTATTCCCGGCGTTATATTGGGTGCTACTGAGCGAGTTATGATAGCATCATATGCCATTAAAGCAGAGCATCTTACTGGATTATCTACTGCTGGAATTATTAAGATCATTTTTATCCAACTTGCCATTATATTGATTGGTGTTATTTGTATTTCCTATCCTTTTGGGGCGATTATTCCTGTGGAGGATCATCATGGTAGCATTATAAGTGCTATATTCTATCCTTTAACTGTGCAATCATTTTTCATTTGGGGGTTGCCTATGGCGAGCAGTCATATGATTACAGCAGTTATGATCTTGGTTTACCATTTGCGTGGAAAACCACCCTCGTCGCTCACTTAATGTCTATTGCCACCTTTATTCTATGACAGTCAATAACCTCCTTGCCATCCTCGCTCACCACGAAATCCCGGTGACTGAAGGGCAACTTACCCATAAATACCAACTGGACGACGGTAATCTCAGCCTTGCACGTATTACCCGTATATTTAACGACTTTAACCTAAAAACCCGTTCGGTGCGTTTCAGTTGGAAACATTTAAGCCGGATGGGCGCAGCCTATCCCGCCTTAGCAATCTTGCGTGACGGGCAGACACTGGTTTTTTCAGGATTTGAAGAGGACGAGCAAACCGGAGACCAACACCTTGTCAGCTATCACCCTGATGTGCAAGAAGGCGAGTCACCTTTTCGGTTTTGGAGCAAGGAAAACTTGCAGAAGGTGTGGGGCGGCGATCTTATACTGGTCAAGAAAAAACGCACAACCGCCACTGATGCGATGGACTTCGGTTTACGTTGGTTCACCCCCGAAATTTTCCGCCAAAAGTTATTATTTTCAGAAATTGTCCTGATTGCGCTGTTCATGCAGTTATTGGCTCTGGCGATTCCGCTCTACTTTCAAACAGTGGTG
The DNA here is from genome assembly GCF_028714775.1 of Thiothrix sp. Taxonomy (GTDB): domain Bacteria; phylum Pseudomonadota; class Gammaproteobacteria; order Thiotrichales; family Thiotrichaceae; genus Thiothrix. Next base: position 17,455 of record NZ_JAQTLS010000009.1, on the reverse strand, counting down.
GATAAGGTTCTGGTTAACCACACCCTGAATACCCTGAACGTCATGACGATTGGTGTTGTGGTTATTGTCCTGTTTGAAGGGTTGTTCAAGTTCCTGCGTGGCTACCTGTTATCGTTCGCCACCAGTAAGATTGACATGCGTTTAGCCACCCGCACCTTCGCCAAGTTGGTCAGCTTGCCCTTGTCATTCTTTGAAAAGAGCCTCGCGGGCATTGTCACCAAGCACATGCAGCAAACCGAGAAAATCCGGGAGTTCCTAACCGGAAATATGCTAGAAAGTGTGCTGGATGCCACCGCTTTGTTAGTGTTTGTCCCTATCCTGTTCCTGTACAGTGCCCAGCTTGCGGTGGTTGTATTGGTTTTCTCCGTGCTGATTGCTGTGGTTATCGGTGTGTTGCTTAAGCCTTTCTACCACCGTTTGATGGCATTGTATGGGGCGGAAGGGGAACGGCAAGCAATGCTGGTGGAATCTATTCAAGGCATGTCCACGGTCAAATCATTGGCATTGGAACCTGCCCGCCAAAAAACATGGGATCAAAGTGCCGCCAATACGGTAAGCACCAATTTCTCGGTAGAAAAAATGGCAACCTTTGCCCAATCCATGACAAAAACACTGGAAAATGGGATGCAGGTCGCTGTCCTGTGGTTTGGGGCGCAAGATGTGATTGGCGGAAGCATGACAGTTGGTGCATTGATTGCCTTTCAAATGCTGTCAGGTAAGGTTAGTACCCCGCTAATTAGGCTGGTTGAGTTAGCCCATGAATACCAGAAGATACACCTTTCTATCCGTATGTTGGGCGAGATCATGAACAGGAAGTCAGAAAAGACTGGAGGAGCGTCTGCATTAAGCCAAGATTTGAAAGGGGATATTGGGCTTGAGGGTGTAATTTTCCGCTATGACCTTGGTGGAAAGGCTGTGCTAGATGACATCAGCATCAACATTAGGACGGGCGAGGTGATTGGGTTAGTGGGGCGTTCTGGCTCGGGCAAAAGCACCATCACCCGGCTGATTCAAGGTTTACATTTACCCCAAAGTGGCCTGATCCGTTTTGATGGGGTAGACATCAGGGAACTTGACCTAGCGCATTTAAGGAGAAGTATTGGTGTCGTATTGCAGGAAAACTTCCTGTTTCACGGTAGTGTGCGCGAAAACATTGGCATGACTAATCCCAAAGCGGGTTTTTCAGAAATTGTTGAAGCCGCACAAATGGCGGGGGCTGATGAGTTTATCCAATACCTCCCCCAAGGGTACGATACGGTTCTTGAGGAAAATGGGGCTAACTTATCTGGGGGGCAAAAGCAGCGTTTAGCCATCGCCAGAGCCTTGTTGAAAAAACCACGCATCATGATATTTGATGAGGCCACTTCTGCACTTGACCCGGAAAGTGAGTATATCATCCAAGAAAACCTCGAAAAAATAGCCCAAGGGCGCACGATGATTATCGTAGCTCACCGATTATCCACATTACGGAATTCAGACCGTATTATTGTCCTTGACAAAGGGCGTATAGAATCCATCGGAAGCCATGATGAATTGTTGGATAAAAGCCCCATTTACAGTGAACTTTGGTCATTACAGTCACGCTACAACCGTTGATACCCCATGAAAAAGAGAACAGGTCTACCCAAAGAAACGATTGAGTTCCAGCCTGATGCAGTGGAAGTCGATGAGCGCCACCTACCCTTTATGGCTAGGTTTGCACTCTATGCAATGGTGGCGACTATCGTCCTTGCGGTGGTGTGGGCTTCGCTGGCAGACGTTGACAAAATTGTGTTCGCAAGGGGGAAATTAGTGACACAAGCCCGCCCATTACTGATCCAGCCCATAAAAACTTCTATGGTTAAGGATATTCACGTCAAGGTAGGTGATATTGTAAGCAAAGGCCAAGTATTGGCAGAGCTTGATACTACTTTCACACAAGTTGATGTACAACAGCTTAACATCAAGATTGACTCCGTTAGGACACGCCTTGCACGGCTGGAAAGAGAAACCGGAATCAACGACCATGCCATTAAAGATGGCTTGCAAGACCGGATATATCAGGAGCGTAAGCAAGAATACGAAGCTAAGTTAGCAGCTTTTCAAGGTAAGGTGGAACAACTAAAAGCCAGCCTCGTAACCAACCAACGGGATCAAGAGCAGGCATTAGAACAAAAAAGCAATGCCCAAAAAATTGATGCCATGCACGCCAAACTCTATAAGGATGGAAAAAAAATAAGCCACCTTGCTTATTTAACAGCACACAAGGAGTATCTTGATAAATCCAATACCTATGACCGCTTGATAAATACTAACCAAGAAATAAAAGAGGCATTGCAGGTTGCACAAGCAGATTTCTCGGCTTATAAATCCGGCTATGCGGCAGTGGCTACCCAGGATTTGGCATCATCACAAAAGGAATTGGCTGATTTGCTGTCCCAGCTTGAAAAGGCAGAGCATATCCATGATTTGGATACACTCAAATCCCCCAATGATGGGATTGTCTTAGATGTGGCGAAGGTTTCAACAGGAGCGGTGATAAAAGAAGCCGAAACACTGTTGACGCTAGTGCCGATTGACAAGTATTTGGATGCAGAAATTGAAGTGAGTAGTGCTGATATTGGCAAAATCCAAGACCAGCAGACTGCCCGTATCAAATTGGATGCGTGGCCTTTCCAGCAATATGGGACGTTGAAAGGCTATGTAAAAACCATCAGTGGGGACTCTTTCGTGACCCAAGCCTCTGCACAACCTACTGATGGTAAAAATGTCGGTGTTGTTTACAGGCTCAAAGTGGGTCTGGCTGATACTAACCTGCACCCCACCCCGGCTCATTACCGCCTGATTCCGGGAATGACTGTTGTTGTCGAAATCAATGTGGGTAAGCGGCGGGTGATACGCTACTTCCTTGACCCCTTGCTCAAGGCACTGGATGAGAGTATCAAAGAACCATAACTTGTAATGTTCGATCGTGAATCACCATCCAACCCTTGCCGGGAAATGTTAAGAGGACAAGCACACTTTTAAACTCCTCACCCAAAACCCCTTCTTGTCGTGGCATAGCGCAGGGAGCGGTGAGGAGGGGAGCTTTTTCCAATGGTCAGAAATTTCGTAGCAATTCGGTATGCCCACCCACCTTGACTTTCTGCCAATATTTTTCGTCCGCAGTGACCAGTAGGGAATTGGATTCGATCGCCACCACATGGTAGAGCGTATCAAACAAATGACGTTGGTGTCTGGGCAAGCTCACCCACCAGACGATGGATGCCGAAGTGATCAAGCACATCCAGTTCCAGTGTGATTTGCTAATGCGGGGTCGTGCATCCCCCGTTACGGCAAAGCATCATCCGTCAATAACTCCAACACCATATCTCGGATGCCGATCGCCTCCACGCCCTCCGCAATCGGGTAGCGGTCATCGCCCGCATAAACGCCACAAGCCCGCAGGGTTTAAGGTCTTCGCAAGCGCTGTAAAAACCCCGTACCACCTTTGCCGAGAGTGAACTTTTGATTTTGATAGCCTACAACGAGCCGTCAGCACGTCCAATCAACAAGGCAATTTCAACACCTGTGGCAATAACTCAACACCATTCCAACGCACCATACCCCAGTTGCGCCGCCAAACACTCACACAACTCCCCGGCAAGCTCAAACGGGGTTTGCCCAATCCCCAAATCCTTGCACTGCGTCACCTGCAACCCTGCATACCCACACGGGTTAATCCGCTGAAACGGTTCCAAATCCATATCCACATTCAAGCTCAAACCGTGGTAAGTGCAGCCCTTGGTAACACGCAAGCCCAAGGCCGCGATCTTACTGCCCTGCACGTAGACACCCGGCGCCTCCCGATCCCCTTCCGCCGTAATGCCGTAATGGGACAGCAACGTGATAATGGATTGTTCAATGCGCATCACCAGTTCGCGCACGCCCAAACCGCTACGGCGAATATCCAGCAGCAGGTAGGCCACCAATTGCCCCGGCCCGTGATAGGTCACTTGCCCCCCCCGGTCAATCGGCACAACGGGAATATCACCGGGCGCAAGCACATGCTCCATCTTGCCATTACGGCCTAAGGTAAAAACGGGAGGGTGCTGGACAAGCCAGACTTCATCGGGGGTATCGGCAGTGCGGTTGCGGGTGAATGCCTGCATCTCTTGCCAGACAGGCAGATAATCTACCTGTCCTAACACCCGGATGCGTAAGGTGACTGGCGCGAGTTCTTCTACAAGGCCCACAATACCAGCTCGCAAGCCTTCAAATCCTGATAGACCGCGTTGATCTGTTCCTTGCTGGTGGCACGGAGGTTCAGCGTCAGGCTTTGGTATTTGCCGGTGGAACTGTGGCGGTATTGCAGGCTGGTTTCAACGCTAAAGCAATCATCATGACGGCTGGCAATCGTACAAACCTGTGCATGGAACTCAACATCCGTGCGTCCCACTACCTTGATAGGAAAATCACAGGGAAATTCCAACACCAAGTCATCACGTTTACCGAAATGATCGCCCGTTTCCATTAGTCTTCAAACACCTTTTGTATGCTATCCACAATATTGCGCCACCAGCCGCCTTCTTCGACATCATCCAGCGCCAGCAACGGAATTTCCTTGATGACCTTACCCTGTTCCTGATCACTGATAATGATCTTGCCGAGTGCGTCACCCCGTTTAATGGGGGCATCGACACCTTTATCAAGCTGCATTCCGCCTTTGAGCTGGTCGTAACGGCCTTTTGGGATGCTCACAAACAGGTCGGAAGTCACACCAGCGGGCACTTCGGTTTTATCGCCTTTCCACACACGCACGCTGGAAAGCACTGAGCCAGCACCGTACAGCTTGTGGGTTTCAAAGGTGCGGTAGCCGTATTCGAGCAATTTCTGGCTGACATCCGCCCGCGCATCCTCACTCTTGGTTCCCAGCACCACCGAAATCAGGCGCATATTGTCACGTTTGGCGGAAGCCACCAGACAGAAACCCGCAGATTCAGTATGCCCGGTTTTCATCCCGTCCACCGTCGGGTCACGCCACAACAACTTATTACGGTTCTGCTGCTTGATATTGTTGTAGGAAAACTCTTTCTCAGAGTCCAACTTGTACCATTCTGGGAAATCGTTAATCAGCGCCTTCGCCAATTTCACGATGTCACGCGCGGTGGTGTAATGGTTTTGGGCAGGCCAGCCCGTAGCGTTCATGAAATGGGTGTTTTTCATGCCGAGCTGGGCAGCAGTATCATTCATGCGTTTGACGAAAGCGTCCTCACTCCCCGCAACGTGTTCCACCAATGCCATTGCCGCATCATTGCCGGACTGGATGATCATCCCTTTTAACAGCTTCTCGAATTCGATTTTTTTACCCAATTCGATAAACATGCGCGAACCTTCCATCTTCCACGCTTTTTCGCTGACCAGCACCTCATCCGTCAGCTTGACCGTACCTTTACCCAGTTCCTGATAAATGATGTAAGCGGTCATCAGTTTGGTGATACTGGCGGGTTCCACCAACATCCCCGGATTGCCACCTGCCAACTCGTCACCGCTTTGGAAATCCACCAGCAGGTAACTTTTAGCCTCAATTTCCGGCAAACCCGGTGCAAGCGCGATGAATTCCGGCGGGGTGGCGGGGTCGTTGTAAGGCGCAGTCGATACACCCGTCGGCGCACCGTCCTCCGGTGTACTTGCCGCCGTTTCTGCCGGGGCACTTGCCGCTGGCGCTGGTGCAGCAGCGGCAGTTGCCGGTGGCGCAGTAACCGCAGCAGGGGCAGGCATTTTAGCTTCCGCCTTCTTTTCCGGTGCGGCAAACGCCACATTGCCGAGCAACAGCAGTACCAGTAATAATGGTTTCAGCATCCTTGTACGCATGGACAGTCCTTTCACTGACATGGGTTCATCAAATAAACACGTAATGGTAACGGACACGGCAATTACTGGGCAACCACCCGGAAACTTGCCAGCCCGTTACTTACTAACGTGTCTTTCACGTTATCAATCTGATCTTGATTATACAGTGGCCCAATTCTAATTTGATGGATCGTTTTGCCCTTTTCTTGAGCTGTCGCCATCTCTGTTTTCGCCAAGCCAACCGAAGTCAGGCGCACAAACATATCAATCGCCTCACCCTGTTCAGGCCATGTACCTGCTACAACATAGTAGGTTTTGGACTTATCCACCGACTTTTCTGCCAATGCTTTTTGGCGCTTTAACGCACTAATCGCGTCACTGGAGGTGTGGCCTCCATCCAAAGAGCGCCCATCCTGCGAACCACCTCCGCTAGCCAGTGCTTCCGCTGGAAGTTGGCCTTTGAATTGATCCGGTGATAAGGCTTCCACTTTAACCGGCGCACCGGCACTGCTACGTATTCCCAAGGCATTAGCTGCCGCGAACGAAAGCTGGATCAAATCATTGCTATCAAACGGCCCCCGGTCGTTAACCCGTACAATGATATTCTGCCCGTTCTGCTGATTGGTAACACGCACAAAACTAGGCAGCGGTAACGTCCGATGAGCGGCGGAATACGCATACATATCGAAAGTTTCGCAACCCGCCGTTTGTGTACCTTGGTATTCAGCACCGTACCATGCTGCTGTACCCGTTTCCGCATAGCCGGATGCCGTATCCAGTACCTTGTAAGATTTCCCCTGTATCGTATAAGAGGGGTCATTCCCACAAGCACTACGCGCCTCAAAACCTGCTTCACCTTTGCCCGTACCCGCAACAGAACTACCTTCATCAGTCGTCATATTGCCACTACAAGCCACTAACCCCAGCGTGACGGAAGCCAGCAGAACTCCCGGACGCAGCCAATTTATTGTCATCATATTTTTGCCGCTTCTTGTTGCCCAACAAACTTACTGCCCCGCCTATTGCAGGGCAGCTTTAATTATAAACATCAAAAACCAAACTTACGCTTACGGATCGCCTGCGCCAACTGATGGACAGCCATCGCATATTTAACATTGGGATTGTAGCGGGTAATCACGTAAAAATTTTCGCCACCGACCCAATACTCATCGGTACTGCCTTCCAGCTTGAGCAGGCTGACACGCGCCGAGTTGATCGCCCCCTGCGGCCTAACACCGGCACTTGCCAATTCCCCCAACGAATGGGAAGGTTTTTTGGCGGTTGTTTCAGCGAGTCTAGCATAGCCACCACCGGAAACATACGCTGGCACTGCTACCCCGCCGCCACGCTTCCAGCCATTGCGGGAGAAGTAATTGGCAACGCTGGGAACAGCATCCTGTGGGTTCCACATATCCCGTTTGCCATCGCGGTTGCCATCAACGGCGTAAGTGCGGTAGCTGCTGGAAATGAATTGCCCCAGCCCCATCGCACCCGCATAAGAACCACTGAAAATCTGCGGACGGACTTTTTCTTCCCGCACCAACAACAGGAATTGCTCCAATTCCTTACGGTAGAAATCAGCCCTGCGTGGGTAATCAAAACTCAAAGTGGTCAATGCCTGCAACACATTGTGCGCACCCGTGTTTTTCCCGTATTGGGTTTCTACGCCAATAATGGCAACCAAGTATTCAGGATCAACCCCGTATTGGCGGGCAGCGCCATCCAGTAATGCGCCATTGCGGTTCCAGAAATCCACCCCGCCGTTGATGCGCTCTTCCGTCAGGAAAATAGGCCGGTAAGCCCGCCAGCCTTGGCCTTCGGCAGGTGCGCCCACCTTCACCAGCGCCTGCTGGTCACGCCGCACCCCCGAAAATGTCTGCTCCAGAAACGCGCGGTTAAAACCGTGTTGGCTGCTCATCTTACCAATAAACTCGCGCATCCCCGGGTAATTCGCATAATCGCCATGCAAACCGGGTGGATAATTCGTTTGGGGCAATTGCCTCGGCGGAACGTTAGGGTTACTGCGAGGTGGCGTAACAACGCCGGGGGACGTGGGCGGGGAAGTAGCCTGACCACTAGGCACGGCAGGCGGTTGCAAAACCCAAGGCAATTGCACCGGCCCTGAGCCTGTGGTGCACGCGACTAAAGAAAAACCGATCAAAGCGCCAGCAGCGAGATAACGTGCGCGTTTCCCCCACTGCTGCAAATCGTATACGTCCCCCATCTCAATCTCCTAGTTGGAAGAAGTAACCGAAATTCCCTTCTCAGTTCTCCTGTTGATAAACCCGTTTGCGCCGTTTCATCCCCATGATGATGCCAAAAGCCACCATCAACGTCACCACCGACGTTCCCCCATAACTGATCAGGGGAAGCGGGACACCGACCACGGGGAGCAGCCCGCTGACCATGCCGGTATTCACAAACAGATAAAAGAAAAATGTCATGCTCAGGCTTCCGGCAAGCAAGCGGGCAAACGTATCTTCCCCTTTGATGGCGATATACAAGCCACGCCAAATGATAAACAGGTAAAGCCCCATCAGCACCAGATTGCCCATCAGCCCGAATTCTTCACCAAAGACCGCAAAAATGAAGTCGGTATGCCGCTCTGGTAAGAAATCCAAATGGGACTGGTCGCCATGCATCCAGCCTTTCCCGTAAACCCCACCGGAACCAATCGCAATCTTTGACTGGTAAATGTGGTATCCAGTTCCCAAGGTATCGGATTCAGGATTCAATAAAACGTCGATGCGCTTACGCTGGTAATCGTGCATCCCGAAAAAATACATCAACGGCGCGGCAATCGACACCAAAACCACCGCACCACCAATCAACCACCATGAAAGCCCCGCCAAATAGATCACGAAAAAGCCTGAAGTCGCAATCAGCAAGGAAGTCCCCAAATCCGGCTGCTTCATAATCAACAACATGGGGACGAACACCAACACCAGCGCAATCACCACATCAATAAATCGTGGCGGCAAGGGCTTCTCGGAAAAATAATAGGCAATCATCATCGGCACTGCCAACTTCATGATTTCAGCAGGCTGGATGTCAACCCCGATATACAACCAGCGTTGCGCCCCTTTCTTGGAGACCCCCACCAGCAACACCAAGATCAGCAAGAAAACGCCAGCACCGTACAACCAGATGGCCCATTGCCGTAGCGTTTTGCTACGTATCTGGGAAAAAATCACCATCAAGCTTAGGCCAATCAGGAAATGCACCCCCTGCCGGTACAGTTGCGTCGGGTCATTGTAGGCATCCGTAGCGCTGTATAGCGTTACCCCGCCCATAAAAACCAGCAAAGAAAGGGCTGCCAATAACACACCATCAACCCGATGAAATATTCTGAGCAACCAATAAGGCAAAATATGATTAATCATGAAGGTCATCCTGTACCCCAGCGTCGGCAGCAGGACTCGCTGCGGCGTTAGCCGGTGGTTTGTCCGCGCCCTGCTTTTCAACTTCTGGCTCGACTGGCGCGTCATCAAGGTATTTTTTCAGCAAATACGCATCCATTACTTTACGGGCCATCGGTGCGGCAGTATGCCCACCGCTACCCGAAGCATTCTCCACCACAACCCCCACGGCAATTTTAGGGTCATCCGCTGGTGCAAAGCCCACAAACAAAGCGTGGTCACGTAAGCGCTTGGCGATACGCCCGGCGTTATAAGAGCCACCCGCCAAACCAAAGACTTGCGCCGTCCCCGTTTTACCCGCGATCCGGTAAGCTGCCCCAGCCCCCGCACCCCGCGCCGTACCGCCCGGCATCATGACTGCCTCCATCCCCGCCAACACCACGCTCCAATCTTTGTCATTGGCATTAACGGCATCCAAATACTCTGGCTTGATGAGTTCAGGCTCGCGGTTAGCGGCAATGCGGGTACTACGCAGAATATGGGGTTTCACCCGTACCCCCCGGTTTGCCATGATGCTTGCCGCGTGGGCTAACTGCATGGGTGTTGCCAGCCAATAACCCTGCCCGATCCCCACGCTGACGGTATCGCCCGGATACCAAGCTGACTTATAACGCTTTTCTTTCCATTCAGGGGAAGGCATCAAACCGGAAGCTTCCGACGGCATATCCACACCCGTTGGCTTACCAAAACCGAAACTCTTCATATAGCCCGAAAACTTGTCGATGCCCATACGGTTAGCCAAGGTGTAAAAATAGGTGTCGCAAGATTGGGTAATTGCCAACTTCAGGTCAACCGAACCATGACCACGCTTATTCCAGCAACGGAACACATGCTTTTGCCCCGACAACCGGAAAAAGCCGGGGTCGTTGACGCGCGAGCCGGGGCTCATAATCCCACTAATCAACCCTGACATCCCCGCCATCGGCTTGATGGTCGAACCGGGCGGATAGACCCCCTGCAAAGCACGGTTGTACAAGGGACGGTCTGGGTCAGTGTTTAAATCGGTATAATCCTTGCGCGAAATACCATCAATGAACAAGTTAGGGTCAAAGGTCGGCACACTCGCCAGTGCCAAAACTTCACCTGTGCGCGGGTCAAGTGCCACAATGGCTCCCTTGCCCTCCTCCTTCAACAACGTTTCGGCAGTAATTTGGGTTTTGATGTCCAAACCAAGGAACAAATCCTGACCACCCACCGGGGCTTTTTCATCAATGACCGACTGTTGCTTACCATAGGCATCCACTTCGACCAAATGATAACCAGCTTGCCCGTGCAAACGGCCTTCATGGGAAGCCTCGACTCCCGTTTTGCCGATATGGCTAGTCCCTAAGTATTCGTCCTTGTTCAGGTGTTCCAAATCACCCTCATCAATACGCCCCACATAGCCAATCACATGGCTAGCAACTTCATGCAACGGATAATAGCGCTCCATGCGCATTTCCAGATTGACACCGGGGAAACGCGGGCGGTTGACAGAAAATTTCGCCACCTCTTCCTCAGTCAGGTTTTCCCTGATGGGAATCGGCTGGTATTTAAATTTTTTCACATCCTGTGTGAATATACGCACATCTTTCTCAGTCAGGGGAATGAGTTTGCCTAAGCGCCCCACAACCCCCTCGACATCCTTGATGTTTGTTTTGCCGTCATTATTCTCATCGCCAATACTGTCACGCACAATTTCCAGCACGTACTGGATATGGCTGCCCGCCAGCAACGTCCCATTGCGGTCATAAATCTGACCCCGGTTCGGAGGGATGGGAATGCGTTTCTGGTAATGTTCGCGTGACAACTCTGCGTACTTGTCGTGCTCAATAACCTGCAAGTGGTAGGCACGCACGGTGATCCCCACTAGGGCGAACAGGATCAACACCGCAGCGACGATGATGCGGACATTGAACAGATTCTGCTCATCGCGTTCGGTTTTTATGGAAAGACGTTCACCCATGAATTGTTATAACTGTGTGCCAATTGTAATTAATAAAATTTATCTACCCACACTGTTGCGCCCTCAGACGCAACAGCGCAGGAATGCATTAGACTAAATAGTCTTCTGAAGAATGTTCACTCTCGTCATAACGCTGGATACTGGCAAGAATCTCGGCTTTCGCCTCGGCTACATCTGCCCAACCATCCACAGTCACCCACTTGCCCGGTTCCAATTCTTTGTAACGTTCAAAGAAGTGCTGGATTTGCTGCATCAGCAGGCTAGGCAACTGTGTGTAAGACTCAATGTGACGATAACCCGCAGACAAGTGGTAAGCAGGAACCGCAACAATTTTCGCATCAACGCCGGACTCATCCGACATTTTCAACATACCGACTGGACGCACAGGAATTACGCAACCGTGCATCAATGGGGTTGGAGTCACCACCAACACGTCAGTCGGATCCCCATCCAGTGCCAACGTATGCGGAATAAACCCATAGTTAGCAGGGTAAAACATCGGGGTAGACATGAAACGGTCTACATACAATGCGCCACTCGACTTGTCCAACTCATATTTGACAGGCGTGGAGAGCGCCGGGATTTCAATGATAACATTTACGTTATCAGGAACATCATTTCCAGCGGGGATTTTATCAATATTCATGATTTTCTCTACTTGATGGCTAAAAATCGAAGTATTATAACGCCACTCCCTAGCGGGTACACCATCTTGCATTGCAACATTTAACAGTCACCCATAAAAAACATGGCACTATCACTTCGCGACCAATTACTCAAAGCTGGCTTAGTCACACAAGAACAAGTCGAGCAGGCTAACCAACCCAAGCCCAAACACACTGGCAAACCGCAGGCCAAGGGGAAACCCGCCCCTAAACGCCCGCCGCCAGCCCCCGAGGCAGCAGCACCGCGCCCTGCAAAACCGGCTGTCAGCAAGCCTGTCAAACAGGCATCCGACCTAGAGCAATTCTACAAGGAACGCGAGCAACTGGAACGCACAGAGCGTGCCGAAGCAGAACGCATCGCCCGTGAACGCGCGGCCCTCAAGAAACAAACCCGTGAGCAAGTCCGCACCTTGCTCAGCACCAACCTGCTGAACATTGATGATGCTGAAATCCGCTACAACTTCGTGGTTGGCGACAACATCAAATACCTGTACGTCACCGAACAGCAACAGGAACAACTGGCAAGCGGCGAACTGGCGATCACCTTCATGGAAGGCAAACGTTGCCTAATTTCGCGCGATATTGCGCAACAATTACTGGCGCTTGACCCAACTAAGCTTGTGGTTATTAACCACGCGGAAGAAAATTCCGCCAACTAAACATCGCCCTCTTGCCTTTCCAGCGCCTGCCGATACAACTGGTTTTTCGGCAGGCCGGTTAGACGCGCGGCAATCGCTGCTGCCTGTTTAACCGGGAGGTCTTCCAATAAAATATCCAGCACCTTATCCGCCGCCAACGCTTCTTGTCCATTCGCATCCGACGACACGGGCTTGCCTTCCACCACCACCACGAATTCTCCGCGTGAGCGATCCGAGTCTGCCTGCATAAACTGCAAGATACTGTCCGCCGTACCGCGATAAATGCTTTCATACAGCTTGGTCAGCTCGCGCAACACCACTACTTGGCGGCTGTTACCAAAGACTACCGACAGGTCGAGCAGGAAATCAGCAACCCGGTGGCTAGATTCGTAAAACACCAAGGTACGTGCTTCCTTTTCCAGCCCTTCCAACACTTTTCGGCGGGAAGCAGGCTTGGCGGGCAAAAACCCTTCAAAGGCAAAACGGTCAGTTGGCAAACCCGCCGCCGACAGCGCCGCCACCAACGCACTTGCCCCCGGTATCGGCACAACTTTACAACCGGCATTACCCAATGCATGTACCAGTTTGTAGCCCGGATCACTGATCAATGGCGTTCCGGCATCACTCACCAGCGCCACACGCATACCCTGTTCCAGTTCCTGACGGATATTTTCTACCCGGCTGGCCTCATTGTGGTCGTGCAGGCTTTCCAATTGGTTTTGTATGCCGAAATGCGCAAAAAGCCGTCGGGTTACGCGCGTATCTTCGGCGTAAACCTTATCGACCTCCGATAGGATACGCAACGCCCGCGCCGTAATGTCTTCCAGATTCCCGATGGGCGTGGCAACACAATATAAGATACCTTCCGGCATTAGACCTTCGCTCGCGAAAAACCAACATTTAACTCCAAAATCCCACGTTTTGCACCAAACCCAAGCAGCGCACGTGAAAAAAGCATGTTATAGTTTTTCCGCCAAACAAGTCTGACAATACAGAATCGGGATGCTTAGCCATGCAAAAAAAATTTCATAACGGAACTATGAAGTGTATTTACAGTGCATTACTCACCGCAGCGCTCCTGCTGCTACAGGGTTGCTCTACCCCGGCATTCATGGATGATGCCGCCGTCAATACTGCCCAACCGGGTGATGTTACCATCCAGCAAGCCAACGAATTGCTCAAACAGGGCAAGAAACGCGAAGCTGCTGAAAGCTACTACCGCGCTGCGACCAGTTACCCATCCCCGCAGCGTGAACGGGTTATCCTGCAAGCCGCTGAAATTACCGCATCCATTGGCGATCCCGGATTAACCAACAGTTACCTTGACCGCATCCCGGATAGCGCTTTGGATGGTGAAAACCGTGGACGTTACGCTTACGTCAAAGCACTACTTGCCTTGCAACAGCAAAATCCTGATCTGGCATTGCGTTCCTTACCAACTGACCTGAATGGGCTTTCCCCGGCTTTACGGGAAAAAGTACAACACGTGCGTACCCGCGCCCAAGCCGCAGGTGGCAAAGGCAGCAGCACGAATGTACAAGCCGCGCTGATTCCCACGTCTGTTAACCGTGTTGCCGTGCTGTTACCGCAATCCGGGGCACTAGGCGGCGTCAGCCAAGACATTATTCAAGGAATTCAATCAGCCCGTAGCGGTCTGGGTGGCGATACCACCGTACAACTGTACGATGTCAGTACGGGTGGCGCAGTTGCGCAGTACCAAAAAGCCGTTGCCGAAGGTGCGGATATTATCGTTGGCCCGTTGGATAAAGACTCCTTGTCGCAATTGCTTGCGCAACCGCAAATGCTTTCCCGGCCTATCCTGAGCCTTAACTACCTCACCAGCACCCGCAATATTCCGGGCGCACTGTATCAATTTGGCCTACTGCCGGAAGACGAAGCTCGCCAAGTCGCTGAATTTACTGCCGCACGCGGTCAACGCAGCGCCATCATTTTAGCGCCCGCCTCCAGTTGGGGCGACCGGATCGCTGGTGCATTCCGCGCCGCTTACCAAAGCAAAGGCGGGCAAATTGTTGCCACCCAGCAATACGCTGACACCCCGTCAGGCAGTTATGTGCAAGATGTGCAAAATGCGGTAAACGCCGCACAGGGACGCGCCAGCATGGTATTCTTGGCAGCATCCCCTAGCCAAGCGCGTTTATTGCGCCCATTGCTGAACGCACAAGCTGCCTCACTGCCAGTCTATGCCACTTCACACGTTTTCTCTGGACGCACTGATCCGGGCAAAGACGCCGACCTTGATGGCATCATCTATACCGAAATCCCATGGGTTATCGAAAGTATGCAAGCAGGCAGCCTTAACAACTCCACCTACCCACGCATGTTCGCTCTGGGGATGGACGCCTTCCTGATTGCCAAAAACCTGCCGAGCATCGCCCGTAACCCCAGCGCAAGGGTCAATGGCAAAACCGGCAACATCAGCCTGACTGGCAACCGCCAAATCCAACGCAGCTTGCTGCTTGCCACCTTTGCCAACGGCCTCCCACGTCCACTTGGACAGTAAGCCGAAAGCCGCCCACCTACAACGCGGCGAAAATACCGAACAACTGGCCTGCAAGCATTTGCAGGCCAACGGTTTAAAGCTGCTGCACCAGAATTACCGCCTGCGCACGGGTGAAATCGACCTGATCATGCGTGACGGCGCAATTATCGTTTTCATCGAAGTCCGCTACCGCAAAACCCAACGCTACGGTGGTGCTTTGCTCAGTATTGACCCACGCAAACAAGCGCGTATCATCCGCACTGCACAACATTACCTGCAATACCGCGCCCCTGACACACAGGCGCGTTTCGATGTCATTGCTGTTGAAGGCGACGATGGCATACAGTGGATCAAGAACGCCTTCGACTTGGGCTAAACACATGAACTTACGCACACGCATCCAGCAACACTTCGCTGCCAGTATCGAAACCAAACAAAAAGCGCTGGCATTGCTGCAAGAGCCAATCTTCGCCGCCGCACAATTGGTTTTCAACGCCATGCAACAAGGCAATAAAGTCCTCAGTTGCGGCAATGGTGGCTCCGCAGGCGATGCGCAACATTTTTCCTCCGAAATGCTCAACCGCTTCGAAATGGAACGCAAAGGTTTGCCCGCCATTGCCCTGACCACCGACACATCCACCCTCACCTCCATTGCCAACGACTACAGTTACGAGCGTATTTTCGCCCGCCAAGTCGAAGCATTAGGGCGCAAGGGCGACGTGCTGCTTGCCATTTCCACCAGCGGCAATTCAACCAACGTCAACCGCGCTATCGAAGCCGCCCACCAATGCGGTATGAATATCATCGCCCTCAGCGGCAAAGCGGGTGGCAGCATGAAAGACTGCCTGCAAGTCGGCGACATTGAATTGCGTGTACCTGCTGACAGCACCGCACGCATACAGGAAACCCACCTGCTGCTGATCCACTGCATCTGCGACCTCGTAGACCAAATGCTGCTAAACTCGACAAGCCATGACTGACCAAAAATGCAATAGTGTCCACCTACTCCGCGAAGCCAGCCCTTACATCCACAAACATCGCGGCAAAACCTTTGTCGTCGCGTTTCCCGGCGAAGTGGTGGAACAAGCGCTTTTTCCCCAGTTAATCCAAGACATTGCCACCATCTCGGCACTCGGCAGCCGCATTGTGATCGTGCACGGTACGCGCTCACAAATTAACAAGCGCTTGGAAATCGTCGGACGCAAGTCCCGCTTCCACCACAACATCCGCGTCACCGAACCGGGCGATATTCCACTCATCCAAGAAGCGATCGGCTACTTACGCATTACCATCGAAAACCTGCTCAGCCACGCCTTAAACCAACCCAACCTACCTAACAACAGCATAGGCGTCAGTTCCGGTAACTACATTACAGCCCAACCGTTGGGTATCATTGACGGCGTTGACTATGGCTACACTGGCAAAATCCGCCGCATTGCCCACCCGTTCATTGCACAACAACTGGACAACAAAAATATTGTCCTGATGTCGCCCATCGGCTATTCACCGAGCGGGGAAGTCTATAACCTCGATTACGAGCACGTTGCCCTCAGCACGGCGAAAGCGCTCAATGCGGATAAAATCATTTTCATCAATGACAACGATGCGCACCTACCGCACGAAATTACCGCATCCCAAATTGAAGCCAATGCAACTGCATCCACCTTCCTGAAGAAAATCGCTAAAATTCTGCTGGATGGCGATATTGAGCGCGTCCACCTACTGAATGCCGCCACTGATGGGGCACTTCTGCTGGAACTCTACACCCGCGACGGTGTAGGTAGCCTCATTTCTGCCAAGCAATTCGAGCACTTACGCGCCGCAACCGTAGAAGACATTAGCGGCATCCTTGACCTGATCCATCCACTCGAAAGTATCGGCACTCTTATCAAACGTTCCCGCGAGCAACTGGAACTGGAAATTAATAACTTCCACGTGATCGTGCGCGACCAGAAAATCATTGCCTGTGTCGCACTTTACAACACCGACAATCCGAATATTGCCGAGCTTGCTTGCCTTGCCGTAAACCCCGAGTATCGCGGCGGTAATCGTGGCGATAAACTATTCCGCCACATTGCCCAGCTCGCACACACGCAAGGTAAAGCCCGCCTGTTAGTGTTAACCACACAGACAACAGATTGGTTTCGGGAGCGGGGATTTGAGAAAGGTAGCGTTAATGAACTACCTACTAACAAGAAATCACTGTACAACTACCAACGCAACTCACAGGTTCTATTCAAGAAACTGGCTTGAAGTAGATTTCTGGCCCACTGATTCGGACTTTCCAGCACCGCAGGAGCATCAAAATGCAGGCAAAAAAAAGCCCCGCGTTACGGATCACGTAAGCGGGGCTTTCAGATTAGCGCCTGGCGTTGACCTACTCTCACATGGGGAGACCCCACACTACCATCGGCGATGCTGCGTTTCACTTCTGAGTTCGGGATGGGATCAGGTGGTTCCACAGCTCTATGGACACC
>NZ_JAQTLS010000008.1 GCF_028714775.1 Thiothrix sp. | reverse complement strand
GCAAAAGTGGTCGGTTATCCACCACTGGAAGCCTGCTTTGCAGACCTTTTTACTCATGTTCGGCGAAGAGCGCGTCCCGCTCTCCGCCCTATGAAAATTTGTTACACAGTTTATTTGACAGACTCAAAAGATATGAAGGTCACGGAAATTTATGATTCAGAAGATCATATAACTGCTTTAGCAATAGAAGATGGTTTATCTGTTGTTGAACCAAATTCTCTACTCTTTGTTGTGCGCAGTGGAATATTGCGGCGAGCATTTCCTGTAGCCATTACAAAAATACAATTGACAGTTAATCAAGACCTGAAGATTTTAAACTTGTTTGACAAAACTATTGTCGACTATCTGTTATTAATGATGCAGGGTTTTGAACAGTATATTTTGCAAAACCTTAGCAAGACTGGTACAACAGTAGAAAGCATCAAATTTGATGAATTTTCAACACATTATTTTATCTTTCCACCTCTTGCTGAACAACACCGCATTGTTGCCAAGGTCAACGAATTGATGTCGCTTTGCGATGCGCTTGAACAGGAGCAAGTCGCTAATATTGCCGCGCATCAGACCTTGGTCGAAGAGTTGCTGACTGCATTGACGCAGAAGACACCCTCACCCCAACCCCTCTCCCGCGAAGCGGGCGAGGGGCTAAGAGAAGATCACGATACTTCTTGCTCCCCCTCTACCGCTTCGCGGGAGAGGGGGCTGGGGGGTGAGGGTCTTTCTTGGCAATGCATCGCCGCGCACTTTGACACGCTATTCACCACCGAACACAGCATTGACCAGCTCAAACAAACCATCCTGCAACTCGCTGTCATGGGCAAACTGGTTCCACAAGAGCCGCAGAACGAACCCGCCAGCGTGTTGCTGAAGAAAATCGCCGCCGAAAAAGCCCGCCTAATCAAAGAGGACAAAATCAAAAAAGAAAAACCGCTGCCAGCAATTACGGACAATGAAAAACCGTTTGAATTGCCGAATGAGTGGGAGTGGTGTCGGTTAAATGATTTGGCATTAGAATCTGAAGCTGGCTGGAGTCCTCTTTGCAAACCTAATGCCAGAGAAGGAGATACGTGGGGGGTACTGAAAGTTAGCGCCGTTACTTGGGGAGTTTTTAAGCCCAACGAAAATAAAGAACTACCCAACGAGTTAGAACCAAAAAATCAATATGAAGTTCATCCCGGTGACTTCTTGATTTCTCGCGCCAATACTGCCGAATTGGTAGCAAGAGCTGTTGTTGTTCCTGAAAATGCACCTAAAAAACTGATGATGAGTGACAAAATTATTCGATTTGTTTTTTCAAAAAATGTTTCAAATCAATTTGTTAATTTGGTTAATAACTCACTGTTTTCTCGCGCTTATTACATGATCGTTGCAGGTGGTACAAGCAGCTCCATGAAAAATGTTTCAAGAGAACAAGTACGAAACTTAATTATTGCGCTGCCACCACTTGCTGAACAACACCGCATTGTCGCGAAAGTCGATGAGTTAATGGCGTTATGCGATGCGATGAAGGCGCAGCTTAAAACGGCGCAAACCACGCAGTTGCAGTTGGCGGATGTGTTGGCGGGGGGAGTCTTCAAGCACACCGCTTATTCAACCGCTCATCAAAACTAAACAATTCCAATCCGTACAGCTTACTTTTCACGCATAGCAGCGCATCCACAAAGTCGATGTTTTTGTAGAGGACAAGATTCAGCGTTTCGATGATCTGTAATTTGTCATCGTTGATGACACCCTCAAACGCGAGGATCGTTTTCAGGTCGTCAATCACTTCCGCTTTGGGCAGTTGGTAGAATTTAGTCAGCACAAAGAAGGCTTCCATCACCACACTGTCGAGGATGATGATGTGCGTATCACCACCCTCGACTTGCTCAAACAGTGCCGTGGATTTCGCCAGAAATTCGGCATGGTCGCCCGCCAGATAGCGGATGATGATATTGGTATCAATGAGCAGCGTCATACTTCTCCTTCATGGCGGCAAGCATGGCGGCTTCGCGGGCTTCTTCAAATGTGGCAGTGAGCAACGTGGCGGGGATGCGCAGCCGGTACTTACCCGCCAAGCGTTGTGCGTTGTGTGTGGTCAAACGCGGGTAAACAGTCGCAATGATTTGCTTGCGGCGTTTATCCACGATTTGTAAAGGTTCGGTGAGCGTGGTGAGAATGGCGATGTTTTTTTGAATTTCAGCGAGTCCAGCTTGCATGACATGCATTCCTATATATATGTTAGGTTAAGTATATATACGCAATGGATTTCTACAAGCGGTTTCTTGCATTCAGCGGGGCAAGCCCTGAAAATGCCTCACCTCACTAGCTAACTCTGTATTGCATCATGTCCAAAAAACGCGCCATCCCCGTCTTCGACACCCCGATCATCGAAACCCATTGCCATCTGGATTATCTGGAAGGCGAGGCGCTGGAGGCCGTCTTACAGGCAGCGCAAGCGGTGAATGTCGAACGCATCATCACCATCGGCGTGTCGCCCGATAATCTGGAAAAAGTGATGGCGCTGGCACAGCAATACCCTCAAGTGTGGGGCACGCAGGGCATCCACCCGCACGATGCCAACGATTACACCGACGCCGTAGAAGCACAAATCCGCGCCAATGCCCCGCACGCCAAGATCGTGGCGATTGGCGAAATCGGGCTGGATTACCACTACGACTATTCCGACCGCGCCAAACAGCGGGCGGCTTTCGAGCGCCAGTTACAGATTGCGATTGATCTGGAACTGCCAGTGGTGGTGCATACCCGCGAGGCAGATGAGGATACGCAGGCGATTTTGCGCAATTTCGTCGGGCAAATGCCCAAACGCGGCGTGATCCACAGCTTCACCTCCGGGCGCGAACTGGCGGAATATTGCCTTGGCGAAGGCTTCTGCCTCGGTTTCAACGGCATCAGCACCTTCAAGGCAGCGGATAATGTGCGCGAAATCATCGCCCTAACCCCGCTGGAACAAATCCTGCTGGAAACCGACGCGCCGTATCTCACCCCGATCCCCTACCGTGGGCACAAGAATGAGCCGAAATACCTGCCCTTCATTGCCGAACAGGTGGCGCTGGTGAAAGGTGTGACGCTGGACGTGCTGTTGCCGCAGGTGTGGAAGAACAGTGTTGAGGTGTTCTTCGGCGGGGTGTAAATCGTCAAAAGCGACGATTCCGCAGTGTGTTGCTAAATAGTCTTGACGATTCCGCAATTTATGGCGAAATCATCACCATGATTTGAAGCACTTAAGTGCTATAGGAACACTAACGGCCTTGAAAGCGGACATCCTGATATTTTTGCTGACCGTCTTTCCCGCTTACTCTATTGTTTTTCATGAAAAACCTTCCTAAGCCGATCCCGGCCAAAACCGGACATTAAAGCGGACATGCAAACAGTGCCGGACGAGTTCACCGCGCTCATCAAGCCGCTGCGGTCAATGCCTGCCCTTTCATCCAATACCCCAGCTTTTCCCGCAACTGCGTAACATTGAGCGGCTTACTGAGATAATCATTCATGCCCGCTGCCAAACAGTTGTCACGGATGTCATCCGCCACGTCGGCAGTGAGCGCAATGATTGGGGTCGGGTGTTCCTCGCCTTCGGCAGCTTCACGCTTACGAATTTCACGGCTGGCATCCTGCCCGCTCATCCCCGGCATGTGCAAATCCATCAGCACCACCTGAAAGGACTGCTGTTCCAACACATCCAGTGCTTCCTGACCACTTTCGGCGACGCTGACATTCAGCCCCAGTTCTTCCAGCCACAAACGGGCGACTTCGATATTGATCAGGTTGTCTTCCACCAACAAAACCCGCCCTGCGATGGTCTCGCGGGTGGCAGGTTGCTTGGCGCGTTCGGGCAACACCGGCAAGGGGGTATGTTCCACCAACGCAAACGGTAGGCTGAAATAGAACAGGCTGCCCAAACCGGGTTGGCTGGTCAGCTCCAGTTTACCGCCCATCAACCCAACCAAACGCGCCGCAATGGGCAAGCCCAACCCCGTACCACCGAAACGGCGGGTAGTAGAACCGTCCTCTTGGGTAAATGCGTCAAAGATGCGTTGTTGGGAGTTTTCGTTGATGCCAATACCAGTATCTTTGATGCGGAACTCGACAGATGCCTTGCCTTGCTGGCAATCTTGCAGACAGACATTGACCGTTACTGAGCCAATTTCCGTGAATTTGATGGCGTTACCGATCAGGTTAAACAGCACCTGCCGTAAGCGGTGGGCATCACCTATCAGACAGTTTTTGCCTTGTAAGTCGGTGTGCAATTTCAGGTACAGTTGCTTGTGCGCCGCCTGTTCGTGCAGCAGCCCGATAACTTCATCAACCAGCGCTTGCAGGTCAAAGCTTTCTTCCAGCAATTCGATCTTGTTCGCTTCGATCTTGGAAAAATCCAAAATGTCTTCAATCACACCCAGCAAATGCTTACCCGAAGTCGCAATGATGTCGGTGTAATGGCGTTGGTTGTTATTCAGCCCGGTAATTTGCAGCAGTTCCACCATGCCCAACACGCCATTCATGGGGGTGCGGATTTCATGGCTCATTACCGCAAGGAATTCACTTTTGGCTTTGCTGGCAGCTTCGGCGGCTTCTTTGGCACGTTCCAATTCCAATTGCGCCTGTTTGGCGTCGGTAATATCAACGACGCTGCCGACCATGCGCAGTGGTTGCCCATCGGCACTCCATTCCACCACATTGCCACGGTCACGCACCCAAATGATGTGACCATTTTTATGCCGCATCCGATGCTCATGGGAATAAGCGCCGTTGCCTTGCAGGCATGATTGGATCGCCGCCATAACACCTTCGCGCTCTTCTTCCAGCAACATATAGCCGAAATCTTCCATCGAATGCTCGATTTCATCAGCGGGAAAACCAAACAGTTCACACCAACGGGCATTGTTCACCAGATGGCTAGTACCAACCCGCCAGTCCCAAATCCCTTCAGCGGTGGCCTCCAGTACGTATCTCAGGCGCTGTTCGCTGGCTTCCGCACGGGTACGCGCAGTGTGCAGGTCAGTGACATCGCTGGCGAGGACAAGCAGGTTTTTCGAGCCATTCTGCCGCCGCACGGGTTTCTTGATGGATTGGTAATGGCGTATTTCCCCAGTGCTGGCGTCTGTGGACTGCTCCATAACCACGCAAGTTTTGCCTTCACGCAGGATTTGCTGCACATTCTGGCGGTAAAACTCGACCTGCTCCTTGTTGGGGTTGAAATCACCGTCATCCTTACCAACCAGTTCCTCTGGGGTCGTGCCGTACAGGGCGGCTAAGGTGCGGTTGCCAAACAAAAAACGCCCGTTTTCATCCTTGAGGAGAATGACCGACGGGCTTTCGTCCATGATAGTGCGCAAGAGGCTTTCCCGCTCCAACGCCTCCTGCTGCAAACGGATATGGCGGCCATGCTGTCGCCAGAGCAGGTAAGCCATTGATGTAATTGCTATTAGGGCAATAAAGGTAAGGCCAAGCAAGTAGTTCACTGGAACCATGTGTTGGTACTCATTAGTATTATTATCGCGTTTGAGTAGCCCGAACTTAGGACTCCGGGCTTGTATCCTGACCACTTCTGCGGGTCTACAATATCTGCGCCTATCCCACTAACCTAGAATAAGCTAAATTTATCTTATGATAGACCTATAGTTTAGGCATCTGCAACTAGCAAAACGCGCGGCGGAATGCATCAAAGTCCCCCAGTTTAGGCAAATGAAAAGTGCTACACTGTGTGCATACAATTAGGCAGGAGTCGTTACCATGCAAGCTGTCGAAGTCTACACTGCGCGTGATTTGCGCAACCGTTCCGGTGAGCTGCTGAAACATGCCACCGATGGTAATATCAGCATCATCACCAAGCACGGCAAACCCTCCATTTTGGCAATCCCCTTTGATGCGCATTTATTACAGCATGGCATTCACCGTGTCATCGCTTTGCACATGGTGCAATCCCATCAGTTGACGCTGGCGCAAGCCGCCAAGTTGGCAGACATGGATTTATCATCCTTCATCGAATTGCTCGGTGCAAGCGGCATTGATGCGGTGGATTATCCGCCCGAAGAACTCGAACGCGAATTGGAGGATGCGCTTGCTGCCTGTGATCATTGCTGATGCCAGCCCGTTGATTGGCTTGGCAAAAATTGGCAGATTGACCCTGCTTCAACAGCTTTACCAACGCATCTTGATACCTCCTGCCGTTCATGCGGAATTGCAGGCAGGTAGTTTGCGTCCGGGTGGTGCAGAACTTCAGCAGGCGTTAGCAGAAGGTTGGTTGGAAACGGCAGATTATGCTGCTATTCCCACCGCCGCTGTCGCTGAGTTAAAACAGCGTTTAGACCCCGGCGAAGCGGAAGCCATTGCGCTTGCCCTGCATCTCCCCGCCGATTTACTGCTAATTGACGAACAGCGCGGCAGGGTAGTGGCGCAACAAAAAGGTGTGCGCATTATCGGCACGGGTATCGTGTTGGTGACGGCAAAGCGGCGTGGGTACATTACCAACGTCACAACGGAGCTGGATGCATTGTTCCGTTCTGGGTATCGGCTGTCGGCACGATTGCGCGAACAGCTTACGGTGATGGCTGGGGAATAAGCGATTAAACGCCCTGACTCTGCAACCACATCTCCAACGCCGCCATGTGCCACAGCTTGCTCCCCTGAATCCGCGTCAAATGCGCTTCGGGGGAAGCGAGCACTTTGTCGATGTAGCTACGCTGATACAATCCCCGTTCGCGACACGCTTGCGAATCCAACAAATCGCGCATCATTTCCAGAAACTCGCCACGCACGAATTTGAGCGCAGGCACAGGGAAATACCCCTTCGGGCGGTCAATCACGCTATCCGGTACTAGCCCGCGTGCAATCTGTTTCAGCACATACTTGCCGCTATCGCGCAATTTTAATTCGGTCGGCATTTGCGCCGCCAGTTCCACCAGCTCATGATCAAGGAATGGCACACGTGCTTCCAGCCCCCAAGCCATCGTCATATTATCCACGCGCTTGACCGGATCATCGACGATGAACGTGGTCACGTCGGCGCGTAATACCGCATCCAGCGTTTCTTCTGCATCCGCCGACTCCAGCAATTCGCGCACCAATTCGCCGGTGTAATCGCGGGTTTGGAACGGGGTTTGCAACATTTCCGCCATCTCGCTGTGGTCGCGGTCGAAATAATACGGCGCGAGGCGTTGCAGCATGTCGGGGTTTTTGTCGGCGTGCGCTTGCGGATACCAGAAATAGCCGCCGAACACTTCATCCGCGCCTTGCCCGGATTGCACCACTTTCACATGCTTCGACACCTGTTCGGAGAGTAGGTAAAAACCAATCGCATCCTGCCCGAACATTGGTTCTGCCATGTTCGCCACAGCTTCCGGCAGGCGTGACAGGGTGTGTTCGTTGGGGATGTGGAATTTGTGGTGCGTGGGGCTGAAGCGTTCCACCACCGCGTCGGAATATTCGTATTCGCTGCCTTTTTCCTCCGGTTGGTCGTCGAAACCGATGGTGAAGGTGCGGATGTCCTTGATACCGATTTCAGACAGCAAACCAACCAGCAGGCTCGAATCCAAGCCGCCGGAAAGCAGTACGCCCACGGGTACGTCGGCGATATTGTTGCGGCGGCGCACGGCGGTTTTCAGCGATTCGTGTACCGCATCAATCCATTCCTGTTCGGAACGCGGCTCGGCGGGGCGACGTGCCACCAGATTCCAGTAACGTTTCAGCTCTTGCCGCCCGTCAGCGTGGATGGTGAGGCTGTGCGCGGGTTGCAGCTTGCGGATGCCCTTCAGCACGGTGCGTGGTGCGGGCACAACCGCGTGCAGCGAAAACAAGTTGTGGATTGCCAACGGATCGAGGCTGGTATCAATCCCCGGCGTGGTCAGCAAGGCTTGCGTGTTGGAGGCAAAGCGGAAACTTTTACCGTCAGCGGCGTAGTACAGCGGCTTGATGCCCATGCGGTCACGCGCCACGAACAGCGTTTTCTTGCGCATATCCCAGATAGCGAAGGCGAACATGCCGAGCAAATGCTTGGGCGCATCTTCACCCCATTCGGCGTAGGCTTTGATGATGACTTCGGTATCGCCTTCGGAAAAGAAATGATGCCCGCGAGCCTTCAGTTCCGCCCGCAATTCGGGGTGGTTGTAGATCGTGCCGTTGAACACCAGCGCCAGCCCCGATTCGATGTCCACCATCGGCTGGCTGGATTTGTACGACAGGTCGATGATCGCCAAGCGGCG
The DNA here is from genome assembly GCF_028714775.1 of Thiothrix sp. Lineage (GTDB taxonomy): Bacteria > Pseudomonadota > Gammaproteobacteria > Thiotrichales > Thiotrichaceae > Thiothrix. Next base: position 185,455 of record NZ_JAQTLS010000008.1, on the reverse strand, counting down.
ATGCCCAAACATCAAGCCGCCGTCGGAAAAGCTGCCCGCGTGGTCGGGGCCGCGCTTTTCCAGCTTCGCCATCATGCTGTTGAGGTATTTCAGTTCGGGGAGTTGCCCGTCGAGGCGTAGTTCACCGCAAATGCCGCACATAGTCGATCCTTGTTATCGTCTTCAATCGGCGTAGTTTGCCACATTCTGTTTGCTGGTATGTATTTCAACTTGCACTGTTAAGGGTTGCTAGCTTATAGTTTTACGTACATTATCACGTACAGGTTTGTTAGCCATGAACGCCATTTCCTACACCGCCGTGCGAGCGGATTTAGCCAAAACGATGGATCGGGTCTGCGAAGATCACGAACCCATCATCATTACCCGCAACCGCGAGCAAGCCGTGGTGATGATTTCATTGGAAGATTACAAGGCGATGGAAGAAACCGCGTATTTATTACGTAGCCCTGCTAATGCCAACCGACTGCTGGAATCCATTGCGGAATTGGAGCGTGGTCAGGGTCAAGTGCGTGAGTTGATTGAATGCGAATAATCTTTTCATCCAAAGCGTGGGAAGACTACGTACATTGGCAGCAAGCCGATAAGAAAATGCTCAAACGCATCAATGACCTAATCAAAGCCATTTCCCGAGAACCGTTTGAAGGTATCGGCAAGCCCGAACCGTTGCGGCACGGGCTGTCTGGCTATTGGTCGCGCCGCATCAATGATGAACATCGGCTGGTTTACAAAGTGGATGGCGAGGATTTGCTGATAGCGATGTGCCGCTACCATTACTAACCTGCGTGGTCGGATCCGCATTTATCAAAACAGGAGGCACTATACCGCGCCTGATTTCCGTGTTACACCTGCATTTTTTGAAATGCCGCAGGGGATGCTCGACTCATGAGCGATACGTTACAAAACTCCATCAACGCCCATCGCCAACGGCTGGCGAACTTGCTGAGTCATGCCTTGGGTCAGTATGCAGGCGAAATTATTCCGTTCATTGGTGACGCGGATGCGCTGGATACCCACCTGCGTGATATTTTCCGCTCCATCGACCATTGCAAATATGTATACGTGTTGGGGGCGGATGGTGTGCAAATCAGCTCAACCATCAACCGTTTCGGCCCGGATGATGAGGCGCGGGGACGTGACCGCACCGAACGCCCGTACATGCAGCACATTCAGGACGACAGCATCGACTTCAACCTGTCGGAAGCCTATATCAGCCGCAACAAAAAGCGCCCTTCCGTCACTGCCGTGCAGACCATCCGCGATCCTGAGGGGAAACGGCTCGGCTTTCTGGGGGTGGATTACGACTTGCGGGAATTACCGCATTCCGACGTGATTTACGAGGAACCCAGCCAGTGGCGGCAGATCAAGGGCGACCCTGCCATCCGCAGCGGGCTATTTTACCAGCAGCGCGTGGAAAGCCTGATGGATCAGCACATGGACAACGTGCTGTCCGTCCACGAAGCATTAATGCTTGATCAGGGCGTGTACCATTTCCAGATACACTTTTCCAGCAGCCGTTCCACCATCTGGCACATGGATGACCCGTATGTGTACCGCATTCTGACGATGGATGAACTCTCCGACCCCAATATCTGCCTCGCTTACCCGCGCCGCCCGTATTTTGAACGCGCCATTGTGCCGCCAGCCGATGTGGGCAAGATTCTCCGCCAGTTCAAAGCATTGCGTTTTGCCGATGAAACCATCTACCTGCGTTCAGCCTCGCTGAATATCGTCAACGGCAAGATAGGGCTAAATTTTTCCTGTGACGGAAGCCATTACCTCAACCACGATGAGTTTCTTGCGCAAGGCTTAGAGTTTTGGTTCGGTAGCGGCAGTTTCCCACAGGCGGTTGTGCCCGCCGATCCGCTGGATCACGCCAAATTGGATGAAATGATTGAAAGGATTGCGTGCCGGGGCTGCGTACAGGTCAATAAACTGCTGTACGCAGTGGAAAACGGCGAAGTGCCAGAATGCTTACAATCCCTGTCCGAAACGGAACGCGAACACGTTTACCAAGAACTGAAAGCCATCATGGACGTTTACGACGGCGGCGTTTGCGGTATTTGAAAACGCATTAACGCATCCGCTGGAGCATATCACTCATCCCCATCGCAGACGGGTCGCTTTGCTGCCCCCCTTGGATGTTGAAGGTATGTGTATGGGTTTGCCCCGGCTCCACGGTCAGGGATTTGTAGCCCTGCTTGCCTTGGTAATTGAAACTCACCACAAACTCTTCCGCAGGCAAAGTGAGTTCCGCCACTGGCACATCATTGATTTGGTTCACAACGCTGCCATCCAAACGGGTAATGGTGAAATTGACCGCCACCGGACTGCCATCGTCGGCACTGAGCGCAACCAAGCGCAGCTTACCTTTTTCAGCATTTTGCGCAGGAGGAGCCGGACGGAGAGGCTCTGGGACAGGAACCACTTGCGGCTCTATCGCGGGGTTTTGCCCAACCACGGACGACCACGGTTGCATCGGCTGGGCTGGCTCAGGGGAAGCCACAGGGGTGCTGACAGGCAATGCGAAAACTTCATTCACTGCCGTATTCGCCGCCACACTGATGTTACGCGATACGCTGGCGCGGCCTTCCGCCCGTGCAGTAATCCGGTACGTGCCCGGCTTGAGGTTAAACGCTGCGGTGGAAATGTAATCCACTTGGTTGACCTGCATACCGTTGGGGCGTTGCACATAAATGTTGGCATTGAGCGCCCGCCCGCTTTCCTCTTCTTGCACCACCACTGTCAGCTTGCCGACATTGGCAACTGGCGGGGCTACGGGCGCTGGCGTTTGCACACCCGGTAATACGCTTGAGCCAAGGCTTGGAGTTGGCGCTGGCGTTGGCCTTGAGGTGGTCAGCGGCCTGTCTTCGGTAGCGGGTTTCGTGGTATCCGGCTCATTCACCAGCTCCACTTTTTGCCCAGCATCAATTTGGCTTAGCGGCTTATCACCCAAGGAAGAGACGCCTGCATTGTCTGAGGGCAACCCCAAAATCGGCGTATTCGCACTGGGGTAAGGCGTGCCTATCACTGGCGTTTGACCATCGACCAACGTTGGGTCACTGCTTCCCAACATGCTCTTGATACCCACGAGGGCGAACAGCACCACCACACCCAGCAGGATGCCGCCGACCATCAATTTCACATTTCCACCCATGTCTGTGTTCCCTTGCTAATGGACTGCGTGGAGTTTAGCAGGCTGTTGCACCCGCCGTCAGTTACGGAAATGGCATCCCTACCAGCATGAGCACTAATTAAGCAAAATGTGATTTTTTCACAGAAATAGTGTGGAAATTATAGGCATACTTCATCCCGCATCATGCAGAAACCGATACCAAGCGCTTGGGATCAACTTAATAAATAAGGGGATCCAAATGTACGAATTGAAACCATCACTGGCACTGTCACGAGTGCCGGGGCTTTTAAACATTGCCACATCAGAGGATACGCTGCACAAAATCTGGGAACTCCGGGAGGTGGAATACAGCAAACTTTATCCCGAAGTGACCTGCTTTCAGGACGACGTGTACGACCAAGAAGCCTGCGTGCTGTACAGCGCAAAGGAAACGGGGGAAGTGATCAGCACCGGGCGGGTTGCTTTCGACGGGGAATTGGGTTTACCCGCCGATGAACTCATCAAACCGGCAGTAGACCAGTTGCGGGCTAGCGGCAAAGTCATCGCCGAACCCAGCAAGTTTGCCATTTCGCGGGAGGCTCAGGGGGCATTACCCAGTTACCTGCTGACCTACTACGAAATCGGCATCACCCATTCGATAGATTCGCTGGTGTTCATTTGCCGCAGCAAAAGCAACCGTTTTTATGAGAAAGCGGTCGGCGCTAACGTGCTGGTTAAAGACATCGGCTATTCCTACGGAACCAACGAACCGTTTTCCTTCCTTGAGTGGGATGTGAAACGTAGCAAACCTTTTTTAGAAAAATTTATTGGGGAGAAATTACCATGAGCTTGCATGAACATAGCCCAGCGGGGGAAGCCGCTTACGCCGTTACCGAATGGGAACATTACGCCCGCTTACACGCCTCCGTCACCACCTCGGTGCAACTGAATTTGTATCAGGAAGCCTGCACTTACCTGCAAGGCAGCGTGGTGGATTGTGGTTGTGGCAGCGCGAAAATCGCACCATTGCTGGCAGACAACCCGCACATTACCGCTTACACCGGCGTGGATTATGCGCAGGAAATGGTCACGGTGGCGCGGCAGGTAGTGCAAACCCTCCAACGCCCCTCTTTCACCATTGCGCACAGCATGATTGAGGCAGTAGACGCCCGTTTTGATTCTGGGGTATCCATCCAGAGTTATTACTCGTGGCCTGATCCGGTGCTAACCTTAAAGCATATCTTCACAATGCTGACGGAGGGTGCGAGCTTCGTTCTGGCGACGCCTAACCAACGGTTATGCTTGGAAAAATTATTGCGCGATGCGGAAAAAGAGTTGGTCGCGCACCCAGACTTTGCCGCGTTTAAGCACTATAATCTTAAGTTAGGAGATAACCCGCAAGCCAATTTCATTAGCATGGATGGCTTGATCCGGCAGGCGCAAGAAGTCGGGTTTCGGGTACTGGAATGCCACCAACGGCATTTTAGTGGGGGGGTTAATTTTCTGGTATTACACAAGGAGGCATAGTAATACCTAGCGTTAATGGTATGGTAGCGGGGTTAGGTTAGGGAGTCTGCTACTTGTCCATAGGGAGCGAGGTTATGTTTCATGCACGTTGACCACACGCTGCTAGGGCGCTTTGTGGCTGAACTTTATGCCGCCGAGTCGTTGGATGCGCGTTTTCGTCTTTACGACCAATTTGTTGTAGGTATGGGATTTGATGGGGCAACTTATACCTTCATCCCCAATATCCAATTAAACACGAAGTTTTCTACACCACCCGTATTCGCCGCTACGACCGAATACCCGATGGATTTTTTGGAGCACTACCAAGCGGAACGGCTTGACGAGCGGGATTTCACCATCAGAAAAGTGAATAGCGGTTATATGCTGCCTTTGGATTGGCGTGAGCACGAAGTAGCAAGGCAGAAACCACGGTGATTGCGCTGGCGCGTGCCGACTATGGCATCCGTAATGCGCTGACTATCCCCACCATGACCAACAAAGATGGTATTGCGGGCGCGAGCATCATCAGTTCCGAACACGACGCCCCGTTCGCTTTGCTCAAGCAGGAAAAGCTGGACACACTGTTCCTGATAACTAGGGCGTTCCATTCCTGTGTACTTGCCGAACAGCAACTATCGAAACAATTCCTGCGGCCTTTCCTTGCCAGCTTGAACCAAAAGGAAATCGACATCCTGCGGCACTTGGCGCGGGGCGAACCGTTCAAACGCATTGAATATTCCGTCGATGTGGCGTCCTACCGGGTCGCTGCCAATATACTCGATAAGTTACGCGGTAAGTTTGGCGGTATAACCCGTGACCGGCTCATGTTCTTGGTAGGTCTGCTGCATTTGTTGAATGAGTCGTAAAGCGTGAACTTGCCGTGATAATCCATCAATCAAAAATGGGCTTATTGCACGCCCACCCTGAAATGGCCTATCTTACGCGCTGAACATAATCAATAGACTTTAGAGGTAACGAACCCATGACCCATACTTTGCCAGAATTGCCATTCGCCAAAGACGCCCTTGCCCCACACATGTCAGCCGAAACGCTGGAATTCCACCACGGTAAGCACCACAACGCTTACGTGACCAACCTGAATAACCTGATTCCGGGCACACAGTTTGAAGCCATGAGCTTGGAAGAAATCGTCAAAGCGGCTCCGGCTGGCGGCGTTTACAACAATGCAGCGCAAGTCTGGAACCACACATTCTTCTGGAACTGCCTGTCCCCTAACGGCGGCGGCACTCCAACTGGCGCATTGGCTGATGCAATCAATGCCAAATGGGGCACTTTCGACGCATTCAAAACCGCGTTCCAAACTTCCGCTGTTGGTAACTTCGGTTCTGGCTGGACTTGGCTGGTGAAAAAAGCTGACGGTTCTGTCGACATCGTAAACATGGGCGCTGCTGGCACACCACTGACCACCGGCGACACCGCGCTGCTGTGCGTTGACGTGTGGGAACACGCTTATTATGTTGACTACCGCAACCTGCGCCCTAAATTCGTTGAGACTTTCCTGAACAGCTTAGCGAACTGGGATTTTGCAGCCAGCAACTACGCTGCATAAGTAGCCAGCGCAGTTTTGCGCAAAAAGCTCTTGACAATGCACTAAAGTGGTGATTGACAAGCGGAATCTGATTGCATATAGTCTTCCGCTTTCTTGCAAAAGGCAGCCTTTCTTGGGGCTGCCTTTCGCATTTTATGGCTGTTGTGGCAGATTTTTGGAGGTTTTGCCGTGACTAATGCACTGATGCCAACGTATGCACGTTTGCCCGTTACGTTCACTAAAGGTGAAGGCGCTCTCTTGTGGGACACCGACGGAAAGCAATATCTGGATGCCCTGAGCGGCATTTCCGTCTGCAACGTGGGTCATGCCCGCCGCGAAGTGGCAGATGCCATTTGTGCGCAAGCGCACACTTTGTTGCACACGTCCAACCTTTACCAAATCGAACACCAAACCGCACTGGGCGAAAAGCTGTGTGCGCTGGCTGGGCTGGACAATGTTTTCTTCGGCAATTCCGGTGCGGAAGCCAACGAAGCCGCGATCAAGATTGCCCGCCTGTACGGTCATAACAAAGGTGTGGAAACGCCCACGATTATCGTCATGACCAACTCCTTCCACGGGCGCACGATGGCAACCGTGACCGCCACCGGCAACCCCAAAGCACAAGCCGGTTTCGGCCCCCTGCTGGAAGGTTTCGTGCGGGTCGAATACGGCGATGCCGACGCGGTGGAAGCACTGGCAAGCAACCCGAATATCGTGGCGATACTGGTTGAACCGATCCAAGGCGAAGGCGGCATCCGCATCCCAGCGGACGATTACCTGCCACGCTTGCGCAGCATTTGCGACCAACACGATTGGCTGTTGATGCTGGATGAAATCCAAGCGGGCATGTGCCGTACTGGCAAGTGGTTCGCCTTCCAACATACCGCCATCAAGCCGGATGTAATGACGCTGGCGAAAGCCTTGGGCAATGGCGTGCCGATTGGCGCGTGTCTGGCGGGCGGCAAAGCCGCAAGCGTATTCGGCCCCGGCAACCACGGCTCTACGTTTGGCGGCAACCCACTGGCGTGCCGTGCAGCGTTAGCCGTGATTGAAGTGATGGAAAACGAACAGTTGGCGGCGCAAGCCACCGCGCTAGGCGAGTATTTCCTCACGCAATTCCGTCAATCACTGGCGGGTATCGCCGGGGTACGCGAGATTCGCGGCAAAGGTTTGATGCTGGGCATTGAACTGGAAAAAGATTGTGCTGAATTAGTTAAGCAAGCACTGGCAAAAGGTCTATTAATTAATGTAACAGCAGGTAATGTTATCCGCTTGCTGCCACCATTAGTTATTACCCCGGCGCAAGCTGACCAGATAATAACAACCGTAACCGAATTGGTGCGGGCTTTTTTATAAGCCTGCCGTTGGAGTGTTGCTGCCAAAATGTGGCGGCAGGAGAGAGGAACAATAAATGAATACTGTCAGACACTTTTTGACACTGGCTGATTTTACCCCCGTGGAATTGCACGCGCTGATTGGGCGGGCAATCCAGTTGAAGGCCATGTGGAAACGTGGCGATATTCATGAACCGCTGCATTTGCGCACCTTGGCAATGATTTTCGAGAAATCATCCACCCGCACCCGCGTGTCGTTTGAAGCAGGTATGACCCAACTCGGTGGGCATTCGATGTTCCTTTCCCCCAACGATACCCAGCTTGGGCGCGGTGAGCCGATTGAAGATGCGGCACGGGTGATTTCACGCATGGTCGATGTGGTGATGATCCGCACCTTTGAGCAGGAAAAAGTTGAGCGTTTCGCCGAATATTCCCGCGTTCCGGTGATCAATGCCCTAACCGACAAGCATCACCCCTGCCAATTGTTGGCGGACATGATGACGTGGATGGAACAGCGTGGCCTACCTAACGGCAAAACCGTGGCGTGGATTGGTGACGGCAATAATATGTGCCATTCGTGGATGCAAGCCGCGAAACTGTTTGGTTTCCACCTGAACGTGGCGTGCCCGGAAGGCTATGACCCGGACGCCGACATGGTTGCCAGCACCGAAGGTTCGGTCAGCTATTTCCGCGACCCGCAGGAAGCGGCTAAAGGCGCGGAAGTCGTTGTCACCGACACTTGGGCAAGCATGGGACAAGAAGCTGAGAAAAAACTGCGCGAAAAAGCCTTCGCAGGCTATCAAGTCGATAGCGCGATGATGCAATTGGCAGCACCGGATGCGATTTTCATGCACTGCCTGCCTGCTTACCGTGGCTTAGAAGTTTCCGCCGAAGTCATGGATGGTGCGCAAAGCGTGGTGTGGGATGAGGCTGAAAACCGCCTGCACGCGCAAAAAGCGTTGCTGGAAGCACTGGTGTGCGGTTTCCCCGCCGGTACTTCTGACGCGGCATGAGGATAATCTCTGCCAACACCAACGGCATCCGTTCTGCGGCGAAAAAAGGTTTCTTCGATTGGATGAAACAGCAAGCGGCGGATGTCGTTTGCATCCAAGAAACCAAAGCACAAATCCACCAACTGGAAGAAAACCGCGAGCTTTTCTTCCCGGCTGGCTACCACTGCTATTACCATGATGCGGAAAAAAAGGGCTACAGCGGTGTGGCGCTTTACTGCCGTACTGAACCTGATGAAGTCATTACTGGCATGGGCAATGCCGAATTCGACGCGGAAGGGCGTTACATTGAGGCGCGTTTCGGCAACCTGAGCGTGGTTTCCTTGTACCTGCCCTCTGGCTCGTCCAGCGAAGAACGCCAGCAAGCCAAATACCGCTGCATGGAGCATTTCCTGCCCGCAATGGAGCAAATGAAAGCCTCCGGGCGCGACTACGTGATTTGTGGCGACTGGAACATTGCCCACCAAAACATCGACATCAAAAACTGGAAAGGCAACCTGAAAAACTCCGGTTTCCTGCCCGAAGAACGCGCATGGCTGGATAAGTTATTCGGTGAAGTCGGTTTTGTCGACGGCTTCCGCGAAATCAATCAGGAAGCCGACCAGTATACATGGTGGTCAAATCGCGGGCAGGCATGGGCGAAAAACGTCGGTTGGCGGATTGATTACCATATTTTGACCCCTTCGCTCAAAGGCAAGGTGAAAGCGACTTCCATCTATAAAGAGGAACGCTTTTCCGACCATGCGCCGCTGATTTTGGATTACGATTACCCGCTGTAAGTTCAGCCCGCCTCCATCACCCAATCATCCACACCCTTCAACTTGCTGCTGAAGTTGATGCCTACCAGCACCTTCGGACGCGGGTCAGCGCGGAATGCCCCGGCGTAATCGCGGCTTTTGATCTGTTCCATCGCAATCTTGGCGGTCTTGTCGAGCTTGAATTCAATGATATAGAGGTGGGTTGGCGTCTTTACCACGCAATCCACCCGCCCGTTGTTTTCATTAACCTCCGCTTCAGCGTATTGCCCCAGATAGAAAAACGTCAGGTAAATCAGGCTGTGGTAATAGGCTTCGCGGTCTTGCAAGAATATCTGGTAAGGGATTTTCTGGAACACGGTCTTGATCGCCTCAATCACCGCAGGCACATCATTGTTGTCAAAGGCTTCGCTGAGTTGCAGCACCATTGGCGTGGTATAGGCAGGTTCGACGTGCGCCCATTCCGCCATCAGGAACATCAGCATCGAACGGCGCACTTCACGGTTGGGGTAATCCAGCCAATACATACCGTACTTGTCTTGGCTTTGCAGGGTCAAATAACCCGTCTGGAACATCACCGGGATCAGTTGCAACCTGTCGAGGTCATAATTGCCCAACCCCAAGTCATCTATCTTAAACTTGTCCAGCCGATACACCTTATCGCGGCGCATCAGCTTGGGCAAGAAGGTGGGTGTGCCGGATTCAAACCAGAAATTACGGAATGCCTGCGCTTGGAAAAAGCTCAAGATCGAATACGGGTTATAGACTGAGGTGCGCAAATCCCACGTATAGCCGTTATACCATTCACGGATTTTTTCCAACAATGCTGGACGGGTAATTTCAAGATACTGTTCGGTTTCCGGCATGTAGGGGGTGAAATAATGCTCCAGTTCTGTTTGGGTATAGCCCAACAGGGTGGCAGTACTGCGATCTAAGGTCAGGTCATAGAGGTTATTCAGGTCGGAAAAAATCGACACGCGGCTAAATTTTGACACGCCCGTAATCAGCAGGAATTCCAAGTAGGGGTCGCTGTCCTTGATGACCGAGTAAAAGGTTTTCATCACCTGCTGGTTAGTTCGCGCCAACGGGATGTCATCAAGGTAGTCAATCAGCGGCTTGTCGTATTCGTCGATCAGCAACACAACCTTGCCGTGTTGGTTGGCGATTTTTTCCAACAATTCGGCAAAGATGCGGGCAATGCTGCCGATGGTATCAATGCAAATGCCATAATCGTTGGCGTAGCTTTGTAACCGCAAGCGGATAGCCGTTTCCAACCCCAATTCGCGGTAGCCCATGCTGGCAAACGACAGATGGATGACAGGATGCACTTTACCCCAATCCCACTGGTCGGCAATCCACAATCCGTCGAACAGGGCGCGGTTGCCTTGGTAAATTTCCTTGATGGTGGAGAGCAGCAGGGATTTCCCGAAGCGGCGCGGGCGCGAGAGGAAGAAATATTTCCCGGTATTCAGCAATTGTGCAATGGTTTCGGTTTTATCCACATACAGGCAGTTACGCCCGCGTAACTCGGAAAAGGTCTGGATGCCAACGGGTAAGCGTTGCAACATGGCGATGCCCTGCGGTCTTAAAGTGATGGGTTTAGGATAGCAGGTTTCGCCAGACGGGTAGCAGGCAAACCTTGCGCATGGCTGCAATTTCCGTTTACATCGCCGAACGATTCGCTGATGATTCAGTCCTATACTTTTAATCCATAACACCATCACGAGTACCGCCGCATGACTGAATCCGCACCCAACCAGCCACAGGGCTGGGGCGAATCGCTCCGCAACTTTTTGCACCCACGTGTCATTACCATGTTGTTCCTCGGCTTTTCGGCGGGGATTCCGCTGCTGCTGATCTTTTCTTCGCTGTCGTTGTGGCTGGGGGAAGCGGGCATTGAACGCAAGGCGGTAACGTTTTTCAGTTGGGCGGCGTTGGCGTATTCCTTCAAGTTCGTGTGGGCTCCGCTGATCGACAAACTGCCATTGCCGCTGCTGACGGCATTGCTGGGAAGGCGGCGGGCGTGGCTGCTGGTTGCGCAGTGTTTCATCATGCTGGCGATTGTGCTGATGGGGATGATTGACCCGACCACGGGGCAAGACAGTCTGGTGCAAATGGCGCTGGCAGCCATCCTGCTGGGTTTTTCCGCCGCCACACAAGACATCGTGATCGACGCTTACCGGATTGAATCGGCGGAAACGCGCTTGCAGGCGATGATGTCGTCCACCTACATCGCGGGCTATCGCTTGGGGATGGTGGTATCGGGTGCGGGTGCGTTGTTCCTTGCCGCTTCGTTTGGTTCGGAAAAAGGCCATTATGTGTACAGCGCGTGGCAATCCACCTACCTGATCATGGCGGGGACGGTTTTGGTCGGGGTCATCACTACCCTGCTGATGCCAGAACCGGAACGCAAGCAAGTGGACAAACACCATTACGCCGCGACCGATTACGCACGCTTGCTGGCTGTGTTTGCGGCGGGGGTTGCGGGGTTCATCGGGGCATTTTTCTTAGGTTCGGATGCCTTCGTGTGGCTGAAACAAGCCGTGGGCGATGGCGTATTTACTGGCTTCCTGCTGGAAGCGCTGCATTTCTTCATGGCGATTGGCGTAGCGGTACTGATTGGCTGGGGACTCGTGCTGTTGGGGCTGGTTAACCGCGAGATGGCGCGGGATACGTGGGTTGAGCCGATTGCTGATTTCTTCCGCCGTTACGGGCTGAAAACAGCGTTGCTGCTGCTGGCGCTGATTGGTTTTTACCGCATTTCCGACATTGTACTCGGGGTCATTTCCAATGTGTTCTATCAAGACATGGGCTTTTCCAAAATTGAAATCGCTACAGCGGTGAAAACCTTCGGAGTGATTGTGAGCATTGCGGGCGGCTTCTTTGGTGGGCTATTGGTGACGCGCTTTGGGGTCATGCGTATTTTAATGCTGGGCGCGGCATTGGCAGTCGCGGCGAATGCGGTATTCATCCTGCTGGCTTTATCCGGGCACAATGTACTGCTGATGTATTTGGCGGTCGGTTTCGACAACTTTGAAGCGGGCTTAGCGGGGGCTGCATTCATTGCCTTCCTGTCGAGTTTAACCAGCGTGTCGTTTACGGCAGTGCAATACGCGATCTTTAGCTCACTCATGACCTTATTCCCGAAAGTCATCGGCGGGTATTCCGGCACGATTGTGGATGGCATTGGCTATCCGGGGTTCTTTACCTTTACCTCGCTGATTGGTGTGCCAGTGATGGTGTTGGTGTGGCTGGTCGGGCGGGAATTAAAAGTCGAGTAAAAATAATTCCCTGTGCCCTCCCCTTATCAAGCTTGAAGAAACCCCTCCTAACCTCCCCTTATCAGGGGAGGAACAAGAAAGTACGCATCTCCAGTCCTCCCCCTGATAAGGGGGAGTTAGAGGGGGTTTCTTCAAAACAGTGATGGGTGACTGAAAAATTACGAAAAAATGCTACACAAACATCGTTTATCGGCTCTATAATCGTGGGCAATCAATCGTCAGAACGGAGAAAATGCCATGTTGACAATACGTTACCAGCGAAAGAAGAAGGTAGCATATCCTGCTTGGTCACCTCTAGATACTAGATCAATAGGAGCTGTATATCCTACTATTATGCCACGACATAGCCACGACATAGCCACCACTGACAAACAATCAAAATGAAATCTCTATTAATCACAAGTTTTGTTTTATTACTTCTAATAATTGGCGTTGCTTTGCCGTGGGTATATACGTTTTATGGCGAATTATCTACGAATACTGCCGACTGGTCATCATTTGGCTCATATATGGGTGGTATCCTTTCTCCTCTTGTTGCTGGACTAGCACTATTTTCATTAATTAAAACCGTAAACCAACAACAAGATCAAATTGATGTATTGCACAAGCAATCTGAGAGAGAAGATATTCTTAAGGCCATAGAAAAAATCGAACTAGACTTCGAGAAGGTGCTCACAAATGTTCCTATTACTTATCTTATAGGTTCAGAGACAAGCACATGCTCTGGATTGGATATGATAAATGATATTACATTTGATAGTTATGCTACAGCATTACCAGATGGCGACTATCTAAAAAAAGCCTTACAAGATAATAACAAACTCAAAAAAACCGATCAAAATGTGACTCTACATGCAGCACTTGCCATTGCAGCAGGTCATTTAAATCAAATTAGATTATATACTGAAGCGCACAATAAAATATCTTCTACAAATGCAATGTACAAGTACTATCAACGCAAATATCGAATACCTTATGGAAGATTAAGAGAATTAAACTACATCAAAAAAGAATGGAATGAGAATGCATAACAAGAACATCGACGACAGACATGGTAACATGTCCGTGACTCTTAATTTCCACGCCGCGCCTGTCAACTGGACATTAGGTTTTATACTCAAATGGATTTAACAACTTAACGTCAAAAGATTCAAAATCCGTGATATTCCTAGTGACCACAACGAGCTTATTCACTTTGGCGATTGCGGCAATCATTGCATCTTCATATAAGGTGTCGGATTTTTTGTGCATCAGCTTTGCCCAAGCCCGAAAAGCCTCACCATCCAAAGCCAAGATGTTATAGGTGGCGGCGACCATATCAAGCCACTCCTCCAATTCTGCTGCACGCTGTATATCCTGATCCCGTGTTATTTCTATACCAGCCTGAATTTCGGCTAATGTTACCGATGAGAGATACAAATCCTTATCATCGACGGACTGAAGCCATGCGACAACTGCACCATGCGGTTTCTGCCGCCTCAATTCAGAGACAACATTGGTATCCAACAAATACATGATTTACAGAACCTCTTGTACACGCCGTCTGCGGGCTTGCCCGCGCTCTGGCAGGACAAGATCGCCGCGTCCCGCATCTGACAACAACAGGTCTTTGAGTGATGGTTTTGCTGCTGCTTGCAGCCGCCGCCAGACATCAACGGGGACAAGCACCGCCGCCTCAGCACCACGCCGGGTGACTATTTGCGGCCCTTTTGCCAGACACGCATCCAAAAATTCACTAAACCGAGACTTTGCGTCTTGGACAGCCCAAGTTTGCATAAAGCACACCTCGAAATGACTAGTTACCTGACCAGTCTATCTATTTTTCTCCCAGAGGACAAATCAATCCACTACAAACCAATCGGCGCGGTACACGCCGGATCATTCGGCGCAGGCGTAGCATCAGGGTAGAACGTGCGGATGCCCGTCGCCCGCCGCACAAATACGACCGTGAAATTTTTGCCATCATCGGTTACAGGCAACATACAAGCGGTGCTTTCGCTGCTGGTCGTGGGATTTTCGCTGAACGCACGGGTTGCTGCTTTGAGGATGTCTTCGGCATTCAAGGTCAGGCCGTAACCCTTGATCGAGGAACGCGCAGAACCGCCATTCTCCGCTTTCATCACAGCCCCCATTGAATACAGCACGCCCGGTACGACTTCATTCTGGCGATAGTTATCCATGCGGCAAGCTTCGCCGCTTTGCTGCAATTGCACGTAGCGCCCGTAGAAATGCAGGCCACCGATGGCTTTGCCCGTTTCCGGCTGACCGCAGAAAATGTGGTCGAAAGCTTTGAGGAAAAACCACGCTTCCGTCAAATCCGCCAAATAAGCATCACCAGACTCGCGTGCCGGACGATCCGCGTAGACGTGCTGTTTAGTAAATGCCATCAAGCGTTGCAGCACATCCGGGTTAGCCTGCAATAAGGTTTTGAATTCTTCTGGAGAAACCACTTTACCCGCCGCGCCGCAGGTGGTGTTAACCGCTTGGTCGAAAGCATTGAGGACAGGAGCAGGCGGGGTAATGTCTGCCATACCGCCCACCTTGATTTTGACCGGATTATTTTCATTGTCGAAAAACGGCAAACAGGTCGCCGTTGCCTCAGCAGGCGGTGCAGGCACATTGCCTGTGCTTTCAGCAGCACTGCCACCAACATAATGCCCACAACCCAGTTCCACCCATTTGCTGTCGCCAGCAAGCTTAAGGAAAGCGTGTGTGCCGCCCGGTTGCTTGTTTTCGCCCAGTGCCGTATAGGTTTTACCCACTTCCAACGCAGTCGGGTTGGTTTTCTTTTTCAGGGAGGTGTAAGCCTCGCACGAGCGATCCAGCACAAATTCGCGTGGCTGACTAAAGAAAAACTGTGCGAAAGCAGTGCTGTTTCCCGCAAAAAACAGTATGACGGCAAGTGTTCCGCCCCAAAAACCCAGTTTCATGTAAAAGCCCTCGCGCTGGTACTTTCAGCGCTTTATCACAGTGGTCAGTCTACCGGCATTAGTGCAGGTGGCAGACCGAAAAGTTCGACATAAAAACCCAGCAAGGCCATCGCCCAAATCAACAGCCCCAGAATAATCCAGAAAATATTGATCGGGGTGATGCTACAGTTCTGCGCTCCGGCAGGATCATCACAAGCAAGGTTAGCGGCTTGCTGTGCCTTGTAAGTGGCAAACACCATCGGAACCAACGCGACAAAACCAACCAAAGAAAAAACGACTGATGCATTAGTCTGTGAGGAAAGCCGGTCAGTTCTAGCGTACCCGGCGCAACATCCACAATCCGCCGGATAAAAACACCAGCAACGGTAAGGTCGCCGCCAACAACGGCGGAATCCCATACACAATACCCATATTGCCGAGAATGCGGTTAAACAGGAAAAACACAATCCCGATAATGATGCCAATGAAAATGCGCTGCCCTGCCCCGGCATTACGCTGGAAACTGAACACGAAAGGCGCGGCAATAATCAACATCACCAGCGTCGACAGCGGCGTGGTGAAATGCTGCCAGAATGCCTGCTCGAAACGGTCACTGCTCAAATCATTGCTGCGCTGATGCTGGATGAATTCCGCCAACTCACGAGCAGCCAACTGGTTGGGCTTAACCGCCGCAATGGTCAGGACGTGTTCGGGAATCAGCTTGTCATCGCGGATTTCGGCGAAACTTTCATGCGTAATGCCATCGCTACGGATAATCTGGCGTTTAATGTCGTGCATCACCCAGCCCTGCGCATCACGTTCGGCATTGGCGGCACGGGTAATGCTTTCGATGCGGCCTTCCTGCGGGTTAATTTGATAGATCGAAAGCCCTTCCAGCTTTTTTTCCGACCACAGTTTGGCAACATTGAGGATGCGGTTGCCGTCTTTGATCCACACCCCTTGCTCACTAACCGCTAATTGCTTTTGCTGCATTTGCACTTTGAAACTGTTGGCGGCTTGCTCAGCATGAGGGGCAACCCACTCACCCAGCACAAAAACGACCAGTGCCAACATCAGCCCCAGTTTCAGCGTCATACTGACAATTTGGCGGATAGCAACGCCAGCCGCACGCATTGCCGTCAGTTCGCTGTTAGCGGCGAGGTTGCCCAAGCCCAGCAAACTGCCGATCAGCGTAGCTGTGGGGAAGTAATCGTAGAGACGTTTCGGCGTTCCCAGCAGGATGTAATAGAAGGCTTGCAGGTTGCCGTAGTGGGTGGTTTGGCTAACATCACCAAGCTCACTCAGAAAAGCAAAAAAACCATCCAGCATAGTCAATGACAGCCACGTCACCAAAATACTGAACAGCACGCTTTGCCAGATGTAACGCTCAATAATGCTCATGCCGGTTTCCCATAATATTTACGCAGCAACCAGAAAATCAGGGCAAGCATCACCAAATGTATCCACCACAAGCCCGGAAATAACGGGAAATCCCCCCGTTCGATCATCCCCCTCACGGTTGCCAATACATTGGCATAAATGGCGTAAATCAGGATTGCGAATGTGACCTTGCTATAGCGCCCTTGCCGTGGAGCAGTGTAACTGAGCGGAAACGCTAACAATGCCAGTATTGGGGCAGAAAGAATAATCCCCACCCGCCATTGGAGCTCTGCTTGTGAAGAAGCATCGGCTTGCTGGATCAGCCTCAATGTTGGTATCGTCCCTACCGTGTTCATCGCCGTATAATTTCGCAAAGGAATACGGACACCATGCTCGGTAAATTTTGCCACCGTCATACCCCCTTGTTGCGGGTCTGACTCATAACGGTAGCCATCACGGATTTGCAGTACCCGTTCACCATTGGCGGAATCAATGAATAGCACTGCCGACTTTGCCCAAATAAGAACGTCCTTTACCCCATCCTGCGCATGGATAAAAAAGCGTTCCATCACGGTATGAGACGGATCAATATTTTCCGCCAACGCCGTATAATTACCAGTGCCAGAGCTGGACGTGATGAATTCCCCCGAAGGGATGCCGGATGCTTCTGGGCGTTGGTTAATTTCACGACGCAAATCCAAATTGTGGGCTTCCAACCAAGGGGAAACAAAAATAACCATAACTGCCAGTAAAACACTTAACGGCAGGACAAAACTGAAAATAGCGCGGTAAAAATGCCAAGGCGCGACTCCAGCGGCCCGCAAGGCGGACATTTCCGAGTCGCGGTATAAACGGCTGAACGCCAACATCATGCCGATCAACAACGCCACCGGAATGAGCCGGATCAATTGCTTCAACGAGACAATCCATAACAGGCTACCCACAAGGTCGGCAGGCAGCTCCCCCGTACTGGCTTCCGATAACAAGCGCACTAACACATTACCCACGATAATCAGTGTCAACACTAGCAAAGCCGCCAAGAAACTGAGGGCAATTTCCTTAAACAGATAACGGTTAATAATCATGATGTCAGTTACGCCAGCTTTTCCACAATGTTAGTAAGCAAGCAAACGTAGCCAACGTTGCTATCCCCATTTGCAACCAGAATGCGTGCGGATAGCCCGTCTGCAACTCAAACAATAACAAGGAAAACAGCAGGAAGATAGCAGCCAATATCCGTTGCCCCTGCCTCGTCCGCGACCATTGCCACGAGTCCGCCAGCCGCCAGCCTGCCCACGCACATCCCCAGCCAATTGCCGCTGCTGCAATGACATCAAGCGGCCAATGCGCACCGACAGCAATCCGGCTTAAACCTACCAGTGCCGCCCCACAGAACAACAACGCGGTGATGCGTTCACGTTGCAATACCAGTGCATACACCCCCGCTAACACAAACACTGCCGTAGTATGCCCCGAGGGGAAACTGAAATTATGTAGGTCAACACCGATCACCTGCACCTGTTCCCCCAACACTGACAGTGGACGTTCCACCGCCAATAACGGCTTTAAACTGCGGGTAATCAACGTAGCCAACAAACCTGCCAACAAACCTGCCGGAAGCAATTGCGGATAGCGGAATGCCAACATTCCCAGCAACGCCAGAGCCACCAACGCATCCCCCAATACCGTGACATTTTCCCAAAAAGCCGCTGGCAACAAGGCAAACACTGGCTGCATCTCCAAAAACAGTCCAGTATTAAGCCCAGCCGCAGCAATCACCGCCGCCATCAGTAACAATAGCAGGGCAAGCACCCCTATCGTTTCCGTTATATCCCGCATAATCACCACATCCGTCTGGCAAGCACGATACCGCCTTGTTCAAATACCACCATATAATTTTCCACTGGTTGTAATGCCCCAGCTTTAGAAAAGACATATTCCCCCACTTCAGGCGAACGGCGCGGAGTCAACGCTTCTCGGTAGACGGTGAAACTGGGCATATTCACCCCATCCATCACCACCGTAGACCCGACCCGCTGATCGTTGGCACTTAAATAACGCTGTGCAAAGCGTGCAGCTTCTTTTACGGGTGTTTGCTGGGTATAAGCGATGACTGGAATCAACACACTGGTCAGGAACACGGTTTGTAACAAGGCGACACCCACCAAACGCCAAAAGTTTTGTACCCGTGGCCACAACAACAGCAGAACCAATGCCGCCAAATAAACTCCAGCCGCCACACGGTAATACATACCTGTCACTTTTTGCGACTGTTCTAGTAGACCCTGTAAATAGGCTTCAGGATTTTTCGCCACTGCATTACTCAGCAATTCCGGTAAAAACAACAACACACCTGCCAATAAAATCGCAGGCATTACCGCCAACCAACGGTTAGGGTTTTCCCCACAATGCTTCGCCAATAGCAGCAGCAAAGGCGTGATGCCATACAGCAAATAATGTGGCAATTGGGTGTTTGAAAATGAAAACAACACAAACACTGCCAAGAACCAGAACCACAAAAATCGCTCGAAAATATCGGTTTCCTTCCCCACGCGCCTTGCCAATTGCCCCAACAAACCCGCAAACGGCATAATAATAAAAGGCAACACCAGCGCGTAATACCACCAATGCCCGCCATGCCCTTCCATCGTGTCGGAAAAACGGCTGACATTGTGCTTAAAGAAAAACCCGTCGATGAATGCTTGCCCTTGCGCTTGATATTCCAACACATACCACGGCAACGCCACTGCCAGAAAGACCACTAGGCCGTAGGGATTGAAAACCGTTTTCAACCAGCTTTTCCACTGCCCCGTGCCGATAAACAAAAAGCCACTGACAACCAAAGGAATGGCAACCGCAACCGGGCCTTTGCACAGAAAGCCCAAACCCAACCAGAAAAACACCCGGAACAACACCATGCGCGTCGGTTTTTCCCAATAGCGCCAAATGTCAAACAGGCTTAACACAATCAGCATATTCAGCAAGGCATCGGCAGTCGCTGCCCGTCCAATCAACACGATAGCAGCGGAAGTCGCCACCATCAGCGCAGCCATCAGCGCACTTCTGTGTGGCAAACGTGGTTTGGCGAAATAATAGGTTGCCATCACCCACGTACTCGCCGCCAATGCGGAGGGCAAGCGTAATGTCCATTCGTGCAAGCCAAACAGCCACACACTCAGGGCTTGCGCCCAGTAAATCAGGATCGGCTTATCAAAACGCGGCTCGCCATTGAGGAAGGTGGTGATGAAATCACCGCGCTGGAGCATTTCCCACGTTGCCGCACTGAATGCACCTTCATCAAGGTCAAACAGCGCAGGTGTACCCAATTGCCAGAAAAATGCCAACACCACCAAGGGCAACAGGAAACCGTCACCGCTTTGCAGTAACCAATAACGCAAACTCGTACTGACACGCATTTAAACGTCCTTATGCCAAGCCCGCGAATCCACTTCATGGCGGGGTGGACGGATGACGTAAGCGTTACGGCTGGACGATTCAAAATAAATCCGCGACAGCATCTCTGCGATAATGCCGGTGGTCAGAAACTGGATGGAGGTTATCACCAGCATTACTCCAACCAACAACAAAGGGCGACCACCAATGTCATTACCCAGCAAGAATTTATCGACACCCAACCATGACAAGATGAGTGAACCTGCCAAACCAAACGCCAAGCCCATCGTGCCAAACAAATGCCCCGGACGCGCCCGGAAACGCATGAAGAACCACATGAACAACAAGTCGATAATCACCCGAAAGGTGCGCGAAATGCCGTATTTGGATTCACCGCTTAAGCGTTCATTGTGGTTCACCACGCATTCCCCAATGCGTGATGGCGGCACGGCAGTGGCGACCCATGCGGGAATAAAGCGGTGCATTTCGCCATACAAACGCACCCGTTTCATCACCGAGGCGCGGTAGACCTTGAGGCTACAACCGTAATCGTGCAGGTGTACGCCGGTAACTTTGCGGATCAACTTATTGGCAATACGTGAAGGGATTTTGCGCATGACCAAGGTATCTTTGCGATTTTTACGCCAACCTACCAACAGGTCAAGGTCACGCTCTTGCAAATCTTTAATCATGGCGGGAATATCGGCGGGGTCATTTTGCAAATCCCCGTCCAGCGTGACCAGTAACGAACCACGCGCTTGGTCAATGCCCGCCTGCATAGCGGCAGTTTGCCCGAAATTGCGCTGCAACTCGACCACATGCACGTATGCACCAAACGTTTTTGCTGCCTCGTTGAGGCGCTTCAAGGTTTGGTCGGAACTTCCATCATCAACCAACACCAATTCCCACGACAGCGCAAAGTCTGCCAACGCCGCATTCACGCGCTCCACCAGCGGCAGAACATTACCTTCCTCGTTGTAAAAAGGCACGATGATGCTGACGGTATCAACAGAATTTGTCATGTGTAACGACCCACTTAGGCTACAATTGGCACGGATTATACGGTAAAGCAGGTGAAGGATGACAGAACAGAACAATACATCAGGCCAACGCTGGAGACTGATCGTTTCATGGTTAGTCCTATTGCTATTTATTGCCGCAGTTGAGCACTGGATTGGCTGGAAAACGGTTCTTGCACCGTGGGCACAGTTTAGTTGGGCGCAAGGTTTAATCGCGCTGGCACTGCTGGTGTTGAGCTATGCGCTGCGGGCGTGGCGGATGTATGACTATTTTCCGCAATACCTGACGGGGCAATGGTTTGCAACCTGGCGGCTAATGCTGATCCATAACGCACTGAATAATTTGCTGCCTGCCCGCACCGGGGAAGCGAGTTTCCCACTGCTGATGAAACGCTATTTCGGGGTCAGTTACGCGCATTCGGTGTCGGCATTGCTGTGGTTCCGCTTGCTGGATTTGCACGCGATCCTGACGTTTGCAGTATTCCCACTGCTGATGATTACCCCGTTGAAAAAGCTGGCAACACCGCTGCTATTGCTGTGGATGACGGTGCCGCTCGTTGCTTACCTGTTACACAACCGCATTGAAATCTGGTTTGCAGGCAAAGACGGCAAATTCAGCGAACTGGCGCAGCAGGCAATGTACGGCTTACCGGACAATTGGGGTGAATTCTGGCGCAGTTGGGCAATGACTTGGGCAAACTGGCTGGTCAAGCTGGTAACGATTGCGTGGTTACTGCAACAGTTTGTACCCGCCGCAAGCTGGAATTTGCTGCTGACCAGCGTGGTCGGCGGGGAACTGACCAGCGTATTGCCCATCCACGCCCCCGGTGGTTTCGGCACCTATGAGGCGGGGATTATTGCCCCACTGTCGCGGATTGTGGATGTGCATACCGCCACCATTGGCGCGGTCAATGCGCATTTATTCATCCTTGGCTCATCGTTGCTGGGCGGCTTATTCGGCTGGTTGATTCCAATCAAACAGCAAGCAACGCCCCCAACTTCAGCGCAATAAATCGAGTTGCGACTGATAAAGCGTTGTTTGCACACCAAACATCCCTAACAGCGTGTGAGACAAATTGTCGTGGGATAATGGCTGGTCAACCTTCCCTTGTGCGGTTGACCACGCTGTCGGGCTATGTTGTAAATAACCGTCCGACAACCACAACAACATAGGGATATGCGTCTGCGCGGCGGGCGCAATGAAATACGGCAAACCGTGCAAGTAAACCCCGTTTTCCCCTAACGACTCGCCATGATCAGATGCGTACAACAGGAAAGTGTCATCCTGCGCGGTTTGCTGCTTGAGCCAAGTAATAAACCGTTCCAGCACATAATCCGTATACAGCAAGGTATTATCGTAGGCGTTGATCACTTCCTGATCCCCACAGGCTTGGGGCGTATCTTGCTGGCAATACGGCTTAAATTGGGCAAAGGCGGCAGGAAAACGTTTGTGGTAAGTAGGCCCGTGGCTGCCAAGGGTATGCAAGACGATTAGCACATCCTGCGAACTTTTGACCGCATCCGCCAAATAATCTAGCATCGCCTCGTCGTAATAACCACCATCACTGTAAAATTCATGCTTCTCATCTGGCGTACCCCTTAGGTTGATATTTTCAACCCGCTCACACACGCCTTTGCAACTGGAATTATTGTCGAGCCATAAGACTTTCACACCTGCACGCTGTAAAACATCCAGCACATTAGACTCTGCCCCCGCTTTTTCTGGGCTGTAATTTTCCCGTCCCAAAAAGGAAAACATGCAGGGGACTGAAAAAGCCGTTGATGTACCGCAAGCGTTGGCCTGCTTAAAGCTGGTGATTTTTTCCTTAGCAAGCAAAGGATTGGTATCCCTACCGTAGCCGTTGAGCGAGAAATGGTCTGCACGGGCGGTTTCACCCACCACCATAATGCCAATAGTACGTGCTGGCGTCGTTTTATGCTGCTTGGCGTCAGTTCCCAACTCAACAAACTGCATCTTATCCTGCGCCCTTAAGCTATTGATATATTTATATACAGAGTTGAAAGCAAACAGCGGGGTCACGTAATTGCGCACATCGCGATTCTCTCGCGAGAAATACGTGGCGTATTTGTAGTTAACCAGCAGTAAAGCTGCTGTTACCGCAAACAACACCACTGCATAAGCAAGCCGCCGCAGCCCCCCGCGCCACCAACTGCCCGAACTGGCTAGCGGGAACAATACAACAACAATCCCCGGCATCACTCCCCACAGCAAAACATGGCTAATCAACGGCCAAGAAATCAACTCCTGTGCCTCTGCCCGATTATTGTCGCGTACCGTTTCAGCCATATTACGGATCATATCGACATCAAACAGGACACCAAGACTCTGGGTGAAATAGCTCAGTACCGCTGACACCAGCAATACCAACATCAACGTGGGTTTCAGCCAAAAATGTTGGGCAACCACCAGCAACAACCAACTCAGCAAGGTTGTCACCAGCATACCGACAAACGCGGCATAGCCGAAACCTTGCCATGACAGCGCATCGAGACGTTCGGAGAGTAACTTGAAGAGCGCCTGATTGTGCGTAGCGGCAATAAATACTGCGACCAGCACAATCAGTGTCGGAGGGGAAAATCTCATTTTCATACTATACCGCTAATACATACCTAGCGACATTGTATGTGCTGGCTAACGCACGGGGCAACATCCACACCCCGCACGTCATCATTCATTAACACACCGTAACTTGCATGGCGCTACGGTGATAAGGTCAATGACTGCTCAACTATTCCCCGGTTTCACATCAATCCGGGTAATTTCCCCGTCAGCATCAATGTGGATGAACAGCTCAATCGGGTTACAACACACCTGACAGTCTTCGTAATAGTCTTGGCTGCCAGCGGTAATGTCGATTTCCGTCGCGAAATTTGAATAGCAGTAAGGGCAGGTAATGTTGGTGTAAGTTAACGCCTGCGACATGATCAATCCTCCAAAAAGAGTTGTATAACCTCATTCAGGAATTGCCAGCCGGTTTCACTTGCGCGGATATGCCCGCCCTCAACTACCAGCAAACCACGCCGCAATGCCTGATCCAGCCCCGCCTTGAGGTGATGGGATGCCAGACCGGTACGTTCAGTGAACAAAGGCAGTGGGAAACCGTCACGCAAGCGCAAAGCATTCAACATGAATTCAAAGCTCAAATCCGCCGGGGTAAGGGTTTGTTCCCCGCTGCGGGTTTTGCTTTGGCTTACCTGCTGCATGTATTCTGCCGGTTGCCGGTATTTGTGATAGCGGGTGATAGTGGCATCGCAAGGGTTCGTTATTTTTCCATGTGCGCCAGCACCTAAGCCTACGTAATCACCAAATTCCCAGTAGTTCCGGTTATGTCGACATTGGAAACCCGGTCTGGCATAGGCGGAAACTTCATATTGAGTGTAACACGACGCATTGATTAAATGTTGCCCAGAAAACTGAATTTCTGCGACTAGATCATCATCGGGCAACATTGGCGGTTGTTGGTAGAACAGCGTGTTGGGTTCGAGGGTCAATTGATACCACGACAGGTGCGTGGGTTGCAGGGCAATCGCTTGTTGCAAGTCCTGCATCGCCTCTTCCAAGGTCTGGTTGGGCAAGCCAAACATCAGGTCAAGGTTGAAATTATCGAACCCGGCAGTGCGGGCAATTTCCGCCGCACGTAATGCCTCATCGCGGTTGTGTACCCGCCCCAATGCCTGCAATTGCGTGTCACTGAAACTCTGGATGCCGACCGACAAGCGGTTGATCCCGGCCTCACGGAAACCCTTGAATTTTTCCTGCTCAAACGTGCCGGGGTTGGCTTCCATCGTCACTTCAATGTTGGGGCGGAACGGCAACAGCGCACGGATTCCACACAGCAATTCATCAATACTTTCCGCCGAAAACAAGCTGGGCGTACCGCCACCGATGAAGATGGATTCCAGTTTGCGCCCCCAAATGGATGGCAATTCGCTGGCAAAGTCGGCGAGTAAGGCTTGCACATACTGCTTTTCCGGCAAGCCGCTGGGGGCAGCGTGGGAATTGAAATCACAATACGGGCATTTGCGGATACACCACGGGATGTGGATGTAGAGGGAAAGCGGGATGGGGGTCATGGTTCACGCCGCTTGATGCTGTCCACCGACACATAAACAGGCGGCGTACTGCCCTTGAACGGGCTGGCCTGTTCCGGCTTCTTGGCAGCGGCAGGCACATGGAAATAACGGAAACCGCTGATCATCCCGGAAATCGCCGCACCTTTGCCTTTCAAATCATGCAAAAAGGCCGCCAGCACATGCGCCACGCTGAAAAAGACAATGACCTCCGCCAACACGCTGTGCCATTGATGCATCACCACGCCCGCAAAGGTATACGGCGCGTTATACACCAGCCCGCTGATGCCACAGCCAATCAGCACCAACAATATCAGCGGGTAAAGTTGCCGCCAGAATGGGTTGTGCGCAAACCAATTGGGCAATGAAAAACGCGCAAAACTGAAGTAAAAACGCAGCATCTGCAACACGCCCTCCCCTTGCACCCGGTCAGGCAGAAATGCCCGCCAACTACCCGTACCCGGCAGTATGAACATCAAAATTACACGCCCGACTACCGCCAGCAATAGCAATTGCCCGCTGATCATGTGCCAATCACGCCAGAATTCGTAATCACTGCTACCGAGTTGGATCGCCCACGCACTCATGATCTGGAACAGCACCCCCAACGCCATCAGCCAGTGGGTCAAACGTACCCAACCCGACCAGATCGGCACGTAACGTATGTCTTCTTGTTGCATATAACCGTCTTCCTACATTGCTGATGATACTTATTTATCCGCAGGCCCCACCCAGAAAAACGGGTTATGGGCAACTTCCCACAAATGCCCATCCGGGTCTTGAAAATAACCGGAATAGCCGCCCCAAAAGGTTTTCTGCGCGGGTTTGGTCAGGGTCGCGCCTGCGGCAACCGCTTGCGCCAATACCTGATCGACTTCCGTTTCCGAAGCAACATTATGGGCAAGCGCAAAACCCTTGAAACCGCTGCCTGCGGCAGAAACGCTGGCATCTTCCGCCAGTTCGTCATGCCCATACAGCCCCAACCAACTGCCATTGAGGGTAAAAAACGCTACAGACGGCGGTGATTCCATCTGCGGAAAACCCAACCCATCACGATAAAAAGTGACCGCTTTCACCATATCGCGCACGCCCAAGGTGATCATGCTGATTCTGGGGTTCATATCTGCTCCTCGTTGGTTCCGTTCTGGTCATCTTACTGGGTGGTACGCGCTCCAGCAAAAGCCGTGAAAATTCCTAGTCCAATGAAGGCACTGCCACTGAGGTAACGCCCAAACCGCCGGATTCCTATGCCCTGCCCCAACAGCGGCGCAACCGTACCAGCAGCAAGAGCGTAGGCGCTATCGGTCACGCCAGCAATGACAACAAACAAAATGCTCAACATTATTCCCTGCGTGGAGGCTGCCCCAACCTCCATGAATTGCGGCAGGAAAGCAGCGAAAAAGACCGTGGTTTTCGGGTTAAACAGCGCCACGATAAAACCATCGCGGAAAATCCGCCCCCACTTTGCAGGCTCAGGCACGCTACCGGGTAGCGGTTCACTGGGCGCACGCAAGACCTGAATGCCGAGATACGCCAGATAGGCTGCCCCAGCATATTTGATGAGGGTAAAAGCCAGTGACGACACCGCAAACAATGCCGCCAATCCGATGGACGCACCGATGGCATTGCCAAGATTACCCAGTGCCACACCTGCAACCGAAGCGAGACCGCAACGGCGGCCTTGGGTAAGACTGCGGATAACGATGTAGAAAACGCCGGGGTCGGGCGTGATAGCGAGTAGGAAACTGGCGGCCAGGAAAAGCTGCCAGTAAAGGCGCTGATGGTAATAGTTCGCTCATAAATCAGTCTCGCAAACAGATAGCAGCATCAGTATACGCACCATGCCACAAACAGAATATAGCGCTACCCCACTCAGGCCAATCACGCTACAATTAACACTAAATTCGTGTAGCACGGAGTTTGTGTTATGAAAAATGTAACGGTTTCACTCGAAGATGAAGTCGCCCAATGGGTTCGCGTTTGGGCTGCCAAGCAGAACACCAGTATCTCACAATTGCTGGGCAACCTATTGCGCAACAGAATGCGGGAAGAAAATGGCTACCAAGCAGCCATGCAACAATTCCTTGCGCGTACACCCAAGGCATTGAAGCCCAAAGCCGAACGTTACCCCGGCCGGGAATCGCTCTATGAGCGTTAGGACATTCGTTGACACCAATATTCTGGTTTACTCACGGGATAAATCGGAAGAAGCCAAACAAGCTATTGCACTCGATTGGCTCAGCATTTTATGGCAAAACCGTTCGGGCAGGATTAGCTTCCAAACCCTGAATGAGTTTTACGTCACCGTAACGCAACGGCTCAAACCGGGACTGCCCCGTCCCGAAGCACAAGCGGATATTCGCAGCCTGTTACTGTGGAACCCTATTGCAGTCGATAGCACGGTCATCGAAAATGCGTGGTTGATTCAGGAACGCTACGGCTTTTCGTGGTGGGATTCGCTGATCCTGTCGGCTGCGCAGGTTCAGGATTGCACCTACATCTTGAGCGAAGACATGCAACACGGGCAACAAATCGGTAACATGACCATCATTAACCCATTCCTTACTAACGTTTCCATTTTGGAGACATGACGGATACTTTCATGTCACTCAAAGACCAACTCCTCAAGGCTGGCCTGATCGACCAGTCCAAGGCACAAAAAGCCGAACAGGAACAGCGCAAGCAAGCCCATCAGAAAACCGCCAAGGCGCAGAAACAGGCCAAAAAAAGTGGTGAAGTCATCGTGGACGAAACCAAACTGCTGGCGAAAAAAGCCTTGCAAGAAAAGGCCGAACGCTCCAAAGAGCTGAACCGCATCCAACGCGAGCAAGCTGAGCAAAAAGCCATCCAAGCGCAGATCAAGCAACTGATCAGCATGAACCGCATCGACCGCAAGCACGGCAACCTTTCCTACCAATTCGCTGACGGCAGCAAGATTAAAAACATCTACGTTACCGACAAGCTGCAAGACCAACTTGCTTACGGCGTGATTGCGCTGGTCAAATTCGGTGACGGTTACGAACTCGTGCCCAAACAAATTGCCGAGAAAATCGCCCAACGTGATGCCGCTTGCATTCTGGTGCAAAACACCGGCAGCACCCAACAAGTGGCGGAAGAAGACGATCCTTACGCGGATTACAAAATCCCGGACGATTTGATGTGGTAAACTGCCCGGCTTTCACCCTGACTGTTTGGCTTTAAGTGCATGAAACCCTTCACCCGCCTGCTACGCCTGTGGACAATCAACCGTGTCTTTATCCGCCACGGTCTGGATGAGCTCGTCTTCACCATCCCCTTCCTGCGCCCAATTGCCTTCATTTACCACCTGTCGCCGTGGAATTGGGGCAAACAGGAAACCCGCCCACGCGGTGTGCGCATCCGCCGTGCGCTGGAAGATTTGGGGCCGATTTTCATCAAGTTCGGGCAAATGCTTTCCACTCGCCGCGACCTACTGGCGGATGACATCGCGGATGAATTGACCAAACTGCAAGACCGGGTTCCGCCTTTCTGTGGCATCGAAGCCCGCAATATGGTGGAAAAGGCTTACGGCAAACCCGTCACGGAAGTGTTCAAACAGTTTGAAACCGAACCGATGGCCTCAGCTTCCATCGCCCAAGTCCACGCCGCACAATTGTGGAACGGCAAGGAAGTAGTGGTCAAAGTGCTGCGCCCCGGCATCGAAAAAACCATCCGCAAAGACGTGGAGTTGATGTACCTGATCGCCAGTTTGGTGCAGCGTTACTGGAAGGATGCCCGCCGCTTGCGCCCGGTCGAGGTGGTCGCCGAATACGAAAAAACCATTTTCGACGAACTTGATCTGGTGCGTGAAGCCGCCAATGCCAGCCAAATACGGCGCAATTTCGAGGGGACAACCACCCTGTATGTGCCGGAAATTTACTGGGATTACACCCACCCCAACGTGATGGTGATGGAGCGCATTTACGGCATTCCGGTCGGCGACATCCCTCGCTTACAGGCACTCGGCGTTAATTTCAAACGGCTGGGCGAATTGGGTGTGGAAGTGTTTTTCACTCAAGTGTTCCGCCACAATTTCTTCCATGCCGACATGCATCCCGGCAATATTTTCGTCAATGCCAAGAACCCCAATGAACCGCAATACATGGCGGTGGATTTCGGCATCGTTGGTACGCTTGCCCCCGCCGATAAGCGTTATCTGGCGGAAAACTTTTACGCTTTTTTCAACCGCGATTACAAACGGGTCGCGGAATTGCACGTCGAATCCGGTTGGGTTCCGCCTGCTACCCGCGTGGATGAATTTGAATCCGCCATCCGCTCGGTGTGTGAGCCGATCCTAAACCTGCCGATCAAGGACATTTCCTTCGGGCATTTCCTGCTGCGGCTATTCCAAACTGCGCGGCGTTTCAATATGGAAGTGCAACCGCAATTGGTGCTGCTGCAAAAGACCCTACTGAACATCGAAGGGCTAGGACGCCAGCTTTACCCCGATTTGGATTTGTGGTCAACCGCCAAACCGTTCATCGAACGCTGGATGGATGAGCAAGTCGGCGTGCGGGCGCTGATCAATGGCGCGAAAGTCAACCTGCCGAAGTTTCTGGAAAACTTGCCGTACATGCCCAACCTGCTGCACGACATCATGCAGCAAACTGCCCAACAAAAGCTCAAAATGCAGTGGGAATCGCAGCAACTGGAAACCTTACGTAAGGAAATGCAGTATTCCCAACGCAGCAACCGGCTGGCAATTGTCGGCGGTGCGTTACTGATTACCGCGACATTAACTGCCAGCTCGGCACTGCTTCCGGCAGCATTGGGAATTTCGCTGTTGAGCTGGGGAATGGGTATAAGCGGTATGGGATTGTTGGGATATTCATTGCTGCGCCGATGAACGCTTCTGATAAAAACTAGGGTTATTCCTGACTAACGGCACTGCCAATTTTTCATTCATGTACTATCCTCTTTGAGTTACAGCGAGAGGATAACACGATGAAAGCAATTGCAGACTTTCCTAACACTATCTATTTTGACGACCACATCTTGCCCATGATGAGCAAGGCTCAACAAACCTACCTTAAAACAAAGTACGCACCCTTTTTCCAGAAACTGATCCTACCTGTCCTCAATAAAGGCTATAAAAAATACTACGGGAAAGAACCGCCCACCAAGTATGAGCCAACACTTTATGAA
The DNA here is from genome assembly GCF_028714775.1 of Thiothrix sp. Taxonomy (GTDB): domain Bacteria; phylum Pseudomonadota; class Gammaproteobacteria; order Thiotrichales; family Thiotrichaceae; genus Thiothrix. Next base: position 154,952 of record NZ_JAQTLS010000008.1, on the reverse strand, counting down.
TTGTTGACGTATGAGTTACTGCCCTTCGACGCAAAAATCATGGAGACCTTGCCACAACCCATCATTTCCCCACAGGTATTGATGGAAGTGTCAGCAGGGAATGTCCCGGCAGGTGTTTTATGGAATATCGACCAAATCCGCATGTTTGCCCGTTGGCTGGACAGTGACCGCCTTGAACATAAGGATGTTCCTTACAATGCCACTGTACATACCCGTGGGGTTGATGACTCGACAGAGGAGCATCGGCATTTCAGGCTGAGAAACTACATCCACCACGATTAAAGATTGAAGGAGTAAACCATGGTTTCTTGGAAAACAAACATCCGTCCGTTATTCACTGACCTAAACCGGGGCTGTATGCTCCGCGCCCGCAAACCGCAACCTAATCGACTTGCCGAAGATGTCAGTTTTGACCTGCACCTTTTCGATGCAGTACGTGAACATGCAGATAAAATCTTACTGGAAGTCACCAGCGGCAATATGCCTCGGGACGATGGCCCACGCTGGGACATCGACAAAGTACGTCTGTTTGCCCAATGGATGATGGCGGGAATGCCTGACAATTAATCCTACCCAAATAAAAAGCCGCCGAGTTTCCCCGGCGGCTTTTTTCATTGCGCAAAAGTCATTTTATGGCGCTGGCGCAGTCTGTGTAACGTCAATAGTTACTTTAATGGGTGCATCGCAACCTTGCTTCTTAATGTAGAAGACAAGCGTACCATTCTGGCAATATCCATTAGAGCTTTGCGTAAACTTAATGGTGTTATCAGACTGAACAGCGAATACCCCCGCATAAATTGGAGTTCCAGATACTGTTGTCGCGTAGAACTGCTTGGAAGCAAGACTACTTGCTGCATCAAAAGATACAGACTCAATCACATCAGCGGAATCCAAATAGCTTGCTGGATTAATAGAACCCACCGCAGGTGTTACGTTATTGTAGGCATAGCTGAAACTGCCTACTTTATCTGCTGCACAACTGCAACTGCCTGTTGATGGACACGCTCCAATAGTCACTGTCGCCACATTCGATGTATGACCATTTGCCGTAATCGTGTAAGTGAAGCTATCACTATCCACATAGGAAGCACCCGGCGTGTAAAATGGATAGCCATCAGTGCCAATGTCTACAGTACCGTGTGTTGGTGGAGCCACAATATTAACTGTTACGGATTTTGGATCAGTGATTGGACTACCACCACAATCCGTATCACCATCAAAGACGTTCATCGGGGTTGCAGAGTCGCCGTTTTTAATATTTCCGTAATCATCATCATCTGCCGCGATGCTACAAGCGCCACTACCAACAGTAACAGTAACCGTCGCAGTACTGGTGTGACCATCAGCATCCGTAATGGTATAGGTAAAGGTATCTGACCCGGTGTAACCCGTTGTTGGCGTATAGACCACCCACTCCCCATCAGGATGAATAGTGACAGTACCATGCTCTGGTGTACCTACCGCAGTGATGGTAATGGTGCTATCGCATCCCTCATCTCCATCCAATACATTGAGTGGGTTATCCGTACTATCCTTAGCAACAGGATAGTCATCATTGTCTGCCGCGATACTACAAACCGCTGGTGCACCACCCGCTGTGGTCTTATAGGTATCAACACGTTGCTTGTGATCAGCCACATTATGCAATGCCTGACGTACCCACAGTGGCGGAGATGGAATCAGCTCTTGCTTCCAAACCACTTTCGGGTCGGTCGCAGTTGTGCCGCCTTGCTCGATAACTTGGTCTTTGTACTCGCTTTGGTAAGACACGTACTCAATGTCTACACGGCGGTTTTTGTGCCGTTCCGCTTTGGTATTCGGGTATTTCGGATGAGTTTCACCCAAACCTTCGGCGATCAGCTCATCTGCCGTAAAACCTTGCTTGACCAAGAATTCGCGCACACTTTTCGCACGACGTTCGGAAAGCGATTGGTTATGTGCTGTTGAACCGATGTCACAGGTATTGCCGGAAATACGGATGTTACCTTCATGCCCAGATGCACGCATTTGCGCGATAACGGCTTTCAGGCGATCCTGTGCTTCTGGTGTCAGCTTGGCGCTGTCCACTTTGAAGAAGGTATCCGCTTCCAGTTCCATGGTGTGCTTGACCAGCTTGCGCTCAATTTTAGGCGGCTGCTTGACGGATTCACCCGGAATTTCTGTGCGCACACGGCGGTACATTTTGTCCGCTTGCCAAATGCCCGCTTCGCTGGCGATGTCATAGCGGTAGCCTACGCCACCACGGACTTGGGTTTTTTGGCTGCCGTCTTCATAACCACCGGATTTTTTGTACACATCAACGTTGGCATTCACGCTATGCGGTGAATCTGGAATAAATTTTTCCACGCCGCCAGTCAGTGTTAACTGTTTGGCTTTGCTTTCGTTGGCGGCATGTTCACTGCCCCATTCGTAATCCAAACCACCTTGTACCCGCATTTGCTGTTCGGAAATGAACGTACCCACGCGCCCACCAACACCCCAATCGTAGGCTTTTTCATAAATGGTGTTGCCGTTAGCGTCTTTCATGCCAGTGTCGGCCTTGCTAGACAAGCCTTTCATCACGCTGCCCGACCAGAACATGTTTTCACGTTCTTGACCGTAACCAACGGTTACTTTTTTGCCTTGCTTACCGTCTTTATCGGATGCGCCGTTTTGGTCGTAAGCACCGTATACTTTATTAACATGGCTGACTTGCCCAGCGCCATCTTTAGAAACCCAATGGTAGTTCAACTTAGCACCAGCACCCGTGATATGCCCAGTTGAAGTGCCTTTTCTTGGGTCTACACCGACGTAACCTTGCCCGATAACCGCGCTGTCTTCGTTTTCAGTAAAGACATGGCTCAAATCGGCTTTACCCTTGAATTCGGAATCAATGCCCACGCCGATGCGGGTTTGCCCACCGACATAGCCAGTATTGAGGCTAGGTGCGCCCGTTTGGCTAGCATCATCGACGAAACCATCGCTTTCTTTACCCAATTGTTGGGCTTGCTGCATGGTATCTGGTGCTGGCGCTGCCTCGGCACTTGCTACCATCGCTGGCGCTTCAGCAGCCATTTCTGGGCAGTCACCACGCGCAGGATCACCGCTGTCACAAGGAGCAACCGCAGCTTCATCTTCGAGGGTTAAAGCATTTTGGGAGGCAGGAGGCATTTGCCCATACGGTGCTTCGACACCACCGTCACCCGCCAGCACAGCAGCGGAGCAAAACAGCAATGGCAAAAGAGCCCTTCGGGAAATACGGAATTTTTTGTTGTTCATGATTGTTATCTCTTCTGTTGTGTGTCTTTATTTTTATGTATCCAATGACACTTGCGAGCAACTATATTGTGTGTCGCCCGAACACCACAAATTCACCCGACGAACGAACATTTCATTTGTTATGCCTGACGGCGGCAAGCCTTTGTTTTATACTCCTAACCATGTAACTAACCGATTACTGCCATGATGATGTTTCGAGTCCTACAAGTTGTCCCGCTGTTTGGCGTGCTGTTCGTCTTTTACTGGCTTGCGGTAAAAATCGGCTTTTTTCCTGAAAAATTAGACCATGTACTGTTCCACATGCACCTGCCCTCCAACGCTTGGTGGAAACCGACGTGGGGCGATATTATGATCCTGCTCGGGGTTGGCACACTGTACTTGGAGCTGTTTAAGTCTACCCGTACATCGGAAGCCACCATCATTGACCATTTATTTTCCACTTTTGTGCTGATAGCCTACCTGACCGCATGGCTCATTTATGATTGGGGTGGAAATTCCGTATTCCTGATTCTGACGGCTATGTCATTTTTGGATGTCATTGCTGGTTTTACCATTACCATATCCGCCGCACGCCGCGACCTGTCCGTTGGCGGCAAAACGTGACAAGCACAACGTTAACTATTTCATTGTTTTAGAGAGGAAGGTTCCAACATGTACAAACTCATCGCCTGCCTGACTATGACTTCGGTACTCACCGTGTCCGCGTATGCGGAAACGCCGAAGTTCCCTGACCCCAGCACGCTTCCGCCAGACGCCACAGCAAAGACAGAAACCACGACCAGTAATGACGGCTCCAGCAACACCACGTCTACCCAATGGAGTTACACCGCCAGCCAGCCGACGGCAACAACGACCACAACCAGTGGAACCGAAGCAGCCAGCAGCGCAACAACACCGGCAGCTACCGCAACATCCGGTACGTATGTTTACCCCCAAGCGGGCGCAACAGCGGCAACCACCGGCACGGCAACCACGGTTAGCCCCGGCACGTATGCCTTAAGCCCGAGCACTTACACTTACGGCTACACCATGCCGCAAAGCACCTCAACGTGGGGCAACACTTACCAGTATCCCTACATGAACCGGGGGTACACAGGTAGCAACTCTTATTACAATCCGGGGTATTTCATGCCCGGTTCGATGATGGTTCCGCCTGCACCACCACCGCTCATGTTGCCGCCCATGCCCACTTTTTCATGGCCTAGCATGGGTTACAGCAATGCTTACAACACCACGGCAAACCAATACCTAACTGGTACACAGACAAATACCGCCAACCAAAGCGGTACTGTCCAGCAAATCGACAGCCTCAACAAAACCCTTGGTACGTTGCGCCAACAGCAAACTGATTTGGTCAGCAAAACCCAAGAAACCCTGTCCGTGCAAGAAAAGACCATTGCCGACCTGAAAAAGCAGCTCGAAGAAGCCAGCAGCGGCAAATCCAACCTCCAACAAAAGCTCGACAGCCTGCAAGGTGAATTGGCAGCAAGCGTCAAAAAAGCCGAGTTGGAAAGCTGCAAAGCTGAAAAAGGCGAGCTGGAAGGCAAAGTCACTGAAATGAACACCAAGGTCAGTGCCATCGCCGAAGTTTCCCAAGAGTTTGCCAAATTGCGTGAAAACTACGCGGCATTGGAAAGCGAAAAGCAGCGTCTCGCCAGCACCCTTGAAACCGAAACCAAGGACAACGACAAAGACGGCATCCCTGACAAGCTCGACAAATGCCCCACCACCGCAGCAGGTGTGCAAGTTGATGCCACAGGTTGTGACTTACCGCCACCGCCTCCGGCTGATGACGACAAAGACGGTGTGCCTAACGATGCGGATAAATGCCCAACCACTGCGGCTGGTGTGAAAGTCGATGAAAAAGGTTGCGACCTGCCTCCGCCTCCTCCGGCTGATGACGATAAAGACGGCGTGCCTAACGATGCGGATAAATGCATTGATACCAAAGAAGGTGTGAAAGTCGACGACAAAGGCTGCGACCTGCCTCCTCCGCCTCCGGCTGATGACGACAAAGACGGCGTGCCTAACGACGCGGACAAATGTCTTGATACCAAAGAAGGCGTGAAAGTCGATGATAAAGGCTGTGACCTGCCTCCGCCTGATGGCGACAAAGACGGCGTTGCGGATGACGCTGACAAGTGCCTAGACAGCAAAGAAGGTGCGAAAGTCGACGACAAAGGCTGCGATGCGATTGCTGATGCCGACAAAGACGGCGTAGCCGACGATGCTGACCTTTGCCCCGGCACTGCCGCTGGCAGCGAAGTCAATCAGGTCGGTTGCGCCAAAACTGAGAACATCAACCTCAAAGGCGTGAACTTTGAAACAGGTTCATCCATCCTGACCGCCACTTCCTTGCCGATTTTGGATGAAGCTGCCAACACCCTGAAAAAGTACCCCGACCTAAAAATCGAAGTCGGCGGGCACACGGACAGCAGCGGCGACAAAGCGGCGAACGAAAAACTCTCGCAATCCCGCGCGGAAACCGTGATGAAATATCTGGTTGAAAAAGGTGCGAAAGCCGAGCTGCTCAGTGCCAAAGGTTACGGCCCCAACCAACCGATTGCGGATAACGCCACGCCAGAAGGCAAAGCGCAAAACCGCCGGGTTGAATTGAAAATCCTACCGTAAGAAGCCCCCACTCTAGCCCTCCCCTTATCTGGGGAGGGCATTACTCCCCGGAAACCTATGTCCCGTTACGAACACCAAGCCAAAAAACGCTTCGGTCAGCATTTCTTGCACGACCGCAATGTCATCGACAAAATGCTCCGCGCCCTCAATTTGCAAGCGACTGATCATGTCGTCGAAATCGGCCCCGGCCCCGGCGCACTCACGTTCCCTTTACTGGAACTACTCCCGCAACTGGACGTGGTAGAAATCGACCGCGATGTAATTGCGTGGTGGCAACAACAGCCGCAAGCGCAAGGCAAACTCAATATCCACGCCCAAGACGCGCTCAAGCTCGACATCGCGACCTTGCACGGCGAAGGTGAGAAACTGCGCATCATTGGCAACCTGCCCTACAACATTTCCACCCCACTGATTTTCCATTTCCTGCACCACCGCGAACACATCCGCGACATGCTGTTCATGCTGCAAAAGGAAGTGGTCGACCGCATCACCGCCGAACCGGACAGCGCCGATTACGGGCGGCTTTCCGTGATGGTGCAATATTTCTGCGAACCGCATTACCTGCTGAAAATCGGCCCCGGCGCATTTACCCCACCGCCGAAAGTGGATTCCGCCGTGGTTTACCTCAAACCGTGGGCAATCCAACCGCACATCGCCAACGACGTGGAACAGTTTGAAAAGCTGGTGAAACAAGCGTTTGCACAACGGCGCAAAACCTTACGCAATACCCTGAAAGGTTTGGTGACGGTGGAACAAATGGAAAGCATCGGCATCGACCCGACACGGCGGGCAGAAACCCTTGCCGTTGAAGATTTCGTCAAGTTGGCAAATTTGCTGTAACCACATCCAAAAACGCCTGCCCGTATTTTTCCAGCTTGCTTTCACCCACGCCGGTGATGCCGCGCATGGCTTCCAGCGTGGACGGGCGTTCAGTTGCCATGTGCAGCAGGGTCGAATCGTGGAAAATGACGTAAGGCGGCACACCCTGTTCCCGCGCCAATTGCAGGCGCAAGGTACGCAAGGCTTCCCATAACGCTTCAGCCTCGGCGGGCAAGGTTTCGCGGTCGAAACGCGGTTTGTCGGCGCGTTCGGTGCGGTTGCGTTCCTTGCGGCGCTTTTCTGGCTTTTGCTCCTTGCGTAAGTGCAACTCCTGCTCGCCGCGCAACAATGGGCGGGATTTATCGGTCAGGCGCAAACCGCCGTGCCCGTCAACATCCACACTCAAATACCCCAAGGCAATCAATTGGCGGAAAATATTGCGCCATTCGGGGGAGGAATATTCCTTGCCGATGCCGTAAGTGGTGAGCAAATCGTGGCGGAATTGACTGATGCGCGAATCGTCCTTGCCCAGTAAGACATCCACCACGTAATTCACGCCGAAACGTTGCCCGGTGCGGTAGACGCAAGACAATGCCTTTTGTGCGGCGAGGGAGGCTTCCCACGCTTCCGGCGGATGTTGGCAGTTATCGCAGTTGCCGCACGGTTCGGGGGCAGCTTCGCCGAAATATTCCAGTAAGGCTTGGCGGCGGCAGGCGGTCATTTCGCACAGGCCGAGCATGGCTTCGAGCTTGTGGTGTTCGATGCGCTTTTGCTGTTCACTGGCGGTCGATTGCGCCATCATTTGCCGCAGGGAAATGACATCTTGCAGGCCATACGCCATCCACGCATTCGCGGGCAGGCCGTCGCGCCCGGCACGTCCGGTTTCCTGATAATAGGCTTCGATGCTTTTGGGCAAGCTCAAATGGGCGACGAAACGCACATCCGGCTTGTCGATGCCCATCCCAAACGCGATGGTGGCGACCATGATGACGCCCTCTTCGCGCAGGAAACGTTGCTGGTGGTCGCGGCGGGTGGCAGCATCCATCCCCGCGTGGTAGGCCAGAGCCACACGCTCTTGGTCACACAACCACGCAGCAATGTCTTCGACTTTATTGCGCGACAGGCAGTAAACAATGCCTGCATCCTGCGGGTGGTTGGCTTCGATGAAATGCCACAATTGCTGGCGGGCGTTTTGCCCCTGCGTAATCGCGTAGTGGATATTGGGGCGGTCAAAACTGTTGACGAAAACATCCGCCTGTTGCAGCCGCAGTTGCTGGATAATTTCTTCGCGGGTACGCAGGTCAGCAGTCGCCGTCAAAGCAATGCGCGGCACGCCGGGGTAACGTTCTACCAATACCGACAGTTGCTGGTATTCCGGGCGAAAATCATGCCCCCACTGCGACACGCAATGCGCTTCATCAATGGCAAACAGCGCCACACCCACGGTTTCATGCACACGGTCGAGCAGGCTCAGCATTTTGTCGCTGAGCAAACGTTCGGGCGCGACATAAAGCATGTCCAACGTGCCTGCCAGCAAATCGCGTTCCACCTGCTGCACACTGGCGAAATCCAAGGTCGAATTGAGGTAAGCAGCACGGATGCCCAACTGTTGCAGCGCATCCACTTGATCTTGCATCAAGGCAATCAGCGGCGAAACCACGATGCCCACACCGTCCCGCGCCAAGGCTGGAATCTGGTAGCACAAAGACTTACCACCGCCCGTGGGCATGAGCGCAAGCACGTCACGGCCTTGCAGCAGTGATTCAATAATATCGCGCTGGTTAAGGCGGAAATCGTTGTAACCGTAGACGGTGTTGAGGAAATGGTAGGCGCGTTGCATCAGTTAGGGGCTTTCCCCACTGTACCAAACGTCACCGCCGCTTTGGTGTAACAAATTTTCACGGTTTCGGTTTCCAATCGCACAAACAGGCGGGCGCACTCCTCTGCCGTCACCACCATAATCACCAGCACTGGCTGGTCGCTCAGCTCGAAAAAATGCGCCGAATGCAGTTGGTGGTCATGCCCAATCCCAATACTCGCCGGAATCACGGTCACGCCACGCAAGCCCAATTCCCCGGACAAATGCACCAACCAATCGACCAACGGCTTACCTTGATGACTACGGCTCTGCTGGGTGAAAAAAGTAACTTGATAACCATCCATACGCCTGCCTCCTTAACGCATTTTCAACCACTGCCACGTCGCCATCCCAACCAAAGTCATCAGCAACGACCCCGCCACATGGATGCTGATCGCGCCCATTGCCCATGTTAGCCTACCCTGCTGGAGCAACGTCACTACTTCCGCCGAAAAGGTGGAAAACGTGGTCAATCCGCCGCAAAATCCGGTGATAATCAGCAAGCGCCATTCCGGGGCAAGGTTCGGCATCTGTGCGAAATACGCGATGGCGAAACCTATAATATAGCCCCCCACCAGATTCGCCGATAATGTGCCCAACGGAATTGCTGGAAACAGGCCATTGAGCTTTACCCCCAGCAGCCAACGTAACACGGCTCCTGCACTCGCGCCCAAGGCGATAGCCAACATTGCTTTACCCATGAAAAACCTCCATTTGTGGGGCAATGGTAGCTTATCGGTGGGAATATCGCAGCCTTTGCACTCAGTGGGCGTGTTGCCTACAATACATAGCAATCTCACTGCACTAGGTAGTACTGGCGATGGTAATGCTGAAAATCCGTAATCGAAAGGACACCCGCAAGCCACCGTTGCGCACTCCGCAACAAATCCTATCCCCGCAAAACCCTCAAAAAGGCTTTGGAACTCGCGTACACCAACAGGTCGTTGTATTGACGCACGGGATTGATTTGCCCTTACCCGCACGCTCCCTTCCCCGCCCTGCCCCCGACTTTTCCGGGGATGCTACATGATCTTGCTGGATACCAACGTCATTTCCGAGTTACCGGCAAGCAAGCCGCCGATGAGTGTTGAGGATATGTTGATTGCGGCGGTGGCACAGGCAAATGATTGCGTACTGGCAACGCGGAACGTGACGGATTTTGATTTTCTGCCGGGGTTAGTGTTAGTGAATCCGTGGACGTAAATACGCAATCTTGGAATGCTGTAGCAATCACTCCCTTTCCGCTATAATCGCCCTCTTTCCAACTCCTTGACCCCGTGAACACCATGACCGACCGCCTACAAGAAACCGCCCGCCGCCGCACTTTCGCGATCATTTCCCACCCGGATGCGGGGAAAACCACCATGACCGAAAAGGTGTTGCTGTTCGGGGGAGCGATCCAGCTTGCGGGTACAGTCAAGGGGCGCAAAGCTGCCCGCCATGCGACTTCCGACTGGATGACGATGGAAAAGGAACGTGGGATTTCCGTCACCTCATCCGTCATGCAGTTCCCCTACAACGGGCGCATCGTCAACTTGCTCGACACGCCGGGGCATGAGGATTTCTCGGAAGATACCTACCGCGTTTTGACCGCAGTTGACTCCGCGCTGATGGTTATCGACGTGGCGAAAGGGGTCGAAGAACGCACCATCAAGCTGATGGAAGTTTGCCGCCTGCGCGATACACCGATCATGACCTTCATCAACAAGCTCGACCGCGAAGGCAAAGAGCCGATTGAATTGCTGGATGAAGTCGAAACCGTCCTCAATATCCAATGTGCTCCGATCACTTGGCCTATCGGCATGGGCAAACGCCTCAAAGGCATTTACCACCTGTATCAGGATAAAGTAATCCTCTACAAACCCAGCACCGAACGCAAACTCGACTACGACGAAATCCAAGGGCTGGATAACCCCGAATTGGACGAAAAACTCGGCACACAAGCCGACGAATTACGCGAAGAAATCGAATTGGTAAAAGGTGCAAGCCACGAATTCAGCCTGCAAGCCTACCTCGACGGCAAAATGACCCCGGTGTATTTCGGCACGGCATTAAACAGCTTCGGTATCCGCGAATTGCTGGACGATTTCGTGGAAAACGCCCCCGCACCACAAGCCCGCCCCACCACCACGCGCAAAGTGGAAGCTGGCGAAGAGCCGTTCACGGGTTTCGTTTTCAAAATCCAAGCCAATATGGATCCGCAACACCGCGACCGCATGGCCTTCCTGCGGGTGTGTTCCGGCAAGTTTGAAAAGGGCATGAAAGCCAAGCACGTGCGCATCGGTAAGGATGTCAAAATCCCTGACGCGCTGACTTTCATGGCATCTGACCGCGAGCATGTGGAAGACGCTTACCCCGGTGACATCATCGGCCTGCACAACCACGGCAGCATCCGCATCGGCGATACGTTTACGCAAGGCGAAAACCTGCAATTCACCGGCATCCCCAATTTCGCACCGGAATTGTTCCGCCGTGCGCAACTCCGTGACCCGCTGAAAATGAAGCAGTTGCAAAAAGGTTTGGCGGAGTTGTGCGAAGAAGGCGCAACCCAGCTTTTCAAACCGCTCAATAACAACGACCTGATCCTCGGCGCGGTCGGAGTATTGCAGTTCGACGTGGTGGCGCAGCGCCTGAAAGACGAATACAAAGTCGACGCGCTGTTTGAAGGCGTGAACGTGCAAACCGCGCGTTGGGTCACATCCACCAACGAGAAAAAGTTTGAAGAGTTCAAAACCAAGGCCGCGCAAAACTTGGCTTACGACCATGCGGGGGAATTGGTTTACATCGCCCCGACACGCATCAACCTGCAAATGGCACAGGAAAAATGGCCGGACGTTAAATTCCATTCCACCCGCGAACATGGAGTGGAGTCGCGTTAAGGCTTGGGGGGGAAATCCGATAATATCTTGCCAATCACCCGATTGGCTTTACTGGTGAAACCTTGCGCGAGGTTTTTGCCAGTCTGGATAAAATCGGGGTGGTTATTCGCCAATCGTTGGTATTCGACCCCCGCTTTTTCCCATAAGTCATTGTGCTGATAGAGGGCAGCCCGCAACATGGGCCCCCAGCAATGTTTAAGCCGGATTTTTTTAGCTTCCTGCATGGCTACCCGAAAACGGCCTTCCCGGTAATGGGAAAGGCACAAGGGAATGTGATACCAGTCCGGGTAAATCGGGCTGATGTCGACGCAATCCTGAATCAGTTGCGCCCCCGTTCGCCAGTCGCCCATCCCGATGTGAATCAGCCCACTGATGGTGTTTAAGTGTGTATCCAGTGGATTCATGGACTGCGCTCTTGCCAATGCTTCCAAGCACAGTTCGTATTCCTCATCCAACAAGTAAGCACCGGCAGCGTACAGGTGAGAATGGGCATTGCCGGGAGCCAGTTGCATGAGGGTGTCCGCAACTTGTGCCCAGTGGGTTTTCAATGAATCAAATTCACGGTATTTCAGCAAATATTCCGAACGGCACAGGTCAGCGTATATCAGTGTTGCTTGCACATCATGTGGGAATTGTTCCAAGCGTTGTTCACACACCAGCCGCAGGTTGCGGAAGTTGACGGGGGACAATTCCCAGAGTTGCTGGCGAGTTGCCACCATGACTTGATGGTGGGCAGCGATAGGCTTGCCTGAATCCAGTAATTGCCGCACCCAAACATCGTGCGTGAGGCCACATTCGAGGCTAACGGTGTCGTTGGCAATGCGTTTGAAAATTGGGTTTAGTAACGCTGGGGTGGGGTCGTGGCTACCTAATGCAAAGCTTTCTGCCCAGATAATCTGGAGGGTCTGGTTTTGCACCAAGCTGCACTTGAGGCTGTAGCTCTCCCCGCTGCTGTGCAAGTCAAAGAAAAGGATAAAATCCGTCCGTTCTATCGGTACGCGGGCAGGCGTATCCTCAGTAAACATGACCTGACAAAAATTAAAACGGGTCAAGGCATTGACGTATTCACGGGTCACGTGAGTGATGAAAGGCCAACCGACCGTTTCATCTGCTAAAAAGTTACGCGGCACACAAGCAATACTGGGGCCTTGGGAAATACTGAAGGACTCATCTGCTGGTACAGGTAACGGATTGCGGAGTTCATGCTCATGACGTGTAAAAACAGGTTGGTAACTGCCAAGTGGAAGCTCGATACGCACCTGATTCAGAAGCCCTTCCGTTGCATAATACTCTTCCAATTGTTTACGCAAACGCCCCGCTTGGACACGCACTAGAGGGTTGTAAATGTCATTAAAATCAGGTTGCCTGCCCAGCCCTTCAACAGCAATCGCATGTTGGGTGAGAGGCTGAGGGTTTCCGGTAATACTTGCCGTAACAATGTAACGCAGGAGTTTTTTTGAAGCTTTGCGGGAGCGGAAGCAACGGCTAGAAAGAATACTTTCCAACTCCTTTTGTATGGTGAGGGCATCAATTTCCATAAGATATTTGGGCTTTGGCATACCACAGCACACAGTATAGCTGTATGCGGGGTAGCGTGCCTAAGCTAGTCCTCTCTCCAGAAACATCTGCCACAGGCATGACGTATATTTTTACACATTAAGTGGCGATCCATTTTCTTTTTTTGCTAAAAATGGTTGCCGCAAGAGTAATCTGGCAACCCCCGCTTCATTTAAATGAAGCTCCTAACTCACTGGCTTGAACTGTAGCATTGGAACGTATACACCCATAGTTACACATCCGTGTAACGTCGATGACCGGACATTAAATTTCATTCCATCAACGAATCTGGGGTAGAAAGTCGATAGATTTGCCCCCATATTCAGCGCATTCTGTAAAAATTTCACAAGGAAATCACATGAGCGATGTACTGAATTTGGTTTGCCCTGCCTGCGACGTAACCAACCGCATCCCCGCTGACCGCACCAAAGACCAACCCAAGTGCGGCAAGTGCCACAGCGCCCTGTTCAACGCGCACCCGGTTGAACTGAGCGGGGCGAATTTCGCCAAACACGTCAGCCGTAATGACATTCCGGTGCTGGTCGACTTCTGGGCTCCGTGGTGTGGGCCTTGCCGCCAGATGGCTCCGGCATTCGAGCAAGCCGCAGGGCAACTGGAACCGCAGGTACGGCTAGCGAAACTCAACACCGAAGCCCACCAGATGGTGGGGGCGCAATACAATATTCGCAGTATCCCAACGATGGTGCTGTTCCGTAACGGGCAGGAAATCTCCCGCCAATCCGGGGCGATGGGTGCGGCAGATATTGTACGTTGGGTGCGCAGCCAGCTTTAAACACGAATACGAAAAAGCCCCAGCCAGTCGCCCGGCTGAGGCTATCCGTTTCCATCCCTGTGCCAGTTATTTCGGGACACCGCCGTTGACGATGTAGTTAGCCGCGAAACTGGCATTATCCAGACGTGCGTAACTGCCGTACACATCCGTCGCTGGCAAGGTGAAATCAACCAACTGCGTGGTATCACTGGCAAATGCCAGTGCGGACTTGCTCATTACCCCCAGATGGTTACGGGTGATGCACACTGATGTATCAGCTTGCTCATCTATGCCGCTCCTTGGCTGATTTTAGGTAATTACTTACCGATGGCAAGCAGGGATATTAAGACCTTGAAACGCATATTGAGCTACAAAAAAGAAGCCACATTGCCGGAAAACAATGTGGCTTTACACTTGCGAGGGAGTGAACATTATTTTACATGATAATCTTATTACGGCAAATCAAACTTAAGCAAAGGGAAATGAAACCTTATCATCCGCAACTCATAAAAAAAACCAATTACACCTCACGACTATCCACCCAATCACTGCCGAAAATGGCGTTTACAAACATAGCAGACATACACTAGCCTGCTATCCAAGAGCCAGCGCATCCACCAAGCGGGGCGTGCCTGATGGGCGCGTGCCCGACAGTACGGGCAGGTTGTGACATTGACACCAGATGCTAAAGGCATATTACGTATCTTTCTTAAACTGTTATATCGTATAGGTGAAAATATTATCTTGCGCCAAACAAATAGCGCGGGCTGATACTTAGGTTATAAACTTAACGCTTCATTATACCAAAGACAAGTTACAAATTATTGTAACTATCAATTAATGCTAAAAGCCAACAAACACAATACTCAGAATAAATAAAAGCATTTACTGACAATCGGTACAAAATGGCAACCACTGGGTGCGCAGCCAGCTTTAACCGCGCTATACTCGGCAGTACCCTGTTAACTGACCAAACGACAATGCAACTGGAAACTTTCACCAAAGCCCTTGCCGACCAGACCCGCCTGCGCATCCTGCTGCTGTTGGTGGGCAAGGCGGAACTGTGCGTGTGCGAACTCACGCAAGCACTGGAACTGGCGCAACCGAAGATTTCCCGCCACCTTGCCGTGTTGCGCGAAGGCGGTTTGTTGCTAGACCGTAAGGCCGGGTTGTGGGTGTATTACCGCCTGCATCCCGACCTGCCGTGCTGGTTGCTGGATACGCTGGAAAGTTTGCGACTGGGCAGCGAAGGTGAGGAGCCTTTCCACACTGACCGCCAACGCCTGACAGGAGCGGAACGGCAAAGTGAGGTATGCTTACCCTGCGCATGAACCTTTTGTTAAAAATAATAAAAAATATCGCTATATTTGATTTGGCGAATATAATGAGCCGCACGTTAATATAGGTTCAGGAGCAGCTCATGGCAATCATCGGCATCAACGGCTTCGGGCGCATGGGGCGCTTGGGCATCCGCGCAGCATGGGGCAACCCGGCGTTCACCTTCACGCAAGTCAATGAAATCGCGGGCAATGCGGTTACATCCGCGCATTTGCTGAAGTTCGATTCCATCCACGGCATCTGGTCGCCGGAATGCAGTGCCGATGACCGCACTATGACCGTTGATGGTCAAACCATTTCCTACACCTCCAATAAAGCTATCGAAGACACGGATTGGTCTGGCTGCGACATCGTGCTGGAATGCAGCGGCAAGTTCCGCAAAATTGAGCAGTTACAGGCGTATTTCGACCAAGGCGTGAAAAAAGTGATCGTTGCCGCTCCTGTGGAAGGCGCGTTGAATATCGTGTATGGCGTGAATGACGATTGGTACAAGCCGGATGAGCATCATTTAATCACTGCCGCTTCTTGCACCACCAACTGCCTCGCACCCGTGGTCAAAGTCATGCACGAAAAGGTCGGCATCAAACACGGCTGCATGACCACCTTGCACAATATCACCAACACCCAAACTATCATCGACAAGGGGCATAAGGACTTGCGCCGGGCACGGGCGTGTGGCGAATCCATGATCCCCACCACCACGGGTTCTGCCAAAGCCATCACCAAAATCTTCCCCGAACTCGCGGGAAAATTGAACGGTCATGCGGTGCGCATCCCCTTGTTGAATGCCTCCCTCACCGACTTTGTGTTTGAAGCAGCGCGTGAGGTGACGGCGGAAGAGCTGAATGGCTATTTCAAGGAAGCGGCGGACACCTACCTCAAAGGCATTTTGGGTTACGAAGAACGCCCGCTGGTATCGGTGGATTACAAGCATGACCCGCGTTCGTCCATCATCGACGCGCCTTCCACAATGGTCATCGACGGTACGCAGGTGAAAATCTATGCGTGGTATGACAACGAGTGGGGCTATATGAACCGCATGATGGAGTTGACGGCGAAAGTTGTGGCGAGTTTGTAAGCATGACCCTTGACCTGCGCAATTACCTCACTGTCACGGGTGGCTACTGGGCATTCACCCTCACTGATGGCGCACTGCGGATGCTGGTGGTGCTGTATTTTCACCAGCTCGGCTATTCGCCGTTTCAGGTGGCGATGCTGTTCTTGTTCTACGAATTTTTCGGCATTGTCACCAATCTGGTCGGCGGCTGGTTGGCAGCGCGGCTGGGGCTGAATGTCACGATGCACCTCGGCATGGTATTGCAAATTGCCGCGTTGGGGATGTTGCTACCCACCGCATGGCTGTCTGTGCCCTATGTGATGGCGGCGCAAGCCCTGTCCGGCATTGCCAAAGACCTGAACAAGATGTCGGCGAAAGCGAGTGTCAAAACCCTCGTGCCGAAAGATGCGGATGCGAAGCTATTCAAGTGGGTGGCGATCCTCACCGGCTCGAAAAATGCGCTGAAAGGCGTGGGCTTTTTCCTCGGTGCGGCTTTGTTGCAAGTCGCTGGTTTCCAGAATGCACTGCTGATCCTCGCGGGTGGGTTGTTCGTGGTGACACTATTGACCCTGCTGCTGTTGCCGGATGAGCTTGGCAAAGCGAAATCCAAACCGAAATTTACCCAAGTGTTTTCCAATAATGCGGCGATTAACTGGCTGTCGGCAGCGCGGTTTTTCCTGTTTGGGGCGCGGGATGTGTGGTTCGTGGTGGCAGTGCCAGTATTCATGCACGCGGTATTGGGCTGGAGCTTCATGCAGGTCGGAGGTTTCATGGCGGTGTGGGTAATCGGCTACGGGGTGGTGCAAGCGAGTGCGCCTGCATTGCTGGGCTTGAAACAACATGCGCCGGGGGCGGGCGCTGCCCAATTCTGGGCGTTGGTGTTGTTGTTGATTCCCGCAGGTATTGCGCTGGTATTAGGACAGGGCTGGGATGCCGGGTCTGTGTTGGTCGCGGGTTTGCTGATTTTCGGCGTGGTGTTTGCCATCAATTCCGCGCTGCATTCTTACCTGATTCTGGCTTACGCGGATCATGATAAGGTGGCGTTAAAGGTCGGGTTTTATTACATGGCGAATGCAGGTGGGCGGCTGGCGGGTACGGTGTTGTCGGGTTGGTCATACCAGCAATACGGGTTGGAAGGTTGTTTGTGGCTGTCGGCGGGATTTGTGTTGGCGGCGTTGTTGCTGTCGTTACGCTTGCCTGAAAAACATGAATCTTTTGTGACATAATACTTAGTCCATTCCATATATTCGATTTGACGTATATGTTATCCTCTTTAACAACTGCTTGAAGAAGGATAATTTTATGTTCAACGTCCTGTTTCTTTGCACGGGTAATTCTGCCCGCAGCATTATCGCAGAAGCCATCCTGAACCGTTTGGGCATGGGCAAATTCAAGGCTTATAGCGCAGGCAGCCATCCACGTGGTGCAGTCAACCCCATGACCACCAGCTTGCTGGATCGCCTGAATTATGTCACGGCGGATTTGCGTAGCAAGGACTGGGCTGAATTTGCCGCACCTGATGCGCCCAAGTTGGATTTTGTTTTTACCGTGTGCGATAAAGCGGCGGCTGAAATGTGTCCCATCTGGCCGGGTCAACCCATGAGCGCCCATTGGGGTGTGCCTGATCCGGCGGATGTTGAAGGTGACGAAATCACCCGTTTAGCCGCTTTCCGCGAAGCCTACCGCCAGCTTTACAACCGCATTGATATTTTCGTCAACCTGCCGATGGGTTCGCTGGATGAACTTTCCCTGCAACAGCAGTTGCAAGACATCGGGCAAACCACCCTGCCACCCACCAAGGATGCGTGAGATGAGCGCCCAGTGTGAAGTCACTGCCAAACGTGCCACCAAAGCGGCAATGGGTGTATTTGAACGCTACCTAACCGTGTGGGTGTTGCTGTGCATTTTCGCCGGGATCGGCTTGGGCAGTGTGTTCCCCAGCGCATTCCAAGGCATCGGGCAAATGGAGGTGGCGCAAGTCAACCTGCCCGTAGCCGTGCTGATCTGGTTGATGGTCATTCCAATGTTGCTGAAAATCGACTTCCGCGCCTTGCATGAGGTCGGGCAGCACTGGAAAGGCATTGGGGTAACGCTGTTCATCAACTGGCTGGTGAAACCGTTTTCGATGGCGTTGCTGGGCTGGTTGTTCATCCGCGTGCTGTTTGCGGAATGGTTGCCTGCTGAACAACTCGATAGTTACATTGCTGGGTTGATTTTGTTGGCGGCTGCACCGTGTACCGCGATGGTGTTCGTATGGAGCAATCTGACGGATGGCGAACCGCATTTCACCTTGTCACAAGTGGCGTTGAATGATGCCATTATGATTTTTGCGTTTGCGCCGTTGGTGGGCTTGCTGTTGGGAATGTCGGCTATCAGTGTGCCGTGGGCGACGCTGTTTTTGTCGGTAGTGATTTATATCGTGATTCCAGTGCTGATTAGTCAAGGTTTGCGGCAGTGGTTGCTCGCATCCGGCAAGCTGGAAGCTGCGTTAAAAACGCTGCAACCGTGGTCGTTGGGGGCATTGCTGGCAACGCTGGCATTGCTGTTTGGCTTTCAGGGGCAACAGGTGTTGGCGCAGCCACTGATCATTTTATTGCTGGCGATCCCGATTCTGATTCAGGTGTATTTCAACTCGATGCTGGCGTATTGGCTCAATCGTCGGTTTGGGGTGGCGCATTGTGTGGCAGCCCCTTCCGCGCTGATTGGGGCAAGCAATTTCTTTGAACTGGCGGTAGCAACGGCGATTGTGTTGTTTGGCTTCAATTCGGGTGCTGCGCTGGCTACCGTGGTCGGGGTATTGGTGGAAGTGCCGGTAATGCTGTCCGTCGTTGCTATCGTCAATCGTACACGCGGCTGGTATGAAGCGGGGGCAGAAGGTTCTTAAACGTTAGGAGAGGAAAAAATAGAATGGCATTACGGTTAAAACGCATGGGTGCAGCCCTGTTACTGCTGAGTATGTTTTTGCTGTCGCCTGCATGGGCAGAAGGCCGCGACTTTTTGGTTGATGCCGATTGGCTGGCAGCCGAAAAGCAAAGCAATAAAGATTTGGTGATTCTTGAAGTCCGTTATCATCCGCACCGTTATAACACTGTCGGGCATATTGAAGGTGCGGTGCAGGTAAAGCGTTTCAAGGATTTGGGCGATAATCTGGGCAGTCCAATCATGCGCTTCCCGGCAAAAAATGTGTTTGAGAAAACCTTACGTTCATGGGGCATCAACAACAGCTCTACAGTGGTGATTTATGACGATTCCAGTACGGCTTTGGCTTCTAGGCTGTATGGCACGCTGGAATTGTTTGGCTATGACATGAGCAAGGTGAAAATCCTTGATGGTGGCACGATTGGCTGGACTGGTTTCAACGAACTCACCAAAGAATCCACTCCCACGCCAAAAGAAGGCAACGTCACCCTAAAAGATGCCAACCCCAAGATGCTGGTGGAATGGATGGCTGTGTACGACGATGTGGTTTCCCGCCGTGCCCCTAACGTGGTGCTAGTTGATGCCCGTCCGGCTGATATGTATACAGGCAAAGTCATCAAACATGCCGTGCAGGGTGGGCATATTCCCGGTGCGATCAACATCGTCAGCATTGACGGCACGGATGGGCAAACCCAACTGTGGAAATCGGCTGAAGACATTGCTGCCTTGTACAAGGACATCCCCAACGACAAAACGGTGTACATCTACTGCCACGACGGTTTCCGTATGAGTTTAGGCTGGCTGCAACTCAAGAATTTAGGTTACAAAGATGTGCGCTTCCTCAACGGTGGCTGGGGTGTATGGGATAGGGCAATGACCTTGCCAGTGGTACAAGGCGACAACGCCTATGATGAAGAATACGCATTATGAAATGGCAATCAGGCAAGTTCCAACTGCCCATCATGACGTGGCTGATGCTGCTGGCGCTAGTGGGGATACTGGGCTTAAGCACGGTGCAACTATCCACCAAAGCACACGCAATCGAAGGTGACATGGTTGCGCAAGCCTTGCAGCAGGGTAAACCTACCATCGCAGAGTTCGGTTCTGACAGTTGCCGCACCTGCCAAGAAATGTCGAAAGTGCTGAATCAGTTAGAACAAGACTACGCCACGCAGTTGTCAGTGGCGCACGTCAATATTGTCAAAGAACCGGATTATGCCAAGCAGTACCACATCATGCTGATGCCTACCCAAGTGTTCTTCGATGCCAATGGGCAGGAAACCTGGCGGCACATGGGGCCACTTACCCAACAGGAAATTCTGGATGCTTTAGGCATTCCGGCAGGCAAATCCTGATGTCGGGGTGGGAAGGGCTGCTCGTTGCATTGCTGGGCGGTATCCTGACTTCGACCTCACCGTGCGCGTTGGCAGCCATTCCCGTAACGGTCGGTTATGTCGGTAGTCGTGCCGACACCCCGCGCCGTGCTTGGTGGTTGTCGTTTGCCTTTGTGCTGGGGATGAACTTGACGTTGTTGGGCTTTGGTTTGCTGGCGGCGCGGATGGGGCTGCTGTTCGGTAATGTCTCCGGCACTTGGTCAATCTTAGTCGGGGCATTGCTGGTAGCAGCAGCATTGTGGTTGGGCTTGCGCCCTGCCCAATCCTGTGGTTTAAGCCTCCCCGTCGGTATCCAGCAAAAGTTCGCCCATTCAGGGACATGGGGGGCAATTGTGTTGGGTGGGCTGATCGGTACGGTACTTAGCCCGTGTGCCACGCCCGCGTTGGCGGCGGTGTTGACGCTGGTTAGCACTGGCTCATGGCTGGGCGCGTCTTTGTGGTGGGGTATGTTACTGCTGCTGGTTTACGGCATCGGTCACAGTATCTTGCTGTTTGTCGCAGGGGCAATGCCTGCGACGGCAAATACCCTGATCCGCCAGATTGCCCAGTACGACCACTGGCTACCGGGGCGGCGCACTTTCGCCATGATCCTGTTGCTGGCGGGTTCGTGGTGGGTTTGGCAGGGCATTGTCCAACGTTAATACAACGGGAACACCATGGAACACTCTCATGACCACCATCATGCCCCTTCTTCTTTCAATCTAGCATTCGGCTTGGGTATTGCCCTGAATCTTGGTTTCGTCGGCATTGAGGCTTTTTTCGGCTGGAAAATCAATTCACTGGCATTACTGGCGGATGCAGGCCACAACCTGAGTGATGTGGCGGGGCTGGTGGTAGCATGGGGCGGGATGCTGGCAGGTGGGTTAGCCGCCGATGTGCGCCATACCTACGGCTGGAAGCGTGCCTCGATTTTAGCGGCATTCACTAACGCGCTGTTATTGCTGGTAGTAATGGGTTCGTTGATGTGGGAATCGGTCGGGCGCGTTGGGTCAAGTATTCCGCCCGATGGCTACACCATCATGTGGGTGGCAAGTGTGGGGGTGGTGATCAATACTTTGACGGCGTTGCTGTTTATGCGTGGTTCAGAGGATTTGAACATCCGGGGTGCGTTCCTGCACATGGCGGCGGATGCGCTGGTGTCGATCGGCGTGGTCATTTCCGGGGCATTGGCGTTGTGGTTTGGCTGGGGCTGGCTTGATCCTTTGGTGAGTCTGGCGATTGCCATCATCATCGTGCTGGGAACATGGGGTTTGTTCCACCAATCGTTGCACTTACTGTTTGATGGCGTGCCACACCATATCAGCTTGCCAGCGGTGAAAGCCCATCTGGAAGCCTTGCCCGGTGTGGAACAGGTGCATGACCTGCACATCTGGGCGCTGGGAACGTCAGAAGTGGCGTTGACGGCGCATTTGCTGATGCCCGCCGACAGTCCGGGGGATCAATTCCTGACCGACTTGGCGGCTGCGCTGCGAGAACAGTTTGGCATCCACCACCCGACCGTGCAGATTGAAACGGTCGCGGCGGAGTGTGGTTGTCATCAACATTTTCCTGTATCTCACACCCCTTAACTTGGAGCTTAAAATATGAATGATCAACCCCCTTTACATTCTTCCATTGTCGCGCTGATTTCGCTAGCAGCGGGGATTGCCGCCAAACACCCCAGCATGGGCTTATGCCAAGTCCAGCGGCTGCGCTCCTTAGGTGTGTCGGAAGACCATATCAACACAGCGGTGGAAATCGCCCGCCACATCCGCGATGAAGCGGCGCAAAAGCTGGATGTTGCATTCGATGAACAGTCCGTTGCCGCACCTGTGGTCACTGTGGGTGGCGCTTGCTGCACCCCAACCGCTTCCGGGCAGGCGTGCTGCTGATGGTCATTTCAGAAAAACGCTGGTTTTTACCGTTAGCGGCGGTGGTCTGGTTTTTACTCTACCAATCGCTGATCCCCGTTTCGGAAGCGCTGGTTGCCGCCCTGCCCCTCAACCGTGACAGCCATCTGGGTAGTGCGTTGCAGTTCTTTTTGTACGACACCCCCAAAGTGTTGCTGTTACTCACTGGCATCGTGTTCGTGATGGGCATCATCCACACCTTCGTGTCGCCGGAACGTACCCGTGCGATGCTCTCCGGCAAGCGCCTCGGTGTGGGTAATGTGATGGCGGCAACGCTGGGCATTGTTACACCGTTTTGCTCCTGTTCCGCCGTGCCGCTGTTCATTGGCTTTCTGCAAGCGGGCGTACCGTTGGGAGTGACGTTCTCGTTCCTGATTGCTGCGCCGATGGTAAATGAAGTGGCGTTGGTATTGCTGTTCGGGCTGTTTGGCTGGCAGGTGGCAGCGCTGTATCTGGCGATGGGCTTGCTGATTGCCATCGTTGCCGGAATGCTGATCGGCAAGCTGGGGATGGAGCAATACCTCGAAGACTGGGTACGTGCCATGCAAAACACGCGCTCCGCTGATGTGCCGGGTGGTCGCATGGCGTGGGCGGAACGCATCAACCACGGTTTCCAACATGTGCGTGAAATCGTCGGCAAAGTCTGGCCTTATATCATCGCGGGGGTCGCACTGGGCGCGTTGATCCACGGTTACGTGCCGCAAGATTTCATGGCGTCTTTCATGGGCAAAGATGTATGGTGGGCAGTTCCCGCAGCAGTATTGCTGGGTGTGCCGATGTACAGCAACGCCGCTGGTGTGATACCCGTCGTGCAGGCATTGTTGGCGAAAGGCGCAGCACTGGGCACGGTACTGGCATTCATGATGAGCGTGATTGCCCTGTCAGCGCCCGAAATGATCATCCTGCGCAAGGTGCTGAAACCGCGACTGATTGCTACATTCGTGGGCATTGTGGCACTCGGCATCTTGCTGGTCGGTTATGTATTTAATCTGGTTTTATAACGTTTCATTCAGGAGTTTTTATGGAAATCAAAGTACTCGGCACGGGTTGTGCTAGCTGCAACACCACTTACAAGCTGATCGAAGACACTGCCAAAGCCAAAGGCGTGACGCTGGAATTGGAAAAGGTCGAAGACCTACCCACCATCATGGGTTACGGCGTGATGTCGACGCCCGGTGTCGTGGTGGATGGCAAGGTGGTTCACGCGGGTGGGATTCCATCCAAAGCCAGTGTGGAAGGCTGGTTGCTGGGATCAAAAATCAGCGTGGGTAATTGTTGCAGCGGCGGCAAGTGCTGCTAAGGCTTGCAACACCGCAATGACCACCAATAGCCAGAAAATCCGGTTTTTCCGCAAACACATTCCCGCGTTTGCCTGCGAACCCGGTTGCCACGACTGCTGCGGCCCCGTCACCACTTCCAGCGAAGAGATGGCGCGGCTGCCGGTCAAAACTGATGCGGAGCACGAAGAGGCGCTCGCTGACCTACGCTGCCCGCACCTTGGTGAAAAAGGCTGTCAAGTCTATGCGGAACGCCCGCTGATCTGCCGTCTGTTTGGCACGACCCCACGACTGGCCTGCCCGAATGGCAAGCATCCTGCGGTGATGGTTAACCCGCGCATTGAGCGGCAAATCCAGCTTTTCCTCACAGAAACGCGCCAAGTGCTGGTTTAAGCTGGTGACTGTACTTTGGCATGGGCAGGGCGGAATGCCTTGCACTGTGCCGGGTCAGATTCCAGCCACGCACCTTCAATCAAATCAATGCAGTAAGGGATTGCCGGGAACACCGCCTGCAAACAGTCGTCAATCGCCGAGGGTTTTCCCGGCAGGTTAACGATCAGGCTTTGCCCACGAATGCCTGCGGTTTGGCGCGACAGGATCGCGGTCGGCACAAACTTCAGCGAAGCCGTGCGCATCAACTCGCCAAAACCCGGCATCATCTTGCTGCATACGGCTTCGGTAGCTTCCGGGGTCACGTCACGCAAAGCAGGCCCCGTACCGCCGGTGGTGACGATCAGGCTGCACTTTTCCACATCGCTCAACTCGCGCAGGGCAACTTCGATTAACGGCTGTTCGTCAGGGATCACGCGGGCAACCGCTTCCCACGGGCTGCTCAAGACACGGGCAAACCACGCATGGATCGCCGGGCCACCCTTGTCTTCATACTCGCCACGGCTAGCGCGGTCGGAAATTGTCAAAATGCCAATGCGTGCAATACCTTGCCTCATGCTCAAAACCTGAATGGAAGATTCAAACGCATGATGGTAGCATCCACAGCCA
Organism: Thiothrix sp.; assembly: GCF_028714775.1. GTDB lineage: Bacteria > Pseudomonadota > Gammaproteobacteria > Thiotrichales > Thiotrichaceae > Thiothrix. The sequence goes on along the minus strand of NZ_JAQTLS010000008.1, from coordinate 130,305 downwards.
ATGACAGCATTACCCCCCACCCAAACCATCCCTGTAAAAGACCGGCTTCGTGGCAGTCTTTTTATTGGTCTTATGCATATTCTTAGCACTTTGCCGCTACAGATAAATCATGCACTGGGTGCGGCGCTAGGTCTACTAAGTTGGTACTTACCCAATAAGCTACGCAGCGTCACCTTACAGAATCTGCAAATTGCCTACCCACAGTTGAGTGAAGCCGAACGCTTGCTCCTTGCTAAACAAAGCCTGATCGAATTGGGTAAAACCACCACTGAAATTGCCCCGTTATGGTTATGGCAACCTACCACCTTACTGAAAAAGATCGTGGAAGTTCGGGGGCTAGCGCTTTTCGAGCAGGCACAGCAACATGGCAAAGGCGTCATGATCCTGACCCCTCACTTGGGCGCTTGGGAATTATTTTCGCCCTACCTTGCCAGCAAATCAGCGATGACTGCGCTGTACCGCCCTCCCCGCTTGAGCAGCCTTGAAGCCTTTACCGTTCGCGCCCGTGAACGCACTGGGGCAACCTTAGTGCCGACCAATGCCCGTGGCGTCAAGGCATTGCGCAAAGCCTTCGCCGAAAATCAGGTCAGCGTCATTCTACCCGACCAAGACCCCGGCAAGTCATCAGGGGTTTATGCAGATTTTTTCGGGCATCCTGCCAAAACCATGACTTTAGCCTCACGCTTGGCACAAACCGCCCAAGCAGCCGTATTGTGGGGAATTGCAGAACGGCTCCCCAAAGGACGCGGATACCGCATCCATTTTCTGCCCGTGAACCCAGAGTTTACTTCGCCTGATGAATTACTGGCTGCACGGGCGCTGAATGAAGGCGTTGAACAGTGCATTGCCATTGCCCCAGCACAATATATGTGGTCTTACAAGCGCTATAAAAATACACCGCCGGGACAATCTAATCCATATAGCGCCTAGCCCCAGCAGCTTATCAGGCTACTTCTCCTGCGCCGTGACCAACACCTCAAACTCGCGCTCCACCCGATTGCCCGCCTCATCCACCACCGTCAGCCGATGCTTGCCCGCTGCGGGTTGCACTGCCTGCTGGTGGAACGTCTGGGTCGTACCGATAAACTGGTTATCCAAATGCCAGTACAGCAGTGTTTCCGGGCGGCTAGGCACGGCGCGGAAAATCGTTTGCCCCAACTTACCGTCAAGTTCACGCGGCAGGTAAATCTGCGTATGGTCTTGCGGGTACACCAGCGTAAGCGCGTCCTGCTGGCTGTCGATATCGCTTTGGCAATCGGCACGCCACGGCGGCAGCGGTAGGTAATCGGCATGAAATTGCTGGTAATAATCGGCCTGATCCGGTGGCAACACAAACCAGTTGCGGGTTTGCATGTTCGCCACCGCTTCGCAATCGCTGGTGACGCGCCATTGCCCGCTGGCATCCAGATGGATACGCTGATGGTAAGGCGTAATCCGCGCAAAGTGGCTGCTGAGCGGCATATACACCGTTTTGGTTTCGCACGCGCCATTGCTTAGATAGCCATCATCACGGCATACCTCCACCTTGCTCATTTGCCAATCGGGGCGTTGGAACCAGCCGCGATTCGACGGCAACAGACTGAAGGTATTGAACAAGATCGGCGCGGCACTTTGCGTCCCGGTCAGTCCGGCTCGCCCTTCGCCAGCGGCATTCCCGACCCACACGCCCACGGTGTAATCCGGGGTAGTGCCTATCGCCCACGCATCGCGCTGCCCGTAACTCGTGCCGGTTTTCCACGCGACTTTGCGGCTGCTGCTGAATTTCTCCCAGTAACCGTCGTCGCCGGGGCGGGCGACTTCCAGCAAGGAATCAATCGTCAGCCATGCGGAAGCCGTGGAAAGTGTAGCAATCTGCTGAGTATTGGCATTGTCCGCCAGCAGCATCCGGCCTTGTTGCCAAAAGGTTTGCTGGTGCTGCTGATCTTGCGCGGCACGGTTGGCAAGGTTGGCGTAGGCCACGCTCAAATCCCACAACGACGCTTCCGCCCCGCCCAGAATCAGGCTCAAACCGTAATCCCGTGCCGAACGGGTCAAGTGGCTGAAACCCAGTTGGCGCAATTGCATCAAAAACGGCTCGACCCCGCGCACACTCAGCAGATTCACCATCGGAATATTCAGCGACCGCGCCAAAGCTTCCCGCGCACTCACCGCGCCGTGGTAATGGCGGTTGTAATTTTGCGGGGAAAAACCGCTGTAATTCACCGGCACATCCGCCACCAGCGAATCCGGCAAGATCAGCCCTTGCTCAATCATATCCGCAAACAACAAGGGCTTGAGGGTGCTGCCGGTACTGCGCGGACGCTGGATCATGTCAATCGCGTGACCCTGTTCCACGTTGTAAGCCATGTCGGGACGATTGCCCACATACGCCATCACCTCAAACGTGCGGTTATCCAGCACCAGAATTGCCAGATTTTGCACACCTTCCAGAGCCAGTTGTTCACCGCTGCGTTGCGCCAAGGTATTGAGTTGCTGCTGCAAATTGGCATCCAGCGTGGTGCGGAAACGTTGCCCGTCAGGGTGTTGCGCTGCCAACGTATCCAGCAAATGTGGCACAAGGCGGGGCAACAGATGCGGCGCTTCGGGCAAGGGTTCAGCAACTGCCAACTCGTATTCCAGCTTCGACAGCACATTCTGGGTGAAAAGCTGGTTGAGCAAACGGTTGCGCTTCGCTAGCAAACGCTCGCGGTTGCGTCCGGGGTGGATCAGCGCGGGATTGTTGGGCAACACCGCCAGCATGGCGCTTTCTGCCCACGACAATTGTTCGGGGCTACGCGCAAAATAACGCCAAGCGGCCGCTTCCAAACCCACCACATTGCCACCAAACGGCGCGTGGCTGGCGTAGCGTTTAAGGATTTCATCTTTGCTGTAACGGCTTTCCAACCGCCATGCCCGAAGCAGTTCCACACCCTTTTCGGTCAAAGTACGGGGTGGATTGCCGCGTGATAGACGGATGACTTGCATACTCAAGGTACTTGCACCGCTGACTATGCGCTGTTCTCGCAGGTTGTCATAGGTAGCGCGGGCAAGGGCGAGAAAATCCACGCCGCTGTGTTGCTGGAAACGCTTGTCTTCAAACTGGATTAGGGCGGTAGCGAATTTATCCGGCACGCTTTCGAGTTCGGGGAAACGCCATTGCCCGTCGGCGGCAATGTGTGCACTCAACAGCCTGCCGTTGCGGTCTAACAGCAGGTGGGAATGAGTGGTGGCGAAGAGCGTCGTGGGGAGGCTGTAGAAATACCACCACCCCACGAATGCCACCAACAGGAGGGGGAATATCCCCCTCAATACCCTTTTCAGTTGGTCGGCTCCGGCTTAACCTCCGCCGCTGCTGCCGCCACTGGCACAACCCTCATGATTTTCACTGGCAAACCCGCTGTCCGCGCCCGTGTCGCAGGCTGGTACATCGCTTCGCTGCTGATTGCCGGGAAGTAAAACTCGCCCAAGAACGCGGCATTGAGTTTGACCTTGACGGTTTTGGTTTCACCTGCTGCCAGATCAAAATAGCTCAACACGCGGTCGTCACGCACGTCCTGATAACTCAGCCCAGTAGGGTTAGCGGCTGGTTTTTCCGCTGGCGCAGGGGTAGTAGCGATATTTGCTGCTGCCGTGGTTGCAGCCGCAGCCTCCCCTTCACCCTCGCCGTCGCCTTCCGTTGCTGCACCGTCCTCTTTTTTGGCAGGTTTAGCTTCGGGAGCCGTTTCGGTCACGGTCGTGCCGAGTTCCACACCGGATGGCAGCAAGGTGGAAAGTGCTACATGCTTAAGCGCTGCCGTTCCGCTGTTGGTGACATTGACGTTCAGGTCGTAGTCTTGGCCTTGCTGCAATTTCAGTGCTTCTGCCAATGGCGTGGCGGTGTCCCAAACCTTGTTGCCTTGCTTGTCGAGCAGTTCGGCTTGCAGGGTCATGCCTTGCGCTTCCGCCTGTTCGTTGCCAGCCGGAGCAATGCCGCGCTGGGTCACTGTGGCGTAGAGCTTGCGGTCGCCGTCATTGTGCAGGGCAAGCTGGAAGGCTTTATCCTGCGCGGTGAGCAACTGGCTGATCAGCGGTTGTGCGCTGTTCAACGGCGTAGCGGCAGCTTGGTCGAGGGTGAAACTCGCGGCCAACGGTTGCTTGCTGCTGCTGAGGTAATGCGCGACCGACAGCAATGCCCAGCTAATGTCGTGGGTATTCTGCGCAGTAGTGCTGCCCAGTTCCGTGGCAATTTGCTGTACCACCAGATCGGCATCCTGCATTTTTTGCAGTGCCAGCAAGGTTTCCAGTTGCAAACCGAGTTGCCCCAGTTTCTGGCTGAAGGTTTGCTCGGAAGTCGGCGTATTCAGCTCGGTAGCCACTAAACCTTGCGTGGTTTGCTGCGCAGCTTCGGCTTGCCCTGACAACAGGTAAGCGGCGGCGAGTAACCAGCGGGCTTGCGGGTTGGCTTTGCCGGATTCGCGCAAACGGTTCATTGCGCCCATCTGCGGTTTGCCTGCCACAGCCAACACGTACAAGCGGTAGGCTTGGGTGGAACTGGTGTCTTCCGTACCACTGGCGACTGGCGTCCAGTCTTGCGACTGTTTGGCCTGATAGGCTTGCCATGCAGTCATCATGCCCAGCGGCACGCTATAGCCTTGCTTTTGCGCTTCAATCAGGAAATGCCCAGCGTACAAACTCGCCCAATCATTGGCTTCGGTTGAACCGGGCCAGTACATCAGGTTGCCATTGCTGCTCTGGAAATCGCCCAGTTTGGCGATGGCACGTTTGATGTGGTGTTCCACCTGTTTCTGGCGTTCCGGGTCAAGCTTGAGCAGCTTGGGCAAGTACAACTGCGGGAACACCGCCGAAGTGGTTTGCTCCAAGCAGCCGTGCGGGTAGTTCACCAAGTAATCCAGATGCTGTTCCAGATTCAGGTTCGGCAGGCTGGAAAGCTCCAAAGTGCTCTGGTTCGTGCCGACCATGCCGTGCGGGGTAATGGCGGATTGCCAGTCTGCTTTGGGTTCGAGCGTGGTGCTGACCGTGCGCAGGCTTGGCAAGTTCGGGGCTTGCACCGCTAAGTTCACTTCGTGGCTGCTGCTGAGTTTGCCGCTGGTAGCGGTAAATTTCAGCTTGCCTTGCATCGGCTTGTCGCCCGCTTTGAGGAACAGGGTCACGACTTTTTCGCCCGCTTGCGTGAAGGGTACGGTGAGTGCGGGGCCAACGCTGGCGAATGCACCATCGGCTTCCACCTTCACTTGTACCGATTTCACTGCTGGGTCGGAAACAAACACGGTCAGCGGCACTTCGATACGTTCGCCGACTTTCAAAGTACGCGGCAAAGACGACAGCAACATCAACGGTTGGCGCACGAACACAGGCTGTTCCGCCTTGCCGTAAGCTGTACCGTCCGAGGCAACCGCCATAATGCGTACCGCGCCGAGGTAAGACGGCAGCTCAACACTGTGCTCCTTGGTTTGCCCCGCATCCAGATGGAATGCGCCGAGGAAACGTACCACGGGTGGGAAGCGTTTCGGCTTGTTGGCAGCATCGTCGATTTGCGCTTCGTCGCCACCACCGATAGCGAGAATGCGTTCCAGATTGCCGCTGTATGCACCGATTACACTGTCGAACAAGTCCCACGTTTTAATGCCGAGCGCTTCTTTGCGGTAGAAGGCTTTGTGCAAATCGGGGGCTTCAAAGCGGGTCAAGCCGAGTAAACCTTCGTCCACCACGGCAAGGGTGTAATCCATTGCCCGCCCAGATTGTTCACTGATGCTGAAGGTTTGCGTGCTTTCTGGTTTCCATTCTTCCGCCGCTTTCAGCACGGGTTGCAGTTTGGTTGCCGGGTCTTCGACCAATAGCGGAATGATGCCGTACAAACGGATCGGGCGGTCATTCTGCTTGTTCTGGTGCGCTTGCAACAAGGTCACGCTGACGTAGGCGTTCGGAGCCATGTTTGCGGTAATCGGCAACGGAATTTGGGTACGTTGCCCGTTAAAGTCGATCCAGCGTTGTTCCAGAATCTGGCTGCTGGTTTCGACGGTGAACAAGGCACGTCCGGCTTGCGCTTCCGGCAATTGGATTTGCGCGGTTTCGCCAACCTGATAGCTGGTTTTGTCACTGCTGAAACGCAACATCGCGGCAGCACCACTGCCCTCTTCCTGCGCACGCCCTGCCCAACCGGGCCAATCGACGTATAAGGTTTTCCCAGTGCAATGTTTGCCCTGCAAGTCGCAAGCGCGGATCAAATAACGCCCCCATTCAGGGTATTTGATCTGGAATTTCCATTCGCCCTTGCCATTGGTGGTGCTGACGATGGATTGCTGCAATTTGCTGCTGTGGCTGGAATCGGCGTATTCGGCGAGCGAATCGGGGGTTTTATCCCACCACCATTTCCACTCGATTTTGTAGAGGGTGACTTCGACTTGCGGCAGGGAAACTTCCTGCCCATCCGCATTCAAGCTGGCAATGCTGACGGTGTGTTCGGTATCGGTCAGCAACATGCCGCGTTCATCATCGCCTTTGGGCAGTTTCATGCCGACGTAATGTTCAAACGGGTGGTAGTCGATTTCCTGTTTGCTGATGCTGAAACCGCCGCCCTCTTCATGCACACGGCTGGTAAACCACGCGCTGAGCATTCCCGGCGCAGGTTGTTCTGGCTGGAAGCTCTTGTTGAAAGTCAGGTTGCCCTGTTCGTCCAAACGGCCTTCAAGCAATTGCTGTTCAGCACTGTCGAGTTTGCGGGTTGGGTCGTCGAAGGTGTAATCGTTGAAGCGGGTAAACGCGGTGGTCTTTTCGCGCAAACGCACGCTGACATCCGCTTTCAAATTGCTAGCCGTACCGCCGTGCAGCCATTGGCCAAACAGCTTGCCGTCCGGCAGTGGGCGGTAGCCATGCAGTGCGGTCACGCCGTAATTGAGTTCAACCTTGAGGCGGTTGGGGCGCACTGTTTCGATTTTCAGGGTTTTGTCGAAAGTGCTGCCGCCGAGTACCGCTTTCACCAGCCAATCGCCGGTTGGGTCGCTTTCTGCCGTTCTCAGGGTGAATGGGTAAAACGACCCGGTGGGTTCTTTATTGGTGACGGTTTGCTTGAGCTTGCCAGTCGGGTCAAACAGTTGCACCGTAACCGGGTGATTGGACGGCAAGGTTTTAGCGCGATCCTGCATGACGAAAGTGAGGTGGATGTCATCGCCGGGACGCCACACGCCACGTTCACCGTAGAGCACGCCTTTCAAGCCTTTTTTCACGGTTTCACCGCCGACATCAAACTGGCTGGTTTCCAGCGCATTATCGCCGTTGAGTTTGAGGTAAGCGCGGTCGTCACCTTGTTGGGCAATCAACAGGAATGGCGTGTTGGGGCTAGCCAGTTCAGCAAAGCCGTCGCCATTGGTGGTGGTGGTTGCCAGCGTTTGCCCTTGGAAATTGCGCATGGTCAGGCTGACATTGTTCGCTGCGGCGGCAGTGCGCAAATCAGTGGCGATTACGTGCACTTTGCCATTGCCGTCTTGCTTGGCAATCAGGCCGAGGTTGCTGGCAATGAAATTGTGCGTGGATTTAACGTCGTCGCTGTTAGCAAAGTAGCTGTCATTACAGGCATCTTCGCGCTTGTCCCAGTCGTAATCGGGGCCGTCGCTGTCGGCAGCGTATTCTTCAATGCCATCCCAACCGCTGGCTTGGGCGCTGTTGTCGTCTTCGTGGTTTTCCAGCGGTTTGTCACTGATTTCAGGCGCTGGTGTTCCAGCGGGGCAAGGAAACGTGGAGTGGCGGCGGTCAATCGACAGTTCCAAGCGATACAGCGTGCCCGGTTTGGTTTTGAACAATTGCGTGGCATCAATGCTGTAACGGTTCCACTGGTTGGGGTTGGCGGAAGTCAGCGGAATGGTTTTGCGCCATACGTAACGCCCGACGCGCTCCACTTCCGAGTCGCCATCCAAGCCGTTGACTTGCAGGAATTGCGCAATGTTTTCTGGGTATACTTCCATCGCGGTGATTTGCACGGCATTCACGCCACGCGCTTCCAACGGAATGGTCATGCTCTCGTTGTCAGGCAGGATGCTGCCTTTGCCGACGAAACGTACCGCTGGTTTCGGTGGCCCTAGGGTAATGGATTGTTCGCTGCGTTCCGCGAGTTTGCCCAAAGTGGCGGAAGCGGCTTTGATGCCCGCTTGCAGGATCAGTTTGTGTTCGCCCGGTTCGAGCGTGGTAGCGGGGTAAACCAGCAGACGGTTGCCGACGATTTGGGTGCTGACATCGCCTGTGCCCAATTGCACCAAGCCTTTCAGGTCTTGCTGGGTATCGAGCGCGTCGGAAAAGCTCACGCTGACGTGCGGCTTGCCTTCCGCGTCTTCGCTCAAGGTATCAATGCGGGTAACGCTGAAAGTTTGTTGGCTAGGAATCACGAAATCGCGTGCGCCGCTGCTGTTCGCCCCTTGCGCATTCAGCCCCTTGCCATCCCAACTCAGGTGCAAGTCGGTGGCGAAAGTTTCACGCGGTATGGCGGTGACGACGAAACGGTGTTCCGTGCCAGTTTCATTGTGTTCCCAACCGATGCCCAACGGTTTTTTCTGCGAGGTCGCTTGCAGGACTTTTTCCACGACATCAGCAGCCACGAAATCGGAGGTAAAAACTTTGCCTTCCAACTGCATTTGCGTGGGTTTATCAGCTACCGGGTCAAGCCCTTGGGTTTGCACTTCCATTTCCAGTGCAGCGGTTTTGAAGGCGAAGTCGATAGGCTTGGTATCAGCGGGGATATTGAGCAAGCCATCAGGTTTTACCGTCAGGGTGTAGGCTTGCCCGGAAGCCAGTGGCGCATCCGGCATAAACGCGATGCTGCTGAGGGTATCAAATTGCGCTTTGCCTGCGACATTCGGCGAAAAGCTCAGGTAAGCATCGGCACTGCTGCCCACTTTATCGGCGCTGATCACGGGCTGGCGGAAACCGATAGCGAGCGGCTTATTGCGCGGCTGCACATTAGGTGGGCGTTGGCTAAATAGCTCGGTGAGCAAACGGGAACGGTCTTGCGCTGCCGGGTCGGGCTGGGCAGAGGTTGTTGCCGCCACGTCCGCCGAGGGGGGATTGGAGCCAGAATCACAACCGCTCAAAGCCGCTGCACCTGACATCAGCCATAACAGCAGCAGGAAACGCAACAAGGATGGTGGTTTTGTCATTATAAGATTCCCCGCAGTATAGTTAATGTTACTTATCGTCTTATTCTAGACCGTCATTCTACGCAGTGGTTGTACTGTTTAGCAGCATCCGCAGAAATATTTTTAGCCTCATGCTCCATCCGCTGCATGATTGCCACGATTTCAGGATCGTCAGAAGGCCCCCATCCAGACGTGTACGGCAGCCCCAACCATTGATGCACCGCCGACCAAACCTGATTATCCATGTCGGGCGTATCGAGTGTCGGGCTGGCTTCACAGCAAAAATACAGGCGGGCAATGCATTCCGGCACAGAATACGGCAGCAACTTCACGTGCGTCTGACCGAAGCTCACCACATCTATGGCATCCTCCCAGTCTGGCTCAAGCTCTGCTTTCTCAAGGACGCTGAAAGCAGCCTTCAGGACGTAGCGCCACCCCTGCACTTCGGCGAGCTTACTGACCTCAGCGAAGAAATCGAAATCTTTATCGCGCTTTTTTTGGGCAATCAAATCAGTCAGAGTGTCCATTACGTACCTTCATGTACTTTCATACCCCCTGATTCTACACCATTGCGTTTGCACGGCTGTAGGCGCGGGCATAGAATGGTTCGCATCGTCCAGCCCGTTGGAGAATGTTGATGTTGCAGGCAAAACCGCTATTTAGCCGCGAAGATTATTTACAGATGGAAACGCAAAGTGGTGAAAAGCACGAATTTTTGCAGGGGCAAGCGTATGCAATGGCGGGCGGCACATTCAACCATGCACGGGTAGCGGGCAACCTGTTTGCGAGTTTGCGCCAGTTGTTGCGCGGCAAACCGTGCCAACCAATGAACAGCGATATGCGCGTGCATACGCCGTCGGGTTTGGACACTTACCCCGATGTGTCGGTGTATTGCGGGCAACCGGAATTGGGCGACAAGCAAACCACCCTGCTGAATCCGATCCTGTTGGTCGAAGTGTTATCGCCCAGTACCCGCGAGTACGACCGCAGCAGCAAATTTGCACATTACCGTTCGATTCCCGGCTTGCAGGATTATCTGCTGGTTGACCCCGAAGCCGTGTCTGTCGAACACTTTCATCGCCTGAAACGGGATGAATGGCTACTGCGCGTCTATAGCGAACGGGATGATGTGCTGGTGCTGGATGCGTTGGGGATCAGCTTGTCGCTCAGCGAGTTTTACGATCAGGCAAATGGTTAGCAGTGCACTCACAGTGCATTAGTTTTTATAAGAAACTTTCAATTTTAGGTTTTTCCTACAACGTCAACATGACGGACTTGGTGGAGAGTAGAAATTAATAATCACGGACTGACGCCGAGTTCATCGCTGATGTTCTTATTAGATTTTCCATGAAATCCTTGTTTTGAAACCATTAAATTAACTCCAAATCCCGGACTCAACCAATTACCATAGGTTACTTTAATTCTTGAATCTTCTTGATCAATAGAATATCTGTTTTGTACACCATATGTACTACATTTTTTAATTACCAGCCCATCTTCACACCTGAGAATTATAGTCAATTGATCGCAAGCTTTAATAGTTTTATATGAAAAAACCTGCCAATGATCTTCCCCATACTCTATTATTCTTCTTGAAACATTGATCTGAGATAAATTATTGAATTTTTCAGGGACTTTGATCTCCCACATTTGGGACATAGTTGAGTCTTTATTTTCAATTGACTCTGCATTTTTATCCGTTAATACTTCCTCTATATCTCCCGAACCTCGAATTATGGTCTTAATATGTTTTGACCGCCCATCTTCAAGACCAAGAAGTATCGGCTCAAACTTATCTCCAATTTTATAAACTATATAATCAATATCAAATTCAACCTGAATACAATTTCTGTCTTCATTATAAGAGGCGACAGCATCCAATATCATGTGCCCACGGTAACATTTATCAAATAGACTCATCGAATCATTAATATATTGATTGAAATAATCATTAATCCCAGAATACACATTAGACAATTCTTTCGCTGGCTTCAAAACAATATGAAGAAGTTTTCTTTGCTCTTCAGAACTCAAACGCGCAATAAAATCTTTGGAAATAATAATATTTACAAGCCTTTCCCTAACAAGAGTTAAAAACTCCTCAGTACCAATTATAAAAGTAAATATATTAGCCACAAAAATAGCAATACCTATATTTTGCAATAAAGAAGATATTAATTTTAATATATATAAATGTGATTCATGAGTACTCACAACATCACTTACAACCAGCCCAATTAAAATTAAAATAATAGATATATAAAACCAAATAGAGAAAAATTTTTTCAAACTCATATGTAAAATGCATCTCCAAATCTAACAGCATCAACGACACGAAAACTATAAAACCGCCCCTCCCCTCTTACTCACAATAGCCAACCGCTCAGTGTTCAGTCAAACCTAACCAATTGATTTACAAAACACAATAAATACATGAGCAAACCCTACATAAAATTATACAGCCGATAGATATACAGCGACAAACAAACTTCCACATTAATGTCAACATGACGAGCACGGCATGGAATAAATTGGGTGAAGTTGCGGGCTGTCATTGCGTCCATCGTCGGCATAATCGTTAGAGTTTCTTGACTTCTGGATTAGTTATTTTCTCTAGCGCCGCCGTAATTAATGCTTCACGAGTTCCAAGAAAATATAACGCATGAGCAAAAAACATATTTGCCAAAATAGAACCCCAATTTGCACTTATTGCCAACCCTAGATATAAGTAATATGTGTATACATTGTCATAAGTATACTTGTATTTTTCATGATCAATAGATTTGTATATAAGATACGGGATAGCCAGTAGAAAAATGATAGAAAACATGCTTTGCACCAACTTCATAACCGAAGAAATAAGAGATTCCTCTTTTATCTTTTTGGGCTGTTCACTTTTTTCTTCTATTTTTACGTATTTTGCGTTATCAGAATACACGAGCATCTCTACTTTAGAAAGATTTGTGGTTATTACAACTCCTGACATCGCAGAACCAGGGATTAATTCATCTTTTGCAATGCGTGCCGACTTCTTATCCTTTGAAATATCAACTTTCGTTTTTATATCTCCATTTTTAATAACCACATCTTTTATCTCAGTTTCCGATTTTATATCTATTTTTATATCTTTTAGGGACTTACCCGAAACATGCTTAACATCAAATTCATTGTTAATGTCTTGCTTTTTATTAATGAGGTCTTTTGATAATATATCATATATGTCTTCTGGTATTTTATCCTTATCAAAAGTCTTAATATTAAAAGTATATGTGGGCGTATTTTCTATATCTTTACTATAAAAATAGTGACCATCTCTATATTGCAGATACATGACAAATACTGATGCCATAGCAGCAATAATTGTTAATATAGTACTAATTTTAAATTTCGGCAGCATAGTTGCTCTATTTTTTACTCTAACAGTGTCAATAATACGAAAACTATCGCACCAGGTTTTTCCTCTTATCACAATAGCAAGCCTTTCGATCATGCAACAGGCTATGATTCATGTGGAAAAATCAAAGCATGAGCAAACCTTGCATGAAATTATACAACCGATGGATAGAAAGTGACAAGTAAACTTCCGCAGACTGCATATGCATCGCCCGTCCCGCAGCGCCTATACTCTTCCGCCAGAACAAGTTAACCAAGGAATGACAATGATTGCCAAGATTTTCAACCTCTTTCATGTCCGGGATCGACTATGCATCACCAATCAAACCCGTAAAAGCCCCGTTCAGTTACTTGAGCTTGGCAAGACGCATATCATTACGCTGGGCTGTTGATACATTGTGAATCAACTCATGAATGACCTGATTTTGCTTCTTGTGGAGCAAGGTTGCCAGAAAATCCAACTCCCGCGCCGTTTCTTCGGGCATGGTGAAGTTTTTGCGAGTGGCTTTCGGAGGTGCTATTTTGCAAAACTGCATATGCGCTACTGAAGCTCCAACACCCGCGAGTACGACCACAGCAGCAAATTTACGCATTAGCGCTCGATTCCTGATGGTTAATGATTAACTTAAATTCATTGATTTTTATATTAAAGGAAAACACTAGCAAAATCTGCTTTTGCGAGTTTTAACAATTGTACTAGCTTTACTCTTTGTTTCCATGGCTTTAGCTTTGCCGGAAGTCTACTAAGCCAATGACCATTTGGACCCACTCCAGCATTTCTCTTTAAAGATAACGAAATACTGGTAGGTAAATTTTTCTGATCTAACACATCAGTAAAATGCGAAATCTCATGCAGCGAGCTGAACCGTAATTCTATACCCAAGAAATAAAGCCTTAACACAGGAAAGCCTTTACCACCAACTAACCTAGACAATGGCGGCTCATAGTTATTTACATCAAAGGCTGCACCTTTAACTTTTGGCACATGAACCCAAAAAGTAAGAGGAGTTTCAGGGTATAAGGTGCTAAATGTTATTTCGTACTTTTTCATCTTCGATGCTAACAGTGTTAATACTGCGGAAACTATCGCTACGGGTTTTCCCGTTGTCATAATAGCAAGCCTTGCGGTCAGTCCATAGACTTTTGATTTAGATAAAAAATCAAAGCATAAGCAAACCTTGCCCGGAAGTATAGCGCCGATAGATATACAGCGACAAGCAAACTTCCGTATCCTGCATCTGTATCGCCCGCCCCGCAGCGCCTATACTCTTCCGCCAGAACAGCTAACCAAGGAATGACGATGATTGCCGAGACTTTCAACCTCACCGATTACTGCCAGCGCATCGGTTTTGATGGCGAATTGCGCCCTGACATTGCGACCGTGCAAGCATTGATGCAGCACCAGTTGCGCAGTGTGCCGTTTGAAAATCTGGATGTGTTGGCAGGCAAGCCGATTTCGCTCAACCCCGATGACATTGTGGCGAAAATCATTGGGCAGCAGCGCGGCGGTTATTGCTACGAGGTGAATGGTTTATTTGCGATGGCGTTGCAAGCATTGGGGATTCCTTACCAATTCGTTGCTGCCCGCCCGATGTTTTACCCGATGAAACGCCCCCGAACCCACATGGCTTTGCTGGTCACGCTGGATGGCGCGGAATGGTTGTGTGATTTGGGGTTTGGCAGTTACGGCATCCGCGAACCGCTGCGCGTGGATGTGTTGGAAACGCCCGTGATGCAAGCTGGCGATACTTTCATGCTGGACGAAGAAGGCGGCGATTTCGTCCTCAAAGCGCAAGTGGATGGCGCATGGGCGAAGCAGTACGGTTTTAACCGCTGCCCGGTCGAGTGGATTGATTTTGCCCCTGCCAACTGGTTGAACTCCACCCACCCCGACGCGGTGTTTACCCAAAAACCGCTGGTGGTGCTGTTCACCGCAAACGGGCGCAACATCCTGTTTGGCGACAGTTTCAAGCAAATCGCGGATGGCATCACCACCCAACGCACCCTTGAACCGCACGAACACGCAGAAATATTAACGGCGCACTTTGGCCTTACCCAAGCGGGTTAAATCTGATGTAGGGGCAGACCTCGGTGTCTGCCCTGTTTGCCGCAGAAGGGCAACCACAGGAAGTTGCCCCTACGGGATTTACCCAAGCAGCTTTTTACTTTCTGCCCTTTGGCTTAGGCAGTTTCGGTGGTTTTGGCAACTTGGCAGGCTTGGCAACGTATTCGTCTTTTGACAGCTTGGCATCCGGGGTGATGGTATCCATGCTGGCGAATTTCCACATCTGTCCGGCAACCGGCTCATTCCCTACCAACGCGGCATTCAATTCATCGGTGGAAAGGCTTAAATCGCTGTTGCCATCCATGATAGAAAATACCGTGGCGGCTTGGGCAACATTTTCCCCAACGGCAAACACACTGAGGAATTCATCGGAACTCACCCCACCGCTGTTGTCCTTGTCCATCACCTTGAACATGGTCGCCAAGCGGACACTGCGTTTGGCATCCAGCATGGCTTTGTATTCCGCCCATGTCAGGAAGCCATCCTTATCAATGTCAGCGCCATCAAATTCAGCAGACCGCGCCGCCGCCATTTCCTCAAGGCTGACTACGCCGTCCTTATTGGTATCGTATTTCAACAGCTCTTGGTTCAGCTTGCTCTGGCCTTCCAAAGCAACACCATCACCACCCGCGAACGCCGGGGCGCACAGGCACAGACCTAATACAGCAGCGGATAAAACGTGCAGTTTCATAACGACTCTCCATTTATTTTTAGTATTCAATTGGTTATAGGGGGTATCGGCGGCTATAAAACGCCGATGAACTGACTATACGCCCAGCTTATAGCTGAACAACACCTGAAGGCCGATGACTGGCGGTTTTACGGGGATAAGTGGTCAGGCTTCGCGCCATTCGCCACTGGCAATGCCGTCCAGCGTCCACGAACCAATGCGGTAGCGGATCAGACGCAAGGTCGGGAAACCCACCGCAGCGGTCATGCGCCGCACTTGGCGGTTGCGCCCTTCGCTGATGGTAATTTCCAACCAAGCATCGGGAATGGCTTTGCGCACGCGGATCGGCGGGTTCCGCGCCCATAATCCGGCAGGTTCGGCAATAATCTGTACTTTGGCGGGGCGGGTCATGCCGTCGTTGAGCATTACCCCATCACGTAAGGGCTGCACATCGGCCTCGGTTGGCGAGCCTTCCACTTGCACCCAATAGGTTTTGCTGGTTTTGTGTTTGGGGTCGGCGATTTTATGCTGCAAGCGCCCATCATCGGTGAGCAGCAGTAAGCCTTCGCTGTCGCGGTCGAGCCTTCCGGCTGCATAAACGTTGGGGACGGTGACGAAATCAGCCAAAGTTTGCCTGCCCTGCCCGTCGGTAAACTGGCAGAGGACATCAAACGGCTTGTTGAAAAGGATAATACGGGACATGGATGCACAAGGTAGTCAACACCCGTGCATCATAGCAGAACTTGCCGCCGTCAGGTTTCAGTCGCCTTTATGATGCAGCGCCTGCATGACCTTTTTATTGCTGATGTCGACCGCAACCTTGCCATCGCCTAAGTCTTGCACGGTAACTTCATCGCCTTGGCGCTGCCATTTCACCGACTGCGTGCCAGTTTCATCGGGCTTGCCGAACAGGTTGATGATTTTCTTGCCGTGCTTGTCGTACAAGGCTTCGTAATTGCCGGAAGTCTGCAACTCAAGTTTCAGGTGGCACAGTTGGTTTTCCACAAAGGTAGCGGAAAAGCTGGTGAGCTTTTCATCCCACAGCTTGCCAACCTGCCCGTCGACAGGCACGGCAGTGCAATCTTCGGTGATGTAAGCCTTGCGCTTGTCACCCAACCCGGTTTTGCCCGGTTTGCATTGCATCGGTTTGCTCAGCAGCGCATCCAATTGTTTACCTGCATCCGCGCGTTTGTCCCCCAGTTTCACCGCATCCAGACCGTAACGGTCAAGTTGGTCATCGTCCGGTGCTGCCAGCATGTCTTTTTCCACCCGACCACAGCCCCCCACGGTGAGCAGCAAGATTGATGCAGCAAGTAAGTAATTTGTTGTTTTCACAGCAGCCCTCATATCTGTGAAGAGTAAAAATACCCTCCCCGGTACATTGCCGGGGAGGAATTTGAGGAGTCCACAACCAACACGCAACAGTCAAACTTGCGTGTCAGGGTTTATGACATTCCTTTATAGAAAATGTTCAGCGACTCTTGAATATTAGCATGACGTGATATAAAGTTGAGAATCATTTTCATATACAGGTAGCCCTAGCATGAGCTTAGCCAATACCCAAACCCTCTCCCAAGTGGCGGAACACGCTTCTGCTCACATCCATGCTGTCCAGACCGACACCCCGACACGCATCCGCTTGCTGGGCATGGGGCTAGGCACGGGTACGCGGATCGAAATCTTGCGCAACCGTAAAGGCGACATTGTACTGGGCAATGGCAACAACCGCATCAGCCTTGGACATACCATTACCGATAAAATCGTAGTCCACGTACAGGAGTAAGTTGTGGCGAAGGAATGCTGTAATACCGACGACCGACGTTGCCCCAAAGCACTGCTGGCACGGGAAATCGCCCTGCTCGGCAACCCCAATGCAGGCAAGACCACGCTGTTCAACCTGCTGACCGGCGCACGCCAACGCACTGGCAACTGGCCCGGCGTGACGGTTGAGCGCAAGGAAGGCCAATGCCGCCTGCTCAACGAAGATTTGCATGTGGTTGACCTGCCCGGCACATATTCCTTGGATTACAGCGATACCTCAGCGGATGAGCGGGTTGCCCGCAATTTCGTGCAAGAGCATCCTGACCACTTATACCTCAATATTGTGGACGCCAGCACGCTGGAACGCGGCCTTTACCTGACCCTGCAACTGCGCGAACTCAATGTCCCCATGATCGTGCTGCTCAACATGATGGATGTGGCGGAACGGCGCGGCATGAAAATCGACATCCAAGCCTTGCACGAACGCTTGGGTTGCCCGGTGATCCCGGTTTCACTGCGCCAAGACAAAGACTTACACCCTGTCCACCATGCGATTTGCCACTACCTGCCCAGCGCTTCCGCCATCCATTTCGACATTCCTTATCACGCAAGCGTGGAAAAGGTGCTGCACACCATGCAGACCCAAGGGCGTGACCGCAGCGAAGCCTTACTGACCTTACAAACCAGCAAAACCGAAAGCAGCGTTGCCCCATTGCACCAGCAGGTCGAAACCGAAAGCGGTGAAGCCTTTGATTTCCTGCTGGCGGATGCGCGTTTCGACCTTGCCACCCGCATTGCGCGGGAAGTGGTGCACGAACGCGGCAAGATCAGCCGTACCCTTTCCGACAAGGTAGACCGTTGGGTGCTGGGAAGCTGGACGGGCGTGCCGATTTTCCTCGCGATGATGTATTTGCTGTTCCTGTTTAGCATCAATTTGGGCGGGGCCTTCATCGACTTTTTCGACCTGACCCTGCAAACCGTGGCGGTGGATGGTACGCGCCATTGGCTGGGCGGTTTCGGTACGCCGGAATGGTTGGTGACATTGCTGGCGGATGGGTTAGGCGGCGGTTTACAAGTGGTGGCGACCTTTATCCCCATCATTGCCGCGTTGTATTTGTTCCTGACCTTGTTGGAAGAATCCGGCTACATGGCGCGGGCAGCGTTCGTGATGGATCAATTCATGCGCAAACTGGGGCTTTCCGGCAAAGCCTTTGTACCGCTGATTGTTGGTTTCGGCTGTAATGTCCCGGCGATCATGGCGGCGCGGACATTGGATAGCCACCGCGAGCGCGTCCTTACCGTGCTGATGGCGCCATTCATGTCCTGCGGGGCGCGGCTGGCGGTGTATGCGCTGTTCGCAGCGGCATTTTTCCCCACAGGCGGGCAAAACATTGTGTTCCTGCTGTATCTGGTGGGCATTGCGTTTGCCATCCTCACCGGCTTGATCATGCGCAAGACCTTGCTGCAAGGCGGCGCTGACCATTTCGTGATGGAAATGCCGACTTACCAAGTGCCTAGCTTGTACAACATCCTGATCAACACCTGGGGCAAGCTGAAAGGTTTCATCATCGGTGCGGGCAAAATCATTGTGCTGGTGGTGATGGTGATCAATATCGCCAACAGCCTCGGCACGGATGGCAGTTTCGGCAACCAGAACACCGAAAAATCCGTACTGAGCGCCACCGCCAAAGCCATCACCCCGGCATTTTCCCCGATGGGGATACGCCAAGAAAACTGGCCTGCCACGGTCGGCATTGTCAGCGGCTTGCTGGCGAAAGAAGTGGTGGTGGGGACGTTGGATGCGCTGTACGGGCAGATGGAAACGGGCGGATCGCCTGCGGGGCAGGCTCCTACAAAAGATGATACTTTCAATTTGGGCACGGGTTTGCAGGCAGCGCTTGCTACCATTCCGGCTAACCTTGCCGATAAGTTAGGCAGCTTGAGCGACCCGCTGGGTTTTGGCGCGGTCGATAAGAAACCAGATGTCAACAGCGCCACTTTTAGTGCCATGCAGCAACGGTTTGATGGCAAGATCGGCGCGTTTGCTTACTTGCTGTTCATCCTGATGTATTTCCCCTGCGTGGCAGCGACGGGCGCGATGTACCGCGAAACCGGCGCACGCTGGGCGGCTTTGGGCGTGGCGTGGAGTACGGGCTTGGGGTATGGCGCGGCAGTGCTGTTTTACCAACTTGCCACTTTCGCGCTGCATCCCGTGCAATCGCTGGTGTGGACGGCGCTGATTCTGGGCGCATTTACATTAACCGTTTATGCTTTTTACTTGGCGGGGAGGAAAGGTCATGATGCTGGGGGAAATCCGCGACTATCTGCAACGACGGGGTAACGCCAGCTTGCAGGATGTAGCGACACATTTCGACATTGCCACCGACACTGCCCGCTTTGCGCTGGGTTATTGGCAAAAGCAGGGCAAGGTACGGGAAATGGCGGCGGGGTGTGGTTCCGGCGGGTGTGGGAAAGGCTGCGGTGGTTCTGCTGCTGTTTACGAATGGGTGAAGCGCGAGATTCCGCTGATTTTCACTCAAACCGTGCCACTGCCCGCAATCCGCTTAAACCTCTCCAACGCCCGCTCGCGACTAGCTTTTAAGTCAACGATGGGCGAAGAACAGGGCAATTCAGGAACCCAGCGGCGGATATAATCACCCGCCGCATCAAATTTCTGGCTTTGCAGGATCGGGTTAAAGATACGGAAATACGGCGCAGCATCCGCCCCGCAGCCTGCTGTCCACTGCCAGCCGAATACATTGCTGGCAAGGTCGGTATCCACCAAGGTGTCACGAAACCAGTTTTCCCCTGCCTGCCACGGGATCAGCAAATTCTTGGTTAAAAACGAAGCCACGATCATGCGCACGCGGTTGTGCATCCAACCCGTGTGCCACAACTCGCGCATTCCCGCATCCACGATAGGGAAACCCGTTTGCCCGCGCTTCCAACGTTCCAGCAGTTCTGCTGTATTTTCTGCCCAGGGAAATTGCCGGAAACGTACATCCAACGCCTGATCAATCGTCTGCGGAAAGTGGCAAAGCAAGTAATAGCTAAACTCGCGCCAGCCGATTTCCTGCATGAAATGGCGTAAGCCGCTTTCCGCGCCGGGGTGTTGCGTAAGAAAGTGTTCCGTGTGGTAAACCGCTTGCTGGGGGCTGATTTCCCCGAAATGCAAATGCGGGGATAAGCGTGAGGTCGCGGGTTGGGCGGGGAAATTACGCGCATCCTTGTAATCCGCGCCGCTGTCTGGCAGGAAATCAAGCAACCGTTGCAGCGCTGCGGTTTCGCCCACTTGCCAATGCGCCATCATTGGCGTGTCCCAACGGATGCGCGGCAACAGGCCGAAGGATTCCAACGATTCGCTGGCAACAGGCACTGTAGGGGCGGGAATGTGTGGTGGCGAGGGCAATGGCAAGCGCTGGATGCCGCTTTTCAGCATGGCCTTCCAATACGGTGTGAAAACTTTGTAAGGCGTGCCGTCGCTTTTGAGCACTTCCCACGGCTCTTTCAACAAGCTGGCGTTGAAACTGTGGACTTCGCAAACCTGCCGCAACGCCGCCTTAATCTGCGTGTCGCGGGAAAGGCTGGCGGGATCGTAAACCCGATTCCAATACACGCGGGTTGCGCCCGTTGCCGCGATCAAGGCTTGCAGGATGGGCAATGCTTCGCCTTGGCGCAAAACCAAGCGGTTGCCCACGGCCTGCAAATCCGTATCCAAAGCTTGCAAACTGTGATGCAGCCACACAGAACTCGCTGCCCCCAACTGGCTAACGGTGGTCGGCGTGGGGTCGTGGATGAAAAGCGGAATTACCTGCCCCGCCGCACGGCAAGCGTGGTAGAGCGCGGCATTGTCAGAGAGGCGCAAATCTTGGCGGAACCAAACGATAGCGGTCATGGAGCGTCTTTGCTCACAACTGATTTCTGAGCATCAGCTTGCCCGGATGCGGGTTCAGGTAATGCTGGCGTTCAATGTAGGCATTGGGATGCCGCCGGAAATGGTGTTTCAGCAAAGTAATCGGCACGACCAACGGCACATAGCCGCTGCGGTAATCGTGGATGGTTTCCAGCAATTCGGCGCGGTCTTCGCCATCCAATTGAGTTTTCAAATAGCCCATCAGGTGCATCAGCACATTGGCGTGATGCCCACGTGTCACCCGTTTTTCCAGTGCCGCCATCAGCAATTGGATGTAGCTTGCCATCAGTTGCGGGAAATCGGCAGCCGTGCCCGCTTGCGCCACGAGTTGCCCCAATTGCTTGGCATTGTGCTGGTCGTGTGCCATCAGGATGTATTTGTGGTCAGCGTGGAAATCCACCAATTTCGCCGGAGTCGGCCCGCCAGCCACCAAACTGCGCCAGCGGTGATAGACGAACACGCGCTCGATGAAATTTTCCCGCAATACCGGATCGCACAAGCGCCCCTCTTCCTCTATCGGCAACAACGGGAAATGTTCGCGTAAGCCTCGTGCGAAAATCCCCACCCCATCACGCTCCGGCGGCAATTTCGGCTTGTCTGGGTTGTAGACTTTCACCCGTTCCATGCCGCAACTGGGCGAATTCTTTTTCAGGATGTAACCGCAAACGTCTTGCAATTGGGAAATGACGGTGTGGATGTAAGCGCCCAGCGCGTCGGTGTGGTCAATGGTTTCATTTTTCACATTCACCGCACGGATCGTGTCATCACGACGGATCAAGTGGATGGTCGGGCGCGGGATGCCCAAACCCGCCCCGACTTCCGGGCATAGCGGCACGAAATCGAAATATTGCCCCAGCACATTGGTGATGTACGGGTCGCGTTTGTGCCCTGCGTCAAAGCGGACTTCGTGCCCGATCAAACAGGCGCTAACACCGATGGTGATGCGTTGGGGGGAATCGTTGCAAGGTTCGGTATTTATGGCTTTTCTTCCAGTTGTTTGATGCGCTCTTGCGCGGTTGCCAGTTGTTGTTGCAACAGGACTAAATCGGTTACGTCTTTTTGGATGCCGATGTAATACGTCACGCCTTCCTGCGCGTCGAAATAAGGGGTGATACTTAACTCATTCCAAAACAAGCTGCCGTCTTTACGGTAATTGCGCAGGATAACTTGTACAGATTTCCCGTTTTCAATGGCAGCGCGGATTTTTTCCCGCTCGGGTTGGTCTCGGTCGTCGTTTTGCAGGAAGCGGCAATCCTGATAGAGGCAGTCATCCGCTGCATATCCCGTGAGCCGTTCAAATGCTTGGTTGACGTACAGCAGAATGGTGTCGCTGCCTTCGCGCTCGGCAATGGTGATACCGTGTTCGGCATGGTCAAGCAGTGCTTGCAGCAGGACAGGACGGATGGCAGGTGATTTTTCGTTAGTCATGCAGCATCTCCATCGTTCTTGGCAGGAATCCTAATGTTGTACATAGGCTGTACTTTACTTATAATTAAAGGATATTTCCACAAGGCTGACAAAGCACATGCAAAAGCCACTCATCGAAGAAGCCGCGCTATTCCCTATCGGTACAGTATCTGAGCAAACTGGCGTAAACAGCGTTACCTTACGGGCGTGGGAACGCCGCTATCAGCTCTTGGAACCTTACCGCACCCCCAAAGGCCACCGCCTTTATAGCCAACAAGACGTGGATAGAGTTAAGCAAATCGTGGGGCTGTTAAAGCAAGGTATTGCCGCCAGCCAAGTACGCGAAGCCTTAGACAACAATATGAGCACCGCCCCCAGCGTTTCCCTGCTGGCGAGCAAATCCGGTGATACCCCGTGGGCAGCTTTTCGGGAACTGTTTCGGCGTTGCGTCCAAAAGCTCGACATACAGTCATTGGACGCCGCTTTTAATGAGGCCATTTTCCTTTACCCACTCGAACTGGTTGCCGAACACCTGATTTTCCCAGTGTATCGCCAAACCCTCAAACAAGCCGAATTGCTGCCATCCACGACCGTGGACTTTACGTTCCTGCATGAATTTTTGTGCGCCAAACTGGGGCTGCGCTATTTGCAGCATAATGTCCATGCGACCAACAAGCACTTGTTACTGGCAAACACGAGCGGGACAAATGAACAGGTAACAGCCTTATTATTGGCGAACCTGTTCAATATCCACGGGTACAAAGTCAATGTGCTGGGGGATATAGCCATTAACCACCTGCCAATGGCATTGGGGCGTATCCAAGCGGATGCGGTAGTGTTGATACATCATGAAAATACCGAAACGCTGCCCGTACTCGCAAGGCTGGCAGGCATTCCACTGTTTGTTTATGGTATGGCGGGCAACACCGTTAGCACCGACAGCAATAGCGACGATGCGCCCATCCATTGGCTACCCGAGAATTTGGGCGAAGCCTTCGTCTTGTTTGAAAACACCCTTCACGAGGCAGGGGAAGCACAAGAAAAAAGTAATGCAGTCGCCAGCGAGGAATTGCTTGTCAGCGATGCATTGAACCCACGGGTCACCATGTTTCGCGGCAGGTAATGCCATTTACAGCAAACCATTCCCGTGTTTGCGTGGCAAGCTGGTGGGCAGCAAGAAATACCCCGTCCATTTGCGCGTTTTCTGCCACCCAGAAAGCGACCAGAGCACTCTCTCCGGCGGGGATAACCAAAATATAATGGCCTGCTGATTTCACCAACAGATGCTCAACTTTTCCACGCGACAATACTGTGGAAGCACGCACCCCCACCGCCAACAAAGCAGAACTCATCGCACTCGCCAAGTCTCCGTCCATGCCCAAGGGTAGTGCTGAATACAGCAACATCCCATCAACAGAAATGACGGCCGATGCTTCGATGGCGGGGGTTGTTTCATTTAGGTCAAGCAAGATGTGACCCAGTACATTGGAACTCATGGTATGCCTCCAGAATACGCTGTAGTAAAAGAATTTAGTTTATAAGCATTCACTAAAATTCAACCAAGTATAGTATAGAGATGCATCTTGCTTAGGAAAAAATGCAATAAATAGCAAATAAACACTAATTCTGTACATGTATTGTATAGATATATCGCAAATTTTCACAAAATCTCACAACTTACCTAACTACTCACACAACCCCACACGGCAAACACCGGATCAGACACGGCTGTTTCACGGTAATGCGGGTCATTTTCAGGGCGCAGCAAGCCCCGGATAGATTCGGTATGCAAGCCAGTAAAGCGTCCTGTCTGTAAAAAATAATCCAACACCAAGCCTTGGCGCTCAAACGGGTGCATTTCCGTCCACAATGAAATGACTTTACTGGGGAACCAACGGGTCGAAAACGTCATGATGACCAAACCGCCCGTTTGGGTGACACGCGCCAACTCACGCATCACTTCCAACGGCTGCGTCAAGTATTCGACAGATACCGTACAAATGACCGCATCAAAAGCGTTATCGGCAAACGGCAGCGCGGGCGATTGGTTCAAGTCATGCACCAAGGAATCCTGCAAGCGCGGGTTGGCAGACAGCTCCGCCTGATTCATTCCCAAGCCCGTGACATGCAAACCTTCCAACGTTTCAGGCAAGTGGGAAGCACAACTGCTCATTAAATCGAGGACTTTCATCCCCGGCTGCAACAAGCGGGCATACAACGCCGTTACCTGTGCAATTGCGGTGGCATCCAGATGGCGAACCATGCGCGGTGCGGCGTAAAACAACCCATCATCGCGCCCATCTAGGCAGGTAAACGGGTAAGTGCGGTAAAAATCACTGGCGACCGCCGGATAAGGCGCTTGCATTCCGGGGCCTTTTTCCGTCACCAATTCGGCAATGTCGCTGCACATCCCACCGCGTTCAGGCAGTGGTGGCAGGGTTTGCACGCAATAAGCACGCAAGCGCAAAGGGTAACGCGCCAACGGATGATTGGGGTCAGCCATGAGCTTATCCGCCGCCGCACCAATCACGCGAAACGGACGAAAATCCCCCTTGTAACAATGCAAGGCTTCCCATGCATACCCTTGCGGATAGAAACGCCCCACACACGGCTCTACACTCAAGCAGGCTTGCTGGCTCGCAAACCCATGGCGCGGGAATGTGGTAATGCGCCGACCATCCTGCGCTGGCACTAACTCACCGGGCGCAAAATCTGCCGCGCAACTCGAACCAGGCGTAAGGCTTTGAATATCGCGCTCCATCACGGGCGGCAAAATATCGCGCCAAAAACTGAGCTTACTGACATGGAAACGGTCGGTATGGGTAGCAAATTCGCTTTGCCACGCCAGACTAAACTCAACCGCAGCGCGTTGGGGGCTATCCATCTTGCTTACCTCCTATTGTACAATCCCTGTACTTTACCTATAAGCCCAGTATATTTCTAGAAACCGATAAAGCCCCCCACACGGATTGCTACCCGCTCCCGGTTTTGCATTACAATAGCGGTCTTTGGCTTATTTTAACAAAACGGACACAGCAGATGATCGAACTACTCCCCCCGCCCAGTATTGTGCCGCTTGAGCATATCCTGCCGGATGAACCACTGTTGATGATGGGTGCGGGGCCTGTACCGATTCCGCAAAAAGTTGCGGCGGCAAATTCCATTGTCATCAATCACTTGGGCGAAACCATGAACCGGGTGATCGAACAAGTCAAAGACATGGGGCGCTACGTGTTCCAAACCGCTTCCAGCCATGTCATGGGGGTCAGCGGGCCGGGGTCGGCGGCGATGGAAATGGCAATTGCCAATCTGGTCACGCCCGGCTCCAAAGTACTGTGCATCACCAATGGCTATTTTAGCCAGCGCATGGCGGAAATTGCGCGGCGCGTGCGTGCCGAAGTGACTATTTTGGAAGTCCCCCACAACCAAAGCGCGGATGTGGCAGTGGTGGAACGCGCCCTGCAACAAGGGCAGTTTGACGCTGTTACGCTGGTGCAGGGCGAAACCTCCAACACCGTGTGCAACAAAAACCTCGACCAAATTGCCAAACTCGCCAAACATTACGGCTGCTTGGTGATCGTCGATGCGGTTTGCACCTTGAGCACCATGCCGCTGGAAATGGACAACTGGCAAGTCGACGCGATCATCACTGGCGGGCAAAAAGGCTTATCCTCAATTCCGGGCGTCTCATTGCTGGCGTTTTCCGAAACCGCGTGGGAGAAAAAAATCGCCCACCGCGAAGAATTGCCGTTCCACTGGTGTCTAGATGCGCAACTGGCAGACAAGTTCTGGAACCAGAAATCCTACCACTACACCGCGCCGGTTTCCGGTATCCTCGCCTTGCACGAAGCGCTGCGCTTGGTCTGCGACGAAACCTTGCCGCAACGTTTCCACCGTCACCAACGCTGTTCCGACGCTTTGCAGGCGGGCATCGAAGCAATGGGCTTGAGCTTGCTGATCGAAAAGCCGCATCGCCTCAATTCCGTGGTGGGCATTGTCGTGCCGGAACACGTTTCCGCCGATGCTGTCCGCGCCCACATGTCGAGAATCCACAAGGTCGAAATTTCCGGCGCATTCGGTTTGAACATCCTGCGGATCGGGCAAATGGGCGAACAAAGCCGCGCCTATAACCTGTTCCGCACCTTGCACGCACTGGGTTCGAGTATGCGTGATGCAGGCGCGAAGCTGGATTTACCGGCGGGGATGGCGGAACTGGAACGGGTGCTGTCGAGCTAACGTAACGCGGCGACCTTACCCAGCAATGCATCCTGCCGCTCGTAGGCTTCCACCTCCAGCGGCGCGGCGTCATAGCCCAGCACTTCCAGTTCCGTCAGGTAACGGCGCATGAAAGCTTCGCGCCCCAGCCGGTCGTGCTGGGCAATATGCACCAGTTCGTGGGCAATCACGGCGGGGTCTTCGTGCACGTAAGGCTTGAGTAAGATGGCATCACCCATCGTGCGGGCATCTTCGCTGCCCATGCCGCTAGCTTCGGCATCGGCGCGGAGTTCGGCATCATCCGGCAAAGGAAACGTTTCCAATACCACGATACGGATGTTGTCCGGCTGGCGGATCGCAAGCGTATGGGCAATGCTGCGTTCTGCCGGGTTCAGCGGTCGGCCTTGCGGTAACAGCCCGGTTTCAGCTTTTGCGTACCAAGCCAATAGGCGCGGCAGGAAATGCTCGATTTCCTGCGTCACTTTGGCGGGCGGCGAAGCCAGCGCCTGTTGTTGCGCAGCGGTTAATTCACCGGCACGAACACCCACCACCAACATCAGGCAGCAAGCCAGCAGCATAGGCAAAGCAACGGCTTTCATGCTCAGCGTGCGAAATAGTAGCGGTAATCTGCACACTGTTTGATCACATCTTTGAAATACTGCGTATCTTCATAAGCGCGTATCTGCTTGAAGTATGTGCCGAGGCCATTTTTCTTGGCGAATTTCACCGCTTTGGCATATTTGTCGTTTTGACCATGAGGCCAATACTTGTAAATGTCAGTCCCCTTTTTCTCCTGCTGCATGTAAAACTCGTCTTCCTCGATTTTTGCCAAGGCATAGAGTGTTTTGGCTTTCAGTTCCCGGTTGCTCGTCTGTTGCAAGGCCAGTTCGTAATGTTCGCGTGCCTTGCTGAAATCGGTTTCACCCTTTTTCCAAGAAATGGTCGAGCGTGCGGTCTTGATCAGGACGGGGGAATTCCCGAACCACGACATATTGTAATAGGCCGTGCCCAACTGGAACTGAGTGAGGGCATCGCTTGGGTCGCTTTTAGCCTTGCTTTCCAGTGACTGCATGGTGTCGATCACTTCCAGCAGGGTCATGGGTTTGGATTTGACCCGGTTATTACCGCTGCGCCCGGTGGTGAACGGGTTGTAAGTGGTTTTGAAAATCTTGTCCTTGGCTTCCAGCGCGGCGGCTTTCGCTTGATCCAGTGAACCGGCAGCGAGGTACTTTCTGGCAATCAGTTCAGTGGGGTCATTGTTCAGCACAAACTTGTTGGTTTCATAGTCGATCTCGCCGAAGGCATTGCCAAAATCGGCTACCATCTTTTGTTCCAGACGGTTCGGGGAAGGTTTGGCTTGCAGGGCTTGCAACTCGCGGATTTCCTCCACCTTGATGTCATCCAGCACAATGTTGCCACGCTGTTTGGCGAGGTAGGCTTTGCCCGGTTGTTTGGCATTGGCATACAGCGGTTCGAGCTTGGCGTAAGTGTAAGTCATGATGTCTTGGGTGCGGCGCTTGTATGCATTGTTGTATTCGTCGTCACCGCCCTCTTTGTTGAGGGATTTTTCCAGCGCTTCCACGGCTGTTATGTCGTCAGCAATCACTGTCTCACTGCTGGGGTCAATTGCACCTAAGTTTTCAAGATAGGTTAGGTGTTCCAGCGGTTTGACATAGGGCAGACGGGCATCATTCGGGTAGGCTGACAGGAACGTATTAACATCTGCCACTGCAATCGGTTGTGCTGATAACACTTTCAGGTAGATCGAGGCATAGTCGGACAGGAACAGGTCTTTGCGCTTTTTGTCCTGCCTGACCTGCTCAACCACTTGGCTGAGTTGCGTCAGGTATTGGCTGCGGCGGTCACGTAATTTCTGTTTCGCCGCGTCGGTTTTGGCTTCCTCATACGCCCCCAGATCGTCGATCAGGACATCCTTGTTGATCCCACGGGAGGCTTGCAGCCACGGGTTGGCTTCGTTGCCGGGCACACGGTCGGCAAACTGGACAAACGCCAGTTCACGGAACAGCATCGCATCAAACCACTCGGAATCCGGCGCAAGCGCATAGATCGACTTGAGTTCCTCCAGCGAATTGGCATTGACCCGCAAAGCGCGGACGAAGTGCATCAAGGCTTTTTCATCCTCGCTTTTGCACAAGGCCATCAAGGCATTCCACTCTTCGTCAGTCTTGATGCTGAAATTGATCTGGGCTTGCAGTTTTTTGGTGTCGGTTTTAGCAAGGAGGGTGGCAAACTGATAGGCCGCTTCCGCGCGTTTGCCGGTATGCTGCAACGCCCCGGCATACAGCAAGCCTGTCCAGACGGCGACTTCCTTATCCGGCTGCTGGATGTCAGGTGCAAGGCGTGTGTATTCGCTCAGCACCTCCGGGTATTGCCCGGTGTAATGCAGGCTGCGAATCAACAAGTAAGCGTAACGCTGGCGTAAAAAGGCATCCTTTTCGGTCTCAAGCTGCTTTTTGATCTCGCCAAGAACTTCTTTACCGAGTTTCTGGTTATCTTCTTTCTGTTGCTGCTGTTCTTCCTTGTTCAACCAGCGTGGGTCGCCCTGGTTGGCAAGGGGGTCTTGTTTCGCCACGATACCCAGATAGGTTTTGACCGCTTCAGGTTGGGCCGCCAGTTTTTCCGCATCCTTGTCATACACAATGGCTTTGGCATCTTCCGCCGAAACCTTCAGGTAGCTACTCCACGTTTGCACGTTGTAGGTTTGCGTTACCTGTGATTCATCGTATTCATCGCTGTTGTAGGAGCCGGGAAAGTAACTGCGGCGGCGATCAAAATGCTGTTTGACCAGCTCGCCATACAAAATATCGAGGCTTTTATTATAGTAAAAATACGCCGTCTCACTCCAGCCGCACGAAAAAACAGCCGTGGAAAACAAGAAACTGGATATACACACTGTCCAGAATAGCTTTTTAAGGTGTTTCATTACGGCTGGCTCCTTAGCGAAAAATCGGCGGCGATGGCGGCAAGTCCGTCTGGGGTAAAACGGGCGGCATCACTGAGGGTATAAAAAATAACTTCATCGGGGTGCATGACAGCAGTCAATTGCTGCGCGGCTTGTTGCAAGGCTTTAAGGTCGACCGTATCCACCCGCAACTCATCGTCGGGGTAAAGGTAATATTCCTGCCAATAATGCCCTTGCGTCACCTTGTAATGGTTGTCTTCCAAACGTTCGGTTTTAGCCGCATTAATCTCGGCACTGTTGGCTAAATGCACCAGCTTGCCTTGGCGGATCACCCGCGTTTGCTGGTATAGCGGCAGCGCAAGGTCGAGCGGGAGCGGGTATTCCTCAAAGTTTTGCAGGTAGCGCTGCCCTACTTCCGTGTCGAGGATGTAATTTTGCGTTTCCGGGTCACGAATATCGCTCATGTTGTAATACATCAGCGCGGCGCGTTCCACCGGCGGTACGCCCGTGCGTGCTGCGTATTTGACCTGATGCAGGCGCAGGGTAACGCTCAGGTACGGGTAATCGGTTTTCAAGCGCGTCAGGAAGGCGAAATAAGTGTCGCGGGTCTGTTCTGTCCAGTCACAATCCACCTGCAAACGCTGGTATTTTTGCGGCGGGATATGGGTAAGGATTTGTGCATACACCGTGTCCAGTGCGGCATCCTTCAAGGCGTCATTGTCCAGAAACACCACTGGTGTAACGGGTACGGAAGGCGGCGTGCGAATATCCGTCGGGTTGATCGACAGGTTTTGATCCCGATAGCCTATATCCAACAGCTTGAGGTAAAGCTGGACGGGCGCGTAAGTGTGGAGGCGGGCGGGGTCATCCGTATAGGTATTCGCCCAATGGTAATAACTGATTTTAGGGGTAACTCCTGAGCCTTGGCTGGCGTTACCCTGCTGCCAATAGAACGCCAACAGACCAGTAGCCAGCAGGATAACAGCCAGTGCAAAACGGCGAAACGTCCGTGAAGTCAGTGCGTCCAATAGGATTTCATCCGTTTGCTACCCTCGTGCCGCTATACAAATATTTTCAAACCAAAATGCTCAGCTAATAGTATAGGCTGTTTGTCACGGCTCATAGGGCGCTGAATGACCGCTTATCAGGTATCCAGCCCGGATATTTACACATACCGGAACGGCACATTGATCAGCTTTTCACCCACCAACCCCAACCGCTCGTTATTGCTGACGACAATCCCGTAAGGGCATTGGTATTCCTCCATGAAACTGTGGATACCTTTCAGGTCACGCAGCGATACGGTTTGCTTGTACTTGATTTCTATCGGTAACAGGCCAAACTCGCCTTCCAGCACCAAATCCACTTCCGCCCCGGCACTGGTGCGGTAATGGTAGTAATCAAACAGGATACCCTGCGCATTCAGCCCCCGGATCAGGTTTTCAATCACCATCGTTTCCCACGAATGTCCCATGCGCGGATGCGCCAGCAAGTCATTCTGGGTGTACAAGTGCAGGAAATGGTGTAACAACCCCGAATCCCGCAAGTAACCTTTGGGGTGCTTAACGATGCGCTTGGCGGCATTCTTTTCATACGGCGGGATGTGCCGCCAGATGAATGTACCGTGTGCAATCCTGAAATATTCGCGCACGGTCGGCGGTGAAATACCCAATGTCCGCGCCACGTCGGAATAATTGATGATCGTCCCCGACAATTGCGCCAGCATTTGCAGGAATAACTGGTACTTTTCACGTTGCAAACTGGGGAACAAGCGCAAAATGTCGCGTTCCAGATAGGTTTTGACGTAGTTCTGCATCCACAACTTGTGGAAACGGGCATTATTTTTGAGCCAAGGTTCGGGATAACCGCCACGCAACCAATAATCATGGTGCTGCTGCAAATCGGTGTTGCTCGGTTGCAAACTGGCAAAATCCGCCAGCAAACGCCGCGACTGGATCAGTTCATACAAGCCGGAGGGTGGTTGTGCAAATGCCTCGCTCATCATCAGCGGCGCAACTTCCACCATTGCCACACGCCCCGCGAGACTTTCCGAAATGGAATGCAGCAACTCCGGTGAACTTGAACCTGTGATAACGAAACGCCCATTGCTATTACGCTCAGCATCAATCGCTACGCGCAAGGCGGGGAACAGGGCTGGCAATAATTGTGCTTCGTCCAATGCCACCTGTTTGGGGTTCAGGCGAAAAAACAGGTCGGGATCACGCGCCACAAGGTCGTAATCGCTGGCAGTTTCCAGATCATAGCGTTGCCACGGCTGCGGCAGATCACGCAAAGCGGTAGTTTTGCCCGATTGCCTTACCCCCGTGAGTGCCACGCACGGAAACAGGGTCAGCAGCTCGTTGATGAATGCAGTAAAGTGTCTTTCCATACCATGTAATTTAAAACTTAAACTTTCATTTTACAAGGTAAAAAATCTTAGCCGCGTTTACTTTCAGCGCCCTTCACCAACTGGTTCTTTTCCAACGTCTGGTAAATTTTGGTGCTCGATTTGGACAGCTTTTGAATATCGCCCAGATTGGGAACCTCGCCATTGTCCAGCCGCTGTTCCCACTCGGTGATTTCCATATCCATGTACTCCAACAGTTTCATGGAACAGCCGTGGCTACAGGTTTCGGCGCATAGCTCTTGCTCGCTCATCGCAAACGGGAAGTTTTCCCGGATTTGCTGGATAATGTTGCGCATTACCACGGTTGTTTTGGGTTTCATGTCTGCTGCTCACATCCGCCGATTTGTTGGGAATATAGCACCCGCCCTGAATGATGAGAATCTGCTGCCATGAAAAACCGCCCTGCCTTGCTTGCCATCGTCCTCACGATTATTGCCTCCGTTATTTTGGCGGGCATGGATTCGCTGGGGAAATTCCTGATGCGCGAGTTTTCGACCTTTCAGGTGACGTGGGCGCGGTTCCTGTTCCACAGCATTATTGTGTCGCTGCTGTTTTATGGGCAGGGTTTGCGTCATTTTGCTGTGACCCGTGCGCCGAAAATGCAGTTTTTGCGCGGCTTGTGCATGGTCGGCATCAATACCTTGCTGTACATGTCGCTCAAGACGGCGAGTCTGGCGGAAGCCACCGCGTTGCTGTACCTAGCACCGATACTCGTTACCCTGCTGGCGGGCGTATTTTTGGGGGAACGCATCCTGCCGCGTCATTTGCTGGCGGTGGCTGCCGGGTTTGTCGGGGTACTGGTGATTATCCGCCCCGGTTTCCAGAGCTTTGAACCGGCGTTGTTGCTGGCGTTTTTCGCCTCCCTGCTGCTGACTTTGTATTTTCTGCTGACCCGCAAGGTGGCGGGTGTCGATGATCCGCGCACTTCGCTGTTTTATACCTCGATTGTCGGCGCGGTGGTGCTGAGCTGCCTGATTCCGCTGTGGTGGAAAACGCCCGATGCGCTGCAATGGCTGCTGCTGATCAGCATGGGCGCGTTCGGTGCGATTGGGCATTTCCTGCTGATCAAGGCGTATACGCTGCTCCCGGCCTCGGAACTGTCACCTTGGCTGAATGCGCAGGTGGTTGCGGCGACGTTGTTCAGCGTGTTGCTGTTTCAGGATGTGCTGGGGTGGAATTTCTTTGTGGGAAGCGGGCTGATCGTGGGCGCGGGGCTGCTGTTGTGGCTGCATAACCGTCGGGTTCAGGAGCGACTGTAAGCCAGCCCACCATCAAACTGCCGTACCAATCTCCTGCAAGCGGATAGGCGCACGACCGGGAAAATCTACGGTCAGATTCAACTTGCCGCCCAATGCTTCAATATAACCTTGCAGGGTCGAAATTTTCATGTCGGAGCGTTTTTCCAACCGGGAAATATTTTCCTGATTAACCTGCAACCGCGCCGCCATTTCTTCTTGTGTCATGGTCAGGGCTTTGCGTAAGGCTTGCAGGGTCATTTCCTCCAGAATCAGGGCATCTGCGCGGGCTGCAATGGCCTGTTGGCGATGTGCTGGCAATGTCTGTAACTTTTCTTCTAGGGTTTTCATGGTTTATTTGCCTCCTGTGTTTGCAGGTGTTGCGCAAAACGGGAATCTGCTTTTTTTATCAAGTCGCGGTAAAACCGCTTTTCACTACTGCCGGATTTATCTCCAGCAACCAGCAGAATCGCTTGCCGCTCCGGGTCAAACGCAAATGCAACACGCCATACCCCATCCGCAGCGGAGAATCGTAACTCTTTCATGTTGGCATAATTTGAGCCTTTGAGCGTGTCAGCATGTGGGCGGCTTAGAACGGGGCCGAAGTGTGACAACAGCTTGGCTTTAGCCAACAATTCATCCTGTACGGCATCAGGCAGATCGTCGAATTCTTCTTCAAAATGTGTCTCGAACAGGACTATCCATGCCATTGTTGTTGCTCTTAATGATTTGCAGGTAATATGACTTTAATAGCATTTTTATTGAGATGCAAGATAATTTGCAGTAGAGACACTGACAAAAAAGCCAGCAGGCACAAACCAATCTGGAAGCCCTGAATGCTTTCCTCTTGCCGTTCCGTATTGTTGATTACAATGAGTCCACATCCTTCTTGTAAGTAGCCGGGCTGAAGTTTTCACGCATTCCATGAACGTAACTCATTGAATCTTCATGCTACGAATGCACGAAAACTTAGGTTCATATACTTATGGCGAGCTACGGGCTGATCTGGAAAAATATGACCAGCCGATTGGGGCACTGAACATGATGATTGCTGCTAATGCGCTGAGTTTGGAGGTGTCGCTAGTCACGAATAATATCAAAGAGAAGGATTTCTTCCGGGGGATCGGCAAGTACCACGATGAACTAAAAACGCTGATGACTGATAATTTCAAGGCCATCAAAATATGAAAACCGAAAACTCAATTACCGTGGGTATATTGCATTTCTTAGACCATGAAGAATTTTACCTAGGCGCTCAATATTATCATAATTATATATAAATCAAGCGCTTGGCGTCGAAATTAAATTATTGACTTTTAAGGGACTTTCAACTCACACAAGGAGATATGCTTAATATATCTTACTATCAATCAACGTCAGCAAGCAAAAAGATGATGAATGGTCTTAAATTCACTCAGAGAGAGAATCTATATAAATTTCATTTGCATTTAACTACTTGTTCAGGAATTTTTCTCCGAGTTCCTCTAAAATTTTGCGAGATAGAGATAATGCATTGCCAGATTCTCTTCCTGTTATTTTACAGTCCATATCGTAGTCAGCATTTCCTCTCATTATTCTTAGGCTATCAAGTCTATTGGATAGTGATCCTTTTCTTTTTCCTTTGTAAAAATCTATAACTTGCTTATGAACACTCTCCGATCTTGTTGTGACACTAGAACCTTCCCTTGCCTTCAAAAAGGCAGCATAATAAGACTTTGAAATAGAAGTTCGATACTTAGCTTCGTCTAATGTTGAATCTAACTCTTTACTACAATGAAGAGCGCCTGCCAACAAATAAAAGCTTACAGGATCAAAGTTCATTTAAATCTGCGATATAATGAAGAAAGAAGCTATCTTTAATAGCCTGTCATTGCCGCTCATAATTTCAAAGAGCTTGTCTTCTAGATCATAAATCATATCAAAATCATTAATTCCTGAGTCAATAATTATTACTGGCTTAACCCACCCTTCTTCAAGGTCTCTATAGATACTTATTTTTGTTGAAGCTTTATTATAAATTGAAAAAATAGAGCTTAATAGATCAGAAACATCTTTTGGAGCAATATTGGACTGATTTAATAAAAATGATTTTGCATCCTCTGTATACTTATTCCTGCTAGATAAGATTCCAGCATAATCTTTTTCAGACAATAAGTCCGAACCAGCCGTATATGTTGCATAGCTTTTTGATTGCTGGAGATCGACCAACAACTCAACCAATTCATGTCGATAGAAGTCAGAACTATAGCCCTGATCAATATCAACAGCAGGAGATATAGTACTGCCTGCCAATATTAATGTTGGCAATAAATAGCTATTTGCGAATTGATTATTTTCAAATAATCTACTTTGGCTGGAAATATAGCTACTCATAAATAGGCCCCAATCCATCTAGTGTTTCAGGTGTCAAGCAAGAAAAGAACATTCTCTTGCTTGATGTATGGATGTCCTCTAGCTTTAATGGGAGTCCATCCATAACATCAGTCATCAGAGCATTTACATTAGATATAGTGCTAATATCAATAATTAACCCGTGCTTTTCTTCATTAGTGTGAATTTTCGCCGTTGCAGATGATAGCAATTTGATATTATGAAGGAAATCACCGCTCGGAATTTCTAGCTGAACACTAAAAAAATTCTCTTTTAGTGCATAATTCGCAATTTTTACATTAAGGTTTGTAAAAGACACCTGCTCGCCAATATCATCTGATGAAATAAGATTAACAGCTTTTATCATATATTTATCTATAGTCTGGATGACGCCGCTCTTTAGCACAAGCATCATTACATCCATAATGGCTTTTTTAAAATCACCCCATCCAGGATATGGGTACTTAAAACCAACTGATATAGCATGATCACCTATATTTATATAAAATTTACCCCAATCCATTCTATGAATTGGAAGATACTTTAGATTCTGATCAGAATCGCGCATCTGTTCTGGAAATTGGTTTAATGGTAGTGTAGCAAGTGATTTTTCACCTTCTAGTGAAGCAAATAAAAGCCCA
This sequence comes from Thiothrix sp., assembly GCF_028714775.1. Taxonomy (GTDB): domain Bacteria; phylum Pseudomonadota; class Gammaproteobacteria; order Thiotrichales; family Thiotrichaceae; genus Thiothrix. The sequence continues at coordinate 94,204 of NZ_JAQTLS010000008.1, read as the reverse complement.
GGTAAAATACTACCCAGTCTTACAACAGAAGATGAGACAAACCTAATCTCAAAAAGACCATCTATTATCGGCTGCTTCTCAAGCTTTATTGGAAGGTTATCCATAGCATTACCAATTATTTGTTATTATTAATTAGACACAACTTGTGAGTCGATAACTGAAACATTTTTGCATCCTATTCCAATGAGTTGTACCAAGAAAGTCTTTAAAATCATGTCCGCAATTAGTTAACAGCACAGCGCACTTATATTTTACCACATGAGCATACATCAATCAATATGCAAGCAAGCACGATCCACCTACTAACCGCTCCCAGCGGTAGTGTACCAAGCATACATATCTTGCATCTTAGTATAGTCTACTTTGCAGGAGGTGGGACTCAAATACTTCCGACAGGGAAAATGGGGATTATCCATTTGTTACACTAACCGATGGTCGGAGTGTTGCCTCGTTTCTAGCGCTCCACCTGCATCCAAGACTCCCCCCATCCAACACCCAACAACGCGGCATGTGTGTATACCCAATCCGCCCGTAATACGCATTCGCCGCCGGAGCTGCAATCAGTATCAGTTTGCAATGCCTGCCCAATTGCTGCTGGGTGAGGATTTGCAGTTGCTTGCCAATGCCCTGCCGTTGGTAGTCTTGATCAACCGCCAGATCAGACAGGTAACAGGCGTAATGGAAGTCGGTCATGGAACGCGCCACACCCACCAATTTGCCGCCATCCCACGCTGTCACCAGCAGGTTGCTGTTGTTCACCATGCCTTCCATGCACTCGCGGTCGTCGATGGGGCGGCGTTCGCCCAAGGTGGAGCGGCGCAGCAGGTCGATGAATTGGTCTGCGGAAATGGGTGTGTTTATCTGGTACTGGATCGTCATAGGGCTTGGTTTTGTTTGGTTGCTTCACTCAACGACACTATTAGCCGTTGTGCCGATTTCTTTCAGGCAGTCATTGGAACCCAACCGGGTAACGCTTCCACCCGCGCCAGCCACTGCCGCACATGGGGATAAGCCTCAAGGCTGATTTCACCAGCGGGAGCCAGCAACACATACGGGTAACAGGCAATATCGGCAATAGTCGGCCTGCCCGCCACCAGCCATTCATGCCCGGTAAGCTGCTGTTCCATCACCGCCAGCCCGGCTCTGCCTTCGGTTTGGCACTGTTCCAGATTGAAGGGGCGTTTCAGCAACAATGTCGCCCGCGCCCTAGCCAGCCCGTACAGCAATTCGTTTTCGGAAACCGCCAACCATTGCATCACCTGCGCTTCTGCCACCGCATCCGTCGGTAGCCACACGCCATTACCGTAGCGGCGGGCGAGGTAGACCAGAATCGCCATCGAATCCCAGATCACGGTGTCACCATCCGCCAGCACCGGAACTTGCCCGCGAGGATTGAGCTGTTTGAATGCCGGTGTCAGGTTTTCACCTGCCAACAGGTCGACATTCACCAGTTCGTATTCCAGCCCCAGCAGGGCGAGCAGCAAGCGCACCTTGTAGCCATTGCCGGAAATGGGGTGGCTATAGAGTTTGAGTTGGGTCATAGTGTTTTCTCCCAAGCCGCCCGTAACAGGTAACATCAACCACGCTGGTGTTTCTCGCCAATCAGCTCAATCTGATAACCATCCGGGTCTTCGAGGAAGGCGATAATGGTCGTACCCGCATTCATCGGCCCGGCTTCACGGATGATCTTGCCGCCCGCTGCCCGCATTTTGTCGCAAGCGGCGTACACATCCGGCACTTCCAGAGCGATATGCCCGAACGCTGTCCCCAGTTCGTACTTATCCACGCCCCAGTTGTAGGTCAGTTCCAGCACGGTCTGGTCGGTTTCGTCGCCATAACCTATGAAGGCAAGGGTGAATTCGCCCGCTGGGTAATCCTTGCGGCGCAGCAGTTGCATACCGAGGACGTTGGTGTAAAACACAATCGAGCGTTCCAGATCGCCGACGCGCAGCATGGTGTGAAGGATTCGCATGGTGAAACTCCTGAAAATACGATCCGCCCATTCTGCCCCGATCGGGTCGTGGCAGCAAACCCACCTTGCCTGCACTGGGGCAAACTCACGGCATTCAGTGCGCAGCCAACCGCGCCATCACCAGCTCCATATTCGCCACCGCCAGCGCCGGTTTGACCTCAAACACCTTGCGGCTGTCAGGAAACTGCTGCTGCAATTGCGCCAGTGCCGTGAAGTAATCCCATGCCTGCGTATAATCATCCGCCCGGTTCAAACCGAGGCTTTCGCTTTCGACAAAGGTGAGGTGCTGGTCGGTCAACCCGTTGTTGGCGTGCAGGTGGAAATGCAACCGCACGCCTTTGCCCTCCAGTTCATGCAGCCACTGCAACCATTGCGGCAGGCTTTCCGGCGACCAGATTTTAGCATGACCCAGATCGAAACAGCAGTGGATATAACGCAACTCCAGCCGTTCCACCAGTTCAAACAGCCACTGATAAAACGCCAGCGAGTGGAAGGTATTTTCGATGTGAACCGGATGGTCGTATTCCGCGCAGAAGCATTCCAACAAGCGCAACTGCCGCACCAGATGTTCGCTCAGCGCGTCACGAAACGCAGGGCGCTGACTGAGCGAATACTTGTGGGCGTGCATAATGGAATACGCCGAACCGAGGGTTTTGGCGGAGGCAAATTGCTGATGCAATGCCTCTTCCTGCCGATCAAGTCCAAACAGCGTCGCTTGGTAATGGTTGAAATGGGTATTGACGGGGATCGGCTGGGCTGCTTCGCGCAAGGTGGCGACAACGAATTCCCAGATTGTCTCATCGCCCGAATACAGGCCGACTTCCAGCGGGCGTTGCTGGGCAATGGCGGCGTGCACGACCTGTGCTTCTTCCGCCAGATTCTTTTTCATAATTTTGTAGCCGAATCGCTGCATAGTGTTAACTCCAGTCAAGGGTTCACCCCGCTGCCGGTTTCAAGCGTTCCACGACTTTCGTCGCATACGACAGGTAGAACTCGCCTTGCGCATCGGTTTCATGGTCGAGGGTGATGGGGAGTTTAGCGCCCAAACTTTCCTCCGTATTGAGCCGATTCTGGAAGGCTGATTTATTGCGTGCCAACCAGATAAATTCGCGGTGGGCAGGCTCGGTGAACACCATCACCAATAACGCGGCATGGTCGGCTTGCATCACCGCGCACAAAGCGTTTTCAAAATCCTTCATGCGGGTGAGTTCTGCCGCACTGGGCAAGCCTTCGGCATCGAGTTCGGCAAACTCCCACAAGATGCTGAAACGTTCCGGGTAGTTCCGAAACGGAAAATTCGCCCCCACATCCAGCACCCGCAACAGGTGTAAACCGTCATCGGCGGCGGCTTGCTGGACAACTGTCCACACGGGTTCGGCGGGGTTGCTGTGATTGTCTGGCATGGTATTTACCTAGGGTTATGTTGCACGATCCGCCCATTCTGCCCCGATCCGGCAGTGGCGGCAATGACACCCTGCAAGCGCCGCAGCGCCCCCACCACCTCAACATGACGGGCGCGGCAAAATATTGTCGGCACTGAATACACAGGCGTATGATTCTTATCCATCAACAGACACAGGAGCAACAACCCATGTCATATAGAAAAAAACAGCCTTCTGCTTGCGTATGGAAAAACCCCTTACAGCTTATTGGTAACAGCATTCTATTAGCCGTTTTTCTTCAGGGATGCAGTTCTGCAAACAGTTCCCCAACGGATGCAACACAGCCAAATACCTCGTTACCCACCAATTCCTCCGAATCCACCGCCACTCCAGCGACTAACATTATGTGGACAAAAACCGAATCTCCGCTATTTCCCGCAAACTGGCCACCGACATCAGAAACCGTTTGGGTTCGCTACACCTTTGCTTATGGGAAAAACCCCGCCACGCTATTTGACGGAAGCTATGTGACACGCCCCCTTTCCAAAACCGAGTGGAAAGCGGGAAACTCATCGACAACAACATTGAGCACGGATATGTCGCAAGCGGCTATACAGGGCGTAAAACCGCTAGATAACGAAACCGCCGCCATACTTAAAACTGGCAAACAAGTTTCAGAATATTGCCTAAAAATGACTGAATTACCAAAACCCAATGCGCCTAAAACAAAGGAAATGCTCGACTATTATCAGGCTTGGTTTAAATACAACTGTGCTTTTCTAGGCTTGATCCGTGATAACCATGCAGGTTTCATTGATTGGGTGACGAACAATCAATGACGGGAGCGTTACTTATCACGCCCGCCCCGTAGTGCGCTATCATCCACGCCACAACACCAACCGGATGCTACGCCACGATGATGCCCAACCGCACCGAACGCCCCGCTGCTGACCGCCGCGACTGGCATAACCTGCAATCCATGCTGCCCTTCCTGTGGGAATACCGGGGGCGGGCGCTATTCGCCCTCATCTGCTTGATTGCCTCGAAGGTGGCGAACGTCGGTGTCCCGGTGATCCTCAAATCCATCGTGGACACCCTGCAAGGCAAGCCGGAACAAGTGCTGGTATTGCCCGTCATCCTGCTGCTGGGCTACGGCGCATTGCGGCTGGCGAGTGCGCTGTTCAATGAATTACGTGACACGGTGTTTGCGCGGGTACGCTACCACGCAATGCGCAAGCTGTCGGTGCGGGTGTTGGAACACTTGCACAACCTGTCACTGCGTTTTCACCTCGAACGTAAAACCGGCGCAATCAGCCGCGACCTCGAACGCGGCACGGGGTCGGTCAGTACGCTGATGAATTTCATGGTGTTCAGCATCATCCCGATTGCGGTGGAATTTACGCTGGTGGCAGTGATTATGCTCAAGAACTACGCCCCCGCATTTGCCCTGATCACCTTTGCGACCGTCGCGGTGTACGTGCTTTTCACCGTCAAAATTACCGAATGGCGCATGGATCACCGCCACGCCATGAACCGCTTTGATTCGCAATCCAGCAACCAAGCAGTCGACAGCCTGATCAATTACGAGACGGTCAAATATTTCAACAACGAAAAACTGGAGTTGGAACGCTACGACAACACGCTGGGGCAGTGGGAAGAATCGGCGGTCAAGAGCCAAACCTCCATGTCGCTGCTGAACTTTGGGCAATCGTCGATCATCGGCATCGGCGTCACCATCATCATGTTTTTCGCCGCCAACGCAGTGGTGCACAAGGAAATGAGCATCGGCGATCTGGTGATGGTGAATGCCTTCATGCTGCAACTGTTCCTGCCGCTCGGCACGCTCGGCATCGTTTACCGCCAAATAAAATACACGTTGGCGGACATGGACATGGTGTTCCGTCTGCTGGAAACCCCGCAGGAAGTGAAAGACGCGCCCACTGCAACTGTGCTGGCAGTCACGCAGGGTGAAATCCGCTTCGAGGCTGTCGATTTCGCCTACCAGCCAGAACGTCCGATCTTGCGCGGCGTATCGTTCAGCGTGCCTGCCGGAAGCAAACTCGCGGTCGTCGGGCATAGCGGCGCGGGCAAATCCACCCTCTCGCGCCTGCTGTACCGTTTCTATGACGTAACGGGCGGGCGCATCCTGATCGACGGGCAAGACATTGCCCTTGCCACCCAAGCTAGCCTGCGCAAAGCCATTGGCATCGTGCCGCAAGATACCGTGCTGTTTAACGATTCCATCCGTTACAACCTGCAATACGGCAACCCGCAAGCCACCCAAGCGGAATTGGAACGCGCCGCCGACATGGCGCACATCCGCACTTTCATCGACAGCCTACCGGACGGTTGGGAAACGGTGGTGGGCGAACGCGGTTTGAAACTTTCCGGCGGGGAAAAACAGCGTGTGGCGATTGCCCGCGCCATCCTCAAACAACCGCCGATCCTGATTTTCGACGAAGCCACCTCTTCACTGGATAGCGCCACCGAACAGGCCATCCAGCAAACCTTGCACGAAGTCGCGGGCTACCACACCACGCTGATGATTGCGCACCGACTGTCGACGATTGTGGACGCCGACCGGATTTTAGTGATGGATGGCGGAAAGGTCGTGGAACAAGGCACACACGCGGAATTGCTAGCGTTGCGCGGGCAATATTTCCACATGTGGGAGCTGCAATTGCGGGAAGAAAAATAACCTTTATTTTCAATCTCTTGCTTTGCCGTTGTAAGGTTTTTGTAAGCCTTTTGTATCCCCTGCATCATTTTTCAGGTTCAGCGTGTGCCAGTCATCGCCCCTAGTGTCGTGGTATTTTGCAGTGGATTTAGCGGATTTGTGGGCTAACAGTGTTTTCGTGTCGATGCCTTGGTCAGCGTAGAGACGCTCCGAAAGGCTACGGACTTCGTATAACGTCGCTGGTGACTTATCGCCCCAATCAATGCCGGACTTCTTCACCAGTGCGGCGAATGCGTGTGTAAGACGGTTTTTTTCCATCTTGCATCCGCGCTTAGCTGCGCCGTGGTTTTCAACGTGGTGCAGCAAGTAAGGCGAAAGCACTTTAGTGGATGTGCATTTCTTGACGGTATCCCCTAAATTCCATCCTAGCGCGTCTAGGGTGAGGTCTAAGGGGATTTTAACGCCTTCGTCTGTCTTGGTGCGGCGAATCCATAGGAAGCCGTCCTTGGGCTTCTGCATTGCTGAAAGGTCTGTGCTACCTGCATGGCTTGTTAAAATCGCCAGTTCCATCATGCGCCGTTCCCACTCTTCCGTACATTGCGCATAAATCAGCTTGAACTGTTCCAGCGTCAACCGTGAGCGTTTCGTTTTAACATTTGGGCTACGGGTAATTTTTGCGGGGTTGTGAGTAGCTGGCATCCATCCCTTGTCAATTGCCAAGGAAAAAATATCTATCAGGCTGGTGCGTATACCTTGAGCGGTTCGCTCTTTTCCCTGCGAAACATATCCATCAAGGAAATCACTAATGACTCGCGTCGATACCTCTGTCATTGGCTTATGACCGAATTGCTTTACCAGCAATTTAGCGTAATACAGCTTTTCCTTACGGGTATTTAGCCGCATATCGGTGGCCTCGATCATTGGCAGATACTTTGTGTCAACGAAAACAGCAAACGTCTTACCACCACCATTGATGCGATTCAGTATTTTCTGTTCACGGTCAGTACGGTATTGCGCTTGCAGTGAGTGAAGAACTTTACAGGCAAGCACAAAATCCTTGCCCAACGAATGACGCTTGCTAGTTTCGGGATGAAGGCAGGTGTAATACACCGTGCCATTCTTCGCCGTGAAACTATGCAAACCTTGTGGCTTGCGCTTTTTCATTCACCAATACCCTCGTAAGCGTCAAAGTAAACCGCATCCTCACGAACGCGGAAGTACTTGCCGTGTTTGATCGGTTGTGGCTGTATCCTGCCCTCTTTCACCCAACGGCGAAGTGTGCGGATAGTGGGTGTTAGGTCTGGATAGCGCATTTTTGCCCATGTTTCAAGGAGGACTAATTTTTTCACGCTTGCGCCCTCCCCTTGTAGGTGTAAGCAAACCACTCGCAGGCATGACGGATACCCTCCATTGATACAGCACCACTCCCAAAATCCGGCAAATCCTCGAAAAAGAATGCTTGCAGGTCGGCAAAGTCCAACGGCAAACCTTCCGCCGCCACTCCCAACCGCCGTATGCCTTCCAGCCTGATTAGCTCCTCTCGGATACCATCCTTGTGTTGCTTTGCGACAGACAGAAGGTCGACAGGTATAGCACGGTCAAGCCCTACACCGCCATGCGCATTAATGACAAATTGCGCACCAGTAGCATTAATATCGCGGATAATTTGCGTTATTGCGGTCATAGTGCAACCTCCATTTCGTCATTAAATTTTACTGGCGACTCTAACCCGTCATACCCTGCAAACTCTGCACTTTCGCGGGTTTTACCCTGCATCAACCCTTCACTTTTACTATCTAACCCTTCACTTTTGGAAGATATTAATAATGGCTTACCATAATCGGAAGATGTCCTTAATCTAATTTTAAGCAGGACCATCCCTGTGCTTGTTTTGTGTTTTGCAGTGTCGATGCCGTATGTTTTGCAGTTGTCAATAACCAAGCTGCTGAATGAAGTCATAGACTTTGGTTGCCTACCCTGAGTGGAACACCACTTTACATAGGACGGATACAGATGTGTGCTGTAGTCACCCTCTGCATTGCCTATGCCACTCTCTTTTTCGCCTTTCTCGCACGGGATAACGCAATCATCCAGCCAACCAAGGATAGGGTTTGTGTTAATCTCGGTTTCGATCTTTTGGCGCAACATTGAGCCTTGAGGATTATTAATTAGGTCTATCACATCGTCCTCGTTGATGGATAACAGCATATTTACTAATCCCGGCATTTCCGCTTGCATTACTTTTATAATCCCGCCTTGTTTGCGGTAACGGTTTTTATCCTCGTCGGTCGCTCTAATATTAAATTCTGCTGGTATTTTCCGACGCGATAACCCGCTAGTGTAGTCGCTGCTCTGGATAGCTTCATTTGCGGCTATCATTAACAGCCCATTGTAAATAAATGGTTCAGCAGCTTGTATGCCCTTTTTTTCGTAAGGCAGTGGGTCACTACCAACAATAGCCTTTAAGTTAGCCACCTCTCCCCTATGTTGGCTTGAGTCTGTAATAACAACCAGTCTTTTGCCTTTCAAATTCGCGGACTCAAAACGGCTTCCTTCCAGTCGCTTTAGATCGGTGACAACACGGTTTTCGTCACCCACTAGCAAAGTGCAAAGCTCAATAAACGTGCTTTTGCCAGTCCCACCACTACCAATAATTTCAAGGTATTTTTGTAAATCATAGCGCCCCGTTAGAACAACACGCATCCACGCTTTCAGGAACATAATCATGGATACGTCATTGCCAGTAACCGTAGTTAGGTAATGTTCCACGGTTGGGCAGATGGCAAGCGGGTCGAATGCGTAAGGCAATTGCCAAGTAAACAGCCGATTGCCATAGGATTCTAATTTTCCAGTTTGCAAGTTAAGGACTCCGTTAGCCATCGGTAACAGATGTCGGCTTACTTCCCATTCTTCAACTTGCAATTCGATTTTTAAAAATTTCTCGATTGCAGAAATGAGCGCAAAAGAATAACCGTCATCAGACTTTGCTTTATCCAATTCGCCTTTAATTTTCCGTTGAATCACTATGTCTCTGATAGGCTTCCAGACATAGCCCTTTTTTGTAAACCATTGCTGCGTCGAATCATCCCAGCGCACCGACGTAATTAGTTTTTTTGCAATGTCACTTGCTAGTTTGTTTTGCGGCAAGCTGCCATCAATTTGCTTGTCATGGGGAGTATTAGACATTGCCAGCCCTCCACTTTTGGATAAGGGTCAAGCGTAATAATAACGCCGCGTGTCCAGCCTCACCGCGCCAATAATCGGCGGTTTGTTGATATTCGTCCGCCCATTGCTGACACAAATCAGCCGTGGTGTTGGCTAATTTAATTGCTTCGCGGTAATGCTCGATTTTCTCAGCAATTGAACTGGAATCAAGATGGTGCAGTTGTCCGTAGCTTTTGGTATAATCAAAAACGTATCTCTTATCGGTTGCCCCGTTTAGTTTGCTGCTGGCGGGGCTTACTTTTTTGGGGGATGCCCCCCTGTCAATTGCTGCAATCATTGCGCCGCTCCCGTAGTCAGTCCGTTTTTCCACGCATCAAAATCACTCTTTCGCCAGCCGATGCGCCCCTCCGATAACCGTAAAGGCATTGGGAAAGTCCCGGCTTTTACTTTGCGAATAATCGTCCAGCGAGATAGCCGTGATGCTGCTGTGATTTCGGTCATAACCATTAGAGGGTCGTCGGTAGTAATAATTGTCTGTTGCATTTTGCTAATCCTGTTGTGTCGATTGGCATATTGTGCGGGGTGTTTTTGTGGTTAATTTTTGCGTGTTTCCAAGAAAAACAGCCCGCATTGGGCAGGGTTTGCACACCCCGCCCATTTGCAGCTACCCTTTTCGCTTACGAGATTTGGCTTTCAAGGCTTCGAGCCGCTTCGGGTCTTTTGTGTTGTGCCATTCGTCCTTACAAGCTGACTTGCAAAAGGTGTGTTGCTTGTTCACCTTGCGGAACTTACCGCCGCATTGTGGGCAGTCAACATACTCCCCGGCCTTGGCTTCAAGTGCCTGCGTGTACGCATCATCAGCCCGTGTATCTACACGCCCGTGTAAGGGGTCGGAATCGCCTACACGCCCGTGTAGGGGCTTGCGTGTAGGTGCGTGTACTGCCATTCCATCAGCAAGTTTCTGGACGTTCGCCCGCTGTTCAGGTGTTTGATGGAAGCCGCTAGATTCGCGCATCTCTGGGCTATCTGCTTGCGCCTTCGATTTTGGAATAAACCCGAAAGGCAGCTTTTCTGCTTTCGCTGGAAGCGGTTCATTTTGGTCTTGCCACTTAAAGAGCTTGGCACTCTGCGGAACGAAACCGAAACCGGGTTTAGGGTCTTCATACGGCTTACCACGTGTCGTGATTTTAAAAGCGGTGTCTTTATCGTCCAGCGTATCCGGCAATTCATCGCTAAAATCACGGATAACACCATTAGAACGCAATTCATCAACGTCTAGCGTCTTATCGTCCTTGAAGTCATCCGGTGAATACACTTTTCCGACAGCTTTGAAATAATCACCTTTGAGCATTTGCAATGATTCGCGGGTATGTTGCAATTTGGCTAAATACTGGCGTTCGTTGTAAATGGTTGTCAGGTGGATTAACTCGAAGAACAGCGACGAAAGCACCACGATAAACATAGTCCCAGTCGCTAGGGATGTATCAAACATTCCGGCAAATGATTTAGCAGCGGGCAATGCGTGTTCATCACGTTCCTTTGATAAAGCCGCCTGCTTTACGGTCACGGCCTTAATGCTTGCATCATTGGCAGACTGTCGGTCTAATGCCGCTTGCTCTTTCAGGGAATTAACTCTTGCCTCTGAATTAAGGCAATCCTTAACACTTCCTTCCTTCAATTTGCGCTGGCATGAAACTAGCTTAAATTCAGCATCAGCTAAAGCAGTGTTGCCGCTTGAAATGGTAACGCCTGAATTAAGGATGCTCTTACCTGCATTTGATGATTCGACGCTATGGAAAGCCTTTTCCTGCAAATTACTGGAACTGCTAACAGCTTCGTACCATACGCCAGTAATCACCGCTAGCGCCAATATAGCCCTAACAACGAACTCCCTAAAAGAATGCGCGTGTGCCATTGCGCGGAAATTTCCATGCTTTGCAAGCGCAAGCCCTATGGGAGTCGAAACCACAAGAGCAACCGTGTAGATTAAGCCGTTTACATTTGTCCCATTCTCAAAAACATACTGTTGGAACGCCCAAACGCTAACCCCTGCAAATATTACAGAAGTAAAGCTGTAATAAATTAGCGTAGTGGCAATGGTTAGGAATGTTTGTGCATATTTTGTTACCCTGAATGATGCATCATTTTCGTTAGCATCTGCTGTTAGTGCGCTGATTTGCGCGTGTAGGTCATAGCCCTTAATGATCGACATAAAACACCCCCTTAACCTAAGTTCGCTATTAGCAACATTGTCAGCAATTGAACGACACGCATTAATGACAATGCAGGTGTCCCGCCCATTAAAAGCGTGATGCCAATGCAGGCCGATACGCGCATCAGTGCCGGGATGCTGGTTAGTGGGTTGTCGGGATTAAATCCATGTATTGCAGCAATGGCGTAGAACAAGATGAATCCCAAAGCGCATAAAATGGTTATCCACTTGAAAACCATTTCATAGGTCAGGTTTGCGAATAATTCAGCGATACGTGCTTTCATGGTTTGCCCCCGGTGCGCTTGCCGCGCATTGAGAGGGCGAACAGCACCACGCCAGCGCATAGCACTACTGCCAGCGGGTCGATGTGGTGGAACACGGGCAGGTTCAGGGCTTTCGCTTGGGCAGATACCCATAGCCCGGTGATGATGCCAGCGAAGAAGATAATCAGGCCGTTCATGGTTGCGCCCCACGAACCGACAAAAGGACGGGTTCAATTTTCCCGATTGCCATTGAAAGAACGCCGCGTAAATCATCGCTGGTGAGGTTGTCAAAGTCTGAAAATGTGAGAACGCGCAATAGAGACGTTGCGTCTGTCAGTGCCGCCTCTGCGGATTCGCGCAACTCAAAATCGTTCAGATCGTCAAAGCGGTTTCGGGTCAGCAATCCCCAAAGATTCGATAATTCGGAGAGTGCTTGCGCTCTGTCGCCGCTATCAACCGCATCAAGGAAAGACGTGGTTTCGGTGCGGATTTGTTCGCGTAATGACTGATTGATTTCTACAGCCAATTTTGTGCTAAGATTATTCATTGCTGAATCTCCTAAATAAATGCTTTGTAAGGGTTTTTCAGTAGGCCGTTTGGGTGGTTCCAACACCTTGCAGCCGGGATGCCCCAGTGATGGGGCATTTTTGTTTATGCGCTTGTCTTTCACCCAAGCTCTCTGATTTCGCGTTGAAACTCCTCTATTTTTTGGTCAATTTCGCTAATAGCGTCTGCTGGTAAACCCGGTCTGCTAGTTAATACGCCGCCTGATTTTTGTCGCTTCAAGCTGCTAATCCATAGCTCTCTTTGGGTAATCTGTTGCTGTATGTCCCGCGCATAACTCGGCGTAACACGGTTTTCCTGCTTAGCTTGCTGGCTCAAAAAACTTTTAACTTGGTCGCTAAGTGCTTCCGAGTGTTCGCTGAATTCACTTTCCAACAGAGAAAGAGCGTCAAGAACACAATCCGCATCGGCTACCAGCTCCCCGCCTTTGCTTTCCAGCTTGTCACGCAACTGCTTAAGCATCTTTTCTATCGGCTCGATTTTTGCCTTTACATTCATCATCATTATTCCGTTGGGTTATGGGTTGCTTGCCATTTTGTTTAAAAATTAGTGGGTTAGGTGTTTTCGTTTGTGGCTTATGCCGCTTGCGCTTTCTGTTCGTCTGCCTCCTTTGCTTGTCGCAACAAGCGGTTGATTTCAGCGTTTACGCTGCGGTCACTGTCTTTCGCTCGGTCTTTCACCCAAGCATCCACATCAGTGTCAAGACGAATTGAGCGGGGTGGTTTTTTGTCTTTCATGTGTTCTCCAAGATTACATTTGAACACAAGGATAAAGCATAACCCTGGTGTAATCAATATGAACACAAAAAAACACTTTGCAAGTATTCATTTCGATTCGCATAATCAGCGTATGAACAAAGATGAACAGCAGCTTCCAGCAACTTATTCAATCCGCCTTCCAGCCTCAATGCGTAGGCGACTGGAAGAATTCGCCCGTGCAGGTGGTAGATCACTTCATGCAGAGATTTTGCTAAGACTTGGCGTGTCACTTGAAACTTCCAAGGAGGAGAACTCAAACGCGAATATCCCTATGGAAGATCGTGTGCTTCAATTGGAAAAGGCTATGGAAGCTATGAGAGAAGAGCTGATAGCAAAAATTATTTCTAGTGCGGAACTACTGCCACTTGATGCCGTCCGTGGAGCTACGCAAATGTTGTTAGCATCGGCGGCTAAAGAAAATCCAAAAATCAGCGTTAAGACTGTGAGCGATGAACTCGACAAACGCCGTCAGTAACGCACACACGCCCCGTATAGACGACTAGCGCGTGTTATGGTGAAAGTTTACGGCTTTATGGGGTTTGTGGCTTGTGGCGCGTTCCGGTCAGTGGTGCTTGTATTTCAGCACTGCCAGCTAGCCGTATTCCTTGAGGATTCACGGGGTAAATTCTGGCAATCAGGTTTTCGTTCAAGCCTAAAAATTGGTACATCAGCTATCCTTTAGGTTTCAAACTTGCCAAGCACACCACTTTCCTCAAGCTCCTTTTGCCGTCTGGCGCGTTCCTCTGCGGCTTTTGCTAGTTCCGCATCAATGAGGCTTAAATCCATGCGCCGATTGTTCACGGATGCATCAACTTCAACGGATTGCGTAGGTCGCCCATGTCCACGGTCAAGAATTTGAGATGCCGCCGCAATCCGCGCTAGTGCGGGTTGATCGTGGTCATTCATTACCTCTGCCAGCACCTTAAGAGCATCGTCCGTGTACTCTTGCGCAGCCTCTCGGATAGTGCGCGTTGCCTTGTTTACAGAACCGCGCTTGCGTCCACCTGTTTTGAGCCGTGTTTTTTTGCTTTCCATCGTCTAAATCCGTCTATTTTAGAAAATCATGCGCCTTGGGCTTATCGCTGAATGGCAGGGAATAGACAGCCCGTCTGTCATCATCCAACGTGGTCACAATCCCGAAACCTGCACTACGCAATTCATGGATGCACTGACAGCAGTTTGTCCAATCAATCAACCGATCAAGTTCTACGCGCCCCACTTCGCCTTGCAGTAACCGCCTGATTACTGCACGTTTTGCTGAATATGCAGTGTGTCGCTTCATGTCACAAAGGGATGCCAAAAGATTCTTTTACGCTGCTGTACACACCGATTCGCGCCACGCTTTCGGCGGCATTTGGCGGTAAATCACGGACAAGTTCCGTTTGCTGGAATTGCGCCCATTTCGCGGCTTCGGCTTCAAGCTCTTTGATTTCTGCAAGGTCGCTGGATGCGTCGTAATCCTCGATAAGCGTGTCTGCGCCGTCAACGCCAGCCTTGGTAAGTTCCGCTCTTTTGCGTTCAGCATCGGCTTGACCGTTTTTGATGCGGTTTCGGGCTTGAGAAATTAGGGCGTTAAGTTCAAATTCCCTCGAAAATGCTGCCCGGAGGTATGGTGCTGCGGATGCGTTGCGGGCATTGATTTCTGCGGTTAAGTCTGCAATTTCGCGCTGGAAGCCCTGCACCATGTCGTTTAGCTGCTGATTTTCACTAAGCCCAATATCGAGCAACATTTGCTTGCAGCGATTTGCAACTACTAGCGCGTCTTGGTGTTGTCGCCGTTTTCCGTGAAGGTCGGCAAAGCCCATATTGTCCAGATTGCCGGAGGGCGTTCCCTTGCCCAAGTCAATTTGCAGCGTTAGCCGTTCGATCAGCTTTCTGCCCGCTCCGGGTCGTGCGCCGCCGTGATTGTTTGTGGTCATGTCAAGTCTCGTTAAATTCGATACTTGAATGTTAAACGGGTTTCAAGTTGGTCTGTTTGGCGCGTTTCCAGCGTTCAGAGTTTGCGAAAGTGCAGGGTTGATGCAGGGTTGATGCAGGGTTTGTGACGGCTAAGTTATTGATTGCGCAGAGTGTGCAGGGTAGTGAAGGGTTTGCGTTATTTCCGTGGATTCTCAGGAAGCCAGACACAAAAAAGCCGGAACTTGTCCGGCTCTTGGGTAGGGTTTGACAGAGTGCTTATGCCGCTTTTCGGTGATCGGCGATATAGTTCATTAACGCTTCATCAAGTCGGGTTTGCCAGCCTTCGCCGCTTTCCCTGAAATACTGCACCACCTCAGAGGAGAGCCGGATAGTAATCCGTTCTTTGGTCGGTGATTTTTGCTTACCGCGTTTCTGGATGATTTGCGCTAGTGCTGGCAAGACATCGCCAAGGGGTCGGAATGCTGCCATATCTGCACTGGTCAGTTCCCGAACTTCGCCGTTGTCATCTGTCAGGGGTTGGTTAGCACGGGTGATAGTGTCGCTCATAGTTCCGCCTCTCTGGTTTGTCTGCTTTCCTGAAACTAATTACTCGGATACCGTCAACAATGGGCGTAAAACACACCACATATAAGCCGCCATTCATGCAAGCCAACATGATGTAACGCTGTTCTGGATAGTCATAGCGCGTATCCTCTCGAATCAACGCCGTATCCCAATCAACGTGTTCAACCAAAGCGAACGGCAAGTCTCTATGTTCAACATTCCAAGCGTCCTTTTTGGGGTCATAGTCGATCTTCATCTTACATCCTAATTGTATGCACAATATGACTATACAACAATAGCAAGCTAACCGCCGCATTCATTACGAGGAATACGGCTATGCTGCTTCTTTTGCACCTACCAGCCTGTAAACGCTGTTTCGTGCAATCTGGTACTTGTCCGCTATCGCCTGCATGGAAAGGATGCCTGCCTTAACGTCTGCCCTCAGTGCATCAAGCTGTTCATCGGTCATCTTGGGTTTGCGCCCAAACTGTACGCCTTTCAGCTTTGCCGCCTTGCGTCCCTCTTCGCATCTGGCATTAATCAAATCTCTCTCGAACTCTGCCAATGAACCAAGGATGTTGAACAGTAGCTTTCCTGTTGGGCTGGTGGTGTCAATTTGCTGATCCGTGACAACGAAGCCTACACCCTTCTTTTGCAATTGGCTGGTGATAGTGGTCAGGTCGTTCATGGAGCGTGCAAGGCGGTCTAGCTTCGTAATCACGAATACATCACCTTCACGGGCAAATTCTAAAGCCGCTTGCAGTTGCGCCCGGTCATCCGCACTTTTGCCAGATTGCTTTTCATGAAAGACTTTCTCACATCCAGCCAATTGCAGCTTGTCGAGTTGGGTCTGATAGTCTTGTCCAGTGCTTGAAACTCGTGCATATCCGATTTTCATAGAGAATCACCTAAATTTGTGTCATGCCGTGGCGTGTTGTGTCAAAAGTGTAACTTAACTTGTAACTATTGTACTAAATATCTTAGATGATTGCTAACACTGTTTTGTTACAACTTTTAGTACAGTTTTGCTACCCCGTAAACCCTTGTTCTACGCCGTGCTACAAGATTTTGACCTATGTACTAAATATTGTAAGTTTTAGTACAGGGTGATTGCTTGGCATTCCAAGAAACTCAGGCACAAAAAAGCCGATCAATGTCGGCTGATGTGTTGCCCTGCTATTTCTTCGCAACAGAAAATCAATTTGTAAAACTAACAGGTAAGTGCTTGTTTTTCATAGGGTCATAATGGTAACTATTGGTGTCTTTTTGCTTGCCTTATATGTTGGTTAAGTTGTTGTTTTTAATCGTGAAAAGTCAATTTCTCCGCCAATGTGGGAGCTACAATTGCGGGAAGAAAAATAACATTTTTTTCAATAAGTTGAATTACAGCCTATGCATATCCCACAAGACAGTGGAATTGCGCTATGCAGCAACCTTGAATACATCCCTCAGTACATCAGGACGTTCAATGGCAAGTTTCAGCAATGAGCTTGCCGCCCTACTAGGGTTGCGCCTGCCTTGCTCCCATTCCTGCAATGTGCGGGTAGACACACCCAGTAATTCGGCAAACTGGCGTTGAGAGAACCCGACCTTGTGCCGTGCTTCTGCCACTTTTGATATTTGCACCTGATGGACTGCGCCTTTTTGCCCAGCCTTCATTTGGCGGATAGATTCCAGCAGTTCCACCCCAAGATCACGCTTGGAGTCACGCTCAATCAATTGTTCTTCGGTCATCATCGTTCTAACTCCTCTTTGATAGCCCTCAATACGTGCGCGGGGATGTTCTCATTCTTGTTTTTGGCATAGATCAGGAGCAACCATATCTCACCGTTGGCTAATCGGTTGTAATAAATCACCCTAACACCGCCGCGCTTGCCCATGCCTTTCCTCGACCAGCGTATCTTTCTCACACCACCGCTTTTTGGCACAACATCCCCTTCTTCGGGGTTTTCCGCTAACCATGACGCAAATGCGCCGCGTTCATCTTCCGACCAATAGTCAGGCCATAGCGAAGTAAATAATGGGGTTTCGATTACTGTTAACATGGTTAGATCATACGTCTTTGACGTACATTAAGCTATAGGCGGCATTCTGGACTACAGTCATGGAGTGACTTACTGCAAAAGAGTATTCCGCCATGAATAAAAAATACTATCTGACCGCCTTGTTAGCCAGCAGCTTGTTGGGGTTTGCCAATGTGGGCATGGCTGCCGCCTGTTCGGCTGCTAACTCGTTGGTGCAAGTCCAAGACACCAGCCCTGCGGGTTTGTATGAATACGTGATTTTCACCGTAAAGTCCCCCATGACTGGCACTTACAAAGTTTCAAGCGTCAAGCCGCCCTTTGAACACGACCCCAGCGGGACAATCGTTAAGGTTAAAGGCACGGTATTCAAGCAAATTAATTTTGCGATCATGGACTGGATGTGTTCGACCAACCATCAGTTATCTTTGCCTGACTCACAGATTCAAGACGTTAAAAACGTTGGCAATTTTGAAGGTGTCGTGACTTACGTGGTCGGCTATAAGTCGGCGGCAAAATACCTGAATACCTACCAATACCCAGCGGGTGGTTATACCAAGGTCGTGATGCGCTTTAAGAAATGAGGGGATTTGCGGCGGGTGAGGAATCCGGCAGGTGATAAACCTACCGGACATCGTTAGCGGTTACAAAGCTGTCACCGCGTACCGATTACTTCTTTTGCTCAGCCGCTGGTGCTGCTTGAGTAGCATCGGTAGCTGGAGTCGCTTGCTTCGCGTCAGCCGCTGGTGCTGCTTGAGTAGCATCGGTAGCTGGAGCTGCTTGCTTTGCATCAGCCGCAGGAGCTGCTTGCTTTGCGTCAGCCGCTGGAGCCGCAGCTTTTGCAGGAGCCGCTTTCTTCACGACTTTCTTAACTTTCTTCGCTTTTTTCTTTGGCGGGGAAACTTCTTTCTTAGCTGGAGCTGCTTCTGCTGGTTTTGCCGCAGCAGGTGCTGCTGCTTTAGCTGCTGGCTTAGCCGCAGGTGCTACTTTCGCTGCTGGTGCTGCTGCTTCAGGTGCTTTTGCTGCTTCAGGGGCAGTTGCACAACCAGTCAGGGCAACGCTAGCTGCCAACAAAGAGCCAACGATCAGGGCGATAGAACGTTTGTTCATAAATACTCCAAAATGTAACGACGTTTCACGGGGACGAAATGACGCGCTTTTAAGCAAAAAGAGAGCCGTGCGCCATTTCTGCGCGAAATCCTACTGCCCAAAATGTAACGCCGCAAGTATTGTTTTCTATACACTTAACTGCCGCAGTTCTTTGCGCAAAATTTTCCCAACATTGCTCTTCGGCAGCGTATCCACGAACACAATTTGTTTCGGGCGTTTATAGCCTGCAAGCTGCTGGCGGCAGTATTCGCGCAGTTCTGTTTCGCTCAGGCTGGGGTCTTTTTTCACCACGAAAGCTTTGACGGTTTCACCGGAATGTTCGTCTGGCACACCGATCACGCCGACTTCCAGCACTTTAGGGTGGCTGGCGAGCACGTCCTCCACCTCATTGGGGTACACGTTGAAACCGGAAACCAGCACCATGTCTTTGAGGCGGTCAACCAGTTTGATGAAGCCCTGTTCATTCATCACCGCAATGTCGCCCGTGCGTAACCAGCCATCACCGGGCATGACTTTGGCGGTTTCATCCGGGCGCTGCCAATAACCTTGCATGACTTGCGGACCACGTACCCACAACTCGCCCTCTGTACCGATGTCGAGTTCATTGCCATCCAAATCGCGGATCGACACTTCCGTGGAAGAAATCGGCAACCCAATCATGCCATTATAATCCGCCAGATTGACCGGATTGACGCACACCGCCGGGGACGTTTCAGTCAGCCCGTAAGCTTCCAGCAGGGTAACGCCGGTCAGGGCTTTCCAACGTTCCGCCACTGCGCGTTGCACTGCCATGCCGCTGCAAAGCGCGATCTTGAGGCGGGAAAAATCCACCGTGCCAATTTCAGGCTGGTTCAGCAAGGCATTGAATAAGGTATTGACCCCAGTGATGAAGGTGAACGGTTCCCGCGCCAGTTCCTTGACGAACGCGGGCAAATCACGCGGGTTGGTGATCAGCACGCTTTTCGCGCCCATTTTCAAGGCAAACAGGGCGTTCGCGGTTAAGGCAAACACGTGGTAAAGCGGCAAAGCGGTGATGACGATTTCCTGCCCCGGCACGAGGTCAGCCGCTGCCCACGCTTCGGCTTGCAACATATTGGCAATCAGGTTGCGGTGGCTGAGTACCGCCCCTTTCGCCACGCCCGTTGTGCCGCCGGTGTATTGCAGGAACGCGGCGTCTTCATGCCCCGGCGCTGCATCCTTGTAGCCGTGCGCATATTCCTTGCCCAGCCGCAATGCCTGATTGAAAGTAATCGCGTCCGGCAATTTGAACGCGGGAACCAGCTTTTTCACGTACTTGACTACCACATTCACCACAAGGGATTTGGGAAAACCCAGCAAATCCCCCAGTTCCGTGGTAATAATGGTGTTGATGGCAACCTTGTCCCGCACCTTTTCCAGCGTATGGGCGAAATTGGCGAGGATTACAATGGCAGTTGCACCGGAGTCTTTCAATTGGTGTTCGAGTTCGCGCTCGGTGTACAGTGGGTTGGTATTCACCACCACCAAACCAGCACGCAATGCGCCGAACAGTGCCACCGGGTATTGCAGTAAGTTGGGCAGCATCAGCGCAATGCGGTCCCCCGGTTTCAAGCCCGCGCCGAAAATCAGGTAAGCGGCAAACTGGCGGGTCAGGCGCTCAAACTCGGCATAAGTAACCACTTTACCCATGTTGCTGTACGCTGGGCGGGCGCTGAATTGGCTAACGCTGCGCAAGAACAGGTCAACCAGCGAATGGTATTGATGGGTATCAATTGTCGCCGGAACATGCGACGGATAACTTGGCAACCATACCTTGTCCATAACCTCCTCCTTTTCCTAGCGATTTTTGCTTAGCGTAGCATTCTTTGAGGGCTGCGGACATTTCGTCTAAACTTTGTGGCAGGATTAGCCTACAGGAGACACCGTTTGAGCGCACTTTACCCACCTATCCACGAATACCGGCATTTTTACCTGCAAGTGGATGACACTCACGAAATTTACATCGAAGAGTGTGGCAACCCGCACGGTGTACCTGTCGTGTTCCTGCACGGTGGCCCCGGCTCCGGCTGCGAACCGTGGCATCGGCAATTTTTCGACCCCACCCGTTACCGCATTGTGCTGTTCGACCAGCGCGGTTGTGGGCGTTCCCGCCCTCATGCGTCACTGGTGAACAATACGACATGGGATTTGGTCAGCGACATGGAACTGATCCGCGAAGCGCTGGGCATCGACCAATGGGCGCTGTTTGGCGGTTCGTGGGGTTCGACACTGGCACTGGCGTATGCACAACAATACCCGGCGCACGTCAGCGGCATGATCCTGCGTGGCATTTTCCTGTGCCGCCAACGTGACATCGACTGGTTCTATGAGCAAGGGCATGGCATCGAACGGATTTACCCCGATTACTGGCAGGATTACCTCGCCCCAATCCCAGAAGCAGAACGCGGCAACATGGTCGCGGCGTATTACCAACGCCTGACCGGGGAAAACGAAATCGCGCGGATGCAAGCTGCCAAAGCGTGGTCAGTGTGGGAAGGGCGCACGGCGAACTTACAACCGAAAGAATCGGTGTTGGCGCATTTTTCCGACCCGTACACCGCCATGAGCGTGGCACGGATTGAGGCGCACTATTTCACCCACCAAGGCTTTTTCGACGACGACCAACTGATCCGCGACGCGCAACGCATTGCGCATTTACCGGGCAGCATCATCCACGGGCGTTACGACATGATTTGCCCGCTGGAACAGGCACTGGCCTTGCATGAGGCGTGGCCTAATGCCGATTTCCACATCATTCCCGGCTGCGGTCATGCTGCCAGCGAAGCCTTGATCCAACAAGCGCTGGTGGAAGCCACCGAGGCATTGCTGGAGAAACTGGCATGATTGGCCTGATCCAACGGGTTGCCCACGCCCGTGTGGAGGTGGGCGGCGAAACCGTCGGGCAAATCGGGCGCGGCATCTTGCTGCTGCTCGGGGTGGAAAAGGAAGACACTTCCGCCCACGCCAAACGCTTGTTGGAACGGGTATTGGGCTACCGCATTTTCCCCGACGAAGCGGGCAAGATGAATTTGGGGCTGCGCGAAATTGGCGGCGGGTTGTTAATCGTGCCGCAATTTACCCTGCCTGCGGATACCCGCAAGGGGATGCGCCCCAGCTTTACCACGGCTGCACCGCCTGAGTTGGGGCGGCAGTTGTTTACTGAATTCTGCGACTACGCAGCGCAGCAACACCCTGTCGTGGCTACGGGAATATTTTCTGCCGATATGCAAGTTTCCTTGCTTAATGACGGCCCTGTGACATTTTGGTTAAGACCTTGAATGCAGGTTTCCTTGTCGGTATAAAATTTTTCTGCTACACCTATAACGGCTTATAGAGAGAGTTCACTTGTATAGCAGGATCGCAAAATATGACAAACCCACCCTTTTTTGTATTATTGGCTATTTTATTTAGTTTGAGCCTCACCGCTTGTGGGGACAAAGACGCACCGCCCCCCCCCACCACTGTTGCCAGCGCAACAGAATCAGCACCCGCTGATGCCAAATCTACCGAAGCAGCACCCGCCCCCGCAGCCGATGGTCAACAGGCCACCGCCGACGGCACGAAAAAAGCAGGCAACCCGGAAGCCGACTGTAATTAACCCTTATCGGTTACCATCAAGCATTGGCGGAACCCTTCAGGAGAGAGGAAGGTTTCGCCAAGGAACTACTAAAACTTGGAGGATGTAGCATGAAATTTATCAACCTATTCCGTATCACGGCACTAACAGCGGGCTTATGCCTAACTGCTGGCGCGTTTGCGGCGGAAGAACCCAAACCTGTTGGCATTACCGCCGAACTGATGGGCATTACCGTCAAACACAACGGGCAAGACATTGAAATCAAGCGCGAGCAAGACAATAACGCCACGATTAACCCGCTGTTTGCCAAGACATCCCGCCCCTGCCCACCGTTCTGTATACAACCCGACAAGGTCGCACCGGGCGTAGATACCATCGCCGAACTGGGCGTGTTGGATTACCTGCAAAAGATGAGTGCAGGCGACACCAGCATTCTGGTGATTGACTCGCGCACCCCGGATTTTGTCGAACGCGGCATGATTCCCGGCGCAAAAAACATTTCGTGGAAAGCCCTCAGCCCCAAGGAAGGTGCTACCACCGAAGGCATTATCGAAATCCTGACCAATGAATTTGGTGCGAAACTGGCGGCTGACGCAGACGCTTTCGCGGTTGATGAAGCAGTGACAGCAGGTGGGGATGCGGTCGGTAAAATATTCGACTATTCCGGGGCGAAAACTTTGGTGATGTATTGCAACGGCCTGTGGTGCGGGCAATCGCCAGCCAATATCAAAACCTTGCTGTCATTCGGCTACCCGGCAGACAAAATCAAATGGTATCGCGGCGGTATGCAGGATTGGGAAGTACTCGGCCTGACCACGGTTCCAGGAGCAAAAGCATCGGAAACTGCCGCTGCACCCGCAACACCTGCTGCCGCAGCACCTGCGCCAGCACCTGCCCCCGCTACGGAAGCCAAACCCGTTGAGGCCAAACCAGCCGATGCAAAAACTGATGCAAAACCTGCTGACGCTAAGCCAGAAGCTAAACCGGAAGCCAAAGCAGACAGCCCCAAAGCCGACACCCCTAAAGCGGACAGCCCCAAGGCCGAAGACAAGCCCGCCAAGGCAAAAACCGACGCTAAAGCAGACAGCACGAAAACCGATGCTAAGCCTGCCGAAGGCGACAAAACTAAACCGTAAACTCCCCCAGAACCAAAAAGGTCAGCAACTGCTGGCCTTTTTTATGCCGGAATACCTTCCGCGCCATCCGCGCTTGTGACCTGCTTGTGTAACTTAGCGTTTTCGTCACTCAAGTGGCGCACCAGCGAATCCAGACTGCGGATCACAAATTCCAATAGGTTGGTAGCGATATAAGGTTCCTCAATGCGGATGCGGTTATACATCGGGCGGGTAATTTCCAGCAAACGCACCCCGCTACGGCGGGCACGCAGGCGTACCGTGCGCGGGCGATGGTCGAAAAAGGACATTTCTCCCACCAAACCGCCGGGTTCAATTTGTCCCACTTCAAACTCGTTATCGCCATCCACTTGCAGCAATTTGACCGCACCGCCGATCACGAGGTAGAAACGGTCGCTGATTTGCCCAACATCAGCCACCACATCCTGTGAACCCAATTCGCGGATACGGGTGTAACGCACAAAGCGCGAAATTTCTTCATCCGTTAGCGCAGCACAAAACTCCTGACAGGTATCCTTGACCTGTTCCACCAACCCGTTATTCATTTTGCTCATGACACGCTCCCCTAGAAATGGATTGAATGCCCCATTATACGCATAGAAATAAGCGTTGTCGGCGGGCGCGTAGTATAATCCCGCGTTTTATAATGCCGACCGGAGCGCCGCATGAGTATCAGCAACGAAGCCGTGAAAGAAATGATCCAAGCCCAAATCCCGGATGCCCAAATCGAGGTCAATGGCGATGGCTACAAATACGAAGCCGAAGTGGTCAGCGACGCCTTCGCCGGGTTGAGCACCCTCAAGCGCCACCAGCGCGTTTACGCTGCCGTCAATGCTGCCATTACCTCAGGCCAGCTTCATGCGCTGACCATCCGCACCTTTACACCTGCTGAAAAAGCCGCTTAAGTTGCCAACCACATGGATAGCATAGCCCGCTCCAACCATCCCGCACTCCTGCCGATTGATGACCGCGAACTCGCCCGCGAAAGCTGGAAGATTTTCCAAATCATGGGCGAATTTGTGAATGGCTTTGAACGCCTTGCGCACTTGCGCCCTGCGGTCAGCATGTTCGGTTCAGCCCGCACACCGCCCGATGACCCCATGTACCAACTGACCGAAGAAATCGCCCGCAAGCTCTCCGATGCCGGTTTCGCGGTGGTCAGTGGTGGTGGCCCCGGCTTGATGGAGGCGGCAAATAAGGGCGCGTTTGCGGGCAAATCGCCCAGTATTGGTTTGAATATCCAACTGCCGCACGAACAGCGCACCAACAACTACCAAGACATCTCGCTGTTTTTCCGCCACTTCTTTTCGCGTAAGGTGATGTTCGTCAAATACGCCTCCGCTTACGTGGTGATGCCGGGCGGCTTTGGCACGCTGGATGAACTCGCGGAAATCATCACCCTCGTGCAAACTGGCAAAACCCGCAAAATCCCTATTGTGCTAGTCCACCAGCCTTTCTGGAGCGGATTGATCGAATGGTTCAGGAATACGCTGGTAAAACAAGGTACAATAGCCGCCGACGATTTGGATTTGCTGGTCATACTGGATGATGCGGATGCTATCGTCAGTCACATTTTCCAATACTACGAACGCGCCATTTCCGGGCCATCCGCAGAAGAACGCGCTAATTTCATGGAGATATAAGAATGAAAACAACAGCATTACTCGCTGTCACCTTAGGGCTGGCAATCCTTGGCAATCCCCTAGCTTACGCAGACGACACCGTGGCAGCACCTGTTGACCCGACTGTTGCTGCCGTTGATAACATGGCGGATACCACTGCCGTTGTTGATACTGCGGCTGTTGACGCGCCAGCCGCCACTTCCACCGACGAAGAAACCGTTGGTAAGCTGAAAATCCAAAACATCCGTGTGGAAGACCGTTACGGTGCGATTGAAGAAGACCGCGTACAGGCCATGCGTAGCGAAGTGCGTTACGTCCCCACCGGCAGTGCGGAAGGTTACAACTTGGTCGAATCCAGCGGCTCACAAGGCAAAAGCCAAAATGCCCATCAAGCAAGCGACATGAAAATTTCTAGCTGGAAATTGTTCTCTTGGTAAATTCCTTTTCTTGGTAAACCGCGATGTCAGTTTATACCCCTGTCAGTGCCGCTGAACTGGATGCTTTCCTGACGCAATACCCAGCAGGCACGCGGGTGGATTTTGCAGGCATCAGCGCGGGCATCGAAAACAGCAACTTTTTCGTCTCGACCACGGGGGGGGAATATGTCCTCACCCTGTTCGAGCAGCATAGCCCGGAAGCGCTGGGCTATTTCCTTGCGCTGATGCAATGCTGGGCAGAAGCAGGCATTCTCGTTGCCGCGCCGGTTGCTACGCATAACGGACAGTTACTCAGTTTCCTCAATGACAAACCCGCAGCGTTGGTAACACGTTTACCGGGAAGCCATCCCGACCAAACCACCGTCAGCCAATGCGCAGAAATTGGCGCAATGCTGGCGCGGATGCACCTTGCCGGAAAAGATTTCCCCTTACACCGCCCCGCCGACCGGGGACACGAATGGCGGATGCAAACCGCAGAAAAGCTGTTGCCGCAACTCGACACCAAAGACGCGCAACTGTTGCAAGCGGAAATGGCTTTCCAGCACACCATCCCCTTCAGCAAGCTGCCGATGGGAACCATCCACGCCGACCTGTTCCGCGACAATGTGCTGTTCCACGAAGGGCATCTCAGCGGCATATTAGATTTGTATTTCGCTTGCAACGATAATTTGCTCTACGACCTTGCGGTGGTCGCCAATGATTGGTGTTGCCAGCCGGACGGTTCGCTGGATACCCCGCGCTTACAAGCCTGCCTACAAAGCTATCAGGCAATACGCCCGTGGGAAGCGCTGGAACAGGAATACTGGCCTGCCATGCTACGCGCTGCCGCCTTACGCTTTTGGCTATCACGGCTGGTCATCAAATTTGCTCCGCTGGATGGCGAACTGACCTTACAAAAAGACCCGGATGAATTCCGCGCCAAACTGCTGCACCGGATTGCAGGGAGTAACCCTATGGAAATGACCATCAATGCCCGCCGCCTGCTGTGTCCCTTGCCGGTAATCCGTGTGCAACAAGCGGTGGAAAAGCTGCCCGCTGGCGTCACCATCACTGCCATTTGCACCGACCCCGGTGCACTGCACGACATTCCCGCATGGGCACGGATTCACGGGCATACCGTACTTGAAACCCGTACCGAAGGGCGCGAATACACCGTCGTATTGAAAACAGGGCAAACGGCATGAGCGGACACCACCCTCACCTAACAGAAATACCCGCAGGCGATAGCCGCCAAGCCGTGACCCGCCGTGTCGCGCTGGTGGGTATGAGCGTCAATATTTTCCTCACCATTGCGCAAATCATCGGCGGCATCCTCACCCATTCGCAGGCATTGGTCGCCGATGCCATGCATACCCTGTCTGACCTGATCGGCGACATCGTGGTGTTGTTTGCCTCCCACCATGCCGCCAAGGATGCCGATGACAAGCACCCTTACGGGCATGGGCGCATTGAAACCTTGGCAACCGTCATCCTCGGTTTATTGCTCGGCGGGGTCGCCGTCGTTATTTTCATGCGGGCATGGGAACGGCTGGCAGGCGATGCCCCCATCATCACCCCCGAACCTGCGGCGATGGCTATTGCTGCCCTCGCCATCATTGGCAAGGAAGGGTTGTAC
The DNA here is from genome assembly GCF_028714775.1 of Thiothrix sp. Classification (GTDB taxonomy): domain Bacteria; phylum Pseudomonadota; class Gammaproteobacteria; order Thiotrichales; family Thiotrichaceae; genus Thiothrix. The sequence goes on along the minus strand of NZ_JAQTLS010000008.1, from coordinate 67,215 downwards.
CATTACACCGTGCACGTTGCTAAACGCATCAGCTCCCCGATGCTCAAAGCCAGCGCATGGCATCACCGCTCGGATGCGATTTCCTCCGTTTTGGTGTTACTTGCCATCGGTGGGGCGCAACTCGGCTTCCCGTGGCTAGATGCTGTTGCTGCCATCATGGTTGCTGTGATGATTTTCTACATGGCATTCCAGTTGATTGCTGAAAGCACCAGCGAGCTGGTCGACACCGGGTTAGACCCGCAAGAAGTGCAGGACATCCGCGATTTCATCTGCGCCATGAACGGAGTGGAAAGCTTGCACCTGTTACGCACCCGGCGCATGGGCGGGCGGGTACTGGCAGACGTGCACTTGCAGGTCGACGGGCGCATCAGCGTTTCCGAAGGCCACCACATTGGCGAAACCGTCATGTACCGGCTGCGGCGGCACTTCCCCAATATCAGTGATGTCGTGATCCACATCGACCCGGAAGACGACGAAATCGCCCACCCCAGCAAAAACCTGCCATCACGGGTCGACTTGCTGGCAACTTTGCAAGCTATCCCGGCAACTGCCGCATTGTGGCCCTTGGTCAAAGACATGACCTTGCATTACATCAATGGGAAAATCCAACTGGAGATCATTTTGGGCAGCACGCCCCCTGCTGAAGCACTCAGTGATTTCCGGGGTGCTTGCGCGGGCGTTAGCTGTATCCAGCAGGTAAGCTTCTTGCACCAAAATAGCGCGTAAATTCCCTGAAATGCGTTATTTTGGTGCGCATTAATCTCGCGTTTAAATTTCATGCACCACCAAGCATCGGAAATCTCAAGCCCTTCGGCGAATACATGAAGTGGCACATAAATTGCTTCTCACCATTCATTTAACCGCGCGTTTAACCAATGCGCGGCACTTCCCGCTTTTATGAAATGATGAGGTTTACGAGATGAGCAGCAATCTAGCGCGTACCCAAGCAATCCATACCATCAGCCAACGTTCCCCGATGGATCTCGGTAAGACCGATCCGCTGAGCAAGATTTGGGCATGTGACGTTTTCAATCTGGCACGCATGGAAGAATGCCTTTCCAAGAATGCCTTCAAAGCGATGAAGAAAACTTTCCAGACTGGCGCACCACTTGACCCTGCTACGGCTGACGTAGTAGCTGCTGCGATGAAAGAATGGGCGATGTCTAAAGGCGCTAAATTCTTCTCCCACATTTTCTACCCGATGACCAACGCCACGGCTGAAAAGCACGACGGCTTCATTATCACTAGCCCAGAAGGCAATGCCATCACTGACTTCAGCGGCAGCCTGCTGATTAAAGGCGAACCGGATGGCTCCTCTTTCCCGAACGGCAGCATCCGTGCAACTAACTCTGCACGTGGTTACACCGCTTGGGATCCAACCAGCCCTGCGTACATCATGCACACCGCCAACGGCGCAACCCTGATGATCCCGTGCGTATTCCTGTCTTGGACTGGCGAAGCACTCGACAAGAAAATCCCACTGCTGCGCTCTAACGCTGCCATGAACAGCGCTGCCCAGCGCGTGCTGAAACTGATGGGTGAAACTGACGTTGCTACCCTGAACTCAAGCTGTGGTGCAGAACAAGAATACTTCCTGATCGACGAAGCCTTCGCTACTGCCCGCCCTGACATCCTGTTGTCCGGCCGCAGCCTGTTTGGTGCACCTCCGGCTAAAGGCCAGCAATTCGATGACCATTACTTCGGCGCAATCCCTGAGCGCGTGCAAGTCTACATGCAGGACATCGAAGACAAGCTCTACCGTCTGGGCATCCCGGCTAAAACGCACCACAACGAAGTTGCACCGGGCCAGTTTGAAATTGCCCCTTACTTTGAAGCGGCTAACATTGCTGCCGATCACCAGCAATTGCTGATGACCATCATGAAAACCACCGCCAAAGCCCACGGCTTCCTGTGCATGTTGCATGAAAAACCATTCGCAGGCGTCAACGGTTCCGGCAAACACGTCAACTGGTCTGTCGGTAACAGCACGCAAGGTAACTTGCTTGATCCGGGTAATACCCCAGAAGACAATCTGCACTTCTTGGCATTCTGCGGTGCGGTCATCCGTGGTGTGCACCAATTTGGCCCGCTGCTGCGTGCAGTTATCGCTTCTGCTTCCAACGACCACCGTTTGGGCGCGAATGAAGCACCTCCGGCGATTTTGTCCGTTTACTTGGGCGACCAACTCGAAAAAGTTTTCCAAGACATCAAAGACGGCAAAATCCTCAAAACTGACAAAGGCGGCAAGATGGATTTGGGTCTGTCCCAGATTCTGCACTTCGACCGTGACCCCGGCGACCGTAACCGTACTTCACCGTTTGCGTTCACTGGCAACCGTTTTGAATTCCGCGCAGTTGGCTCTTCACAGTCCGTGTCTGGCCCACTGATTGCCATGAACACCATGTTGGCTGATTCCCTGAACTGGATTGCTGACAAACTGGAAGCTGAACTCAATGCAGGCAAAGACGTTGCTTCTGCAACATTGGCTGTGCTGAAAACCTTGATGGAACAACACGGTAACGCGGTATTCGGCGGCAATGGCTACTCCCCAGAATGGCACAAAGCTGCTGTTGAAGAGCGCGGCCTGAAAAACCTGCCAACTTCTGCTGATGCATTGCCAGAGCTGTTAAGCCCTGAAGTCGCTGGCCTGTTTGAACGCACTGGCGTCCTGACTCCAGCAGAACTGCACAGCCGCTTTGAAGTTTATGCTGAACAGTACATCAACAGCATCGACGTAGAAGCCAAGCTGATGGTTAACATGGCAACCACCATGATCTACCCAGCGGCAGTAACTTACCTGTCAGAGCTGTCTGCAACCGCTGCCAACTTGCAAGAACTCGGCATCACGCTGGATAACGCAGTTGCACAGAACGTTGCCGCAGAAGCCAATGCCCTGATGGTTGCGGTCGGTAAACTGAGCGAAGCGCGTGCTAAACACGACTTCGACGGCGCACAAGACCACATGCGTTTCTTGGCTGACACCGTGCGTGGTTTGATGACTGAAGTCCGCGCCCACGCTGACACTCTCGAAACGCTGATTGCTGACGAAATGTGGCCGCTGCCTAAGTACAGCGAAATGCTGTTCATTAAGTAATAAGCCCTGTAGGGGCGGTTCGCGAACCGCCCCTACAGCCATTTACAGTTTACCTGACTCTGCGTACCATTCGTCATCGGTTGAAAAATCCCGTTTTTAGAACTTAATCCACCAGGAGGAGACAGCAATGTCCATGTCCGCACAAGATGTTCTTAAACTCATTAAAGATAACGACGCGAAATACGTTGATTTCCGTTTCACTGACACCCGTGGCAAAGAGCAGCACGTCACCGTTCCTGCCCACACGGTAGAAGACGACACCTTCACTGAAGGCAAAATGTTCGATGGTTCTTCCATCGCTGGCTGGAAAGGCATTAACGAATCCGACATGATTTTGATGCCAGACCCAGACACCGCATTCATTGACCCATTCTTCCAAGACGTAACTGTCAACATCACTTGTGGCATCGTTGACCCGACCACGATGGAAGGTTACGAGCGTGACCCACGTTCCATCGCGATGCGTGCTGAAGCTTACCTGAAATCCACAGGTATCGCTGACACCGCATTCTTCGGCCCAGAACCTGAATTCTTCATCTTCGACGACGTGCGTTGGGGCGCTGACATGAGCGGCTCTTTCGTCAAAATCGACTCCGAAGAAGCTGGCTGGAACTCCGAAAAAGTTTATCCAGACGGCAATATGGGTCATCGCCCCGGCACGAAAGGTGGTTACTTCCCTGTACCACCCGTTGACTCTTTCCAAGACCTGCGTTCCACCATGTGTAACATTCTGGAAGAAGTCGGCGTTCCGGTCGAAGTCCATCACCACGAAGTGGCTACCGCAGGCCAGTGCGAAATTGGTACGCGCTTTGCAACCCTGACCACCCGTGCGGATTGGACGCAACGCCAGAAATACGTTATCCACAACGTTGCCCACCAATACGGCAAAACCGTGACCTTCATGCCTAAGCCTATCGTAGGCGACAACGGCTCTGGGATGCACGTCCACATGTCCTTGGCGAAAGACGGCGTGAACACCTTCGCGGGCGACGGCTATGCAGGCTTGTCTGAACAGGCGTTGTACTACATCGGCGGCGTCATCAAGCACGCGAAAGCCCTGAACGCGATCACCAACCCCGGCACGAACTCTTACAAGCGTCTGGTTCCGGGCTTTGAAGCACCTGTTATGCTGGCATACTCTGCGCGTAACCGTTCCGCTTCCATCCGCATCCCATTCGTTGCCAGCCCCAAAGGCCGCCGTATCGAAGTGCGTTTCCCTGATCCATCTGCCAACCCTTATCTGGCATTCGCTGCTCTGATGATGGCGGGCTTGGACGGTATCAAGAACAAAATCCATCCGGGTGAAGCGATGGACAAAGACTTGTACGACCTGCCGCCAGAAGAAGACAAACTCATCCCACGGGTTTGCCACTCTTTAGACATGGCGCTGGACGCACTGGACAAAGACCGTGAGTTCCTGACTGCCGGTGGTGTCTTCACCAACGACATGATCGACGCTTTCATTGAGTTGAAAATGCAAGAAGTTACCCGCTTCCGCATGACCACTCACCCGGTCGAGTTCGAGATGTACTATTCTCTCTAATCCTCGCGGTTGGAAAGCTAGACAAGAGACGCCCCCACTGCGGGGCGTTTTCTATTTGGGGAGTGAGCATGAATAAGGTGCAGCGGTTTGCGTTATTTTTCTTACTGGCGTTCGCGCTGGTAGCGGGTAGCGTTTTCCTGCAACACACCATCCGTCGACTGCTGGATGCGCCCATTTACAACCCCAACCCGTGGGTAACGGGCTACCTGCCTGCTTACCGCCAAAGTGACGATGGCATCCGCTTCATGCGCAGGCAAGATTATGCGATGCTAACCCACCTTGCCCACGCCTCATTCCAACCCTTGCCCGACGGTACGCTGGATGAAGCCGCGAATGTGTATACCCCGGAACACCGCCAACAGGCTGTACAGGCAGCACGCGCAACACATCGCCCGGTGTTACTGGTGATCATGGGATCATACGAAACCTTCAGCGCCGCGATCCGCCCCGACACCCGCCAAATGTTTATTCACAATATCCTGCGTACTTTGGATACCGATGGCTACGACGGCGTGGACATTGATATGGAGCCGATTACCCGCAAGGCCAAAACAGACAACCCTGATTTCATCCAGTTCATCAAGGACTTACACAAAGCCTTACAAACCCGCCACAATCCGCGTTTGGGCAGGCCACCGCTCTTGACCGCTGCGGTGAGTTTGAATGACCGTCATGTAATGGCGAAACTCTACCCGCAGTTTGACCAGATCAATATCATGACTTACGACATGGCACAGCCTTATACTGGCTGGGTTCCGTGGTTTGATAGCGCCTTGCACAATGGGGATTTCATTTTCCCCGGACACACCCATGAAGTACCGTCAGTGGAAAACTGGGTGGAAGCATTTCTGGATGCAGGCATTCCGCGCCGCAAACTCGGCATCGGTATCAGCTTGGATGTGGCTTGCTGGCAAGGTGGAATCGTCCGCGAAGGGCAAGGTGTTACCCAAGCGCGGGAGCCGTGGGTGGAAGCACCGCAGTATTTCAAGCGCAGTTACGCGGAAATGTCACAAAGCGGCTGGATGCCAACTACGTACCGCTGGGATAAGGCTGCCCAAATGGCATGGTTCAGTGTGGATTCCCCCGACCCTGCGCAGGATATGTTTTGTAATTTCAACGACCCGCAAGCGATTGCCGCCAAGCTAGAGTTTGTCCGGGAACAGGGCTTGGGTGGCTTGATCGTATGGGAACTGGCCTTAGATCAAGATGACACGCAGCCAAACAAGCCGCCTCCCCTGCGCAATGCATTGAGGGAGGCATTAGCCAAGCCCAACCGTAAGCTCAATTAGAAGTCGAAGGTCACGCCCACGGTCACGCCGTTTTCATGCCATCTGGAATCATTTTGGTTGGATTTGTAACGGTGCGCGTCCAGCGCGAGTTTGGCATTCTTGCTGATTTTGTAATTCGCCCCCAACGAAACACCGTAATCATTGCTGGTACTCGTGCCAGCCGCGCGGCTCCTGCCCACACTGAGGCCGGAACTGAGTTCCAGTTTCTCATTCACCGGAAAACTGGCATCCAGCACCACGGCGGCGGAGCGGTTATTTTTAGGCGTCCAATAATTGGTTTTTTCTTGGGCGTAATCCAAATGTTCGACTTCCACCCCCGTCCATACCCAAGGCCAATCTGGGGAAATGCCGTAATACGCCCCGGCTTTGCTTTGGCGGGCGCGGTTGCCATCACTCAAGCGGCGGCGTTCGGTATTGGCTTCCAAACGTACCCGTTTGCTGGGGCGGTATTTGATGTCAGCCCGCGTGCGGGTTTGCGTCAAGATGTCATTATTATCATCAGCGACCATGCCGTCGCGGAAAGCAAAATCTTTTTCATGCTCCAAACCGACCGTGACTTTATCGCTCAGCTTGCCTTCGACGCGCCCACGATAGGTTGTCAGGTTTTTGCTGCGGCTACCGTCATTGGCTTTTACCTTGCCCACGCCGAGACCGCCTTCAATGAAAACGCGCTCATTCAGGTCTTTTCTGCCCCAGACTTTTGCTTCGGAGGCTTTATAACGGATGTCACGTTCTTTCAAATTGTGTTGGGAAGCTTTGACGCCTAAACGACCACCCGGCATTTCTGTGGCATAGCCAAGCTCGACCGTGTGGCGTTTAAAGCCCTCGGAGGTATTAACGTTGTCAAACTGGCTAAACCAGTCGTCATTGCTGCCGCCATCACCACCGGCAAATGCGGCGGGGGAAGTGAGTGCCAAACCGATGGATGTACCCACGAAAAGGGGAGTTCGTATTGTCATTGGGGTTCCTTATGTTTTAGTGTTGAAAATGTATTGGTATCCGTGACAGGCTGCTGGGTGAGCTTGCCATCGCTCCCCACCTGCAAATGCACGGGCTTAAATGCCTGTAGGTCTTGCTCAGTAACCGGGCTGTTTTCCAGCAAACGTTGGCGTAACCGCCACCAACCGGCTATATCGTTGGCGGTGGCGAAATAGGCATTGCTGTCATGGATGTAATCCGCCAATGCCTCCACCGTCTGGAGGTGCGCCTCATCACCCATGAATTGGGTATGGAAACTAAACATCAGCAAACCACCGACTTGCTTGATCCAGTCGGTTTCCTGCTTCAATTGCTTGATGCTTTCACTGTCGCTCAGCTTGTAATCGTCCCACAGCACGTAATCGTCAGTGCTCATGCGCGGGATATTGACCAGTGAATGTTGCCCGTCTTGCGTGGTATACACACTGGGCACAAAGCGATCGCGTTCGATATGGGTGATGAGGTGCGTCATGCCGTTATTCAGCAGGGCGCTCAGGGTATCGTTGTTATGCCGCTCTTCCGGGGGACGGAACGTGAGCACGGGTTTGCCGGTAAGGGTTTCCAGCACTTTTTTGCAACGCGCCAAGCGAAGCTGCTGAGTTTCGAGGTCATTGCGGGTAAAACTTTGGTGATTATCGCCGTGACAGGCAACTTGCCCCGTGGCTGCTAACAAACGGGTGAGTTCACGGTGCTGTTGCGCCTCGTTTGACAGCATGTACCAAGTAATCGGGTAATGTTTAGCCTGGAAAAACTTAGCTACCGCTTCCGCATTGCCGAACTGGTCTTCGGTATCCTCCTCCATCAGCGCGGCAAACGGTGCGCCACTAGGCCACATCCCCCAAGATGCATAAGGCTTTCCTTCCAGATAGCGGAAAATGGCGGCAAGAGTTGCCTGAAAATACGCCCGGTTGATTTCTGGGGCATGATCATCGGCATTGGGGGAAAAATCCATCCATACCAAACGCCCGTTTTTGCCTCGCGCATGGGCAAATAAACGGGTACTGCCCTGCCCTCCGGCAATATGGTCATCGTTGATGGCGATGCCTTGCGGCCTTGCGCTGCTTGCTTGGTAATCGGGGAAAGCGGGTTGGACTGACAGCACCAGCCCAGCATCCAAGCCCAAGGTCAGCTCACGATCCCCCACCAAAGCAATGTCTTGCATATCGGCACTAACCGCTGAGGAAAACACCAAACCATCCAAGGTAAATGGTGCATTTCCGGCTTGGAATGCCTGTTGCGGCGGCCCATAGGCGAGGACTTTTCCCCCGCGATCCAGCAACCCGTCGATTTGCGGCACTGACCAATGCCCCGGCAGGATGACGTACAAGCCGTGAGGATTACGTTTATGGCATTCCGCGAGCTGCTTCCATGCGCAATCGACGCTTTTTACCTGATAGCTATTGGCAAACTTACGCCACTGGGACAAAGCAATTTGCGTGGGGGAGCGCCCGTTATGCATCCATGCCAGCGCCGCATGGTCATACACCAACACCATGCCCTGCTTTTTTAGGTAAGCCACCTGCTGCGGGAGCGAAAGCAATTGCTGGGTTTCATGCCTTTTCCACTGATAGCTGTAAGCACTCAGCGCTTGCTGTTCTTGGTCGGTCAAGTCAATCGGCGCTGCCAGCTTGTCCCGGTTGCCATAGAAGGTGGCAATAAGCGCCCCCGCCACACCGAGTACAAATATGGCGGTTAACAAATACTGTAAGAATGTCCGCTTCTTCGCAGGTGCTGGTTTGCCGTGAAGCTTGCCCGCGTTAACAAACGCTTTTTGCTTGGCAGGCAGGTAACGGACAAAATAATTCCCCTCATAGCCATCCCCACGTTGCGCCGCCGCTTGACCACGGCTCGCCCAATGGCGGATGTAAAAAATCACCACCCCCACCAATATCAGTGCGATGATCAGGACGAGGAACATGACCCCTAGCAATTGCCAGTTCATGCTTCACCGCCTGCTTGCAGCATCCCGAGCCGTTCCACTTTGTCCCATGACATGAAGGTGGAACGCCATTCGTCAAACAGCGCCAGTACACCCCACGCTTGCAAGGCATAGCTGTAAGAAAGCTTTTGCAGGATCAGCAGTGGGAACCACTTAAAAAACTGCGCAAAGGGTGTCGCCAGCAGCAAAGCCAATACATCCAGCAACAACAGAATGCCAAGCCACGCCAGCAACATATTCACTTGCGCAAAATAAATGATGTTCGCCACCATGAATAAGGTGACACCGAAACCCAGCATTTCGAGCAGGAAACTTTCGACCACCAAAAACAGCGCAATCAAAGGGCGGCGCATTCCCGGCGCAAGGATCAGCGCCAAGAAATTGTCATGCATCGCCTGATAAATCCCACGCTTCCAACGGTAGCGTTGCCGTAACAGGCTAAAAACGTTATCGGGCGCTTCAGTAAACGCCTGCATGGTGGCTTCACTGCTAATCCGCCAGCCCAACACCAATAAGCGCACACTCAAATCGACATCTTCAGCAAACAATTGGCGGTCTTCACGGAAGCCACCGGCTTGGGCAAGCGCACTGCGCCGGAACAAACCAATCGGCCCCGGCACAATAGTGACAGCACCAAACCATGCCAGCGCCTGACGCACAAAGTTCTGGCTAATCATGTATTCCAACTGCTCAAGCCGGGTCAGCACATTGGTTTCATTGGCAACCATGACATTCCCCGCCACGGCCCCCACCTGTTGATCCTGAAAGTGGCGCAGGCCATTGCGCAGGCTATCTGGGGTAATACGCGAATCAGAATCCACACACAGGACGAATTCCCCCACCGCATGAATCAACCCAGTATTCAAAGCATTGGCTTTACCGGCATTACTGTGGGAAATGATCCTGACCGGAATCTGGCGCGGGTTGGCGTGGTTCAGCAATTGCCGGACATTGCGGACGGTTTGGTCGCTACTGCCGTCATCGACCACAATGATTTCGTAATGCGGGTAATCCAGTTGCAACAGGCTGAGCAATGCAGGCGCAATCACCGCTTCCTCATTAAAGGCTGGAATAATCACGCTGACATAAGGCAACTCCTCGTCAGCCAAATACGGCAGCGACTCAGACTCTTGCGCCAAGCCCGCAAAAAACAGCAGCAACATTTGCCGGACAAGCACCAACACCGCCAGCAGCATAAAGAAATGCACCATCAGGGTATGCAAAGGAAGTGAAACTTCCAACGCCGCCGCCAAACACAAGCCCAGATAAACAAGGCTCACGAAAATCAGCAATACCCGGACTTTCCCGCCAGCCCCTTGCAACCACTGCACATCCCTCCCCATTAGTGATAAGCCTTCACTTTTAAGGACATCTTGTTATCCACCTGGCTGATCACCAGATAACAATCCAACAGGGAACTGCACACCTCCCGCAAACGCTGGTGTGGCTCACCCTCGACAGTAGTAAATTGCGCCAACACCACACCATCAACGGCACGCACGGCCTCGTGAATTTTGCTGACAGAAATGGTGGCAAGGTTATGGCTTTCTAAATTGAATAAGAGGTCAGCATTCAAAAACGCGAACCGGGAGGCTTTCTCGCCGCCCAACAGCTTAATTTCGCTAAATAAAGCTTGGTAGTCGGTGGAAATGTTCAAGGAACGGCTAAAACTGGCTTTGTAAGACAAGATGCAGAAATCTTCGTTGTCCAACATCGCCTGAAAGTCAAAGCCAAACTTCAGGAAACGGTCTAACACCTTTTCCGGCGCATCGAAGGTAATCAAGGTAACGTGTTCGCCCTGCTTCAAGCCGGTGTCGATAAACAGCGCAATGCCCAGCAAACCAGAAAAGCGGTCGGCTGTTTCCAGCATATTGAAGGATCGGGCAGGCAATCCTTGGTAGTTTTGGTCGAACAGGGGCACGCCCCATTGACCTCTTGAAGTTGTCAATTGCATATTTAACCGGCAATCCCTATCCAGCAGTTAGGTACTGATTGTGGTTAGGGGATGCAGGTTTTGCCATGTATGGCAGGACGTTTGGTAGGGGAACGCTGCTTAACTGTATTGATTTTGGGTAGACTTCCTTTTTCTATGCAACCAATGTTACAAATTGATGACAAAGACGTTATTCTTGCCAAGAAAATTTTATTGGGGAAATCATGTCATTCATCTGGTTGCGCCGCTTACCGTTCATGATCGCACTGCCCGTAACGCTATTCATGTTCTATGTTTTGACCGTAGAGCAAGGCAGCACCGGGGTTTGGGGTGGAATCTATAACAGGCTATACATCATTTTGGCATGGGTAATGCTAGCAGTTGGCCTGTTCTTGCTGTCACGTCGCCCTTGGTTTTCGGCGGGGCTTGCCTCCACCGTGATCGGCGGGCTATGGATCGGGGCAGCCATCAAATACCAGTTTTTGGGTTCCCAATTAGTCGCACCCGACCTGATCGTTGCCGCCTTAAGCGCCGAAACCTTACTGGAAATGGGGCTACTGCCAACACTATTAGTCATTGGCTACCTGCTGCTGTTGCTGATCGTGTTTGCCGTGGAAAAGCCGCTCACCGCATGGCAACGCAAGCACGCCAGCCTCACCTTCGGCAGTGTCGCCCTGTTGTTTATGGCACTGAACATCCCGGCGTTTTACATTGACCTGCAATGGACATCGCAATACCAAAATACCCTGCCCATTTTTGTCCAAAGCATCTGGCGCACCCAACTGGAAGAACCAACCCAAGCGCACAAAAGCAGTTATTGCTGTTTCAAATCCGACAAAGTAGCAGAAACGTTCACCGCCACCCCCGATAAAAAACCCAACATCATCGTCATCCTAGAAGAATCCACCTTCCCCCCCGAAGAAGTCTTGAACTTTAAGGCACAAGACAAATTCTTCAAAGATGCTTACCCGCTCAAGGTGTACACCGCTGGCGGCAGTACGTGGGTACAAGAAATTTCCTTTTTGCATGGGGTTGCCCCGCCGCTGTACGGCAACGGATGGAAATCCATCAATCTATTCGCCCCCGGACGCTTGGATGGCAGGATAGCCCGCCAATTGGCAGGCTTGGGTTACAAAACCAAAACCATTTACCCGATTGCCGGACGTTTCTACGGTGGGCAACGCTTCCACGAACAGTTAGGCATCCAAGATTTCATTGACTGCAAAGCCATGCCGGAATGCGCCAAACGCAAATGGAACAAGATGCCCGATGAGGTGTTTTTCGATGAAGCGGTCAAACAGGTGAAACTCAACGAGCAGCCGCTATTCACCTTTGTTGCCACCATGCGCCAGCATTCGCCGCACGAAAAAAGCACGACGTTCGACACCAGCCGCTGCAAACCGGGCTTGACGGAAAAGCAGTGTTCCATCATGTTGGATTACAGCGAACGCATGAAACTGTCGGTGAAAGCCTACGAAAGCCTGCTGGCGCAACTGAAAAAACTGCCGGAACGCACCATCGTGGTAGCTTTCGGCGACCACATCCCCGGCGACGTGGCGGCGTACTTCACCGAAGAAGATTTCTACAAACAAGACCGTTTCCGCACCTTTTTCAATATCTGGGATTCTGCCAACGGCTTTGTCACCCACAAAGCACTGGAAGGCCAAGAATTTGAAACCATCGACATTGCCATGCTGGATGCGCTAACGCTGCGCTACGCCGGGTTTGAAAGCCGCTACTTGACCGACAAGCTGGTACACATGCAGGAATGTTCCGGCAGCTTCTGCGGCTTCGGTGTGGATGCCCCGATTAGCGGAACGCGCCTGACCCAGCTCAACACGCCGCCCGCTTCGCCTTAATTGTCCTCAACCCCAAGTTCTTTGAGCTTGCGGGTCAAGGTATTGCGTCCCCAGCCCAACAGTTCTGCGGCTTCGATCTTGCGCCCGCCAGTTTTTTTCAACGCCGCTTGCAACAAGATGCGCTCGAAAATCGGGGTGAGTTCATCCAGCAGGTTCGCCGCGCCCTTATTGAGTTTGAAATCGGCAAATTGCGCCAAGGACTTTTCCCAGTTATTAGGGATTTCCGGTTTATTGGCGTCGGTTTCCAGCAGCTCGGCAGGTAAATCATCCATGACGATTTCACGCCCGGAAGCCATCACCGTCAGCCAACGGCAGATATTTTCCAGTTGGCGCACGTTCCCCGCCCACGGCAGGCTTTGCAGGTGCTCTGTGACGCGCTGTGACAGGCTTTTGGATTCCACTTGCAGCTCTTCTGCCGCACGGCGCAGGAAGTGGTTGAGCAGCAGCGGGATGTCTTCACGGCGTTCCCGCAGCGGCGGGTTGTGGATGCGGATGACGTTGAGGCGGTGAAATAAATCCTCGCGGAACGTGCCTTTGTGCACCAGCTCTTCCAGATTTTGGTGGGTGGCAGCAATGATGCGCACATCCACTTTTACTGGCGTGTGCCCACCGACGCGGTAAAACGTGCCTTCCGCCAATACCCGCAATAAACGGGTCTGCAATTCAGCGGGCATGTCACCAATTTCATCGAGGAACAACGTGCCGCCATCGGCCTGCTCAAAGCGGCCTTTACGTTGTGCATACGCACCCGTGAATGCACCTTTTTCGTGCCCAAACAATTCCGACTCCAGCAACTCGCGGGGAATCGCCGCCGTATTCAGGGCAATAAACGGTTTGTTGGTGCGCGGGCTGTGGGTATGTAGGGCTTTCGCCACCAATTCCTTGCCCGTACCCGATTCGCCGGTGATCAACACGGTAATGCTGGATTTGGACAAACGCCCGATGGCACGGAACACTTCCTGCATCGCCGGAGCATGACCGATGATTTCACGCCCGCCCAGCAACTCAATGTGCGGATCAGCAGCCACATCAGTTTCGCGCTCACGGCGCATTTTGCAAGCACGCCGCACCAGATCGACCGCTTCATTCACGTCGAAAGGCTTGGGCAGGTATTCAAATGCCCCGCCTTGATACGCGGATACCGCACTTTCAAGGTCAGAATGCGCGGTCATAATGATCACGGGGATTTCAGGGTATTCGCGTTGCATCCGTTCCAACAGGCGCAAGCCGTCTGTGCCGGGCATACGGATGTCAGTCATCAAGGCATCGGGCTGCTGGGTACGCAGGGCAACAATGACCTGATCCGCCGATTCAAAACTGCGCACCTCAATCTCCGCTTTTTGTAAGGCGCGTTCCAGCACCCAACGGATAGAGCGGTCATCATCGGCAATCCATATATTTTCAGCGAGGGGCATGTCCATTCTCCAACGGAATCAGGATAGAAAAACACGTGTAACCGGGCACTGATTCATACTGGATCAGCCCGTGGTGGCGACGTACCAACGACTGTGCAATTGCTAGGCCAAGTCCGCTGCCTTCCGCATGACCACTGACCATTGGCAGGAACAGCTTGTCACGCAAATGCTCGGGAACGCCTGCCCCGTTATCACAAATATCAACTTTCAGCACATGGCGGTAACGCACCTGCTGGATGGTAAACTGGCGCAGGATACGGGTACGCAATTGCACCACGCCTTTGCCATCCAATACGCGGATAGCATTGGTGACAATATTCAGCACCACCTGCACCAACTGGTCGCGGTCGCCTTGGAACTCCGGGATACTGGGGTCGTAATCCCGCACAAAATGCAGCTCTGGCGAAGCACCGGCACTGACCAGACTGCGCACATGCTCCAACACCTCGTGAATGTTGACAGCTTCTGGGCGCGGCAAGGTACGCGGCCCCAATAAGCCATTCACCAGATTTTTCAGGCGGTCAGCTTCAGAAATGATGATCTGCGTGTATTCCTTGAGTTCCGGGTTGTCCAGCTCGCTTTCCAATAACTGCGCAGCGCCACGCAAACCACCCAAAGGATTCTTGATTTCATGCGCAATGCCACGCACCAGTTCGCGGATCGCCTGCTGCTGGTGGATCATCTGCTCTTCACGCACGATACGTAACTGACGGTCAACGCGCTGGATTTCCAGCAACACATGGTTTGTCCAGTCATGCACGGATAAGGGCGTAATGATGCAATCAATGGTGATTTGTTCACCATTGCCCAGCTCCACCGCACACTCACGAATCGACTGCGGATCGTGCTGACACCGCGTCAGCTCCAAATGCTCATGAAAAATATCGCTGCGCAAAAGCTGTGCAACCGGCTCTCCCAACGCCCGCTGCTGGCTCTGCCCAAACAGCACTTCCCCCGACTGGTTCATGTAAACCACCCGTTTTTTCTCATCCAGCACCAAAATAGCGCAAGTGAGGATGTCCAACAGATCATGACGGTTCATTTTTGCTTCTTTCATGTGAAATAATATGCAATTTCAGTGCCATAGCTGATAATTCCGTAAAATCAGTAGGATAATGGACGATACGCACTCTTTTTGCACGTTTTACCACTATCTTTAAGCACCATTTTGGTGCAAAAACAAGATTGTCGACAATAATGATGGGTTTATTGTAGAAAACGCTTATATTTCCCCTAAAGCACCGCACAAATATCTACAAAATGTTGGGCAATCCATAGAATTTATGCTTACAGCAATTTACATCCTGTTTGCATTCAAGCTAAACTCGAAGCGTTTGTAGCTCAAACGGAGGAGTCTTATATTATGTCGTCAAACATCAACTGGGCCGCTATTGATAGCGATCCTCGTTTTCAGGCTTTGCACAAGAAGAAAACACTATTCTTGTGGGGTCTGATGATCTTTTCAATCGTTTACTATTTCCTGCTACCTATTGGGGCTGGCTACTATCCTGAACTGTACAAAATCAAAGTCTGGGGGCCGGTCAACGTCGGCATCCTGTTTGCTTTGTCTGAGTTCATCGTAGCTTGGAGCATTGCCTTTATCTACACTCGCCGCGCCAACCGCGATTTCGATGCTATGGCAGCCGAAATCGTCCGTGACGCACATTTAATGAAGTAAGGGAGAGAGACATGAAGAAAACTTTCTGGACTGGCTCGATAGCCCTGTTACTGACATTGTTGGCAAGCCAAGCAGCCTTTGCTGCGGACGCTGGCGCCGTAGCTGATAAGTTCAAGTTCCTGACATTCTTGGTATTTGGCGCGATCATCGGCCTGACCATGTACGTTACTTACCGTGCTGCAAAGCAAACCCACTCTGCGTCTGACTTCTATGCCGCAGGGCGTTCTGTTACTGGTATTCAAAACGGCTGGGCGATTGCCGGTGACTACCTGTCAGCAGCATCTTTCCTCGGTATTGCTGGTCTGATCTCCCTCTACGGGTATGATGGCTTCATGTACTCCGTAGGTTGGTTGGTGGCTTACATCACCGTACTGTTGGTCATTGCTGAACCCTGCCGTAACATCGGTAAATACACACTGGGTGACATTCTGGCTTTCCGTAACGGCCCTAAAGCATCCAAAACTGTTGCAGCGATTTCCACCGTTACGGTTTCCACTTTCTACCTGACTGCACAGATGGTAGGCGGCGGCGTTCTGGTCAAAACCCTGATCGGTATTGACTATGAAATTTCCGTTATGGCGGTAGGCGTGCTGATGCTGACTTACGTTATCTTCGGCGGCATGAAAGCAACCACTTGGGTTCAAATCATCAAGGCAATCCTGCTGGTAACAGCTTCTATCTTGTTGGTTGCGTTCACTTGGGGTCAGTATGGCTTCTCCTTCCCTGGCTTCCTGCAAGCGGCTGTTGACAATCCTGACATCCAAAAGCAAGTTGCTAAACTGGTCGGCGATGCTGCTGCCAACATGACACCTGCTGAACTGGGCCAACGCTTCCTCGAACCTGGCCTGTACCTGAAGAGCCCGATTGACCAAATCTCTCTGGGTATGGCTCTGGTACTGGGTACTGCGGGTATGCCACACATCCTGATGCGCTTCTTCACTGTTCCAACAGCACAAGCTGCACGTCAATCTGTTATCTGGGCAATGGCTATCATCGGTGGCTTCTATGTCCTGACTCTGTTCTTGGGCTTGGGCGCTGCAATGCACGTTACTCCATCTGCTATCGCAGGTCTGGATAAAGGCGGCAACATGGCTGCTCCATTGCTGGCACAGTTCATCGGTGGCGGTGCTGACTCCGTACTGGGTAACTTGTTCTTGGCATTCGTTGCTGCGGTTGCATTTGCTACCATCGTAGCGGTTGTTGCTGGTCTGGTACTGGCGGCTGCTTCTGCAATGTCCCATGACTTGTATGTGGGTGTTGTACGTGGCGACCACGCTACTGCGAAAGAGCAAATCACTGCTGCCCGCGTTGCTACCGTTATCGTTGGCGCATTGGCTATCTACGTTGGTATTGCTGCTAAGGGTCAAAACGTTGCCCACTTGGTAGCACTGGCCTTCGCGGTTGCTGCATCTTCTAACCTGCCAGCGGTCTTCCTGACCCTGTACTGGAAGAAAACCAATACCTACGGCGTCGTCGGCGGTATGTTGGTTGGTGCAATCAGTGCTATCTATCTGGTAATGATCTCCCCGAACATGACTTACCCATTGGCTAAAATTGCTGATGCGAACAAAGTCCTGCAAGGTGAACCTGCAAAACCAGCCGTAACAGAAGCAACCCCTGCTGTGGGTGGTTTCATGTGCGAACTGTTTGCAGACCCAGCGTGCAAGAAAGCAGTGAAAGCTTCCCCAGAAAAACCAGCGAAGCCCGGCGCAGTTGAAAAACTGGCAAAGGCGCAAGCTGATCTGGCAACCCTGACTGATGAAGCAGCAAAAACTGCTAAGAGTAAGGAAATTGCTGGTCTGGAAAAAGCCATCAAAGCTGCTGAAGGCGACTTGAAAAAGTTTGAAGGCCAAACCACCAGCATGATGGGCTTGGAAAAACCGACGTTCTTGCTGAAGAACCCTGGTTTGATCTCCATCCCATTGGGCTTCTTGGTGACAATTCTGCTCTCACTGTTCACTCGTGACCGTCGCGCAGAAGAAATGTGGGACGAGTTGTATGTTCGTCAGAACACTGGTATCAACGCTGAAGCTGCGCAAGCACACTAAGCGGCGATTGCCATCTGGCAAACTTGTCGAACAAAGGAAAGGCCCTTCGGGGCCTTTCTCTTTTCCCCCACTTTTTTATTCCCCGACTACGTAAACCTTGCTTTATCTCATTGTATACAGGGCATTTAACCCCTATCCTAGTAGCATAAAAACAACACGACAGATACCTTACACACGCTAGAGAGAAAGAGAGATTTTCGTTAATGAGTGGACTCGTTTTTTATCATCGACCCCACAATCCACACCCGGCTTTTGAGGTGCTGAAAAGCGCCATCGAAATCAATGGGGAGCACCGCATCCATAGGGAATTCAACGAATTCATCGTTGACCAGTATGTGATGGCTGATTCGCTTACATCCCGTGTGATTGCCATTGACTTTGACAATACCATTACCGCTGATGTGGATTTCTACCTTGACCTCATCGACGCTTACCGCGCCCACAATTGGGAACCCATCATCTGTACCTTGCGGGATGACCTACACGGCAACCTCGAAGAAATTCATGACAAAGTGCATGATGCAGGCATCAAGGTATACACCACCGATGGCAAACGTAAACGCGCCTTCATGCTGCATGAAGGGATCAGCGTCGGCCTGTGGATCGACGATTACTTCCCCGGCATCAGCCAGTGCGGAACCCCATTCCTCCTGAACAACGGCATAGACTATTAATTATGGATACGGACTCTAGCAAAGACATTCTAGAATGTTTCGTGCAGGGTAAGTTCAAACGCATGAACTGCCCCCAATGCGAAAACACCTTCCTGACCAATGTGTACGAACTGAGCTGCTTTGACCACGGCAAACACCTCCGCGTCAAATGTGCCCGTTGTAAACAGGTTTTTCTGGCTGACACGACCACCGCTGCATGGGCGGATTACGTCATCTTGGAAAAATACGCCTTGGGGCTAGAATATTTCAGCGATGCCATCAAACAGATGGATTTGGTCAAAGTCCCGTTCATCCGCCGCATCGGGGTGCTGGATGAGGAAAACAATAACCTTGACCCGTCCACTATCCGCCTATTCTCTTACGATGAACCCGACTACCGCATGATTTACGTCATGGAGCGTTTGGAACACCTAGACGAAGCCGACTCCAATTTCTTCACTGAAAATGTCTACGGGATGGACTGGAAAGACGAGCAAGCCCGTGGCGAAATCATTTCGTGGATTCGGGAACGCTACGGCGATAGCTTGGCGGACGACATCCGCAAATTATGCAAATATTTCCGCGAACACGAAGCACACCTTGCGTGGGATTTGCACGGCGACAACCTGATGCGCCGTATTAAAGACGGCGAAATCGTGGTGATGGATCCGTTTGCCCCCAAGATGGGTGATTTCGTGGGGGCAAGCGAATAACCGTTACTTAATGGCGTGGTGGCGGTGGCGCATAGCCGCCGTTGTCAGGCCAGAAACGGTTGCCACCGGATGAGGTGCGGCATTCTGGCAATATGTGTTTGTCGCACAAGGTCTGCCGCCATTCGTATTTCAGGAACAGCTTTTCCATTGGGCTGCTAACTGGCTCAAAATCAACCGTATGGCTGGGCGAATACGTAGACTCACCGAAACCTGTCCCCGGCGCAGGGGCAGCAGCAGGAGCCATCGGGGAAGGCGCTGCCATGCGTTCTTCTAACATCGGCACGGGAATGGGAACATTTTCCGCATACGCCGCCATCGCAATCACCCCCATCGCACTGGTATCACCCCACGCAGCCGCATAGGAATTCGTCGACTCCGTGAAAAAGAAGCGGTTAGTTTGGTTTTGCCCTGTGCGCCAGCCCTCATAACTGCTGCTTTCATAAGGTTCCAAAATGTACATGCGCTCATTATTGGCTAAGTTTGACTGCTTACCGCTGAGGATGTTACGCCCATCCACCGCAATAACGACACCAACACGTTGCCCGGAGTGATTGGTTACACGCAGACGGTAACGCTCGCCCGGATTGGCTTGCACATAAGCGCGGTAATGCGCAGGATTGCCATTAACCGGGAATTCGCGGGCAGCGCCGCTTTGGTCGCCATCCACTTTCACATCCACCGCCAATGATGGACGGGCAATGTCGGCGTAATTGGCATGGGCGTCATTGATGACGGGGTTTTCCACGCAGCCTGCCATCACTAGCAGGGCAAGCGCTGCCATTTTCAGTTGCACTCGTTTCATAACTTTGTTCCTTCTTATCGACTTACTTGAAGTTGGACAACTTTTTTAGGTCAATTGCATTGGCATAAGCGATCAAATCAGCATCCATCCCCTTCTCGGCATTGATCTGGATCATGAAAGTGTTATCTACCACCATCATCAGGCCGTTATCCTTGAGGATAGCTTGCTGCCCGTTAATCATTTGCACCTTGCCGCCTTGAGCAGCCGCCCCGAACATCGGGTTGGTGAAAATCGCCATCATGCTTTGCATCATCGGCGAATCTGCCATGATCTCAATGCTGAGGTTTTTGTCATCCTTGCTGTAAGTACGCTTGATGGTGGAACCACCACCCAACATGGCAGAACCCGCGCTGGAAGACGTGGCTTCTTCCGCTGCCCAACCGTCCAACGGTTCCGGCAAGACTTGCTGCATGGCTTCAGCGCGTTGTTGGCGGATAAACTGGGTTGCCAACTCCAGTTGGGCAATGGCTTGTTGGGTTTTGCCTTCTTTGTACAGGGCTGCGGCCTTATCAATGGCATCGCTGGCATCGTCCGCCCACGCGCTGGCAGACAGAGCCAAACACAGGGCAGGCAGTAACATTGCTTTTTTTAAGTTCATGGTTGCGTTCCCCCAATCTGGATAGGCAGTTCTGCCATGACCTTCTTGTCAGGTGCTGCCTCAAATTTGAAGACATACACGCCTGCGACTTCCGGCAGCGTGAATTTCATGGGCTTGTAGTTTTCAACGGCATCTTCGCGCACGTAACCCAAACCAACCGATTTCGTGCCATTTTGCGGATAAAGGCGCACATCGCCCCGCAATCCCAACGGCGCATCCAATTTCACTTCGATCTTACTGCCCTGTGCGGCTTGAGCTGGCGCGAGCAGCTTGATTTCCGCTTCGACAACCTTCACAGCAGCTTCAGCAACCAATTCGCGGTGATCGCCTTTTGCCAACCGAACGACAAAATCCCCTGTTACGTTAGGCATACGGAACTTGGCAGACTTATAACCGCCTAATTTTTTATCTTGATACAAATATTGATGGTTTACTGCCACATTTTTGCCAACCATAAACAGTTCAAGGTGCATACCAGCATCTTTCGTCATGTCGGCATCACCTTCCACCTTCACCTCAATTTCTGCGCCCTTGATGGTTTCAGCAGGGGTAACGGTCAGCGTGGCCTTGGGCAATACAGGTGCTTCGGGCTTTTTCTCAGGCGCTGGCGCGGGTTGGGGTTCTGGTTCGGGGGCTTTGGCGGTTTGTTCCAGCGCCGTTTTGAGTTCGCCTGCATTGGCAGCGGAAATGAATTTCCCGCCCGTGTTTTCTGCCAGACAGCGCAAACCTTTTTGGTCTTCCACCTTGGCAACATCGAAACCGATGACGTGCGCGGTGAAATCCACACCGAGCTTTTCCAGTTCAGTCCCCAATGCACAAGGATCAAGGTTACAGGTTTCCACCCCATCGCTGATGAGGATGACAGTGGCTTTTTCTTCGGTGTATTTGAGGGCTTCTGCGGCATGTTTGACGGCGGCGGAAAGCGGGGTTTTGCCTTTGGGGGTTAAACCGTCAACAATTTTACTGATCTTAGCGGCATCCACTGCACCCGCCGGAAGCAGGGTTTCAATGTCGTTGCAGTCATCCTTTTGACGATGACCGTAAGCGACCAGTCCGACCGAGCGGCCTTCAGGCCAATCAGCCACCAAAGTTTTGAGGGATTCGCGGGCAATGTCGATTTTGGCTTTACCGTCAATTTGACCCCACATACTGCCGGAAGCGTCCAGCACCAGCATGGCACGTTCTTCAGCTTGTACAAAAGGGGCACAACACAGCAGCACACCTGCCAATAACGTATTTTTGTTCATGAGCATTCCTGTAGATCGCAAGTTTACCCTGCAATCTACGCCCCATTAGCGGGTTAGTTCATGATACAAATCAAATTAACGATAAGCCCGCAAGGATACAAGATTACTGGTACTGCTTTCATCGGCGTCCGCATTGGCTCCATGCACGGGAGCTAGCATATCCAGCAAATCGACATCGGCATGATCCTGAAGGGTAATAATGCTGGCTTGCGGCAACACAGGCGCTGCTACAGGAGCAACCTCCTCGGTAGGAACGATTACCTCCTCCGGCTGCTTTTGCTTTTCCGCTTGTGGCTGCGCCACCGATAGCGAGGAAGACACATCCATGACGGCACGTTCCAACGTCGACAACATCTCGCGGGCGTTGGTCACGCCTTTGTGCAAGTCATTGGAAATCTGGTCGGTCAGATCAAGGGTCTTGCTGATACGTTCCACGCGGATGTGGTCAATCTGTTCAAACTGCTGACGGATGCGGCGGCTGAGGTCATCGCTTTGGGCTTCACGGATGCGCATTTCGCCGAGATGTTGGCGGCTTTCTTCCAAACCGGCAGTCAGTTCCGAACGCGCTTGGTCGGTGGTTTGGAACAGCGCCGTAAACTGTTCGCTGGCTTGCGATTCCATCCCCGACATTTCTTGATTGAAGCTTTGGAAAACCTCATCAGCATCTTGCTGGTAACGTTGCATTTGCTCCAACAAGTGGCTGGACTCTTTAAGCATGTCTTCCAGACGGCTATGGACTTCGGCAGACAGGCGGGTATTTTCCTGTTGGTGTTGCACTTGCTGCTGATGATGGTCAATCAGCTTGCGGGTGAAACCTTGCGCCATTTTCTCTTGGTCACGCAGGCGGAACAGACTTTCGTCAACACTTTCCAGCCCTTCTTTTAACTTGCCACGGATGCGCTTGACGCTTTCCACGGAATCGCCCAATTGCTCATCCCAATAGCCTTGCAGGTGTTGCAGACGTTCGCCCAGTTGGGTGGAAATGTCACGCATTTCATGCTCAGCCGTACTGACGCGCTCAATCATGCGCTCGACTTGCTCAACCCGTGCTTGGGTAGCCTGATAATTGCGGCTGACATCAGAAACCTGATCCTTGAGCTTCTTCACCAAACTTTCGGCATCTTGTGCGCCGTGTTGGGTAATTTCCAATACGTCGGCAATGCGTTTGCGGTCTTTTTCGGCTTGTGAGCGCAGTTCGCGGATACCCCGCACATCGCGGTTGCCACTTTGCGGGTAAAGCAGCAAAAGCGCCCCTACCGCCGCCATTAAGGCAATCAGAATAATGATCCAGTCGATGTAACCCAGCATGAATAGCCCCCTATTCCATACTCATTATTATTATCAAAATACCCCTGCCAATATGCAGGGAGTGAAAATTAACAGGTCTCATGACCCACTCTGCAACAGGAATGCACGCCCTGCGGGGAAAAAGCGCTGTATCTGTGCACGCCCCTCTTCCCCTTCGCCGGTATAGATACCGATACGGACAGCGCCCCGGTCGTCGGAACTGCGGTCTGTTGCTAAAAGCACACGCCATTCATGTTGCACGATTTTTCCATCCATGTCACGTATTGGCAATTCCGCCAGTAAGATAGAACCGAAAGGGATCATGCTGTTATCCACCGACGCCGTATACCCCGGCACGACCGGCAAGCCAGAAGCGCTGCGCAATACATCTTTGACCGGGCGGAAAAACACAAAGGATTGGTTAGCGTTCAGCACCTCATCCAACTTATCGGGATTTAACCGCAACCACTGGCGGACAGCATTATTGGACAAATTATCGGTGCGCAGATAATTATTTTCCTTCATGTAACGCCCGATGCTGACATAGGGGTAAGCATTTTTACCCGCGAAGCCCAGCAACTGAGTTTTGCCATCCGGGTAACGGATCAAACCAGACCCCTGCACTTGCATGAAGTAATACTCAATGGGGTCGTTTGTCCACGCGATTTCCAGCCCCTTATCACGCAATGCCCCCTGCATGATTTCACGGCGGGAAGGCAAAGGCGCATCCGTTTTGGGTTTGGTATACACCGGGTAGCGGTATTCCGCCGATGCCGTTTTTTGCACATCCAAGATAGGGGTGAAATAACCGCCGTACTGCACCGGGCGCTTATCCTGCGGGTTGCCCAGTGCGTAAAAGTCAAACTGTTGCCCGATGGACTTGCCGGGAACCGTTTTACCGTCCATCCACGCGATCACTTGTTCAACGGTACGGATCAACCGCGCCTTATCCATTGGCCCGTGATAGTCCGGCGTTGCCAGCCGGGAAACATCGGTGGTTTGTAAATAAACCGCCATATCTACCAGCGCATTACGCAGTTCCGGGGTTTTGCGGATACAGTGTTCATCCAAGGTCAAACTCGCCCCTTGAATCTGGACATCGCACCCTGCGGGCGCGGGCGCATCAGCCGCTTGCACGGCAACATGACACATCAATAAGACACCGACAGCGGCGTACAACAATTCCTTGCGTTGCATCAGAATTCCCTCAATTCTCCATACACTAAGCTAATAAAGAATTCTATGCGGAATAGTTGCTACATACCAGCGACATTCTCCCCGCGCCCGTACCCCGGCCTGCGCACCAGCATGTAGGCTTTGCGGAAGCCGGTAATCCCGTGGGCGAGGTTTTCTGCCGGTTGCCCAAAGCCTGTGTATAAATCCAGCCTACCCGCTCCTTTGATGTCCCCGCCTTGATCCTGCGCGAACAACAAGCGCCAGTCTTGCCCCACGTTCTGCCCGTCGGCATCAATGCGCGGCACTTCTGCCAGCAATACTGCCCCCAGCGGAATGTAGTTACTGTCGACAGCAATAGTATGTCCAGGAATGACCTGCAACCCTGAAGATGTTGTGGGTAAACCCGAGGTCAACTTAAAGAACACATAGCGCGGGTTAGCCGTTAATACCTCCCCAATTTTGGATGGATTCTCCCGCAACCACTCGCGGATGGCCTCATTGCCGTAATTGCGCGGCCTAAACCCTTGCTGGCGCATGTAATCGGCAATACTGCGGAAACGCTTACCATTATCCCCGGCATACTCCAGCACCATTTCACTCCCATCCGGGAAACGCGCAACACCGGAACCTTGCACTTGGGCAAAAAACAGGTTGACGGCATCATTCGTCCACGCCACTTCCAAGTTCCGCCCACTTAGGGCGCGGCTGGCAATTTCAGCGTGGCTCAACGATGCCAACCCGCCCGCTGGCTTGCGGTAAATGGGGATGCGGTATTCACCGTCAGGGTGTTCATGCACCGACAGCAAGGGGGTGAAATAGCCGGTATATTCCGCTTCCGCCGCACGCCCTGCCGAACTGAGTTCACGCAAGAAAAAACGATCCTGTAAGGTTCCGGGCGCAAGTCCATCGTGCCATGCGAGCAATTCATTCACGGTTTCCAGTAACGCGGCATTGGAAACCCTGCCCCATAAGGGCGCAACCTGCGCCGCCAAGGGCAAACGCTTGAGGTAATTGGTCAAGCCCAATAGCCCCTGACGGGTACGCTCATTCTTACGGATACACTGGTCAGGCAAGTTCAAGGCTTGGGCAAAGCCACAATCCAGTGCCGCACTGTCTGGCGAATAGGAAGCATAGGACGCTTGCTGGTATACGGGGTTCACGGGACGAGGTGGCGCATAGACACGGCGTGGCTGCTGATAAGGTTGCCCCCAAGATTCCCACGCTGGAGCATTGGCTGACGCCGATAGCGGCAAACTCGTGGTTACGCATACCAGTACGGCTGCCACGGAGCAATGTCTGGACATGATAGACACCTGTTATTGTTATTTATTGTTGGGTTTTGGTCTGGCTTAATTATGCGGACAAAGCCCCGGTGACAACAGCCATGAACGGTACAATCGGATAAGTGGCGCATTTGTGATGCTAGTATAGATTTCATCAATGAAGTAACATCGTTGTGACAAATGCTGCAAGGGGGTTGGCAGCATGTACGATGGTTCGCAAGAGTCAGGGCTATGAAAATCATAACAACAATAACGGCAAAGCCGTTTCTCTTCCTAATCGCTTGCCTGCTTTACAGCACGGGCATGAGCGCCTACGCCGCTCTATCGTTCAATGCGGGCAGCACCGCTGCTGAAATGGGCGCTGTTCTGGATGGCCCCGGCCTTAGCGTCAGCAACTTTCAGGTAACAAAAGGCATCAATCAGCAATACGGCATCATGACGGGCGGCAAAGCGACGCTAGGGTTCGAGACGGGTGTATTCCTCAATACCGGCAACATCGGCAGCTTGCAAGGGCCTAACAACTCCGGCTCTTACTACTACCGCACGGGTGTGGTTTATGCAGACCCTGACCTAAAAAAGATCAGCACATACGCCAAATACGATCCGATCATCCTTGAGTTCGACATCGTACCACTCGGGGATCGCGCCAACTTTGTGTTCACTTTCGGCTCAGAAGAATACCCCGAATTCGTATGCAGCCAATTTAACGATGCTTTTGGCCTGTTCATTTCCGGCCCCGGCTTGGTCGGGACGCAAAATGCCGCCTTTTTACCAGCTTCGACCACCCCGATTGCGGTCAATAACATCAATGGCGGGGTCAAAGGCTCCTCTGCCGACGGAACGGCCTGCCAATTGGGCAATACCGCCTACTTCGTCGATAACGGCAATGGGGGCGGCAGCCCAATCTCGCAATTGGACGGTTTCACCAAAACCCTAACCGCCTCGATGGGCGGATTACTGCCGGGGAACACCTACCACGTCAAGCTGGCATTGGCGGATGCTGCGGATGCAGGCTACGACTCAGGTGCGGCTTTCAAATGGCTAACCAGCACCAAATCCGAGCCGGTTGACTTGTCATTGAGCGCTAGCGCCAGCACAAGCAGCCCCTCCCAAAATAGCGAAGTCGAACTCACGTGGACAATCAATAATGCATCCAGCATTGCAACCAGTATGGCGCAACTAGGGCTGGAATGGCCCGCTGGCATGACGTGGGTAAGCGACGATTCTGGTGGGGCATACAATCCAGTAACTGCTGAATGGAATGCCGATGTTATTCCGGCAGGCGGCTCCAAAAGCCTGAAAGTACGGGCGCGGGTCGGTACGGATGCCAGTTACCAAGTCACTGGTGAAATTATTTATGCCTTCAATGAAGACCCAGATTCCGCCCCGCTCAACCACAACACGAAACCGGGGGAAGATGACACCGCCATACTCACATTACTGCCGATAGCAAATAATGCCCCAGCCATTACCAACAACAGTAATGCCGCAACTTATACTGTCAATTTTACCGAAGGCAGCAAGGATACTGTCCTAAATTACGACGCCACCGATGCCGATGGCGACAAAGAAGGCGCAGGACTCGTTTGGTCATTAACGGGTGGGGAAGACAAATCACGTTTCACCATCAACCCTGCCGATGGCAGCCTAAACTTCACCACCTCCCCGGATTTTGAACATCCGCTGGATGCTGACAAGAATAATACCTATGAAGTACGGGTGAGCGTTTGTGATAGCAAAGGTGGCTGTACTATCCAAGCACTCAGCGTAGCAATCACTAATGTCGATGAAGACAGCGATGGCGACGGAATTCCCGATTCCAAGGAAGTCGAAATAGGCACTGACCCATACAGTTCCGACAGCGATGGCGACGGATTAAGCGACAAGGAGGAAATCGACACTTACGGAACCAGCCCCATCAAAGCAGACACCGATGGCGATGGCTTAAGCGATGGCGACGAGGTAAACAAAACAGATACTGACCCGCTCAAGGCCGACACAGACGGTGATGGCCTCAATGATGCTGCCGAAGTAGGCGCTGACCTCAGTAAACCACGGGATACCGATGGCGATGGCATGATTGACGCGAAAGATACCGATGATGATGGCGATGGCCTCCAAACCCGCAATGAAAACTACAATGGCGGCACGCCGCTGGATGATGATACCGACAAGGATGGCATCCCCGATTACCGTGACACGGATGATGACGGCGACAGCATTGCTACGCGCTTTGAGACACCTGACCCAAATACGGATGGCAGCCCAGCGGATGCCCGCGATTCGGATAAGGATGGCACGCCCGATTACCGCGACACCGACGATGACGGCGATGGCAAAGCAACCGTTGATGAGCAACCTGACGTAAATAACGATAGCAACCCGGCAGATGCTGTCGACAGCGATGATGACGGTACGCCTAACTACCTAGATAACTATGATGAACCCGGTGTTCGCGTGACCACCCGCGTGTTTTTTCAGGGCAACTTTAATTTAGCCACCAAACGGATGTCGGATGATTTGCGGAAATTAGGTTATTTACCCAAGTTACAACCTTATGGCACGTTACTGGCGTCATTTGGCTATTCCAATGTAGAAAACATCCCGCCCTTTAACTACCCCGGCACAGAAACTGCCACCGACGCCATGCTTGCCACGACGGGTGACGACGCGCCTGTTGATTGGGTATTGGTGGAATTACGTGATGCCAGCGACCCCAAAATCCGGGTAGCGGCTAAAGCGGGTTTAGTCCAACGGGATGGCGACATCATCAGCGCCCCCAGTGGCTCCCCCAGTTTGGCTTTCAATGGCATCGCCGATGGGAATTATTATGTCGCAGTGCGTCACCGCAACCACATTGGGGTGATGAGTGCCGCATCATTACACTTGACCCATGAACCTATTTCGCTTGATTTCACAGATCCTACCACACCAACTTACGGTATAGACCAACGCCTGACCGATGGCGTTACTGCCCTGCTATGGGGAGGCGATGCCAATAACAGCAACAGTTCCATTGCAGTCGGACCGGGCAGTGACGCTAACGTTATCTTAGGTGCGATTCTGATCGCCCCCGGCAATGTGTTGACAAACACTTACTACCGTTTAGGTGGCTATTATGCCAGCGATTTGAATCTGGACGGTTATACGCTGTTTTCAGGCCCCAATAATGACATCAACATCCTGTTAGGCAATGTATTGCTGCACCCCGGTAATACGTCATTCAGTTCTAACTACGTCTTGAACGGTGCAATCCCACGCTAAACGGCGCGGCTGTTGCCCTACCTAAGCGGCTTGCCTTATAGTAAGCCGCTTATCGCAAGATCACGTATTACCCCTCACCCCGCCCTATCCCTCAAGAGGCGCGGGGAAAGAGGTCATAAAAAATGGAGTATGCATGTCCGACCCAATCCATTCCCTATCGCTCAAAAAACTCCGCGATGGAATACACGCCGGGAATTTTTCTGTCATGGAAGCCACCGATGCCTATCTTGAGCGCATCGCCAACTTCAATGAGGAACTGAACGCTTTCATCACCGTCACCCGTGACAGCGCACAAGCGCAAGCCGTCGAGATCGACAACCGCATCCGCAAGGGTGAATTGGACGGGGCAATGGCGGGCTTGCCTTACGCACTCAAAGACCTGTTCTGCTCCAAAGACGTGCTGACCACTTGCGGCTCGAATATGCTGCGTAATTTCGTCTCGCCTTACGATGCGCATGTGGCGGAAAGGCTCAAGGCAGCGGGCGGCGTATTGCTCGGCAAGAACAATATGGACGAGTTTGCGATGGGTTCTTCCAACGAAACCTCGGCATTTGGAAATGTGCGTAACCCGTGGGATACGGATTGTGTACCGGGCGGCAGTTCCGGCGGTGGTGCGGCAACCGTCGCAGCAAGGCTTGCACCCGTGGCATTGGGCAGCGATACCGGCGGTTCCATTCGCCAACCTGCGTCGTTTTGCAATATTACTGGCATCAAACCGACTTACGGGCGCATTTCGCGTTACGGCATGATTGCCTTTGCCTCCAGCCTTGACCAGTGCGGGCCGATGGCTCCGTCGGCGGAAGATTGCGCGATCACCCTCAATGTGATTGCCGGGTTGGATGCGCGGGATTCCACCAGCGTTGACCGCCCCGTGCCGGATTACACCGCCACCCTCAACGACTCCATCGACGGGCTGAAAATCGGCCTACCGAAAGAGTTCTTCGCCGAAGGGCTGAATCCGCAAGTGGGCGCGGTCATTGAGCGTGCTATCAAGGAATTTGAAGCCCGTGGCGCAATCATTAAGGAAGTGACCTTGCCCAACAGCCATTTGGCGGTTCCGGTGTATTACGTGGTGGCTCCGGCAGAATGCTCTTCCAACCTGTCGCGCTTTGACGGGGTACGTTTTGGGCATCGCTGCGAAAATCCGCAAGACCTGAAAGATTTGTACGAACGCAGCCGCTGGGAAGGTTTCGGTGCAGAAGTGAAACGCCGCATCATGATCGGCACTTACGCGCTCTCGGCAGGCTATTACGACGCTTACTACTTGAAAGCGCAGAAAATCCGCCGCCTGATCCAGCAAGACTTCGCGGAAGCCTTCAAGGACGTGGATGTGATCATGGGGCCTTCCGCACCCACCACCGCTTTCAAACTGGGCGCGAAAAAAGACGACCCGATTGCTATGTACCTCGAAGATTTGTACACCATCCCGGTCAGTCTGGCGGGTTTGCCGGGCATGACTTTCCCGATTGGTTTCGCCGCTGATGGCCTGCCAGTGGGGATGCAATTGGTCGGCAACTACTTTGAGGAAGCGCGGATGTTGAATATCGCGCACCAATACCAATTATCCACCGACTGGCATACACAAGTGCCTGCCAAGTTCGCGTAAGGAGAACTTCACAATGGAATGGGAAACCGTCATCGGGCTGGAAATCCACGCCCAACTTGCCACCAAGAGCAAAATTTTTTCCGGTTCATCCACCGCTTACGGTGCTGAACCCAACACCCAAGCCAGTTTGGTTGACCTTGGAATGCCCGGCGTATTGCCAGTACTGAACAAAGAAGCCGTGCACATGGCGGTGAAATTCGGCTTGGCAATCGACGCGCACCTAGCACCGCGCTCGGTATTCGCACGTAAAAACTACTTCTACCCCGACCTGCCGAAAGGCTACCAGATCAGCCAATATGAATTGCCCATCGTTGGCATTGGTCACATGGACATTGAGCTGGAAGATGGCTCCATCAAACGCATCGGCGTTACCCGCGCCCATCTGGAAGAAGATGCGGGTAAATCCCTGCACGAAGATTTCCAAGGGCAAACCGGCATTGACTTGAACCGCGCAGGCACACCGCTGCTGGAAATCGTTTCCGAACCGGACATGCGCAACGCCAAAGAAGCCGTGGCTTACATGAAAAAGCTGCACGCGCTGGTGCGTTACCTCGGTGTGTGTGACGGCAATATGCAGGAAGGCTCGTTCCGTTGCGACGCCAACGTTTCGGTACGTCGCCCCGGTCAGCCATTCGGTACACGGGCAGAAATCAAAAACCTGAACTCGTTCCGCTTCATCGAACGCGCCATCAACCACGAAGTCGAGCGCCAAATCGACATCATCGAATCCGGCGGCACGGTGGTGCAGGAAACGCGGCTTTACGACCCTGACCGCAACGAAACCCGTTCGATGCGCAGCAAGGAAGACGCCAACGACTACCGCTATTTCCCCGACCCGGATTTACTCCCGGTAGAAATTACCCCGGAATTCATCGCATCCGTGCGGGCGACCTTGCCGGAATTGCCGGAAGCGAAGAAGCAGCGTTTCATTACGCAATACAGCTTAAGCACTTACGACGCTGACATGCTCACGCAAAGCCGCGACGTGGCGGATTACTTCGAGGCGGTGGCGCAAGGTTGTGGCGACGCCAAACTCGCTGCCAACTGGGTGAATGGCGATTTGTCTGCGGCGCTCAACCGCACTGGCATTGAAATAGCTAACGCGCCAGTCGCCGCTGATGCTTTCGCAGGCTTACTCAAGCGCATTCTGGACAACACCATTTCCGGCAAAATTGCCAAGGAAGTGTTCGACGCAATGTGGAATGGCGAAGGCGATGCCGATAGCGTGATCGACAAGAAAGGCTTGAAGCAAATCACCGACACCGGCGCGATTGAAGCCATGATTGACGAAATCATTGCCGCCAACCCCAAGCAAACGGAGGAATACCGCGCGGGCAAAGACAAGCTATTCGGCTTCTTCGTCGGGGCAGCAATGAAAGCTTCCAAAGGCAAGGCGAACCCTGAACAGGTGAACGCAATCCTCAAACAGAAACTGGCGGGTTAACAGATGGCAATTTCAGAAGCAGAAGTCCGTAAAGTCGCGCATTTGGCACGGCTGGCAATGACCGAAGACAGCGTGGAAGCATATACCCGCAACCTTTCCAATATCCTTGATTTGGTCGCGCAAATGGAAGCGGTGGATACCGACGGTGTTGTGCCAATGGCGCATCCGCTGGATATGACCCAACGCCTGCGCGAAGACGTGGTGACAGAAACCAACCACCGCGAGGCTTACCAAGCGGTTGCGCCGGAAACGGAAGACGGTTTATACCTCGTGCCCAAGGTCATTGAGTAAGGTTATCCTGCAAGATTGACACTTGATCAGTATTTCCTGCCCTGCTAAGCAGGGTGGGCTATACTTTTGGCTCCATTCCAATAAAACAATCAGGAGCCTCCTGCAATGAGTGACAACAACCCTTATTCCCCCCCAAAGTCGGATGTAACACCGCCACCGATCCCAAGCGACGGCATGGAGCTGTTAGCCGAACCCCGCTCCCTGTCCGCAGGTGCTGGCATTAGCTGGTTAGCGGAAAGCTGGCCTCTGGTCAAAAGCAACCTTGGCGTCTGGGTATTGATTACGCTGGCCTTGTTCGCCATCCAAGTTATCCTCGGCCTTATTCCAGTTGCTGGTGACATTGCGTCATCACTGATTGGCCCCATCCTCTCCGGCGGTATCCTGATGGGTGCGCGGGCAGTCTATTTCGGTGAACCGCTACGTTTTGATTACCTGTTTGAAGGTTTCAAGCAAAAACTCGTGCCACTGCTGGGCTTGGGCGGGCTGACACTGGGCATCATGTTCCTGTTTGGCATCATCATCGGCGGTGCATTCGTCGGTATGAACATGAGTTCGATGGAAACCGGCGTCGTATCTCCCGAAGGCATGATGAGCAGCCTCAACATCGGGCTGATCGCGGTCGGCATTATCCTGCTGCTTTTGGTCATGATGCTGTTCTGGTTTGCCACCCAACTGGTCGCGCTCAATGACGTACCTGTCTTCCAATCACTGACCTTGAGCTTCAAAGCGTGCTTGCGTAACCCGCTGCCACTGCTGCTGTACGGTCTGGCAGTCTTTGTACTGATGCTGCTCGGTGCCCTGCCGCTGCTGTTGGGGCTGTTGGTCGTCGTACCGTGGCTATTTGCCAGTATGTATGTGTCTTATAAACAGATTTTCCTCCAGTAAGCCACAAACTCCCGCCCCTTTCCCAAGACCCGCCACGGGCGGGTCTTTATTTATCACTGGAATTTATGATTTTCATGCATTTTATTAAGGATGCGTTTGGCTAATTTTTTGTATTTCTATACGCTAGCAGTGAACGGTGTCTTGGGCTTATTCAAAGGGAGTGCTGGCGTGATGCATACAAAGTTTTGGAAACTTTTCTGTGTGGCTATTGTGTGCCTCACATTATCCGCTTGCAGCCAGCAAGCTGTCCGGGATGACGAGGGTGATTCCGCAAAAAAATCATCGCTCAGCCAAGACAAAACAAAAAATAAAGCCACCAAGAAAAACACCGCGCTTACCGTTCCCAAGACCACGGGCGGAATGCCGCAACTGTCACAACACGAACTCACCCTAATCGCCGACAAAATTTACCGCAACGAAAGCGGCGGTAACTACAACAACCTTGTCCACTGGAATGACGGCGAAGATTTTGCCTCGATGGGGGTCGGGCATTTCACGTGGTATCCGGCGGGCAGGCAGGCGCGTTTCGGCAATACCTTCCCGGACTTACTCGGCTACCTGCAAACCAATGGCACACAATTGCCCGCTTGGGTACAGCAAGCACGTTACCAAGGTGCGCCGTGGAAAAGCAAAGGCGAGTTGATGTACGCCAAACAAACCGGACAAGTGCAGGAATTGCAAAACCTACTGTACCAAACCCGGATGCTGCAAGCGGCTTACATCGTCGAACGCGCCCGCCGTGCCATGCCGCAATTGGTTAATGCCGCCCCCGCTGCTTCCCGCGCCCGCGTGGCACAAAACCTGAATGCCATTGCCAACACGCCGGGGGGCTGGTACGTGCTGGTGGATTACGTCAATTTCAAAGGCGAAGGGCTTGACCCTTACGGCGGCTATAACGGTCAAAACTGGGGGCTGATGCAAGTACTAGAAAACATGCAACCCAGCCAACCTGGTCAACAAGCCTTACACGAATTTGCCAATGCCGCCACACGCATACTGGAACGCCGGGTACGCAATTCCCCGCCTGCACGCAATGAAGCCCGCTGGTTGGCAGGCTGGTCAAACCGGGTGGAAACTTACCGCAATCCGGGCGTTTAAATAGACAATATGCACAAGCCTTACGCAGGCCAAGCGCTTTCTGTAGCGCTCGTCGGGTAAAGCTACCTGACGGGTCAAATTTCTTTATAGTTTCACAAAACAATTGAGTGTCGCCGTTAAGGCTAGACCAAATAATAAAAACAAGAGGGCGTCCGATCATGAAGACCAAAGCCGCGATGGCGCTAGCTGCTATTGCCAGCGTAGGATTGTCTGCTTGCAGCCCAAGCACGCAATCTGTAAGACATTCCCAGAGCAGTTACCAACCCACTTATGCCCCCGGACATGGCGCATACCCGGCAAATTATGATGCGGGTATCCAAAATCCGGCAGCGCAAAATGCGTCCCACTACAGCTCACAAAATGTTGGTGGCTCTAGCCAAATGACCGGGATGCCAGAACTTTCTACGGCAGAATTACGCACGATTGGCGACCAGATTTTCAAGAATGAAGGCGGCGGCAACATCGACAATCTGGTGCATTGGAATGACGGTGAAAACTTTGCCTCGATGGGCATTGGGCATTTCACGTGGTATCCCGCAGGTAGCCCAGCGCGTTTCGGCAACACTTTCCCGGATTTGCTGCACTACATGCAAGCACGTGGCGTACAGCTTCCGGGCTGGTTGCAACAAGCCAGTTACCAAGGTGCGCCGTGGCAGAACAAAGCACAACTGATGCAGGCCAAACAAACCCCGCAAGTACAGGAGTTGCAAAACCTGCTGTACCAGACCCGTTTGCTGCAAGTGCAATACATTGTTGACCGCACCCGCCGCGCCATGCCCAAACTGGTC
Organism: Thiothrix sp.; assembly: GCF_028714775.1. GTDB lineage: Bacteria > Pseudomonadota > Gammaproteobacteria > Thiotrichales > Thiotrichaceae > Thiothrix. Next base: position 32,304 of record NZ_JAQTLS010000008.1, on the reverse strand, counting down.
AACGCCTCACCGGGACAAGTACGCCAACGCATCAACAGCAACCTGAACGCGGTAGCCAACACCCCCGGCGGCTGGTACGCGCTGATTGATTACACCAACTTCAAGGGCGAAGGCTTAAACCGCAGCGGTGGTTACAACGGGCAAAACTGGGGCTTGTTACAAGTGCTGGAAGAAATGCGCCCTTCCCAACCCGGTCAACAAGCCTTACACGAGTTTGCGGATGCCGCCATGCGCGTACTGGAACGCCGCGTCAGGAACTCCCCGCCCGCCAACAACGAACGTCGCTGGCTCGCGGGCTGGTCAAACCGGGTAAACACTTACCGCCGGATGCTGGCTTAAGCGAGAAATGCCTCAATCAGCGCGGTAAACACCTCCGGCGTCTGCACATGCGGCAGATGCCCAGCAGCTTCTACGGTTTCCACCAGCGCTTGCGGGAAATATTGCCTGATCAGCGCCAAATCCCCTTCTGCCACATAATCGGACTGCCCGCCGCGAATAAACAGCGCAGGAGCGGCAAACGCTTGCCCGACTGCCGGAAATGCAGAAATACCCACGTAATGGCGGGCAATTTCGGGCAAATTACATTGCCAGTAAAACGCCCCAGCGGTATTGCGCCCCAGATTTTTCAACAGGAAGCCGCGTTCAAACGGATGTTTGACGGTTGGGCTTAACCATTCATCCGCCTGTTTACGGCTTTTCAGGTCTGCCAGCGGCATGGTTGCCATTGCCTGCAACAATGCCTGATGGCGCGGCGGATAGGCTTTCGGGGCAATATCCACCACCACCAAACGCTGTACGATTGCTGGATGTTGCAAGGCCAGCAGCATTGCCACCTTACCCCCCATCGAATGCCCCATCAGGTCACAGCGGGAAATGGACAAAGCATCTAACACCTCAAGGATGTCCGCCACCATGTCCCGGTAAGCCATGCCCATCACATGCGGGGAAGCACCGTGGTTGCGCAAGTCGATGGCAAGCACGGTACGTTTGCCTTCCTGCCCACGCGCAAAGCTATGCCAATTGTCCAGTGAACCCAACAAACCGTGCAGCACCACCAACGGCGGCGCGTCAGCCAATTCACCGTAGAGGCGGTAATTCAACATGCAAACTGCCGCCCCAATTCAGCAATTTCCGCCAAGATGTTGGCACGCTCAAGCTCCGGCAAGCTGGGGACGTTGTAATAAATGCGGTGATGCACATCCTCAATGCCGCAGAACGCCAACGTACCATCCGTCACTGGACGGTAAATCAGGTGCTCGGCATCAGTCTTGCGGAAGAAATCTTCCGAACCGCCCGCCGTAATCAGCACCAACGCCCGCTGGTGTTTCAGCAAGCCCTTGACGCCCGCACGTGAATATTCAAACGCCGTCCCATTGGTCAGCACATGGTCGAACCAGCCTTTCAAGATCGCGGGGCGGTCAAACCACCACAGCGGGTAAATGAACACCAGCCCTTGCGCCCACAGTAAGGCTTCCTGCTCATGGGCAATTTTTTCCGGTATCTTGCCCTGTTGCAGCACCGCCAGATCACTCGCCCGTAACACCGGGTCGAAATCTTCCGCGTACAGGTCTTTGATCCGTACTTCGTGCCCAGCTTCTTGCAAGCCCAAGCTGCAATGTTCCAACATCGCATGGTTAAAGCTGCCGGGGTTCGGGTGGGCGTAAACAATCAGCACGCGCATAATATTTGCAATCCAGTTAAATTTTTAATGAGTGTTAGTGCAGGGTATCAGTACCGGGCATGGATGGCTTGAACAACTGCCCCACGTCAACCGCATCCAAGGTGTAAGTGGCATTACAGAACTCGCACGTAATCGCGATATTACCTTGCTCTGCCAATATCGTTTCAGCCTCTGTCTGCCCCAGTGAACGCAACATACTTTCCACCCGCCCACGGTTACAACCGCAATGGAAGCGGATCGGCTTGGGATCAAACAAGCGCGGTTCTTCCTCATGGAACAGGCGATAGATGACATCTTCTGGTTCCAGATGCACCAACTCCTGCGCAGTCAGGGTATCCAGCAACAACGAAGCGCGTTGCCAATCCTCATCGCTGGTATGTTCACGGGGTAAACGTTGCAGCAGCATTCCTGCCGCCGTGTGGTCATCTGCTGTCAGCCATAGCCGGGTCGGAAGCTGTTCCGAACGGGCGAAATACGCTTCCAATGCCGCTGCCAACGATTCCCCCTCAATCGGGATCAGGCTTTGGTAACGTTCACTGCTTTTCTGCCCCTCCAAGGTCATGGCAATATGCCCTGCGCCGAACAGGTCGGGTAATGCCGCACCTTCAGCCTCGCGGTTCCACTGTGCCAAGCCCCGCACGGTTCCCTGATCGGTTGCTTGCACCACCAGCAAGTGGATCGGCCCATCCCCACGAATTTGCAGGATCAAGGAACCACTGTGCTTAATCGTGGCAGACAGCAGCGCAACAGCGGTCAATGCCTCCCCCAACACCTTGCGCACGAATGCCGGATAATCTGCCCGTTGCAGCATTTCCTGCCAAGTCGTATCCAGATGCACCCACTCGCCACGCACATGCGCCTGCTCCAACAGAAACCGTCTTAATGTATCTACAGCCATAACACCCACAATCTTGTACCCATAATCTATAATTCCTTCCTAAATGCCGCCCAATCTGTTAAAAAGGCTCGCGTCTTAGCCGCAACGTGAACTTACCACACAAGTTGGCTTGCCCAAAGCGGACGGGGTTGCTACATTTAGCAGATTCTTTCTGGGTCATCCAGCGATGCCCCGCACAGGGAATAACGACAATTACACAGGACGTGTTCAAGCACTCCATTATTTTAGCTTAAGCCGGATTTACCAGACTATGTTCAGAGCCCTATTAGGTTTGTTCTCCAATGATATTTCTATCGACTTGGGCACAGCGAATACCCTGATTTACATGCGGGGCAAAGGCATCGTACTGGACGAGCCTTCTGTCGTTGCTATCCGTCAGGATCGCGGCCCCGGTGGCCCCAAGTCAATTGAAGCGGTGGGTATCGAAGCGAAAAAAATGCTCGGTCGTACCCCAGAGAACATTACTGCCATCCGCCCGATGAAAGACGGTGTGATTGCCGATTTCACCTACACCGAAAAAATGTTGCAGCACTTCATCCGCAAGGTTGATGCAGGCCGTATCCTGCGCCCTAGCCCACGGGTGGTGATTTGTGTGCCATGTGGCGCAACGCAGGTTGAACGCCGCGCTATTAAAGATTCAGCATTGGGTGCAGGCGCACGTAAGGTTTACCTGATCGAAGAACCTATGGCAGCCGCTATCGGTGCAGGCATCCCGGTTGATGAAGCAATCGGCTCAATGGTATTGGATATTGGTGGTGGTACATCCGAAGTTGCCATCATGTCACTGCGCGGCATTGTCTATTCTGCATCCGTGCGTATTGGTGGCGACCGTTTGGACGACGCCATCATCAGCTATGTACGCCGCAATTACGGCATGTTGATCGGTGAAGCCACTGCCGAACGCATCAAATGCAGCATCGGTTCTGCTTATCCGGGCAAAGAACTGCTGGAAATCGAAGTCAAAGGCCGCAACCTTTCCGAAGGTGTACCACGCAGCTTTACCCTGACCAGCAACGAAATCCTTGAAGCCCTGCAAGAACCGCTGTTCGGCATTGTCAGCGCGGTTAAAACAGCGCTCGAACAAACTCCACCGGAACTGGCTGCTGACGTTGCCGACCGTGGTATCGTGCTGACTGGCGGTGGCGCATTGTTACGCGACCTTGACCGCCTGCTGATGGAAGAAACCGGCATTCCGGTGGTTATTGCCGACGACCCGCTTACCTGCGTTGCCCGTGGTGGTGGTAAAATACTGGAAATTATGGAAGAAGAAGGCGTGAACTTCCTCGCCACTGACTGATCCAGTAATAAAAACCAGCTACCGCACCGGAGACAGCCATTAACGACGTTAACTACCATTCCACGCCGGGATTTTCATTCCGGTTTATGGTGCTCGTCTTGAGCGCACTGATGTTAATGGCTGTCGATTACCGCAATCCCGACGCCTTACGCCCAGTGCGCACTGCCGCGCTCATGCTGGTTTACCCTTTGCTGGTCAGCGTGGATTCGCCCCACCGCTTTTATAGCACCAGTGGTTTCTTCGCCTCCCAATCCACGTTGGCGATGGAAAATACTGCGCTTAAAGAGCAAATCCAGTTATACGCCGCCCAACAACGCATCATCAGCTCCGTACAGCAGGAAAACACCCACTTACGTGCCATGCTGAAAGCAGCCCCCAGCGCCAGTTACAACTTCACACTGGCAGAGACGCTGGAAGCCGCCAACGACCGGGTGCGTGGCCTAGCCGTGTTGGATAAAGGTTCCAATAACGGTGTGCATGAAAGCCAAGTGGTGCTCTCCGGCGAAAATATCTATGGGCAAATCATCGAAGTTACCCCGTTCAGTTCCAAGGTAATCCAACTGGTTGACCGCAGCCACACCATTCCCGTGCGCAACCAGCGTACTGGCGAACGCGCCCTTGCCAGCGGCATGGGTCGTGGCTTAGCGATGGAAATCAAGAACCTGCCGAGCAACAGTGATGTCAAGGATGGCGATATTTTCGTTTCATCCGGCTTGGGCGGTTTGTTCCCACCTGATTTCCCTGTCGCTAAAGTCATACCGCAAGGGGTTGAATTCAAACCGGGTGCGGCCTTTGCGACGGTTAAAGCATTGCCATTGGTGAATTACGAAGCTACCCGCGATGTCTTACTCATCTGGCGGAAACCCGGCGTACCAGACCCAGAACCCCATATTGAAGCGGCGGCAACGCCCCCAGCCAAAGATACAGACACCAAGGAAGCCGGGACAAGCAAACTGGCACACCCCAAGCAGGAAGGCTCGCACTGAATGTTGACCAGAGAACCGCGTTTCCCCGGAGCCGTCATGGCGAGCCTCTTGATCGCTGTGATCTTGACCATTATCCCATTGGGGGAGCAAATATCTTTCTGGCGACCGGAATGGATTGCCCTGACGCTGATCCACTGGGCGCTGGTTATCCAAGACCGGGTTAGCCTCGTCATGGCTTTTGTGGTTGGTATCGCGATTGATACCCTCTACGGCTCGATTTTGGGGCAACATGCCCTCGGCTACGTGCTCGTCACTTACCTGTCAGTACGCCTAGGGTTGCGCATGAACCCCGAAGCTTTCCTCCAACAAACGGCCTTACTGATCACTACGCTGGGTCTATACCTGCTCATCAGCTTGTGGGTACAAGGCGTCACCAGCAACAGCGATGGCAGTTGGCTTTATTGGGCCACCTTGCTCAGCAGCGTCATTATTTGGCCGATCTATCACGCCTTACTGGGATATTTCCATACCCAGCGCAAAGCATTAGGCTAAAACGCTACGGATAAGCAGGTGAATTGCCCCGTCCCTTGCAGTTTTGCTACTGTGCCCCCATATAGCACATGCCCTGACCAACTGAGGAGTTACACATGATCCCTACCAATTCCTGCAAGGAACTGCCCTGTGCAGTCATGCCGGATGTTGCCAAACAGCCGCATACAGGCCCCAAGGGGACACTCAACTGGGTAGGAATGAGCCAAATTGAACTGCCAGTGTTCGTGCAAAACCTGCAAGGCGGCAGAATCCAGATGTTGGCGCGGGTGCAGGCTTACGTCAACCTGACCGACCCTAATAGCAAAGGCATCCACATGTCGCGCCTGTACGTGGCACTGGACAACATCCTTGCGATGAATGACCTGACGCCAGATGTGTTGCGCGAAACCATTAGCCAATTTGTCGATTCACACGAAGGTTTAAGCGACGCTGCTTATTTGGAATGCCGTTTCGATTACTTCGAGCGCCGCAATTCCCTGCTGAGCGACAATAGCGGCTGGAAAAACTACCCCGTGCGCGTTGCCGCCACTTTGCGTAATGGGCAAATTGAAACGGAAGTCAGCGTGGAAGTGCCTTATTCCTCCACCTGCCCGTGTTCCGCTGCACTCGCCCGCCAACTGATCCAAGAAGGTTTCCGCGAAACATTCGGTTCAGATGTGGAAAGCGTGGATGCTAACCGCGTTTACGAATGGTTAGGAACCACCCAAGGTATCCGCGCGACCCCGCACAGCCAACGCAGCATTGCGCAAATCAAGGTCAAACTGGCAGACAATACCGCGCATAACCTGCCTATTACCCACCTGATTGACTGCATTGAACACGCACTGCAAACCCCAGTGCAAGCGACGGTGAAACGCGAAGATGAGCAAGAATTTGCCCGTTTGAATGCAGCTAACCTGATGTTCTGCGAAGATGCTGCCCGCCGCTTGAAAACAGCGCTGGGCGATGACAGCACCGTGCAGGATTTCTGGATTCGGGTTAACCACATGGAAAGCCTGCACGCGCACGATGCCGTGTCAGTGGTCGTGAAAGGCATTGATGGCGGCTACCGCGACGACCCGCACGAGTACATCCACCCGGCGTAAATACTATCTGCCTTAGCGGGCAGAGAGTTGCTGATCAAGCTCTGCCAAACGTTCCGGCGTGCCGATGTCGCGCCAGTCTCCGGCAAACAATTCCCCGCTGACCCGCCCTTGTTGCATGGCTTCACGCAGCAAGGGCGCAAGCGGGCGTTTGCCATAGGCTAACCCAGCAAACAATGCCGGATGGTAATAGCCGATACCGCTGAACGTGTAGCGCGGCTCCCCTTCCGCGAAAACCCGCCCCTGCTGTAACGCGAAATCACCGTTGCGGTTATGTTCCGGGTTATTCACCAACACCAGATGCGCAAGGTCGTTACCTGCCAGTGGGTGCTGTGGGCACGTATAGTCACACCATACATCGCCATTCACCACCAGAAAGGGTTCATCACCCAGCAAGGGCAAAGCTTTGACGATTCCGCCTGCGGTTTCCAACGCGCCTTCTTGCTGTTCGTCGGAATAATGCAGCTTGACGTTCCAACGCGAACCATCACCCAAGGCTTCGGGGATTTTCCAGCCCAACCACGCAAGGTTGATGATGATGTCGCGGAAACCGGCGCGTGCCAGCTTTTCGATATGCCACACCACCAGCGGCTTGCCACCTGCCTGCAATAAGGGTTTGGGGGTATGGTCGGTGAGCGGGCGCATCCGTGTGCCCAGCCCAGCGGCGAGGATCATGGCTTTCATGCAAATAACCTAGACGGGAATATGGACAGTGCCGATACGCTGCGGAATGCCGACTTTGCGCATCCATTCCACCAGCTCGCTGGTTTCGTGGTAACGCGAACCGACTTCCAGCACGTAGCTCAACACCAATGGCAGGTCATTCAGGTAGCCCGCTTTGCCATCACGGTGATACAGGCGGGCGAAAATACCCAGCACCTTGATGTGGCGTTGCAAACCCATCAGGTCAAACCAGCGTTGGAAATTGGCAGCATCAACTGGCGGGATCGTGCCTTGCATGATCGCTTCCTTGCGGAAACAATCCACCCACCATTCCACTTGGCTTTGCGGCCACACCACGTAACAGTCACGTAACAACGAAACCAAATCGTAAGTTGCCGGGCCGATCACTGCATCCTGATAGTCGATAATGCCGGGACTGTTTTCCCCCGTAATCATCAGGTTGCGAGAATGGTAATCCCGATGGACAAACGCCACTGGCTGCCCCACCGCAGCGTCAATCAGGAATTCAAAGGTATGCTGGATCAACTCATGCGGAATGTCAGCATCACTGAAACCCAAATGTTTGACCAAGAACCATTCCGGCATAAGCTGCATTTCAGTACGCAACATCCGCTCGTTATACGCCGGTAAGCGGTCGCATTCTGCCTGCTGGAATTGCAGTAAGGCATGGAGCGCATCGGCATAAAGCCCTTTGACGCTTTGCGGGTTAAGTTCATTCAGGTAAGGGGTGCTGCCAAGGTCTTCCAGCAACAAGAAACCATCCAACAGGTTTTGCGCCAAAATCCGGGGTACGTGTACGCCCGTGGCTTCCAAGCGATGGGTAATGTCGACGAAGGGGTGTACATCTTCCTTGTCGGGCGGCGCATCCATACAGACGGCTGTCCCTTCTACCCCACGGGCGCGGAAATAACGGCGGAAACTGGCATCGGCGGAGGCTGGCTCCAGCATGGCATGTTCCCATCCCGGTATACTGCGTACCCACTGGGTTAATTGCTCCAGACGTACATCCTGTGTCATAACTTTAGCGATTACAGACATGCGTGTCTCGTGACTTTGATGTAAAGCATTATCCTAACATGAGTAGCTTTCTACAGATTGAACAATAAAACGGCGATATTTATGCTAGATTCAGAAAACTTATGGCCTACACACGAATATTATCAGCAAGTGGAGCGCTTGCGTGCCGCCATTGGGCAAGCTTTGTACGTGGTCGAAATAAATACAACCGACATCCAGACCGGGGTTAAATTCAGTGATAAGCCACTGACCTTACTGGGAATTGCCGATTATCCGCAACCTGACCCTTACCGCCAGTTATGCCCGCACCTGCTGATTTTAGATGACGGGCGCGGCGTCAATCTGGGGCGCGTTGCCCGCGTCACCATCAACAGCGCCTATTCTCCTGCGCCGGAGAACATCCTGTTCCTCAACCGCGAATTTGTGCAAAACGTCTTATCAGCACCGCGCAGCTTGAGCCGCGCATCCGTCGCCGCGACCTCACGGGCGTTACTGGCGCAGATTTTCGGCGACACACCGGGAAAATATTTGGCAAGCCATGCAGAGCCACCGAAAATAGGCTGATTACTCGGCATACCAGCTTTCGCTTTCGCCGTATTCCACCAGCAAGTTCATCAATTCCTGCACGTATTGCTTGAGGTATTTATTTTTCAGCCACGCCACGCGGGTTGTGGAGCATGGGAACAAGTGCGACAAATCACGCAACACCAGATCGTCATCATGGATGTGGGAATAGGCCATTTTGGCAATGATGCCCGCGCCAAACCCCAAACGCACGTAGCTGATAATTACGTCAGTATCGGTCGCGGCAAACGTCACATCCAATGCCAACCCAGCAGCACGGAAGGTTTCATGGATTTTGGAACGCCCGGTGAAACCAAAGATGTAGGTCAACACCGGGTGTTCAGCAATACGTTGCAAGGTCAGTTTGCCCTCTGCCAGTGGGTGGCCTTCCGGCAACACCATGCCGTGGTTCCAGTCATAGCATTTACGGCTTTCGAGGGTGGAATCATCCCCCAACTCCTCGGTGCAAACCGCAATATCCGCCTTACCGTCGTGCAGCATCCGCACCAATTCCACCGGCGTCCCTTGCAGGAAGTGGATGGCAACATCCGGGTAACGCTGGCGGAATTCCAGCATCACTTCCGGCAGAAAATACTTGGCTTGGGTGTGGGTGGTCGCGATGCGGATTTCGCCACGGGTTTGCAGGCGGAACTCGTCCGCCACCGCACGGATGTTTTCCAGCGATTGTTCGATACGCTCAAGTTCCTGCACGATGGCTTTGCAAACTGCCGTGGGTTCCACCAGCCGCTTGCCTTTGCGCTCGAACAGCGGCATCCCCAATTCCTCTTCCAGCAAGGCCAATTGGCGGCTGACAGCCGATTGCACCACGTAATGCTGCTCCGCAGCACGCGACACATTCAGGCCGTTATTTAACACGGTTTTAAGCAAACGCAGTTGGAACAGTTTCATCGTTATCTCATTTGAAGATATTTATATCGAATTATATCGTTTTTGATTATGTAGACGTTGCAGCATACTCCACCCCACGAACAGATCACTAGCGGGGAAACCCTATGACCATCCTGCATAAAACCCTAAATACGGGTGAAATCAACATACTGGAGTTGTTGTTGAATGGCGCTTTCGCCCCGGTGCAAGGCTATTTGAATTTAGCCGACCACAGCAGCGTATTGCGTAACAACCGGCTGGCAAACGGGCGCTTATGGCCGCTACCGCTGGCTTTACCACTGACCGCCGCCGAAAAGCGCGAAGCACAACTCAGCGGACGCATTGCACTGCTGGATGCCGAACGGCGCAGCATCGCGGAAATACGTGTCGAGGGCTTTCACCGCCTGCCTGCTGATGCCGCTGCGTTAGCAAGCCAGTTTGATGCCTCAACCAATACCGATACGTGGTACGTGAGTGGGGTCGTGCAACCCTTGAAAAAGATTTTGCACCCGGCGTTCAACAGCATCCGCCATAACGTGCCGACCTTACGCCCTAACCTGCAAGCTTGGGGCGCGGTAATTGCGGTGCAAGCTGCCCCGACCTTGGATGAAAATGATTTACAACGTGCTTGCCAATGGCTGGGTGCAACCCAAACCGGCGGCGGCTTGCTGGTGCAAATCAACCGGGATGAAGGCCACGCTGATTTTCATGAACACATGCGCACCCTGCGCAGCCAAGTCAAATGCAATGCTGCCCGTCAGGTGAAACTGTCGCTGCTGCCTTGCGTGGAAGGCTTGAGTACGCAACGTTGCCTGCTGCTGCAAGCGCTGGTGAGCCGCAATTACGGTGCAACCGGGTTTGTGATCAGCGCCCATGTACCCCATGCAGCCAGCCGCTGGTTGCTGCAACACCGCGATGAAATCGGGCTGGAACTCATTCCGCCCCGGATTTCCCAACGGGTAGCGACGCCAGCGGTGCAAGCCGCTCCCCGACATCCGCTGTGCCTCGCGGCGTAAAACGTTTTTTTAGCCTGAGTCTCTCCTCAGGTGCGATCCGGTGCGGGCTTCGGCCCGTACTTTTTTCGCCCCTATATCCTTTTCCTGCACGATAATGCCGAAAAATAAGTAAAATACGCTTTATTCTTGCTACTATAATGCAGGAATGAAAACAGAATGCACTTTCGAGCTTTTTCTGCGTGGCGACTGGCACAGCGTCGGCAGCATGGTATTGCTGGAATCGGCGAGCAAAGGCTGGCAAGGCCAAAGCTATTTGGGCTACACCGTTGACCATGCCCTACCGTTCGCGGACAGACGCGATGCCGCTGCTTTGTCATGGACATTTCCGGTCAGCCTTACCCCATTCCGCTCCCCCACTTGGCTCGGTTTCATCATGGATTTGTTGCCGCAAGGCTACGGACGGCAGGAACTGTTACGCCAACTGGGTTTGCCCGAACGCGCCGAAGCCAGTGCAGACTGGGCATTACTCATCGCCGGGGCTGGCAACCCGATAGGCAATTGCCGGATACGCGAAGCATTTGACTGGCTTACCAGCCGCAACACCTTACCTGCCCACGGCTTCAACAGATTGGAAGTAGCGCAACGCGGGGAACTGTTCGCCGAACATCTGGCGTCCCACGGCTTATTCGTCGCAGGCTCTTCGGGGGTGCAAGGTGAATGGCCGAAACTGTTGCTTACGGAAAACCACGCAGGGGAATTTTTCCTCGACCATACCCTGCCCGACGCAGAAGCCAAACACCACTGGCTGGTAAAATTCGCACGCGGGCAAGACCCATACCTCAACGAAATCCTTGCCCTCGAAGCACCGTGGATGGAACTAGCACGTTTTCTCGGTTTACGGGTACACGCCAGCCTGCATTTTCAGGATCGCGCCTTATTCATCCCACGCTTTGACCGCGAACAAACACCCCACGGCTTGCAACGCCATGCGCAGGAAAGCCTTTATGCGCTTTGCCAATGCAGCGGTTTCGGCGCTCGTTTAAGCCACAACCACGCTTGCACGGCCTTAGCCACCGCCAGTACTGATCCACTGGCAGAAATGATTGAATACCTGAAACGCGACATTGCCAACGTGGTGCTGGGCAACAAGGATAATCACGGGCGTAATACCGCCATCCAACGGCGTGAAAATGGCTGGGTTGGCTTGACTCCGGTGTTCGATTTCGCCCCGATGGTGCTGCACCCTGACGGCATCGCCCGCAATATGCGTTGGGAAACCGATGACCACGGCACGCCGGATTGGGGTTCTGCCATCCGCCAAGCTGCCCACGCCACGCAATTACCGCTTGCACCACTGCTCACCGCCGTAACTGGCATGGCTGCACAACTGGCGGAATTACCCACTTTCATGCGCCAACTCGGTATTGCGCCCCACATTGTCGAACGTTTTTCCCCTGCCTGTTTCAATGCTGCCCGACAACTGGAGGCGTGCCGCTAATGGACAAACGCTACACCCCGCTTTCGCCTGCCGATCAGCTACGCCAACGCATTGCCTTGCTGGAAGAAATCAGCCAACAGCCGGGAATGCCGCTGGCACAAGCCGTGCGGCAGTTGCGGACTGGTTTGCGATTGACCGTGCCGGAATATGCGCGGTTGACGGGCGTGGCAGTGCGGACTATCCACGCGGTGGAGGCGGGGACGGCAAATCCTGCTATCGAAACAGCGGATAAGCTGCTGAAACCGTTTGGCCTGAAATTGGGCGTGGTAGCTATTCCAACTGGTACTTAACCGCCACACTGAACGTCCATTGCGGTTTGCGTATGTCGGGCGGAAATGGCAACGCGCCGGATACCGCATTCACCGCTTGCACCGCTGACTTGTCCAGCCATTGGTTGCCAGAACTCTTGCTGACCCGCGCCCCGGTGATTGAGCCATTCGGGAACACCGTGAAAGACACCATTACCGTACCTTCCGCCTCCTCATCTTCCGCTTGGCGTGGGTAGCTTTTGCGGGCAGCGATCATGCCTTGCAAACGGGCACGGTAAGCCGCTTCCGCCGCTTTGTTATCCGCCATTTGCGCAGGTGGGGCGCGGTCTGGCGTTGGCTGCGGTTGCGGCGCGGGTGCTACTGGGGCGGCAGCAGCAGGTTTCGGTTCGGGCTGCTTTTCCGCTTCGTGTTGATGCTCATGTTTAGGTCCAGCTTTGGGCTTAGCGATAGGCTTTTCTACCGGCTTTTTCTCCGGTTTAGGCTTTTCTACTGGCTTCTTTTCCGGTTTGGGCGGCTCAGGTTTTGGTGGCGGCTTCACAGGTTCGGGCTTGGGTGGTGGCTCTGCGGGTGTCGGCTGCGGCGCGGGTTGGAACTGCGCCAACGACAAGTTGACGGGTTGCGGTTCGTCCACTTTGCCTAACTTGTCTTGCCATAACAGCAGCGGCAAGGCCACCAACAAGACAGTGCCATGCAATAGGGCAGAAACACCGAAGCCAGTCAGGTGGTGTTTCACTGCGCTTGCTCGGTCTGGATGGAAAGTTTATCGAAATGCCCCGCCTTCAGCACATCAATCACGCTGATAAAATGCTCGAAAGCCGCCGCCTTATCCACCCGTAAAATCACCGGCATCACCGCCGCATGAGCCGCGTGGGGAACCAGCTTTTCCGCCAAGGTATCCGCCGTGATTGGCGTACCCTCGAAGAAAATCTGGTTCTGCGCGTTGATGGCGATTTCTATACTGTGTTCGTCGGGGCTGGCCTGTTGACTTTGCTCCGCCTTGGGCAAATCCACCGGGATCAAACCTTGCGAAATGAACGAAGCCGTGGTCAGCACAATCGCCAACAGCACCAGCATGATGTCGATGAAAGGGATCATGTTGATCTGGTCGAAACGTTTCATGCCGTTTTCCCGTCTTGCACCGCTTGCCAACGGGCAGTCAGCACCTCGACTTTGCGCAGCAGGGCGTTGTAAAACATGATCGCAGGAATGGCGACCAGCAAACCCGCAGCGGTCGCTTTCAAGGCCAACGCCAACCCCAACATGATGGCGTTGACCTCAATCTTGCCGCCCTGCCCCATGGTGTAAAACGTCACCAAAATACCCAGCACCGTTCCCAGCAAACCCACGTAAGGTGCGTTCGCGCCGATGCTGGAAATGGTCGTAAGGTTGCGCGTCAGGGCGATTTTCAGGGTTTCGATGTGGTCGAACTGCTGCAAACTGACTTTGTTCAAGTACAAGTAGCGCTCAACCACCAGCGCGAGCATGACGAAACTCATGAAGCCGAGCGTCCCCAGCACCAAATAATCCAGATTGGCTTGTAGAAATTCCATAACTAACCTTTGTCAAAACTGCAAATACCGTCTGCCATCCGCGCATTTTAACTCAGGCGAAATATGCCGTAACTGCGTTATTTCACACACTGCCCAACATAAAAAAAGGCGGCCTCATCGCTGAAACCGCCCTCATTACTCACAAATGCCGCTCAAGCACGCGGATCAACGTTCCAAACCACGCAGCACGCCAAAACCGATAGCGAAGGAAATCAGCACACCCAGCAGCCCTGCCAAGCCCGTAGACAGGCTTTCACTCGCCACCGCAGGCACGGCGTAATCCGCCAACGGTGCAACAAACAGCGGCGCGGATTCATGCAGGAACTGGTATTGCCCCGCTACCCATTCCAAACCATCCGGGAAGCCGGAAGCAAACGGGCTAAGCACCATTGCCACCACTACCGCAGCCAGCAGCGGCATAGCAAACTGCCCTTGCGCCGGAGTGGAAGCCGTATCACGGGCAAACAGCAAGCAAGCCGCAACGGTAATAAGCGCTTCACCCAAACCGATCAGCGCATGGGTTCCCAACATCGCAGGGACTACGCTGGCGAAAGCAATTTGCCCATCCACCGCCAATTCCACACTTGCCGCAAACGCTGCCAAGACGACTGACACACCAGCCGCCAACGCGGTTGCTACGTAGCCACCTGCCGTACCTGCCAAACGCGCTGCCAAAGCATTACGCAGCAAGCCGCCAACACCCGCACCGATGATTGCCATATTGAAAATGTTCGCACCCAGCACGCTAATTCCGCCATCGGCAAACACCAGACTTTGGATCGTGACTACCAACGCAATCGCCAGTACGCCAAACGGCACACCCAGCAAACTCGCCGCCAGCACCCCACCGAGCAAATGCCCGGATGTGCCATTCAGGATGGGGAAATTCATCATCTGTGCGGCAAAAATTAGCGCCGTGATTGCAGCAAAGCGGGCAGCACTAGGCTTGTCGTTAGCTTTCATACTGAAATAAGCGGCGGCAATAACGCCAGCAGCGCTGAGTGTCGCCGTGACCGGACAAACTGCGCCGTGAAGCATGGAATCAGGTATATGCATGGCATTTCTCCTCAGGGTTACATCCGAAAGATCAGTCGTATGAGAAAAATAAAATTTGTATGAATACACCTCGTCAGCATAGTCCCGCACATCCGTAAAATCCATCGCCTTTTCCCTACAAAAGTCAGGAAATGATCAAGTCACTGGATGATAGTGCAGGTGCGGTAAGTGTTTGGCGTAAGGTACATTCCCGTGTAAGTGGTTGCCCGAGCGGGTATTGACGGGGATCAGGTGCAACTTGCCGTGGCGCACACCGGGCGCACTGATGACGCTATCGGCAAACGCCTGCACCGCGTGGATGGGGCCGTTCAGGATCACGGTTTCCATGCAATTGTCGTGATCCAGATGCACATGCTGCATGGCAACGGTCAGGTGGTGGTGGTCATGATGCATTTCTGTCATGCGGCTCGACAGTTCACGCTCGTGGTGGTTGTAGATGTAGGTGAGGCTACCGACGCAAAACCCATCAGCCGTTGCCACCTGCAAACGCTCCGTTTCCAGCTTTGCGCGGATCAGGTCACGCACGGCTTCCGAACGGTTGTTATAGCCGCGTTTTGCCATAAATTGACCAAATTGCGCGGCAAGTTCGTCATCCAGCGAAACGGTCACTCGCTCCATTTTTGATTTTCCTCAAATTACGTGATTTCATGATTTAAGTCATATTTGACTCGCCAAGAGTACCTGTTTTTTTATAGGGTTAATGTGCTACGATTTTTCCACATCCTATCGCACCGCTCACCACAGTTCTGTCTCAACATAACATTAATCTCCTTGGTGGCGCGATGTTTGCACATAATCAGCCAATGGTAACTGATTGGAAGGTCAGGGTATTTCCCTGCGCAAACTCGATATGGAGAGTTCCGAATGAATGAGCATGACATTGAGCGGCTCGAACGGCGTTTAGGTATGTCCCGCCGTGACTTCATGAAATTCTTTGCCGGTCTGGCAGCCACGATGGGGCTATCAAGCTTTGCCGCCGAAGCCATGGCAGAAGCCGTCGCGGTGCAGCGCAAGCGCCCGGTGGTGATCTGGCTACACGGTCAGGAATGCACCGGCCCCAGCGAAACCCTGTTACGCGCCGAACACCCCACCCTTGAGCGCCTGCTGCTCGACATGATTTCCCTTGATTACCACCAAACCCTTGATACGGGTGCGGGGCATCAGGTCGAAGCTGCCAAAGAAGCCTCAATGGCTGCCAACAAGGGGCAATACCTGCTGGTGGTGGAAGGCTCGATTCCCACCAAAGATGGCGGCATTTACTGCAAGATCGCCAACAAAACCATGCTGGAACACACCAAGGAAGCAGCGGAAAATGCCGCTGCCATTATCGCGTTCGGCTCCTGTGCTTCGTGGGGTGGGGTTCAATCGAGTGGCCCCAACCCCACCGAGGCCAAAGGCGTACACGAAATCCTGCCCGGCAAGACCGTGGTGAACCTGCCCGGTTGCCCGCCTAACCCGTACAACTTCCTTGCCACCGTGATGCACTTCCTCACCTTTGGCAAGCTCCCGGCGCTGGATGCACAAGGCCGCCCGTTGTTCGCTTACGGTCGCTTGATCCACGAAAACTGCTACCGTCGCCCGCATTTTGACGCAGGCCGTTTCGCCGAAGAATTCGGTGACGAAGGCCACAAGCAAGGCTATTGCCTCTACAAGCTCGGTTGCAAAGGGCCAGAAACTTACGCCAACTGCTCGGTGATCGAATTCAACGACATCAGCGGTGGCACATGGCCTATCGGTGTCGGGCATCCGTGCTTCGGTTGCGCTGAAAAAGGCGTGGGTTTCACCAAACCGCTGTTCAGCCTTGCCGATGTCAAAACCCATACCCCGCCTGCGATGTTCCCGGAAATTTCCCAACGTCAGGGTTCTTCGGGTGTGGGCACGGGCGCTGCCCTGCTGACCGGCGCGGTAGTTGGGGCTGTGGTCGGGGCAACCGCGATGGCGGCGAAAAAGCTGAATTCCACTGGCGATAGCGACAAGCAAGGCTAGGGAGGGCGTCATGAAACGCAGGGATTTTCTCAAAGCTGCCATCGGGGGAACTGCTGTTGTTGCCCTTGGTGAAGCCGAAGCCCGCGCCAATCTGGAGCCTGCTCCAGAAGCGATGGGGATGCTGTATGACTCGACCCTGTGCATCGGCTGCAAAGCCTGTGTCAGTGCCTGCAAACAAACCAACGGAATGCCGCCGGTCATTGAGGAAGGCAATCCGCAATTCGATTCCGCCCGTGACCTGTCCGGCGATACGCTCAATGTGATTAAGGTCTACCTCAACGGTAAGGGCGAACACAAGGATACCGTCAGTGACGGTTACGCTTTCGAGAAACGCAGTTGTATGCATTGCGTCGACCCCGGTTGCGTCTCGGTGTGCCCGGTCACAGCGATGCGCCGCGACCCGAAAACCGGCATTGTCAGTTACCACGCTGACGCTTGCATCGGTTGCCGTAATTGCACGATGGGTTGCCCTTATAACGTGCCGCAATTCCAGTACAACCAACCGTTCGGGCAAATCAGCAAATGCCAGATGTGCAATCAGGCAGGTGTGGGGCGCATCGACAAGGGTGGCATGACAGCTTGCTCCGAAGTCTGCCCGACCGGCGCAACCCTGTTCGGCCCGCGTGACGCGCTGATGAAAGAAGCCAAACGCCGTTTAGCCCTGAAAGCGGGTGAAGTCACGCAATTCCCACGCGGCGACATCCGCCACCCGTTCCATCCGCACGAAAAAGCTGCCGCCACCTATCAGCAGCATGTGTGGGGCGAAAAGGAAGCGGGCGGAACCAATGTATTACACATTTCCGCCATTCCCTTCGACCAGTTGGGAATGCCGCCCTTGGGTGAACGTTCTGCCGCCTCCATCAGTGAAGGCGTGCAACACGGCTTGTACAGCTATCTGGCCTTACCCGCCGTGGCGCTGGCGGGGCTAACCTATCTGGTACGGCGCAATACCAACGGACATAAGGAGGGTGAGGAATGAGTGCTTACAAACCTCTGGGGAGCCGGATCGTGACCCCACCGTTTATTGCGCTGGGCGTGATCGCTGCCATCGGCTTCTTTTTCTTGGCGATGCGCTTTATCTACGGCATGGGGTCAGTCACCAACCTCAATGGCGCACATGCATGGGGTATCTGGGTGGTGTATGACGTGGTGGTGGGCACGGCGTTTGCCTGCGGCGGTTACGCCCTCGCCATTACCGTGTATGTGTTGAATAAGGGCAAATACCACCCGCTGATCCGCCCCGCCTTGCTGGCTTCCTTGCTCGGCTATGCGCTGGGGGGCTTAGGGGCGTTCTTTGATATGGGGCGCTGGTGGCAGTTTTATAACATCCTGCTGCCGTGGAACTGGAATTTCAATTCAGTCATGTTGGAAGTCGGCCTGTGCGTGCTGACCTACATCTTGGTGCTGGTGATTGAGTTTTCCCCGGCGGTGCTAGAACACTTCGGTGCGAAAAAGCTGCTGGCAGTGTTGAACAAGATGCTGTTCTTCTTCATCGCCATTGGCGTGTTGTTGCCGACCATGCACCAATCTTCGCTGGGTTCATTGCTGATTGCGATGGGTTACAAGGTCAATCCGCTGTGGCAAACGTGGCAATTACAACCCTTGCTGGCACTGCTGACCGCGCTGTGTATGGGCTTTTCCATCGTGGTGTTTGAAGGCTCGTTCGCTACCGCTGGCTTGCGCCGCCCTTCTGAAACGCCGTTGTTGAAAGGCTTGGGCATGGCAATTGTGGGGCTGCTGGGCGCATTCCTTGCAGTACGTT
Source organism: Thiothrix sp. (assembly GCF_028714775.1). Taxonomy (GTDB): domain Bacteria; phylum Pseudomonadota; class Gammaproteobacteria; order Thiotrichales; family Thiotrichaceae; genus Thiothrix. The sequence continues at coordinate 13,638 of NZ_JAQTLS010000008.1, read as the reverse complement.
TCATCACTTTGCTGGTGCAAGGCAAGCTGGGGCTGCTGTTCGCGTTTGATTTCGCCAGCTTCATGTTCTTGGTTGAAACGGTGCTGTTCGTGGTTCCGCTGGTGATCCTGCTTTCCCCAAAACGTCGGGAAAACGGTGGGCAGTTATTGATTGCTGCCGTTTCCATGTTGCTGGGCGGAGCGTTGTACCGTTTTGACGCTTTCCTCATCACCTTTGCCCCCGGTGTGGGCTACAGCTATTTCCCTTCCGTACCGGAAATCATGGTGACGGTCGGTCTCATTGCCTTCGAGATCATGGCCTATCTGGTATTGGTTAAACTTTTCCCCGTCATGCATGACGCCGGGCACGAAGCCTGAGCATAGGAGACAAGACAGTGGCAACCCGAATTACCGTTGATCCCGTTACCCGCATCGAAGGCCACCTGCGCATTGATGTGGAAGTGAATGATGCTGGCAAAGTTTCCAAGGCATGGTCATCAGGCCAGATGTGGCGCGGCATCGAAAAGATATTGGTCGGGCGTGACCCGCGTGAGGCATGGCTGTTTACCCAGCGTTTCTGCGGCGTTTGCACCACCGTCCACGCCATTACCTCGGTGCGGGCGGTGGAAAACGCCTTGGGGTTGGAAGTGCCAGTCAATGCACAACTGGTGCGCAACATTATCCAGACCGCGCACGCCATCCAAGACCACATCGTGCATTTCTACCACCTCTCGGCGGTGGACTGGGTGGATGTGGTCTCCGGCTTGAGTGCTGACCCGGCGAAAGCGGCGCAACTGGCGGAAAGCCTCTCTGACTGGCCTTTAAACGGCGTGCACGAAATGAAAGCCGTGCAGGAACGCCTGAAAACCTTCGTCGGCAGCGGGCAGCTTGGCCCGTTTGCTTCCGGTTACTGGGGACACCCGGCGATGAAACTGCCGCCGGAAGTCAACCTGATGGCGACGGCGCACTACCTGCAAGCGCTGGAAGTGCAGAATTACGCCAACAAGATCGTCGCGGTACTGGGCGGCAAATCACCACATATCCAGAATCTGGCGGTCGGCGGCATCAGCAATTCCATCAATATGGATGCGCAATCCGTCCTCAATATGGAACGTCTGATGATGATCAAGGGCTGGATCGACAAACTCGATCAGTTCGTCAAATCGGTCTACCTCAGCGACGTACCGGCAGTGGGCGCGTTCTATCTGGATTGGGCAGGCTACGGCAAGGGCGTGACCAATTACCTGTCGATGCCCGATTGCCCACAAGACAGCAAAGGCACGGTCTACGACCTGCCCGGTGGTTACATTGAAAACGGCGACCTTGCCACTTTCAAGCCGATCAAGACCCACCATGATGATTTCTTCCGCGATGGCGTGGCGGAATGTTCCAAACACTCGTGGTATCTGGGCGACGAGGCACTCCATCCGTGGAAAGGCGAAACCGACCCGAATTACACCGACTTCCAAGACGAAGGCCGTTATTCGTGGGTCAAAGCGCCGACGTTCAACGGCAAACGCGCCCAAGTCGGACCACTTGCGAATGTGCTGGTGATGGTAGCTGCGGGGCATGAACCTGCGAAGAAATACCTCGACGCCGCCATGAATACCCTCAAAGCCGTGTCGCAGAAACCGGACATCCCGCTGGAGGCGCTGCATTCCACCATCGGTCGCCATGCGGCACGGGCGGTACGCGCAGCGGTGATGCTCGATACCCTCAAGCAGCAATGGCAAAAGCTGGTGGACAATATTGGCAAGGGCGATACCGACACTTTCAACCCGCCGGTTTTCCCCAAAGGCGAAATTCAGGGTTTCGGCGTGCATGAAGCGCCGCGTGGCACACTCTCGCATTGGGTAGTGATTGACGACGGCAAAATCAAGAACTACCAAGCGGTCGTTCCCAGTACTTGGAATGCTGGGCCGCGTGACCAGAATGACGAACCGGGGCCTTACGAAGCCTCGTTGCTCGACAACCCGGTCGCTGACCCGCAAAAACCGCTGGAAGTGTTACGTACTGTGCATTCCTTTGACCCTTGCATTGCCTGCGCCATCCACATGGTGGATACCGAGCAGCAGGAAATCGTCAAGGTCAAGGTTCTGTGATGCGGGTATTGGTGCTGGGGCTGGGTAATGTGCTGATGGAAGACGAGGGCGTGGGTGTCCGCGCCGTCGAATTGCTGGAAAGCCGTTATCGCTTACCGCCGCAGGTCGAAGTCATCGACGGCGGCACGACTGGCACGGAATTGCTCGAACCGATGCGCAACGTCGACTACCTGATCGTTGCCGATGCGGTCAATACGGGAGCGCCTCCCGGTACGCTGGTACGGCTGACGGGGGCGGAAATCCCGGCGTTTTTCCAGTGCAAACTCTCCAACCACCAATTGGGGCTGTCCGATTTGTTGGCAGTGCTGACTGTGACGGGGGAATCGCCCAAAGCGGTGACGATCATTGGCATGGTTCCGCATTCCCTCAACAACACGCTGGGGCTGACGCCCGCCACGCTGGAACGGCTGGAACAGATGGTGGAAATGCTGGTGGCAGAACTGCGGCGGATCGGGGTTGAAGCGGAATTGCGCCCCGCGCCCCTGCCCTGTTTCTGGGCGGAACAGACCCGCAGCGAGGCCAGCGCATGTGCATAGGCATCCCCATGCAGGTCATCGAAGACCGCGACCTCATGGCTTTGTGCCGGGGACGTAATGGCGATGAAGTCGTCAATATGATGCTGATTGGTTCGCAACCAGCGGGGACGTGGGTGGTGAATTTCTTGGGTTCGGCACGTGACATCCTCACCGCACAGGAAGCCGACCTGATCAACCGGGCGCTGGATGGCTTGGTGGCTGCCGCCAATGGCGAGACTGACTTTGACCCGTATTTCCCCAACGTAGGTGCTGCACATGGATAACCCCACCGACCCTCTGGAAACCCTGTTCCGCCACATCCAGCAGGAACGCATGGCGGGCATCCCCATTCTCAACCCGGCGCTGAGCGTGCAGGCGGTCGGTTTCAGCCCGTGGGAAAACGACTGGCTGGGCGTGCTGATTACCCCGTGGTTCATGAACCTGATCCTGCTGCCCGCCGAGGCGCAATCTGCTGGGCTGGCATTGGGGGCGAAGCTGAAAATCAGCTTCCCCAGCCGCGATTACACTTTCATGGTCAATGAACTGGAAGGCATCGGGCGCTGCCTGACCCACTCGCTGTATTCGCCGATGTTCATGTTCACCAACCAAACGGACGCGCTGCTGATGGCGGAACAAGCGCTGGCAAATCTGGGAACGGCGGACACAGCAGCGCTTGCCGAAGAGGATGCAGCACTCGACAAGTATCTGAGCAAGGAAGGGATGTTTGAGCGGCAAGAAGCGCCAGCAGCGCTGCCTGTTGCAGCTTGCAAGCAGGTGCGGCAGGTGGTGGCGCAGCCTATTTCACGGCGGGATTTGCTGATGGGAAAGTTTAGCTGAACCAATTTTATTTTTTCAGCAACAATACCTTTATTTTTCCATCATGATCTTTTGATGTGAATATATTCGAGCTTATTTTATTGAGCGCATCAATATTATCAATATATTTCAAACTTGCGCACTGTGTGACCTTCTTGATGAAATCATCTCTGGCAGCGCTAAATGAAACATATCCATGATTAACCAGCGAAAACAAACTAAAACTTTCCCTGCTAAATTGTCCAATATACATTCTCTCTTTCGCCTTAACCGTATATGGACCAAATAACCTTCCATGATTATTGATTTTCCAAAAATTATTATTGGAATAAGCAATGCTGAATTCTCTTGGCACTTGCTTAAATGGTTTTTTGTTTATAACCCCAATATAACCTGATGAGTGCCCGCACCTTTTATTATATCCCGCATCATCAAGAGCAGTCTCTACAAGGCTAATTGACTCTTCGTCTGATCTTGATTCTTCATCCAAAATTATGACATTTATTGGCTCGACAAGATATTTATTATCAACTTTTCTTCCAAGCCACAATGCAACTTGACTTGTATTTTTTAACAGAAAGCTATTAAAACTAACTTCGTTGTAGAATGAAGTTGTTGTATGCAGTGTGTTTTTTGGAGCGATGTAAGCACTGCACCCTGAAAGAAACACAGCAACGATCATTGCCGAAAATATTCTTCTTATTATTATCATGATAAATAAACGACATTAAATTAATAATTACATGGAAATTTTTATTACCAAGAGACTAACAATCATAACCACTTGACCATTCAATAACAGGACTTACTTTTCTGTCCAAGACAGTATCATATATCGCTTGTAATTTTGCAATGATATGTTTACCGGGAATAGAAGCGTCCGAATTGACGGGGTAGATCAGTGCACGATGAAAAATCAGTTAAGCGGATTGACCGTGGCACAAACTTTCCTGCGCTATCAACGCGGCAGATAGTTGGAAACCTCAATTAGATTCATGTCAGGATCACGAAAGTAAACAGAAAGAATCAAACCCACTGCTCCCGTGCGTTGCACGGGGCCATCAATCACGGTGACATGACAGGAACTAAGATGCTCTATAACCTCATGTAAAGGGACTGATGTAATAAAACAAAGGTCAGCAGAACCCGGCGTGGGATATTGTGCCTTTGGCTCAAATTCTTTTTTGTACTGATGCAAGTTGATTTTCTGATTGCCGAAGGATAAGGCTTTTCGATCACCGCCGAAAGTAATTATCTCCATACCTAAGACTCTGGCATAAAATGATGCAGTAGTCTCAATGTCTTGAACCGTAAGGACTAAGTGGTCAATGCTATCAATTTTCATGGGAGTATCTATTGTCGGCAACGTCTCGTGTGACGGGCGCGGCGGGGAGTCAATTGGTCGGGGTCGCGGGCTGCCACCGCGTCCGTCGTCGATGTGCTTGTTAACCTTTATTCATTCTACCCTAGTCGTACATTTCTATAGGCATAATATGCTCCTATTCCAAGGGTTATCAGTGAAATTATAGAATCCATAGAGTTGAAGACTACAGAAAATATGACGCCAAGAATAAAGAAGAAATCTTTTGATGCAGCCATGTCAATATATATCGATATGGCTGAAGATATTATTATGCCGATCTCATATCCTAACATATAGCAAATCACAGCGAAGGCAGCTACTTTTTTATCTTTATTTCTATTGAACGATTCTGAAATAAAATCTCCAACTTTTGCACCTAAGGGTACTAAGGCCGTCCATACTAATGATGCAAGTAAACTTGCTGCTGGATTACTTCCTAGTAGCATTAAGATTAAATACTGAATCAGGAATAAAAACATCGTTCCAATTGTTGAAATTCCAGATGCTTTAAAGAAAATGAGAAATAAGCTAAATGGACTATGTGTGCTTTTTAAATTAATATTTTCTACTTTTGGCCTTCTTGGTATTTTATGGTAAGGCTTGTTTTTTTCATATAAATTTTTATTTTTTCTTGAGAGGTAAGCTAATAAATTTGAAATGGAATTTGAATTCCTTGCTTCATCGATAACTTTTTCAATGATATAATAATTAGTAACATCGTTAGGTAAGTCTTTTATTGAGTTTGGGTACATATCATAGATGCCCCATCTTATATTTTCATGCTCCATTAATATTAACATAATTTTCTTTATGTTATCTATCTCAAACTCATCTTCTAAGGATTCTGAGATATATTCAATGCCCAAATCTTTTATTAAATTATCCCTTTTCTCATACAGTGCTATTAATTTATCAAGACTGTAAGATGGCAATGTCAAATCAATAATCAAACTTCCTTCTCTAACTTTTTTAGTATCAATTGTTTCATAGCAAAGATTTAATTCTGATGCCAGCGCTTGAACGGGAATTTTATATTCATCTACTGATAAGTTAGTTTTGAAGTGTATTTGACAATTGCATTTCTTGTTATTTTCTCGCTTAGCTTTATTAAAAAAAGAAAACATGGAGAACTTTATAGTTCTTTTTTGTGGGGTATGCTCATTTATATATTTTTGCAATTCAGAACACTTATTTTCCATGTGGCAATAATCTATCAGTATCTCAAGCGCTATTAAAAATGCTTCGTCATTTGCCTCAATGTTAAAATGGGATAATAAAGAGTAAAAATCTTTACTTATCTTGCCATTTTCATATTGAAATCTTTCTTTTATAGACTTTTTTAGGCCGATTAGATTGTAGGCGGTTTTCCTTATTATATCTTCAGGGGCATCTTTCCATATTTCCAAGAGTGTTTCAATAGAAATGGCAGTTCCTTTTTGACCATTGTTTTCTCTATGGGTAATAATAGCGAAAGCAAGTCTTGTTTTTTTATCAATCACAGGAGATCCGCTAAAGCCTTCCTTTAAAAAGTCATCATTCTTAAATGAAAGCTTCCATCCTAAAGTAGGCTCTCTTTGCTTTGGATGCTGAAGTTGAATGCTCTTTAATAAATATCCACTTAGTCCTTCATGTTCAAAATAATGATTTACTTTGTCAAACAAATACCATCCAAAAGTGCAAAACTCGTCACTTTGAAAGTTATGAACACCAAGGGGAATAGGTGTTGAATTAAAAGAATTTTCGACTCTTAATATAGCTACATCTTGAGTGCTGTCACTTTCACCTATACCAATAACATCTATAACATGATCAGCAATTTTTACATTTCTTTTCCCACCAACGTCATTAACTACATGTGCGCATGTGACTAGATAAGAATATTTATCATCTTTATACACACAAAAGGCGGTTCCGAATTTTTTATTATCTCTATCATTGCTTGTGATTAGGAAGACTGTTTTGTTTTGCATAGCAATTAACTTCCCGCTTTAAATTTTAGCTTTAAAACGATATTTGCCGTGGCTTTTGCTTTAGTTATATAAAGATTTCCTTCCCCTTCAAATCCTAGAGAAATCTCCGCCTCTATGCTTTCAATTTTGCTTTTATTTTCAAGCTCTTTTATGGCTTCAGCAATAGGCTCGCTAGCATTTATAATTAATGGCTTAATGTTTTTTAAATTTCCATCAACTTTGTCGGCAATGCTTCCTGATATTTGTTCAACCCGATTTTCTATGATTTCTACTTCTACCAGTGTATTATCGCTAAGCTTAATTAGTTTAGTAGGCATTTTAATCTCCTTAAAATTAATTGAACATTATTTGAGATGGGTATATTGAGGTTAACGTCTTGTATGACGGGCGCGGCGGGGAGTAGATTAGGCGAAGTCGCGGGCTGTCACCGCGTCCGTCGTCGAGAATCTCGTTATGCATTTTATTTAATATGTAACACTTCTTTTTCGTGTTGGTAGGTTCTCTCAATCAAATTATTAGTGTAAATGAGTATATCTCGCCCCGTGTCATCACCAAGCCTACGTGCCCCGATATGTACGGAGTAACTCTCATTGAGGCCACCTAAAAACTCAAAAGTATAAGTTTTTTCATATTGATCTGCTAATCGCGGACGAATATCACCTGTTTTTTGTAAATGTTCATGGAGTGCTTCAATAACTCGAAATCGAGCAATAGCACCATCACTCCCATTAGCCCGTGATTCATAAATAGCTTTTGCAATGCCTTCAATATATACTTGAATAAGTGTCAGGCAAGTATAAGGTTGTCCTTTAGCTTGTTCTATGTAAGTTAATCTAATAACTATAAGGTCTTTATTAATCGACCAATCCATGCCATGGTCAATATAGTATGTGGGCTCTTTAAATCTTGCAAGATTTGGATTTGTAATTTTTGCCACTCCTTCAAGAATAACTGATAAACCTTCATCAAAAGATTTGCGAAAATCAGCATAGACTTTACCTCTGGCAAAAATTGGAACATCACAATCTTGAAGTAAAACTGGCAACACAAATACACGTTTATCTTCTAGCTCTTTGAGTAGTCCGCTGTTTATTTCCTTTTTGCACCACTCAGACTGAACTGATGCTTTAGATAAAATCACAAGTAAAGCACTAGATTCATCTAAAGCTTCTTGAACTTTCTCGACAATAGAATCGCCAAGGTTAAGCTCCCAACGATCAAGCCATACATTAACATGATGCCGAACAAGTTGTTTAGCAAGCGCATCTACAAATGCTTTGTCATTGTGTGAATAACTAATAAATATTGGCATAGTGGTAGGTATTTATAGGCATAACGTTAAAGCATTTTATGCCGTGTGCGGCAGCACTGGGCATAAATGTCTTGTTGGACAGAACCGCGTGCTACGGAGTCCCACACTTTATCTATAAGGGGATTGCTTTTCCTGCCCTTCGCCACGCTAACCCATGCTGCCCGGTTATTCCCCACCAACTGCTGCTTTTCCATTGCCTTTTCACCGCCTGCCACCCTGATTGTGGTCAAACATAGCACAGGGTTCTGGGCGTTTCGAGCCTTTTGTCCAGCGGGTGCAAAGGCGGTGGGTGGCAATCTGGGCTGCTTGCATTTTCAATACTGCAATTAAAAACGACGCTACCGCCCTAGCGTGTACACACTAAAAGTTGAGAGAAGTTTACTCTGAGCGTCATTTGAGCGAGTGTAATTCATAACTTTAATGAATGAAATCTGAATTTGCCGTCATCAGCGCTTGGTATCCGCGAGCGGATCGGAGAATTTCGGATTGGTCAGAAAATCCTTATCGGTCAAGGTTTCCAAAAACGCCACCAAGTCATCCAATTGCGCCTCACTGATAGAAAAACCTTCGATGAAATTTTCCCGCAACGGGTTGGGTTCCTTGCCATCACTCACGGCCTTGCCTTTCACGGCGTAGTGCTTGCTGATCACATCCCGCAAGGTCGGTAAAGAACCGTCGTGCATATAGGGCGCAGTCACGGCAATATTGCGCAAGGTTGGGGTGCGGAACTTGCCTTCATCTTCCGGCTTGTCAGTCACGGCGCGGATGCCGTGGTTATCCGCCGGATAAGCGCCCTTGCCGTCAAGGTTATACAGCCCGGTGTTGTGGAAGCCGATTTCCGGGAATGGCAAGCGTTTGTGTTGGATATTGTCGGTGAAATTAAAACCGCCGTGGCAGTGCGCACACTCCAGTTCCTCACCATAAAACAGCGCCTCCCCGCGTTTGGCGGCAGGGGAAATCGCATCCGGTTGCTGACGGTACTTGTAGTGGTCGTAAGGCGAATTGAACGACAGCAAGGTACGCTCAAAACTGGCGATGGCTTTGGAAACAGTGGACAAATTAACAGCCCCCTGTTCCTCCGGGAAGGCTTGCTTGAACATCGGCGGGTAACGGGGATCGGCATTCAGGCGGGCAAACAACTCCTGTTCTTTGCCCTCCATACCCAACTCAACGGGACTGATGCCAAACAGCGGCAGCAGCAATTGGCGTTCCAGCTTTGTCTGGTTGGGGTTTGCCCACGTCAGCACCGGCAGGTAAGCCACATTTGCCAGCATCATGGCACTGCGCACCCCTTGCGTGTCGTGAATCCCCACGGGCAAAGCCAGCCCATCCGTGAATGCCTTGTCCTGCAAGTGGCAAGAGGCGCACGCTTTGGTGTTGTCCAGCGACAGGCGCTTGTCGTAAAACAAATGCCGCCCCAATTCCACCTTGGCCTCACTCATGGGGTTATCCGCCGGAACTACCGGGTCAGGAACCCATTCCGGCTTATCCCAGTGATAGGCATCCGGTTTGCCCGCCCCCAGCAAAGCCAACCAGACAACGAACCATATAACGCCACGCCACCACTTGGGTTTCATTTGCTTACCTCACCGTGAAGAAACGCTGTGGGGCTGCGGGCTTGTCGCCGAATGGCAAACCGAATGCCGCCATTACGCCGGGGCAATCCGCATCATTGACCGCAGACATACAGCCGGGTGCGCTGTCTGGGGCGTTCACGTCCACATTCGCATCTTGCAACAGGCTGGCGACATCCGCCACGATCACATTTTTGGCAACATCGAAGGTATCGAACGTGACCGTTACCCGGTTGGGGTTGGTGCATTGGCTGGGCGGCGAAGTCAGCGTCGTGGCGGCGCAACCTGTGCTACCCAAATGCACGGAAAATCCAGCGGCTTGCGCAGGCTTCTTAGCTGGCGGTGTGCCCGCTTTGGCTGCTGCCGCTTTTGCCGCCGCAATCTTTTCCAGTGCCGCGAGTTTTTCCTTCATGTCGGTGGCGGGTTTGCCATCGGCTTCTGCCAGTTGCGGTTGCCCGCTGGTTGCCATGTCGATCTTGACGAAACGGTAGCCAGACTGCCACGCCCAGAACATCGCGGTCATGTTCAGCGGCGAAGGCGCAATGGTCGGATCGCCGTGGTTCAACTCAAACGGCACACCCAGCGTGAAACGCACACCCTTGTAATCACCTTTCGGCACTGTCCCCGTCACCGCCTTGTGCAAGCCAGCGTTACCGTTGCGGCAAGCTTCCTTGCCATCCTCAAAATCCAGCAACGCCAAGTTTTTATATTGCCAGATTTCATCCTGTTCCAGCGTCAACGGGGTTGCCTTGCCCGCGCTATCCAGCAACTCCACTTCCGACACGTAGAAACGCAGGTCGGAAGGCGTAATACGCGATTTGGTCGAGCCGATAGCGTCGTAACTTTGCCCACAGGCGAAAGGCTTGCCCCCCACCACAGCATCAAATGCGAGCGACACTTTCATCTCATCGGTAGCAGCAAACGTACTGCCAGCCTGAGCCAGCAGCAGTGCCGTTACCATTGCAGGTAACACTTTTTTCATGCTTAGAAACCTCCAGATACGCTGATCATGTAGTTGCGCCCCATCTCGTAGGCCGCTGTAGCTTGAGTTGACTGGTAAGTCTGGTATTTTTTATCAAACACGTTGTTAACACCAAAATCAACTTCCACTTTACGGTTCGGTTTCCAGCCCACATGCAAATCATGTGTCGAGTAACCGCTGCGACGGCGGAGTACTGTTGAATCATAATCTTGTGCCGCCACACCTGTTGCCGCCCAAGATACCGATGTATTTTTAGGGAGCTGATAGCTAACTTTGGTGGTCAACTTGTCAGGAGGAGAAAATAAGTTATTCCCGGTGGTTTTATCTTTCACCCGAAGTCTGCTCGCACCGACATCAAGCCGCAATGCACCACGCTCATAACTCCCTTCAAGTTCAATACCCTCACGCTCGGCATCAGCTACATTTTGATACTGCTGAATAGGGCGCACCGAAGGTGTGCCAAATGTACCGATCACCTTGTTCTCAATCAAATCTTTTACATCAGATTTAAACGCGGCTGCCCGCAACTGCACCTTATCATCCGTGGAAAACACCTGTTCCTTCTTGTACTTAGCCCCGACCTCAAATGTTGTATCTGTTTGTGGTTTCAAATCTGGATTAGCAACAAAACGGGAAAAATCGGCAGGCAGTGGTGTGATAGTCTGCCTGTATCTTTCCCAAACCGTTGGCGCACGGTACGCCTGACCATAGTTGCCATAAACCGTCAAATCCGGTGTGGCTTGATATGCCACCGCAAGTTTCGGTGAGGTATGACTGAACTTAGTAGCCGTTGCTGTACCCGTGCTTACCTTTGTTTCAAATTTGTCATGCCGAACACTTGGCGTAATCCGCAGTTTTGAAGTCAGCTCAATTTCGTCCTGTAAAAATATGCCAGATGTATCAGATGTGCCATCAGGGTTCACAGGATTGGCAACCCCTTTGCTAAGCGTGGTAAATTTATCTTTATAGGCATCCACCCCATATGTCAGTGTATGTTTACCGTCTTGCAAGCGGGAAGTATTTTGAACACCTACCCCAGTCGTATCCGTTATGTACTCACTCGACCCTAAATTGGTGGCTGGAGGATAAAACGCAGCATCATTCAATAAATGAAACTTGTTGTTGTATACTTTTGCATCTAACGCTTTTTCTCCATCGTCATTCTTAGTCGTAACCCGCAACACGGTATTATCCTGAGATGTGTGGGTCTGTTGAGGTGTTGCAGTAACAACTTGAGGGTTATTGGGACGGTAATTTTTACCTTGGAACGTTTGTCCAGAAAGCTCAATCCGAACTTTTTTACTCGGCTCTACACCCAACTTTAATAATCCACTATTGCTGCGACCAGAGTTTTGCTGCTCAACACCATCATCACCTCGCTCAATAGAATCGAAATCCCGATAGCCCAACCCTAACAAGAAGTCTGCCTGCTCCCCCTGCCCGTATACTTTGGCATTATAACGGTGGGAATTGTCCCCACTAGCATAACCAGCTTTTGCATCTGCCCCCGCTTTTTGATCAGGCTCTAATAAATCTTTCGCGTTTAAGGTCGTGAAAGACATCACACCACCATTACCGCCAGAGCCGTAAAGGGAAGAAGATGGCCCCCGCACAACTTCCGCCTGTTTCAAATAGAATGGATCAAGGTAAAGGGGAGACCACAACTGCGTTGCTTCTGGAGAGTTACGACGCGCCCCATCGACCAACAAAGTAATGTCTGTACCTTGGTAGCCACGGATCGTAGGAATTTGCCCGTCAGAACGTGGGCCACCGCCGAAATCGACGTTCGGCAACTTCTTCATTACGTCTGCAACGCTATTGGCTTGCTGTTGCGCGAAATCTTTTTGCTTCACCACGCTGACAGATGCTGGCACTTTATTGAGCGAACGTTCGGTGCGGGTGGCGATGACCGTTACATCATCCAGCGGGGTAGCGGCTGGGGATGCGGTGGTTATTGGTTTGTCTGCGGCATACGCCAACGGCATCAGGGCAGTGAAAACAGCAAGGGCAAGCGGTGACAGCTTCAACATGTGAAATTCCTCAGTAAAAGTGCGAAATACCGCAGCTAACGAGCAACTTTCATGCCAAAAAAGCAACATGTTGTTTTCATACAACTTTGCCCCATTTTCCTCACAACAGCGCAGCAGAAACCGTGTGAAAAAACACGCTAACTGCGTAAATTCACACACCAAACCAGCACCAATGATTACGCTCGGCATTGAAAAACATGAAGTTTTACATCTGGCACGCTATTTGCCTTGTTATGCCAGACTGAAATTTATGTGGAGGTAGTTTTCAGTTGTGTGAAAACACATGGCTAACTTGCTATTTGACACAGCAAAGCACGCCTAGCCATAAGCATGAACAAGTAAAAACAATGAGTTAAAAGTTGGCACAACAATTGCTATATGCCCTGCGAGACTGAACTATGTGGAGATAGTTTTCTGCTCTTAAGACAATAATGACGACGTGTACAACTTCCAAAGGGGCGGGTTCTCCCCAGAACTGCCCCTTCTTTTTTAACATCACCCCGTATCAATCCCGTAACGCTTACTCCCGAGCTTTCCACGAGCGGTAAGCTACCCGCAATTCAATGATGCCCAAGCCCAAGATAATCACCGCCACCGCCCGCATCCAAAACGGCAATTCGGCAAAAAACCAAAAGAACGGCACACTGATCAAGACCGACAACACCCCAGACACGGCAGCGTAACCGGACAAAATCGCCGCTTCAAACGACATCGGTTCTGACATAACGCTCTCCAATAACTTGCAACGATACCGAGAAGCATAGAGTGATGCGGGCAAGGCCGAAACCAAAAATATCAATTTGCACGCCAGATATTTACTTAATAAACAGTGTGTTATTTCACACAGCGATGCTGTGCAGACCTTTTAGGAGACTGTAAACTGAACTGTGTAACTGCTATATAACAGCGGACCCCCCGCAAGGAGCAGTCACATGGAAACCCTTGATCCCGTCCTGATGGATGAGCTTTTAACCGATTGCAAAACGCCCGCTGATG
>NZ_JAQTLS010000007.1 GCF_028714775.1 Thiothrix sp. | reverse complement strand
TGCAGTGGCAGAAAACCTCCGCTTGTGGATGCTGTTTTTATGGCCTCCAAACTTAATCGCTAAGGCAAATGGCAATGTCACCTTGCTGCTGAAAACCGCTGATTAGGAAAATTGTCGTGTACAGAGGGGTAAATTACAAGGAAAATGTCAGGCAAGTAGGTGTTGGTGGACAAGCCGCCCCCTCTCTCTGCGCGAGATAACGGTCAGGTGCAAACTTGTTCAGGCACATCCATTTGCCTAAGGTGGTGTTGTGGTGGCTACGCACCAGCAACACATTCTTTATAGTATAGGCAGTGGTGGAATAAGCACGGGCTTTCGGTATCCATTGGGGTTTAATAAAAAGTTCATATTTGGTCGGCGATGCTTAGATGGTTACGGCTCAATGTTTTACCGTTTTCGAGAATAGGTGGATGATTAGCACACCAATGATAATCATGGTCATGCCAAGGGTTGCTGCCAAATCTAAGCGTTCATCATAGAAAATGATTCCAATAATGCTGATCAGGATGATGCCAAGTCCAGACCATACCGCATAGGTAAATCCCAGTGGCAGGGTGCGCAACGCCAGTGTCATAAAATAAAATGCTAGCCCGTAACCCGCCACCATGATGAGGGTGGGGATGGGTTTGGTAAATTCTTCAGTCGCCCGCAGGGAGCTAGTGGCAATGACTTCGGCAATGATAGCGAAGGCAAGGTATAAATAAGACATAAGTTGGGTTCAGTCCAATACGGGAAGGAGTGCGTATCATAAGCGCATAACCTGCTGAGAGGAACTACATGGCGGCTTTTGCTGATGCTACGTCATGTGCCTGCAATATTGCCCCGTTATCATGCGGCATCTGAAAGGTTTTGTAAGCAGGTCAGGCAATGCAACGCGAATATCACCGCTGGCACAGTCCCCGGCTGGGGCGCATGATGGAATTGCTGGTTTTCGGGCACGCTGGGGCAAAAGTGCTGGTGTTTCCCACCCGCGACGGGCGTTTTTACGAATACGAAAAGCTGCGTATCGTTCATCAGCTTGCGCCCAAGATTAATGCGGGGCAGTTGCAATTGTTTTGTGTGGACAGTGTTGACCACGATTCGCTGTACTGTTTCTGGAAACATCCGGCAGACCGTATACAGCACCATATTCGTTTTGAAGAATATATCCTGCATGAAGTCATACCGTTCATGCAGCATAAAAATCAACATCCTTGTACGATTGCGCACGGGTGCAGTTTGGGGGCGTTCCATGCCGCCAATATTGCTTTCCGCCACCCGCATTTATTCCAGAAATTGAGCGCGTTTTCAGGGCGTTATGATTTGACGATGCAGGCGGAAAGTTTCTCTGACTTGTTCAGCGGGTATTATGACGACAATATCTATTTTCATACCCCGGTGCATTTTCTGCCGAACCTGCCCTGCGATTGGCGCTTGCAGCATTTGCGGCAGATGGACATCGTGCTGGTGATCGGCAAGGAAGACCCCTTTCTGGGCAATAACCACCATCTTAGCCACATCCTGCGCAGTAAGGGCGTTCACCACCAATTGCATGAGTGGGATGAGCGGGCGCACCGGGGGTATTATTGGCGGCGGATGGCTCCGCTCTACCTTTAGGAAATGGGATTAATGCCCTTTAAAAAATAGCTCATAGAGCGTTAAACCGATTTCAACCACGATCAGTATTACGATGTACCATTCCACCCGGTGGCTGCGTTGGGCTTGCAGCAAGTCCAGCAGGGTTTCGGCGGTATTAGAAATGACATCCAGCTTACGTTCTAATGCCAGATGGCGTTCGCGTAACTCGAACTCGTCTTCCAAGCGCAGGTAAAGCCCTTCGAGTTCCGGGCGTTCCCACAATAGGTCGGGTTTATCCGCCACTTCCGCACGGCCTACCATCCGTTGTTGGCTGAGCAGGGAATCACCGATGTAGGTGAGCAGTTCCTGCATTTTTAGCCCGCCGCGCCCGCGTTTGCTCAAGTTTTGTGCCAGTGGTTCGATTTGCTCGAATGTCTTTGTGACCCGCGCTTCGTCGTCTGACAAAACGGAACTGCGTGCCAGCATTTCCGCCACCAGTTGCAGGCGTTGGACAGAGGTGTCATGCAACCACAGGCAACCTTGTGCATCCACGCCTTCGAGTTGGTCTGCATCCGTGCGCAGGTTGAGCAACTCATCTTCAGGCCAAGTACGCGGCTCGTGGGTCAGAGGCAACAGGCGTTCCAAAAACTGGCTTTCTTGCTCGGTTGCCATGCCGAAAAACACCGCGACGCCGTAGCGGAACAAAACCGCGCAGCCGCCACCGGGGATCGCCACCGTCAATGGGTTGATGGCGAGCGTTTCATCAGCGCGGAACGGTTTGGTGTCGATGCGCCCGCCGATCAGCGAGGCGCGTACCCGGATACTGGCATCGTTGCGCGGGTTGAGGTTCGGGTGGTTCACGTGATTCTCCGTGTTGCCGTCGAGTCTGGAAGGTGGTGCAAGTATAGCGGCAAGTATAGTGGTTTATGTTTCGCGTCATCATTTTGTCAAATTACAGGAGTAAAGTCGCGCCCAATGCCCTTTGAGACAATAGGTTAAGTATGCGTTTTCCGATCCTGCTTTCTTCCTTGCTGGTGTTGCTTGCGGTTGCAGTGGTGCAGGCAGGTAGCCCGAAATACACCCTCGAATTCAAACCCTTGGTATTGCCCACTAGCGCGGCGGATAAGCTTATCCCGCGTGCTACCAGCGAAGTGACGCTCAACGGCGAAAAACAAGTGCTGGCTTATCACGAACTGTTGCGCAGCGGGGATCAGGATAACGGTGAAACCTTCGGCTTGATGAAGAATGTGCAAGGCCAGCCAATTGACGTGGATGGCAAGCCCTACATCTGTAACGGCACAAATGGCACTGTTGGTAGTGGTTTGGATTTCAACGCGATCCTGCATGATGGCGGCAAGCTGTACCTGATGTCGCAGTTTGAATGCAATGTCGGTGGCATGTACATGACGCAACTGCAACAGGATAAGGACGGTCAACTCAGCCCGGTCAAAAATACCCTGCAATTCATTGACCAATCGAAAGATTTCGGTGGTTACGTGCATTGCGCAGGCTCAGTCACGCCATGGAACAGCCTATTGGGCAGTGAAGAATACGAGCCGGATGCCGCCAATATCGAAAAACAAGTCAGCAATCCCGATGGCATTACCGATAAGAAATATGTCACTTACCCCCAATATTACTGGCAGGATGACCTGAAAAAACCGGCTAAATCCAGCCCCTATATGGTTGGTTGGATTACCGAAGCCCACGTTAACGGCGGTAAGGGCAGTTACACCAAACATTACGCGCTGGGGAGGTTTTCACACGAACTCGCCTACGTGCTGCCTGACCAGCAAACGGTTTACCTGACTGACGATGGCGATAATGGCACGTTGTTTATGTTCGTCGCTGATAAGGTGGGTGATTTGTCAGCGGGTACACTTTATGCCGCTGTCTGGAACCAGACTAACGCCCAAAATGGCGGTGCGGCGAGTTTGGCATGGGTCAGTTTGGGTCATGCCAGTGATGCCGAGATCAAGCCTGCAATCCAGAAGCTGACGGCATTCAGCGATTTGTTTGAAACGGGTGACGCAGATCACTGTGACACCGCCAACGGTTTCAAGCTGGTGTCTCCGGCTGGTTTCGCCAAGCAATGCCTGAAAGTCAAACCCGGCAAGGAATTGCTGGCTTCACGTCTGGAAAGCCGCCGTTACGCCGCACTCAAAGGCGCAACCCACGAATTCCGCAAGATGGAAGGTTTCACCTACGATACGCAAAACAATCGGGGTTTCCTTGCGCTCAGCGAAATCGGGCGCGGGATGCTGGATAACGTGGATGACCCTGAAGAGGGTAAAAATTACGATGCCGCCACCGGCAACCATATCCGCTTGGATGCTGCGAATTACTGCGGGGGCGTTTATACCTTGTCCATGCAGGGCGGTGGTAGGGATACGGATGGCAATGCGATTACCAGCAACTTAGTGGCAGGCAGCATGAAAGCCTTGCTCACAGGTGGCCCCGGCGGGGAGAAAGAGCCGCAAGGTTGCACCATCGACAACCTTGCGCAGCCGGATAATGTCACCTTTTTGGCGGATTCCAACACGCTCATCATTGGCGAAGACGGCGAACACGAAAATAATATCGTCTGGGCATACGATCTGGGCAAAGGCAAAGCTACCCGCATTTTCTCCGCGCCGTTGGGTGCTGAAACCACCGCACCGTATTGGTTTACCGGCATCAACGGTTGGAGTTACTTGACCACGGTTGTGCAGCACCCCAATGGTAAACAGGCGGTGGACGCACGGGATAAGGAAAGCATGATCGGCTATATCGGCCCATTGAAGGGGTTGTAATGCATATCTTGATGGTTTCCGACGTGTATTTTCCGCGCGTTAATGGGGTTTCCACCTCTATTCAGGCATTCCGGCAGGCATTGCAGGCAGCAGGGCATCGCGTCACGTTGATTGCCCCCGCTTACGCTCAGGTGACGGAAGATGAAACCGACATCATCCGCATCAGCTCGCGCAATGTGATCGTTGACCCGGAAGACCGCATGATGCGCATCCGCCATATTCACCGCTTGACGGAGGAATTACGGGCGGACGATTACGACATTATCCATATCCACACCCCGTTCGTGGCGCACTACGCTGGGTTGAAACTGGCACGCAAACTGAAACTGCCGGTGGTGGCGACCTACCATACTTTTTTCGAGGAATACCTCTACAACTACATCAAGTGGTTGCCGAAAAGCTGGTTGCGTTACGCGGCGCGGCACTTTTCCCGCACCCAATGCGCTGATTTGGATGCGCTGGTCGTGCCTTCCACCGCTATGCAGCAAGTGCTGGTGGATTACGGGGTGGAAACGCCGATGAGTATTTTGCCGACAGGTTTGGACACGAATGTGTTCAAGTCGGGCGATGGCGCAGCATTCCGGGCGCAACACAACATTCCCGCCGAACGCCCGGTTATCCTGTTCGTAGGTAGGGTGGCGTTTGAGAAAAACATCGGTTTCCTGCTGGAAGTAACGGCAATCTTGCGGGAACGCATTCCCGACATCCTGTTCGTGATCGCGGGTGAAGGCCCGGCAGAAAAAAGCCTGCACGCGCAAGTAAAGCGCAGTGGTTTGGAAAATAACGTCCGGTTCGTTGGCTACCTGCGCCGCGATGGTGGTTTGCAAGCCTGCTACAAAGCGGCGGATGTGTTCGTGTTTGCTTCGCGTACCGAAACCCAAGGGCTGGTGCTGATTGAGGCGATGGCCTGCGGCACGCCCGTGGTGTCTACCGCAGTGTTGGGCACAAAAGACATCATCGGTACGGAGCAGGGTGGGTTGGTCGCGGCGGAAAATACCGATGCTTTTGCGGCGCAAGTTGCCCGGTTGCTCAGTGACAAAACGCTTCATGCCCACAAGGTTGATGAAGCGTTAGCTTATGCGGCTACGTGGTCACACACCGCGCAGGCAGAAAAATTGGTGGCTTTTTACCAAGCGGTACTGGCGAAAAAGCACACGCCTTAAGTTTTTCTGCAATCAGCGCGATAGTTCCGCCAACAGTATGCTTTGTGCCGTAACGGGGGCTTCATCCGCAGGTGGTTCAAGGCGCAGGTACGTGCCATCGGCGTGCAGTTCCCACGCTTGGGTATTGTCCTGCAAGTGCAGCTCAAACGCCTCGTGGATCACCCGCTTGCGCAGCTTGGGGTCAAGGATCGGGAACGCCACTTCCACCCGCCGGAAGAAATTACGCGGCATCCAGTCAGCGCTGGAGCAGTAGAGTTCTTCTTCCCCGTCATTCTGGAAATAGAACACGCGCGGGTGTTCGAGGAAACGCCCCATCACCGAACGCAGGTGGATATTTTCCGATACCCCCGGAATGCCGGGGCGCAAGCAGCAAATCCCGCGCACCACCAATTCCACCCTGACGCCTGCTTGTGAGGCTTGGTACAGCGCGTGGATAGTTTGCGGCTCGATCAGCGAATTCATGCGGGCGCGGATCAGTGCGGGTTTGCCTGCGCGGGCATGGTTTATTTCCCCGGAAATCTTTTGCAGGATGGTGTTGTATAAGGTGAAAGGCGCAACCAGCAGGTCTTTCATGCCTTGGATGCTGCCTAAGCCAGTGAGCATGAGGAAAACTTTGTGTACGTCTTCGGTCATTTCCGGGTTGCAGGTCAGCAGCCCGAAATCGGTGTAAAGCCGTGCCGTGCCGGGGTGGTAATTGCCTGTCCCCAGATGGGCGTAACGGCGTAATTGTTGGCCTTCGCGGCGCACTACCATGCATAGTTTTGCGTGGGTCTTGTAACCGACCACGCCGTAAACCACGTGCGCCCCGGCACGTTGCAACTGGGTGGTGAGGCTGATGTTGGCTTCTTCGTCGAAACGGGCGCGGAGTTCGACCACTACGGTCACTTCCTTACCAGCACGGGCGGCGCGTGCCAAATGCTCGACGATTACCGACTTGCTGCCAGTGCGGTACAGGGTCATTTTCAGCGCCAATACGTTCGGGTCGCTGGCGGCTTGCCCAATGAAATCAACCACTGATTGGAAGCTTTGGTAAGGGTGGTGCAGCAACACATCCCGTTGGCGCACGCGCTCAAAAATATCAGGGTAACGTTCGGTAATCGGTGGGGCAGGGCGGAAGGATGGGAAGCGCAAGTCAGGGCGTTCCACCAAATCGCTGATCGCCATCAGGCGGTTGAGGTTGACCGGGCCGTTGACGTTGTAAACATCGCTGGCTTCCAAGTCGAACTGTTCGGTCAGGTAGTCGATATTGTCTTGCGGGCAATGGTCGGACACTTCCAACCGCACCACCGCGCCGTAATTGCGCTGCGGCAATTCGCCTTGCATCGCTTCCAGCAAATCGTCGGTATCTTCCTCATCGACGAACATATTGCTGTTGCGGGTCAGGCGGAATTGGTAACTGCCCAGCACTTCCATGCCGGGGAATAACCGCCCGATGAAGGCGTGCAGGATTGAGGAGAGGAACACGAAGCTGTTTTCGCTGGCAGCCATGTCCACGGGTAAGCGGATGATGCGCGGTAAGGTGCGCGGTGCTTGCACAATGGCAGTGTCGATTTCACGCCCAAAAGCGTCTGTGCCTTGCAGGCTGACAATGAAATTCAGGCTTTTGTTGAGGATATTGGGGAACGGGTGCGCAGGGTCTAGCCCCAGTGGGCTGAGCAGTGGCAACAATTCGCGCTCGAAATAGTCCGACAGCCACGCGCGTTGGCGCTCGTCCCAATGGGTGCGGCGTACAAAGTAGATGCCTTCTTTACGCAGGGCAGGGATCAGGGTTTCATTCAACAGCTTGTATTGGCGTTCCACCAAGTCATGCGCGTTTTGGTTGATGGTGCGCAATACGGTGCTGGGGGGCAAGTTATCGGCCCCGATGGTGGCAATGTCCAAGCTCAATTGTTGCTTTAAGCGCCCGACCCGCACCTCAAAAAATTCGTCGAGGTTGGAGCTGGAAATGCACAGGAATTTCAGGCGCTCCAGCAGCGGGGTGCTGGGGTCACTCGCCATTTCCAGCACCCGGCAATTGAACGCCAGCAGGCTCAGTTCGCGGTTGATGTGGTAAGCCGGGTTATCCAACGTGATGTCAGTGCTTGTTTTTGCTAGGTGTGTGCGTTCCGTATCCAAGGTAATGTCCTACTCCGACCAAGTTCATGTTGTTATTTGATGCGTGCCGTTCCAGGCGCGTTTCGATGTTTTGTTTGACCGTACCCCACTCCGTGTCAAGGATACTATAAATGGCTGTATCGCGGATGACTCCATCCGGCATGATGGCGCTACGGCGTAAAATACCTTCCTGTATCGCGCCCATTTTTTCCAGTGACTGGCGCGAACGTTCGTTACGCAGGTCAGTTTTGAACTGCGCCCGCAAAATGCCGAAGGTCTCGAAGGCATGGCGTAACAGCAAGTATTTGCATTCCAAGTTGACCCCGGAACGTTGGTATTTGGGGGCGTACCACGTGCCGCCGATTTCCAGTCGCATGTGTTTCATGCAAATGTCACGGTAGCGGGTGCTGCCAATTGCTTGCCCTGATGCTTTGTCGATGACCGCGAAAGGCAGGTCTGTCCCGGCTTCACGTAAACGGATGGCATTGACGATGAAGGCTTCCATGTTCGCCCGCTCGGTCATTTTCCCATAAAACATGTACTTCCAGATACTTTCATCACGCGCGGCTTGGAACAGGTCGGACAAATGCCATTCAATCAGTGGCTCAAGCCGCACTAAGCGGCCTTCCAAGGTAACAGGTTGCAGGGTCATGATGGTTTTCTCCTTAAAACAGGCAAGACAACAGACAAATACTTCCTTGTGCCAACCCCGCCCCCAAGAACGCGCCAATCAGCACATCGCTGGGGTAATGCAAGCCCAAAATCACCCGCGACAACGCCACCAGTGCAGCAAACGGCACGACCAGCACGCCCCATTCCGGGTAATAGTGCAGCAACACCCAGCTAAAACTGACTGCGTGTAAGGTATGCCCAGACGGGAAACTGAACTGGTCGAGTGCCGCCACGTTCTGGAAAATGTCATCGTTGTGGCTGTAAGGGCGTACCCGTTCAGTGGAGGTTTTCAGCCATTTGTAAACCAACACACCTGCCAGCCCCACCAGCCCCATGTGCAGGGAAACGGGCAGTGCGTCCCAGCCGTACAGCAGCGGCAACATCAGCATCAGCACGTACCAGAACACCCCGTTCCCCAAACGGCTGACGGCGGCAAAGAATAGGCTGATGGGTTTTAGGTGGTTAACCCGGTTGAACAGCAAGCACAAAGGGATTTCGTGGTCGTTAAGTTGATGCAGCAGTTTCATGGCGCACCTCGCGCAAGACGGTTTGAAGGGTTTGGTGTAAGCGTTCCACTACTTTGTCCCAGCCCAAGCCTTGGGCGGTCTGGTGGGCGGCAAGCCCCGCGCGTTGGCGCAGGGCAGGGTTACTTGCCAAGCTGATGCTGGCTTGAATGAATGCAGGGTTATCATCCAGCGGGACTGCCATGCCGTTTTCTTCCCAACGGATGTATTCCCGTGCGGCAGCATAGTCGAAGGTCACGACCGGCAAGCCGCTTGCCATCGCTTCCAAAATGACATTGCCGAAGGTTTCGCTGGTGCTGGGGTAAAGGAACAGGTCGCCGCTGGCGTAATGTTCCGCCAGTGCCGTGCCGGTTTGCATCCCCACGAACAGGCAGTCGGGGTGGGCTTCCTGCAAACGTTTGCGTTCTGGGCCATCGCCGACCAGCAGGAATCGCGCATCCGGCACGTGCTGTTGGATAGCGCGGAAAGCCTCAAACGCCAAATCAAGGTTTTTCTCTTGCGCCATGCGTGATACCAGCGTGACCAGCAATTGTTCGGGGCGGATGCCTAACTGGGCGCGTAAAGTGTGGCTGCGGCGTTGCGGGTTGAATTGGGCGGTATCAATGCCGCGATCCAGAATGTCGATGCGGGTGTAACCCTTATCACTGAGCTGTTGCTGCAATTCGCGGGTTGGAACCAGTGTGACCAGCGTTTGGTTATGCACATGGCGCAAATAGCGTTTCGCCAGATTGAAAAACCCGCTCAGGCGGTAATAGCGGCTGTACTGGTCGAAATTGGTGTGGAAGTCGCTGATTACCGGAATGCCGAGCTTTTTCGCCGCCTTCATTGCGGAATAACCCAAAGGGCCTTCGGTAACAATTTGCACGATGTCGGGGCGCTGCTTTTGCCACAGGCGTTTGAGCGCGTGGTATTGCGGGAAGCCCAAACGGACTTCCTTGTAAAAGGGGAGTGTCAATCCATTGACCAGATACTCCTGAAAACCGTCCTCGCGGCAAGCCTTCTCGCGGGCTTGTTGGCGGGGGCGTACTAACTGGATGTGATAGCCACCCCGGCTGCGTAATCCATCCACGAAACGGCTGGCGGTATGTGCCACGCCATTGATTTCCGGCGGCCACGTTTCCGTGACGACCGTCAAGTGGGTATGGGATTGGACGAGCTTGAGGTGATTGGCTGACACAAAAAACATTCATCTTGTAGTGGAGACTGCACCAATTGTGCTACGCGAATACTGCAAGACGGTGACGCTTTTGTGACGGTTGTGTTTAGCTGTCGGGTGAAAAACGGTAACCCGCGCCGCGCACTGTCTGGATGTAATGCTCGAAACCGTGCGGCGCTAGCGTTTTGCGCAAACGCAGGATATGCACATCCACGGTACGCTCTTCCACATATACCGTGCGCCCCCAAGCGTTGTCGAGCAATTGGGCG
Organism: Thiothrix sp.; assembly: GCF_028714775.1. Lineage (GTDB taxonomy): Bacteria > Pseudomonadota > Gammaproteobacteria > Thiotrichales > Thiotrichaceae > Thiothrix. Next base: position 212,845 of record NZ_JAQTLS010000007.1, on the reverse strand, counting down.
CGGCTGTAAACCCGGTCGGGGTGCTGCATGAAAAATTTCAGCAAACGGAATTCAGTCGGGCCAAATTCCAATTCCTCACCGCTGGCGGTTACGCGGTGGCTGACGGTATCCAGTGCCAGCGCCCCGAATTCGAGGGTTTTTACCGGCGGGGGTTGTTGGGTGCGGCGCAAGACGGCCTGAATCCGTGCCACCAATTCAGCGGGGGAAAACGGCTTGCTGATGTAATCGTCAATGCCTGCTTGGAAACCGGAAATCCGGTCACTTTCTTCGTTGCGGGCAGTCAGCATGATCACGGGGATGTCTTGGGTGATGGCATCGCGCTGCAAACGCCGCACCAATTCCAGCCCGCTGATACCGGGAAGCATCCAATCCATCAGGATCAGTTCCGGGCGTTTGCGGTTGATTTCGGCATAAGCTTGTTCGGCATTGGCGGCCTCGCTCAATTCAAGACCGGCACGCCCCAAAGCAAGGCCGACCATCTTACGGATCGGCTGTTCATCTTCGACAATCAGGATTGTACGCATGTTAAACCTGTATGAATTCCATTTTACCCCCGCATTAAACCCCAAGAGTGTGTCAGTTCCGTGACAGCCGCGCAGGTTTGGTAATGGCTTTGCGCATAACAAAACCGTCATATAAGCGTCACTTTTCAGTCACTTCCGCACCTTAACCTGCGCAGCATCACCGAATAAACTAACGAGATTTGTACATGGCAGGTATTTCCGCAGCATTGCGTGACGCTGTTCACCAGCACGCCCCGACATCCCTGATGGGGATGCAGCAACGTTTGTTCAGCTTCTGGTTCAACAGTTTTATTTACAACCAGATATGGGAAGACCCAGCGGTCGACTTGCAAGCGTTGGAACTGAACCAAGAAAGCCGGGTGCTGACCATCGCCTCCGGTGGCTGCAATGTGCTGAATTACCTGACGGCAACACCGGCGCACATCACCGCGATTGACCTGAACCCGTACCACATGTCCTTGACGCGCCTGAAACTGGCGGCGATGAAACATTTGCCTGACCACGCGGCGTTTTACGACTTTTTTGGCTATGCCGACCGGGAACAGAACGAAAGCCAGTACGAGAGCCACATCCGCCCGCATTTGGATGATGAAGTCGATGCTTTTTGGCAGGGGCGCAGCATTCTGGGGCAAAGACGCATCCACATGTTCCGCGACGGGCTGTACCGCAACACGCGCTTTGGCTATTTCATGCGCTTCTTGCATTGGATTGCCCGCCAGACCAATTACCAGCCGGAAAAAATTCTCAGCGCCAGCAGCTTGTATGAGCAGAAAGCGATTTTCGACCAGCACATCGCGCCGTTTTTCGACAATAAGCTGGTGAAGTTTTTGGGTAAGCTGCCGGTGTCGGTATTCAGCCTTGGCATTCCGCCGCAGCAATACAAAGCCATGAAAGAGCAGGGCAACCTGATTGGGCAATACCGCGAGCGGGTGGAGCGGCTGGCGTGCCAGTTCCCGATCCAAGACAACTACTTCGCTTGGCAGGGCTTTAGCCACAGCTACGACCATGAAAAGCGCGAAGCTATCCCGCCGTATTTGCAGGCCGATAATTACGAGCTGATCCGCAGCCAATTGGGTAAGGTGGATACACACCTCGGCTCGATGATTGATTTCCTGCAAGCGCAAGCACCGCACAGTTACGACCGCTTTGTGTTCCTCGACGCGCAGGATTGGATGAGCGACGACGTGCTGTGCCAGTTATGGACAGAAATCGCCCGCGTCGGCAAGCCGGGAACACGCATCATCTTCCGTACCGCTGCCGCCGAATCGCCATTGGAAGCGGCCTTGCCTGCCGAATTGCTTGCCCAGTTTGTGTATGAGGGTGAGCGCTCGGCACAAGGCTTCCAGCAAGACCGTTCGGCGATCTACGGCGGTTTCCACCTCTACCGTAAGGCCGATTGAGATGGATGCCGCACAACAAATGGACAGGCAATACCGCTACCAGCGCTATGTTTACGACCTGTCACGCAAGTATTACCTGCTGGGGCGCGATGCGCTGCTGAACGAAATGGACGTGCAACCGGGCGAAACCGTGCTGGAAATCGGCTGCGGTACGGCGCGTAACCTGACCAAGCTGGCTTATCGTTACCCCAGCGTCAAACTGTATGGCATTGATGCTTCGCGCATGATGTTGGACACCGCCCGCGACAAGCTGCGCGGCACGTTGTATGAACGCAATATCACGCTGCGCCAAGGGTTGGCAGGGCAGGTCAGCCACCACGATTTCGGGCTGGAAAAGCCCTTCGACCACATTGTGTTTTCCTATGTGCTGTCGATGATCCCCGGTTGGCAGGGGGCGCTGGAACACGCGCTGCATATCCTCAAACCGGGTGGCTGCTTGCATGTGGTGGACTTTTCCGATCAGCAAACCATGCCGCCGTGGTTCCGCCGGGTGTTGCTGCAATGGTTGGATTGGTTCCATGTCCACCCTGATCCAGACGTGCCGTGCTACCTAGAGCAACTGGCGGACCGTGAACGTGACCAACTGCGGATGCGCCAGCTTGCTGGGCGTTACGCGCTGCTGGCGCATTACCAGAAAGGGGGAATTTCCGATGACCATCAACCAGAACTTCCGCAAATACCGCAGTATCTGGATTTCTGATACCCATCTTGGTTCACGCGGTTGCAAGGCCGAATTCCTGCTGGATTTCCTGCAACACAACCACGCCGAACAGCTTTATCTGGTCGGCGACATCATCGACGGCTGGGCGTTGCGCAAGCGCTGGTATTGGGACACCTTCCACGACCAAATCCTGCACTTGCTGTTTGAGCGGGCGCAACGCGGCACGAAAGTGACCTACGTCAGCGGCAACCATGACGAGTTCCTGCGGCCTTTCATCCATCACCAAATCACCGCGATCCACCTTGAAGATGAAGTGGTGCATACCACGGCGGATGGGCGCAAGTTTCTGGTGCTGCACGGCGACCAATTTGACGGGGTGATGCAATTTGCCCGTTGGCTGGCAAAGCTGGGCGATTGGTTCTATGAACGCTTGCTGGTGTTCAACACCATTTACAACCGCTGGCGCACATGGCTGGGGTATCCGTATTGGTCAGTTTCCGCGTGGCTGAAACACAAGACCAAATCGGCGGTGAATTTTATTTCCGCCTTTGAAGAAACGCTGGCGAAAGAGGCCAAACGGCGGCAACTGGATGGCATCATTTGCGGGCATATCCATCACGCCGAAATCCGCGAGATTGACGGGGTGCTGTATTGCAACGACGGCGACTGGGTGGAAAGCTGCTCCGCGCTGGTGGAAGAGTGGGACGGCAGCTTGCAGGTCGTGCATTGGATGAAGGCATACGAAACTGCTGGCGCTTTGCCGGTTGCGTGTGCAGCGGGTACAATCTGATCTATTCTTGCTCACTTCCTAAAACTACCATCTATCCAGAAAAACTTACGAAACGTAATGGTATTGCTATATAACTGCACACAACAAGCTTGCCACGGACTGAATAACAACATACTCCGTGGCATAGTATTTGCTTAACATTCGTGTGTGAAAATAATGGATAGCTATAACGTGTCGGGGGAAATTTTATGAAAGTAGATGTTGCCATGAAGCATATCAAAACAAATGGCTGTATTTGTAAGCACGTCGAGCGGGTGTTACAACGCCTGCACGCCGCTACTGAGGCCGGAATTGAACAAGCCAGAGTGATTTTTAGCGAACGCACCGTTATTTTGGATACAGGAAACCAACAAGAACTGTTATGTTCGCGCTTTTTTGAACAGAGAGATTGCTAGATGTTAAAAAAACAATACCTGAAAACGCGCCCAGCCTGCAAAGTGACCTTCCGCATCAGTAAGGAAGCTGCCCGTTCCGCCCAGAGCATTTATCTGGTGGGCGATTTCAACGCTTGGGATGCACAAGCAACGCCCATGAGCGCACTAAAAAGCGGCGAATTCACCGTGGTGTTGGAATTGGATACCGCGACGCCAGAATACCAATTCCGCTACCAATACGACGGTAGCCATTGGGAAAATGACTGGGAAGCGGACGGTTACGTGGATAACGGCGTGGACGGGGAAAATTCCCTCGTGCGCGTGTAAGGCCAAGGAGATTTCATGCTGCCCAAGTTTGCCCACGGTTTTGCGTTTGACCCCAGTTACGGTTATTCATTGGAAGCTTTGCAAGCGGTCGGCGTACCCCAGCCGCCAGCGGATTTCGCCGCGTTCTGGCAGGCACGTTACGCCCGTGCGATGCAGGTACACCCGCGTCCGTGCATTGAGCATACGGGGAAGCAACAGGGTGGGTATGAAGTCTATGACGTGCGCTATGGCTCGACCGACGGTGTGGTTATTCGGGGTTGGTTGCTGATTCCGCAAGATCAGCCGGTGACGCGCGGGTTGGTGTTTGGGCACGGTTACGGTGGGTGCAGTGGCGCGGATTTGCGCTTGCAACCTGCCGGGGCGGCGTTGTTGTTCCCCTGTTTGCGCGGTTTGTCATTGAGCCAGCAACAGGGCATTTCGAGCACGCCTTCTGAGCATGTGTTGTACGGCATCGGCAAACCTGATGAATACGTGATCGGCGGTTGTGTGGATGATGTATGGCTGGCGGTGTCGGCATTACTGGCGCTCTTCCCAGCAGCGCGGGGGCATGTGGGTTATGTGGGCACAAGCTTCGGCGGTGGGATCGGGGCGTTGGCCTTGCCGTGGGATGCGCGTATCCAGCGGGCGCATTTCCATGTACCGACCTTTGGCAACCAGCCCTTGCGCTTGCAATTGCCCACCATCGGCAGCGGGGCGGCAGTGCAGCGTTACCAGCAAAGTTATGGCAATGTCATGGATACCTTGCAGTATTACGATGCAGGCTGTGCCGCAACTTTCACCCAACAGCCCGTGCACGTTGCCGCCGCCCGCTTTGACCCGGCAGTTGCCCCACCGGGACAGTTCGCCATTTACAATGCGCTGGCGGGGGAAAAGTCGCTGTTTGTGCTGGAAGCTGGACATTTCGCCTACCCAAACCAAGCCGCGCAAGAACAGGCACTCTACAAAGAACTGGAAGGTTTTTTCGCTCAACTGTGAATGGTTTCCGTGTAACATAGCGGGCTGACGTGTGAAGTAGACCTGTTTGCGAGAGGAAACCCCGTTGCGAGTATTTGTCGGCCAAAATTTTGTGTGGACTCTATGGCTGTGCTTGCTGTTTTTTGGTCAAGCGATAGCAGCCCCACCACCTTTAGAAAGCGTTACCCTGCAATTGAAATGGCAACACCAGTTCCAATTCGCGGGCTACTACGCGGCGGTGGAAAAAGGTTTCTTCCGTGATGAGGGCTTGGATGTCACCTTGCAAGCAGGTGGGCCAGACATTTCCCCCCTGACCGAAGTGTTGGAAGGCCGTGCGCAATACGCGGTCGAAGCGGGCGAATTGGTGTACTACCGTTTGCAGGGCAAGCCGGTAGTGGCACTCGCCAGCATTTTTCAGCATTCCCCCGCTATCTTGATGACTTTAAGCGATTCCGGTTTGTTGACGCCGCACGACCTTGCCCATAAACGGGTGGGCATTTTGGTGGGCGGGCAACCCATCGTGGAAGTCGCTGCCATTTTCGTCAATGAAGGGCTTAAGCTGGATGCGCTATCCCTGCAACCGAACAGCGTGGGTATGGATGCGTTGGTGGCGGGCAAGTTGGATGCAGATTATGGCTACCTGACCAGCGAGCCATTCCTCAACCAGCAGGCAGGGCGGGATGTGCATTACATCCGCCCGATCAATTACGGGGTGGATTTTTACGGCGACACCCTGTTTACCTGCGAACGGCAAGTGCGTGAACACCCGGAACAGGTTGCAGCATTCCGCCGTGCAGTGGTGAAAGGCTGGCAATATGCGCTGGAAAACCCCGACGAAATCATCACCTTCCTATTGCAACACTACCCAAATCTGAACCGCGAACACCTCCAGTTTGAAGCGCAGCAAATCCGCGAGTTGATGAAGCCCGACATTGTGAAAATTGGGCACATGAATGGCGAACGTTGGCAACGCATGGCGGATACCTTCGTCAAACTCGGCATGGTCAATGACACCAACAAGTTGGAGGGTTTCCTGTATGACCCGGAGCAGAAATCTGATTACCGTTGGATAGGGTGGATGCTTGCTATCCTCTTGGCGGTCATTGCCTTGGGGTTTGCTGCCAGTGCGGTGTTGGGCTGGTTTAACGCACGCTTACAGGCAAAAAATGCCCAGCTTGAGCAAGAAATCCAAGCGCGTGCTGCCACTGACCGTTTGTTGCATGAAAGCCAGCGTTCACTGCAAAGCCTGATCGGCAACCTACCGGGGATGGCTTACCGTTGCCATTATGACCCCGCTTGGACGATGGAATTTGTCAGTGAGGGGTGCGAAGCGCTGACTGGCTGTCCGGTAAGCCATTTGCAGGGTAAGAAAGGGATAAGCCTCAACAGCCTGATCCACCCCGATGATCAGAAACGGGTGTGGGTGGAGACTTCTGCTGCCCTCCAAAAGCGTCAGCCGTTCCAGTTGAATTACCGGATAAAACACCGCACAGAGGGTTGGCGTTGGGTGTGGGAACAGGGGCACTGCGTGGAGTGGGCAGCCGATGGTTCGCCCCTGATGCTGGAAGGTTTGATCGTAGACATTACCTCACAGGTCGATACCCAGCAGGAATTGCAGCGTGCTAAGGAACAGGCCGATGCTGCGACCCGTGCCAAATCCATTTTCCTTGCCAATATCAGCCATGAAATCCGCACGCCGCTGTCGGTAGTGACGGGGCTTGCCCAACTGTTGCAGCAGACCACGCTGGACGGTAAGCAGCGTGATTATGCCGAGCAACTCCAGAGTTCTTCGCGCTTGTTGTTGGGGATTGTGGAAGACGTGATGGATTTTTCCTGCATCGAAGCGGGCGAAGTGGTGTTGCGTCCGGCGCTGTTCCATTTGCCGGGTATCCTGCAAAGTATTTGCCACGTGGTGCAAAAGGATGCGGATGCCAAAGGTTTGGTGTTTCAGGTCGAGCTACAGGACGATGTTCCCCAGAGTTTGTTGGGTGATCCCTTACGCTTGAGCCAAGTGCTGAACAACTTGCTGGTGAATGCGCTCAAGTTTACGAAAAAAGGCAAGATTTTCCTGCATGTCAGCCTCCAGTCACGCAGTGGCGAAACGGTCAGCATCCGCTTTTGCGTGCGCGATACTGGCATTGGCATCCCCGCTGACCAGCGCGAGAAACTGTTCGAGCCATTTGTACGGATTGAGGCGGACGGGCACGCCCTAGTCAAAGGTGCTGGTTTGGGGCTATCCATCAGCCGCCGCTTGGTGGAGTTGATGGGCGGCGTCATTACCGTGGAAAGCATTCCCGGTATCGGCAGCGAGTTTTGCTTCTGTGCCAATTTCGGGGTTGATGCGCAGCAAACAGCCATACCGGAACCCACTCTTGTGCCGGCCCCCCCCACCGATGTATTGGCAGGCGCACAAATATTGTTGGTGGATGATGATGTTTTGAACTGCATGTTGGGCACGGAATTGCTACGGGCCATCGGCTGTCACCCGGTGGCAGTCGAAAGCGGTGCGCTCGCCTTGGAAGCTCTGGAGCGCGAACCATTCCGGTTGGTACTGATGGATGTGGAAATGCCAAACATGAACGGTTACGAGGTAACGCAACGTATCCGCAGTGATCCCCGTTGGGCAAACCTGCCGATTGTCGCCCTGACTGCCCATGCATTTACCCAAGTGCGTGAACAATGTTTGACAAGTGGCATGAATGACTACCTGACCAAACCGATTGATATACAAAAGCTTAAAGCGACGCTGTTGCGCTGGTTAAGCCAAACGCCCGCCTAATAGCATAAGAAAAGCCCCGTTCAGGGGCTTTTCCATTAACGCTTTAGGAAAACCCAAGGTTATTTGGCAGCAGCGTCTTTCGGGAACGGGTCTGGACGCGGGGTGTCATTGGTGGATGGAGCCATGACGGGCAGTTTGAAATCAGGCTGTTTGCCTGTCAGGGTTTTCAGGAAGGCCACGATATTGCCAGTTTCCTCGTCGCTGAACTTTTTGCCCAACTGGATTTGACCCATTGTATGCACAGCATCTTCCAAGGTTTTAGCTGCACCGTCGTGGAAGTACGGGTAAGTCATTTCCACGTTACGCAGGGTAGGGACTTTAAACTTGAAGCGGTCAGCGTCTTGCTTGCTGACGGCGACTAAACCTTCGGCTTTGCTGTCGGTTTTGTACGGTTCAACCACGCCCATTTTCTGGAAGCTGTTGCCGCCGACTGCCGCGCCGTTATGGCAAGCGGTACAGCCGCTGTCCTTGAACAGCTTATAACCAGCCAGTTCCTTTTCGCTCAGGGCTTTGTCATCGCCTTTGAGCCATTGGTCAAACTTGGAATCCGGTGTGACCAAGGTTTCTTCAAACGCAGCAATCGCATCTGTCACCATGCCGATGTCGATGGCATCCTTTTTAAAGACGGTCTTGAACTCTTCTTTGTAGGCAGGAATAGAGTCCAGTACTTTAATCGCCAATTCGTGGGTGAATGCCATTTCGCCGGGGTTGGCGATAGGGCCGCCTGCTTGGGCTTTCAGGTCTTTGGCGCGACCATCCCAGAATTGCGCAACGTTCATGCTGGAATTCAGTACGGTTGGCGCATTGATGGGGCCTTGCTGCCAATGGTCGCCGATGGAGGTTTGCAGGTTATCTGTGCCGCCCATGCTCAAGTTGTGGCATGAGTTGCAGGAAATGGCACCGGATTTGGACAGGCGCGGGTCGAAATACAGTTTCTTGCCCAATTCCACCATGCCAGCGTCTTTGACTACAGCAGCTTCAATTGGCTTGATCGGCTCATCTTTCGGCGTCGTTTCTGCCGCTACGGCAGTTGCTAGGCCGAGTGCGAACAGCGAAACCATTAATATTTGTGCTTTCATAACTAACTCCTACTTTTTTTGGGTAAATTATTTCAGCGCTCATGTTAGTCCTTGTTTGGTGCTGGAACTTGATACAGGTCAAGGATTTTAAGATGGCTTGATAGGGTTTTTCGCTTGTTATAATCGGTTTTTTGGAAGGGGTAGGGGGTGGACAAATCCCAAATCTCCGCTATATTCATGTGCTGTTAAGTTCCAACGTGTCAGAACGGATTCTGAGAAATGTCCAAAGCACTTGCTGCCTCCCAGTTGCAGAATATCTTTTTTCCTGCCTATAAGAGCCATACCTTCCACCGCATCAACCTTGAATACTTGGTTCCTCTGCAAGCGTTGGGGCGTCAGCACGTTTACAGCCTGCTGGACGCCGGTTTTCGCAGCAATTTGAGTAAAGTCCGGGGGGCAGAAGATGCCTTGTACAGCTTGCGCCCGCAACTGGAAACCCAAGCTTTGCACATTTCGATGCAAGGATTGCGGCTGTCGAGTGGCAGGGAAGATTTACGTAAACAGTTATTAGCCAGCAGCCAAGGCAGTTTTTCGCAGTACCGCGCGGGGATTGAGGTGGATTTCGCTAACCAAAAGCTCTCCGAATCCTTGTTGGTGCAGGGTAACGGGGCGCTACAGCGGGTATTGCTGGCGGAACACATGCTCAAAGATGCGCTTTCCGTTAATGGACGCAATTACCGCGCCCATTTTGAGTTGGGCTGGATTTATTTATTCCTGTTCGGCAAGTTGCCGGAAGCGATTTCCCATTTCGGGCAAGCAGCGGTGTATGCGCAAGCCCACGACCCGGCGTTCGCGTTATTTGCCCAGCGCCATTTGGCGGATGCTTGCTATGGGGCAGGGGATTACAGCGCGGCAATCGAGATTTCCCTCGGGGTGGTGAACCAGTCCCGGCAGGACGATCTGGAAAGCCTGTACGAATGTTCGCGTTACCTGAGTGCCGAAGGCGAAAGCCGGGAAGCTGCCAAACGTTTGTCCGCCGTGGTGGCACGTTCGCCAGTTTACTATTTGCAGGCGCAAGTCGAGCCTGATTTCGCGGGAAATGGTGAAATTGGAGGGATGTTGCGGGATTTGCGGGCCGTTAAGGTCAAACGCATCCAGCACTATGTCCAAACCCACTGGAAACAAAACCCGATGGCGTGTTTGCCACTGCCTGACCGGATTGATTCTGGGGATTTGTTCAAGCAAGTGGTACACCAGCATGTGCGGGTGCTGTCGCATTTGCCCTACGTCACCTTAGACCAGCGCGAAAAGCAGATTGGGGATTTGATCCTGAATGCTTCGCAACAGCGCATCATGCGCGAGGTTAAACAACGTTCGCGCCATTACGAGCGGGTCGCTGAGCAGCAACGCTCACGCTGGGGATGGGTGAATCAGGTTGGTGGGGTACTGATCCACACATCCGCCGTGCTATTGCTGGCATCGCTGATGTTCTACCTGTTGCGGCTCACCTCCGGCATGTTTGGCTTGGGTGCGCTGCTGGGTTCCGATGCCGTCATCAACCGCATTTTGGGCAGTATGCTGTTGCTGGGCGCGGCGGGTATTACCCTGTTCCAGTTCGTCCCTTTTGGGGTGAAGAAACTGTTGCGTAAGCAGGTTGAACTGGATAATACCTTGAACCTATTACAATCTTCCTGACCACCACCACGGACAGCAACGCCAGTAAGCCCGCGAGCCACCAGAAATCCACCACGCCACCGCCACCGGGGTACAACATGCGCGGGTTATCCGGTTGTGTGACGGGTGTTCCCGCATACGGCGGTGGGGCGTATTGCTGTATCCACGGGGCGTAATTGGCAACACGGGTGTAGATGCCGTATTTCCCCGCAACAGCGCAACCATCCCCTTGGCTGACAATCCCGACTTGGCGGTAAACCCCGTTCAGGCGTACCAGCAATGGCCCGCCGCTATCACCCACGCAGGCATCTTTCCCACCTTGCGGCAGTCCGGCACACAGCATATTGGATTGCACTTTGCCGTTATAAGAGGAGCGGCGGTTGCAAACGGCGTTGGAAATGATGGGAACCGTCACTTGCTGCAACTGGCGTGGGTAATCCCCCGGAATGCCACCAGCGGCATTGGCACGGCGTGCGCCCCAACCGACCACGGTCGCTGCCGTACCCGCTGGCGGATTGTCGGCGTAAATTGGCATGGTTGCCCCTTCCAAGGGAGTGGTCAGCATGATCAGCGCAAGGTCATTTGCCCCGGTACGTGGGTTGTAGTTAGGATGGACGACGATACGCTGGACACCGGAATAGCGCCCTTTCGGTGAATCTAACCCGGCAGCCCCGGAGTAGATGACCATATCGCCCGCACCGTATTCATAGCTTAAGCCTTCTGCTTCCCCCCGGACGCAGTGGCCTGCTGTCAGTACCCACAAAGGATGGATCAGGTTGCCCCCGCACAGAATATCCCCCGTGGCAGTCGTCTTGATGGCAACGACTGAAGGCCATGCATTTTGTCCTGCCGGATTCCCCCCTACAATTCGCATCATCATGTTAGGATTTGCGCCCGCTAGCTGCCACGGCAACAGCAGGAGAAAAATTATCCCCAATACTTTGTACATTATACGTCCCCTGTCACGTTATCATTTAGCCCACTAGGTACGACCACAGAAACGTGCGGATTACTGCATCTAATGGAAATTTTTTTATGAGTTTTATCCTGATTACCGGAAATGCCACGCTGGACATCGTGAATGTGGTTGACCATTACCCACACGAAGACGAGGAAATGCGTGCCTTACGCCAGTGGTCGGATGTCGGCGGGAATGCTGCCAATGTCGCACGGGTATTGGCAGCACACCGTCACCGCTGCGATTGGGCGGGCGTGATTGCCAGCGATGCTGACGGGAAAGCGATCCTGAAAAAGTTGGCGGATTGTCCGGTAGGTACAGAATACGCCAGTCACCAGCCGGGCAATTCCCCGGTTTCCTACATCACCCTGAACCAACAAAACGGCAGCCGCACGATAGTCCATCACCGCGATTTGCCTGAATTGTCGGCGGAAGATTTCGCCCGCATTCCGGTGGAACGTTACGACTGGCTGCATTTTGAAGGCCGCAATGTGGCGGAGCTGAGCAAAATGCTGGCGTTTGCCCGCGATGCCATTTTCGATCAGCCGCTATCGTTGGAGATCGAAAAAGACCGCGAAGGGCTGGAGACACTGGTTCCGCTGGTGGATGTGGTGATGTTTTCACGCGCTTACGCACAAGCCCAAGGGTTTACCGATGCGCAAAGTTTCCTGCTTGACCGCCAAGCAAAGCACGGCTGCGTGTGGATGACTTGTACGTGGGGTGATCAAGGGGCGTGGGCAATCGACCAACTTGGCGTGGTGTTCCATGCTCCCGCTTTAGCCGTGGAAAAGGTAGTGGATACCGTGGGGGCGGGGGATACCTTCAACGCGGGGCTGATCCACGCGCTGGCGACCGGGCAGTTATTGGAAGAGGCGTTGCAGTACGCGGTGAAATTGGCGGGGCAAAAAGTGCAGCAGCAGGGCTTTGATGGCGCTTATGATAAAATGGCATCCACCGCAGTTACCAAGGAAATACAAAACCCATGATGGCTTTCGTCCCTTTTTCCATCGCTCGCCTGCCGCGTATTGAATTCGGCGCAGGCGCAATCCGCAAGCTGCCCGCCATCGCCGCGCAGTACGGCAAACGTTTGCTGATCGTCACGGGGGCTGGCTCTTTCACCGAATCCGCCGCTGGCGAAGCGCTGTTCCGTGACTTACAAGCTGCGGGTTTCTATTGGGAAATCTGCCGTGTTAGCAGCGAACCTTCCCCGCAATGGGTGGATGACACCGTGGCGGCGTGGCGCGGAATCCCTTTCGATGCGGTCATCGGTATCGGCGGCGGTAGCCCTTTGGATGCAGGGAAAGCGGTTGCCGGACTGCTCAAACCCGGCAATTCGGTGATGGATCATTTGGAAGGTGTCGGCCCTGAATTGCCCTACCAAGGCTCTTCCACTCCCTTCATTGCCGTACCGACCACCGCAGGGACAGGTTCGGAAGCCACCAAAAACGCGGTGCTGTCGGTGCAGGGCGAGCACGGTTTCAAGAAATCTTTCCGCGATGACAAGCTGATGGCGGAATACGCGATCATTGACCCGGAGTTGCTCGCCACTTGTCCGCCTGCGCAAATCGCCGCCAATGGCATGGATGCTTTTACCCAGTTGATGGAAGCCTACGTTTCCACTCGCGCCAATCCGCTGACCGATGCGCTGGCCTTGTCGGGCATGGAAGCGGTGCGCGACAGCTTGTTGGCGTGGTACGAAAACCCGGCAGATGCGGATGCCTGCGGGAAAATGGCTTACGCTGCGCTGCTTTCCGGCATCTGTTTGGCGCAAACTGGCTTGGGTTCGGTGCATGGCATTGTTGCCCCGTTGGGCGCTTTCCATCCGGTTGCGCACGGTGTTGGTTGCGGCATGTTGGTGGCGGAAGCGACGCGCATGAACATTGATTTATTGGAAGCCCGCAATCCCGATCATTCGGCGTTGGGTAAATATGCAGAAATCGGTAAGCTGTTCCGGGGGCGCAAGCATATTGATGCAGTTGGGGCGCGGGTATTCCTCGTGCACACGCTGACTACATGGACGCAGCAACTCAAACTGCCGCGCCTGTCCGCCTTCGGTGTTACGGAAGCGGATATTCCTAAAATCGTGGCTAATTCACGCGGTTCCAGCATGAAAACCAACCCGGTTGAACTGCACGATGCAGAAATCGCCGCCATCATCCGAGCGTGTTTATGAAAAAAGTCAGTTTGTTCGTGGATGTGCAAAACATCTACTACACCACGCGCCACGCCTACGGTTGCAGTTTCGATTACAACCGTTTCTGGGCGCAAGCCACCGCTGGGCGGCAAGTGGTACATGCCTACGCCTATGCTATTGCCCGAGGTGACGAAAAGCAGATGCAGTTCCAAAACATCCTGCGCGGCATCGGTTTCGAGGTGAAGCTCAAGCCTTTCATCCAGCGCAGCGACGGTTCCGCCAAGGGCGATTGGGACGTGGGCATTACCTTGGATGTGATTGAAGCCGCCGCTAGCACCGACATTATCGTGCTGGCTTCCGGTGATGGCGATTTCGACCTGCTGTTACGCAAGGCACGCGAACGTTATGGGGTGGAAACGGAAGTCTATGGTGTGCCCAGTTTGACCGCCAATTCCTTGGTGCAGGCCGCAACGTGCTACGTGCCAATTAAGGACGGGCTGTTGCTGAAGCCCAAGTCGGGTTAAAAACAGCCTGCCAACGGAAACGTTTCAAATCCACCTTGCCGTTGGCGTCGAATTCCACACCTTCCGCTTCCAGCAAATGCCGCTGGTGCAACTCCCCACCCGGATATGCCCGTCCTAAGCTGATCGTGCCTTTGGCATTGATGACGCGCTGCCACGGTACGTCGGTGAATTCCGGTAAAGCGTGCAGCGCATAACCGACCAGCCGCGCGTGTCCCGGCAAACCTGCGAGTGCAGCAATATCACCGTAAGTGGCAACACAGCCGGGCGGAATTTGGCGGACGGTGGCGTAAATACGCTGGTGTTTGCTTAAGGTGTTCATGTCAGGGAATGCTGCATGATTTCCACTGCATTGTCGTCGGGATCGCGACAAAATAGCGCCTGACGCCCAGATTTACTGCGGCTGATGGCAATGCCTGCGGCTTCCAGCCGTGTTGCCAGTTCATCCAAATCATTGCACCACAAGGCCAGATGCCGGTCACGCCCACCGTGGGCAGGGCGGGTCAGACCGTGTTCGGGATTGGGGACTTCCAGCAAGTGGATTTGCTGACTGGCATTGATGTCCAGCCATGCGCCGGGATAGCCCAAATCCGGGCGTTTGGGGTCAACTGCCAAACCGAGTAAATCGCAGTAAAACCCCAGTGCCCGTCCGGTGTCACTGACAATGATGCTGACGTGGTGCAGGGCGAACAGGCTCATGCAATTTCCTCATAATTTTCCGGCTTAAAACGCGGCGAACAGATGGCAAGGAAAATTAGTTGCGTATCGCCACTATTGGTGATCCGTTGGCGGCACAATGGCGGAATGACCACCACATCACCAGCGACAACCCGCTGTGGTGGTAACTCCCCAATGTCGACACTGCCAGTGCCTTGCAGGATGACGTAACGTTCGGTCGTGCCGTGCAGGCGATGCCAGCGGGTGGTTTGCCCTAGTTCGACACGGGCGCGGGCAATAGAAACCGCTTCATCCGCCGCGCTATTGCTGAGTTCGAGGATATGGCAACCTTCTTTGAAGAAGTATTCAGCACTTAACGGTGTATGAATGATTGTAGGCATGTGGATTCCGCGATTGCTCGTAAATGCTAGAACTCATCCTTGCCAGATGTGCTATAAATCTATCGCATAGTGACAAATAACAGATATAGGCGCGAAATGATGACAAGGATGTTTAGAAGCAGCAACTTCAACGTCGCTGCACATGCAGGAAATGGTACGCCAAACGTGGCTACCTGCCCACAATGTGGTGGTATGGCGCGGGTCGCCCAACAATCGTGGTTCCAACGGTTGCTAGCCCCCCGCAACAGCGGATTGTTCCGCTGCCATTCGTGCGGGGCTATGTTCCGCAGCACGGGTTAGGTGCTTACCTTGGTTGGTGCGTGGGTTAGTCCACGCACATTTCCATTTTTCCTTCAGATATTTTGGTTTTACTGCCAAGTTCAGTAATTTTTCCGTCTTTGCTGACGTGCAGTTTGACCGCGTAAGTTGGGTGCTTGCCGCAGCCAAAGATGCTGTGTTCGTACATCAGCACGTCGTAGCCGTCCCCAGCGGGTTTGGCGTGACTATCTTCAATGCTTTTGACGAAATAGGTTTCATTACTGTTGTATTGGAAGCCATAGGCAGCCATGTACGGCGTCATAATGCGGGCATAAGCTAATGCCTCGAAACCATCGTCAATCGGCAGGAACAGGTGCTGGAAATCGGCCTTGTTTTTCAACAGCGCAAACTTCCCATCTTTGGCAATGATGTAGCGGGTGTACTGCTGCAATAACCCGCCGCCACTGCTGACGTATTCACCTTCCGCCAATGGTGGTCTGCCATTAGCAACAATCTGGCACATCGCAATCGGGTAGGACGGTTGGAATGCGGTGAAAACGCCCGCGTATTCCCCTTCCAGCAGATTGATGGAGGTGCAGCCGAATTTTTCCAGTGCGCCACACGGCTTGATGCCGCTGCTGTAGCTTTCTTTGGGGCAACCCAACGCCTTGAACGGAGCCGCCAAGTCTTTTGCCGGTGGTTCAGGGTGATGGATAAAGCTGGGTTTGCCTGTTGGTTGGGCAGTGTCGTCTGGCTTTACGGCGTCGTTGCAGCCTGCGTTACTGAGCGCTAAGGTTGCAATGAGTGCCACAGATAGGGATGTCTTACGCATAGTCAGCTTCCTTACCTACTTTTGTTCAGCCTTTTCCCACGTATCTTTGAGGCTAATTACCCGGTTGAATACCGGATGCTCTGGCGTGGAACGTTTGGCATCGGGGATGAAATAGCCTTCGCGCTCGAACTGGTAGCGGTCATTCGCAGTGGCTTGCGCCAAGCTGCTTTCCGCTTTGCAACCGTTGAGAATCACGAGGCTGTTGGGGTTGAGGTAGTCGAGATAGTTCTTGCCGCCAGCATCCGGGGCAACGTCGGTGAACAGGCGGTCGTACAGGCGCACTTCGCAGTCCACATTGTCATGCGCTGCTACCCAGTGGATCACGCCTTTGGCTTTTACGCCGTCAGCCGGGTCTTTGCCAAGGGTTTCTTCCAGCACGCGGGCGTGGACTTCGATGATATTGCCATCCGCGTCTTTGATGGCTTCTTGCGCTTCGATCACGTAGGCATTGCGCAAGCGCACCCGTTTGCCTTTCACCAAACGTTTGTAATGCTTGTTGGCTTCTTCGCGGAAGTCGTCTTGGTCGATGAAAATTTCACGTCCAAACGGCAGTTCACGGGTTCCCATCGCTTCATTCTGCGGGTGCTGCGGGGCGGTCATCGTTTCTACCCTGCCTTCGGGGTAGTTGGTGAGCACCACTTTCAGCGGGTGTAACACGCACATGGCGCGGGGGCTGTTAGCGTTGAGGTCTTCGCGGATCGCGTATTCCAACATGCTGATGTCAACCACACCTTCGACCTTGGTCACACCTGCCATTTCGCAGAAATCACGCAGGGCTTTGGGGGTGAAACCCCGGCGGCGCATCCCGGCGATGGTCGGCATACGTGGGTCGTCCCAGCCGTCAACGTGCTTTTCGTCCACCAATTGCTTGAGCTTGCGCTTGCTGGTGACGGTGTAATTGACGTTGAGGCGCGAAAATTCGTACTGGTGCGGTTCGGCAGGCACAGGCAGGTTTTGGATGAACCAGTCGTACAACGGGCGGTGGTCTTCAAATTCCAGCGTGCAAATCGAGTGGGTGATGCCTTCGATGGCGTCACTTTGCCCGTGGGTATAGTCGTAAGACGGGTAAATGCACCATTTGTCGCCCGTTTGGTGGTGGCTGGCTTTCTTGATGCGGTACAACACCGGGTCGCGCAGGTTGATGTTGGAAGCCGTCATGTCGATTTTGGCACGCAGGGAACAAGCACCTTCCTCGAATTCCCCGGCACGCATTTTCTCAAACAGCGCCAAGTTTTCTTCAATGGAACGGGTGCGGAACGGGCTTTCCTTGCCTGCTTCGGTCAGCGAGCCACGGTAAGAGCGCATCTGTTCGGCATTCAGGTCACAAACGAAAGCCTTGCCTTCCTTGATCAGGTAGATAGCCCACTCATACAACTGGTCGAAATAGTCGGAGGCGTAATGCACTTCGCCGTCCCACTGGTAGCCCAGCCACTGCACATCGGCTTGGATGGAATCGACGTATTCTTCGTCTTCCTTCGCTGGGTTGGTGTCGTCCATACGCAGGTTGCACTTGCCACCGTAACGCTGCGCCAGCCCAAAGTTCAGCCAAATGGATTTGGCGTGTCCAAGGTGCAAATAGCCGTTGGGTTCGGGGGGGAAGCGGGTTTTGATTTCCGTAACCTTGCCGCTGTTGAGGTCTTCTTCGATGATACGTTCGATGAAGTTGAGGGGTCTGCCAGTCTCGCTCATATCCTTGCTTCTTGTTGGTACATACAATGCGGGCATTAGACTATTAAGCACAACAGATGTCCAGTGTTGTGCCTTGAGGGGTGTGATTGTGGCGATGGATGTCGGGGCTTTTACTTGTGGGCGAAGAGGGCGTATGCAACTGCCCCTCCGAAGATTGTCCCCTGTAGGGGCGTATTGCATACGCCCTTTTCATGGCTTGGCGGCTTTAGCTTTCTCTAGCAGTTGTAACACATAGTCGTACTTTTTCCCGAATACACTTGGGGTTTGCCAAGCAAGGAGGGCGAACAGTTGGGCTGATTCTTGCAGCAGCAGAAAGGCTTTTGCAAGTTCCCT
This sequence comes from Thiothrix sp., assembly GCF_028714775.1. Taxonomy (GTDB): domain Bacteria; phylum Pseudomonadota; class Gammaproteobacteria; order Thiotrichales; family Thiotrichaceae; genus Thiothrix. The sequence goes on along the minus strand of NZ_JAQTLS010000007.1, from coordinate 194,560 downwards.
CCAAATCAAATAAGTCTCCCCAAATGCGGCAAGTGTTGTTGCTACGTAGGGTATGTACACTACTGGGTTGTTCTTTGCGAGTATGCGTAGGATGTGTAGTGCCTCAGAGAAGAGCATCTCTGCCTCTGAGTTCCTCTGGCTATCAGCCGCCACTAAGAGGCCAAGGTTGTTAAGTGTCTGCGCTACGTATGGTAAGAAAACCGCTGGATTGTTCTTGGTGAGTGTACGGTAATGCCCCAGTGCCTCAGTAAAGAGCTGTTCGGCCTCGCTATGTCTCTGGATGTCAGTCTGCACCAAAATACCAAGGTTATTCAGCGTCATTGCCACGTCTGGAATGAATAGTTCTGGGTTGTTTTGGGCGAGTGTGCAGTAGTTCTCTAGTGCTTCGCTATAAAGCATTTCAGCTTCACTGCGTCGTTGGTTGTTGGACGCCACCAAAAGGCCAAGATTGTTCAGCGTCATTGCTATGCCGGATAAGAACATCATAGGGTTGCTCTTGGCAAATGAACGATATATGTTCAATGCCTCGGCGAAGAGTTTCTCCGCCTCACTGCTTCGCTGAATTTCTGTCGCTACCAAAAGGCCAAGGTTATTCAGTGTTGCCGCTACATTAGGTAGGAATCTCGCTGGATTGTCTTTAGCAAGATGACGACGGATGTCCAGTGCCTCTGTGTAGAGCCTCTCTGCCTTGATATGTTGCTGATTGTCAGCCGCAACCAAATTGCCAAGGTTGTGCAGTGTCGCCGCTATGTTGGGCAGAAACATGGTTGGGTTGTCTTCGGCAAATGTGCGGTAAAGTGTGAGTGCCTCGGTAAAGAATTTTTCGGCTTCACTGCGGCGCTGATTGTCAGCCTGCATCACTATGCCTAGATTGTTCAACGTCATCGCTACGTCAGGTAAGTATACCGTTGGGTTATTTTTGGCGAGAATGCGGCGGATGTTTAGCACCTCGGTATAGACTTTCTCTGCTTCCCTGTATTGATTGTTGTCCTGCAAAAATAGGGCATAGATAAACATGCGCTCGGAAGTTTTGCCTGATTTGAGTGCTTTTTCAAAATACCCGCAGGTTTGGACAATGCGCTGGTCGCCTAAGCTGTAATCAATTGCAGTCAGGTGTGCTTTTAGCAACCATTCGTTGGCTTTGTCGTCAAGTTGTGCGGAGATAGTCGCTTGTTCTTCCTGTAACCACTGCTGTTTTGCAAGTAGGGCATCCTGCTCTTGGGTAATACTTTCTGCATCCAATACCGCCCGAGCTTGTACATATTCACCCGCATCAAAATGCTGCTTGGCTAATTTCAGACGTTCAGTGTCGAGGGGAATGCGGTTGAAATCTTCAGCCAGTTTCAGGACATCGCGTTTGAACCCTTCCATCTGTTGCAGCAATCTCGCCAATTCTTGCCAGAAGTCAGTGTCATCGGGGTATTTTCTTATACGCTCCAGCAGTTTCTCCCGCTGGCTTTCCATCGCTTGATAGGATGCAGAATGGTAGAAATTTTGGGTAATTTGGCTATCGTTGCCAACAATTACCGAACCGCCAGTGGTCGAGATGTTACCCGTGTGGATGTCGGATGAAGTCATGCCTCAGCCAATACTGTTGCGATTGCCAACAATTACTGAACCGCCGGTGGTCGAGATGTTGCCCGTGGTAATGCTGCTAATATTGCCTGTACCACCCATCGCCAATTGAATGAGACTATCACGTAAGACTTGGTTGGTTTCCAGCATTGCCAGAAATGCAATCTCGAATTCAGTCTGTTGGTTATTGACCGTGTAGCCTGCAAGCCGCGCAAACCCCGCGCCCGTCAGTGTTTTGATGCTATCGTAGGCCGCATTGCCGACCACTCCGCCAGCAATAGCACTCCACGCAAAACTGGTTAATGCCATTATGTCCATCGTAAGCCTCATGGTAGAAGTGGGGTTGCCTGCGATTGTAGCAACACCCACTGGGAGCTTACAGTTTTTTCAATGGCTTGCTGGTGCTTAATCCCCCAACACCACCTGCCCAAACAGCGACGGATCACGGCACGATTCATCCGCCCGCGTCCGCCAACACATTCACAGCCAAGTCACCCGCTGCCGTGTTTAGCCGATCATCGTTTGTCCAGAAATCTGTGCAACCGTGATAACGGGCAATTGCCAAGTGCAAGGCATCAGGTGTTTTCAAGCGGTGGGTTGCCCGTAACTGCAACGCTTGTTCATAAACAGTTTCAGGGATAGACAGCCAGATTTGTTGCGCCAGAAAATCCTCGTATCGCCGCTGGAGCAATGTATTTCCATCCTGCAACGGTTTAACTAATACTTCCATGCGCAGCAGCGGGGATACTGCCAGTTGGTATTCCGGCAGGCTATCCAGTGTTGCCTTGATTTTTGGGTAGTGGTCGGGATGCTTCTCAATCAGGTAAATCAGGATGCAAGCATCAAGGTAAATGTGCTTCACTCATCACCCCAAGCATCACGGATTTCTTGCACAGTCCGGTCAATTTGCTCGGGATTTCCCATCGGGTACTGTTTGTAGGTATCAGAAGCCAACCACGCCTTGACTGCTTGCGCACTGCCTTTGTTGGTTTGCCAAATGGCAGCGCAGTTATCAGTCTCGGTTGGTTCATCATGCCGCCTGATGATTTCCATGATTTTTAGGTATTTGGCAAATGGGATGATCACCGCCTGTTTGCTGCCGCGCTCATCAACAATGAATTGCTCGTTTAACTGCATGTACATGGTGTGATTTTCCAATCTGAAGATACCATTGATTCTGGCATAGCCACTCAGCCCCTGCAATTTTACTTGCAGCAGGCATGAGTGGCTTACAGTTTTTTCAACAGCTTGCTGGCGCTTATTCCCCCAACACCACCTGCCCAAACAACGACGGATCACGCCACGATTCATCCGCCCGCGCCCGCCATGTCAGTTTGCCGTCACGCGCACCGCCGTTGTCGTCGTCATCCACATGCACGTCCAGCCCCATGCGCATACCGGGGCGTGGTTGGATGCGTAAGGCGTCCCACGGCAGGGTGATTTCGAGGATGTAGCCGCCGTTGGCGCGGGTGATGTTGTGGTTCATCGGGATGCTATTGGTCTGTGGGGAGTTTTTGCCCATAGCGACTTTGTTGCTGCCACCGTCAAAGATGAAGTGGAAGTCATTGCGCCCGTCGTATTGGCTGTTGTGCGAGCCGTCGGCATCCAAGTAGATTTCGATGGCGTCATCTTCCCACGGGACGTTGGAATCGGTGTTGCTGCTGTCATCTTCCACGCCGACGCGCAGGTAAAGGTTGCGCTGATCCCAGCTTGCTTGCCAGTGGGCGGCGAGGTCTTTGGGGCCGTTGACTTGCCCATTGACGACCGTGCGTAACTGGTAAGTGGATGCGCCTTGCCAGATATTGCGGGCATCACGCGCTTGGCGGACGATGGCGCTGTTGCCCATTACGTACTGCTCGTTGGGCGAGCCGTGCATGGAAACCAGAATGCGTTGGTAAGATTGGAATTCGTCAGCCGGAGCCATATTGCCCATCGGGAACGGTGGTGGTGCGCCGTCCACTGGCTCGTGTTGCGGTGCGGTGGCGTCCAGCGGTTCGGACTGGGTTTTCATCGCTTCCAACGTGATCGCGGGTTTGGTGTGGCGCACCAAAGTATTGCCAGAACAGCCACTCCACCAGCATTGGTTAGCACGGGAAAAACCTAGGATCGCCTGATGTTTGGGCGCTTGCCCGTCCGGTTGGGTAATGTACTCTTTCGCGCCGAAGCTGCCGTATTTTTGGTAGATGCGCGGGGTGGTGTAATGCACGAACAGTTTTCCACCTGCGCGTTTCCAGCCCTCCAGCAATTGCCGGTAAATCACGCCCATTTGTGGGCTGCGGTTGGCGGCGTAGAACAAGTTGTTGGGCGGTTGGTCGTTGGATTTGGTGTTCCAGTCGACCAAGTGTTGCCCGCCTTCGTAGGCAATCAGGTCAACGCCGAAGCCACGGGCGATTTCCGCCTGTTTCTGGATGGCAGTAATTTCGTTTGGCAGCGAATGCGCGTAACGGGCGTCGGTCATGATGCGGAACACGTCTGCCACGCTGCGGGCGCTGCGCAAGGCGTTGTAGTCGCCGTATACATACGGGGCAATTGCGTAAGCATCAGCCGAACGGAACGCACCGTCATGCGCGAGGATGGTTTTGCTCATCGCGGTGCTGCCCGTCAAGCCGGAAAGCACCCGTACCAGCCGTTCCTTGCCGCCAAAGGCTTGTTCCCAAATGCGGAACACTTCCACCGAACGTTTGGAATAGTATTTGTGTGCAGCTTGTTCCGGGTCGGGGTCAAGCCCCAGCCGCGTGCCTTGCTGCTTCATATAGGAATGTTGGTTGAAAATGCCATTCCACGCTTCGTTGGTGTATTCCACGTAGATTTTCAGGCTGGGGTCAACGTGGACGCGCACGTAATCGGCAAAGCGTCGGATGAAATCGTCGCTGGCAGCGTGGGGCAGGGAAAACCACGGGTCGGCGTGCAAGCGGTTGGCGAGTTCCACCATCACTTCCATCGGTGCGCCGCGTATGCCTTCCGCACCGCCCCACGTGGATTGGTCGATACTGGCGCGGTCTTCCCACGCATACACGGGGTTGCGGGTAATGCCGCTCATGTTCATGAAACGGATCACGCGGAAATCACGCATGTATTTCAGGTAGTCCGGGTTGAAAATGATCTTGCTGGAGTGCTGCTCGAAGGACAGGTAATCGCCTTGGCATTGCCCCGCACCGGCAACGCGCTGGAAGGGGTTGGCGGCGCAAATCCCACCCTGCGGCAAAATACGGATATTGCGCAAATGGTTCGCGGGATTGGTGGCTTTGATGTAGAGCGTGGCGCTGAGTTCGTTGTCCTTACCCGGCTCAATCAGGATCACGTCGCGCCCGTTGGCATGTTCCACCAAGGAGGCGTCATTGCCGTATTCCAGTTTGCCTTCGCCGTCATACAACACGCTGTAGAAGCCGCGCGGGATGGTTCCGGCAGGTAATTTGTTGAGGATGCGCGTACCCGCTTGCCCGCCGGGGGAAATCGACCTCGGCCAGCCATAACCGTCGTATTGCACATCGCCTTTGGTTAAGGGGCGTGCTTCGCGGAAGGGCAGCGACATTTTCATCAGGTCAATGAAGGGTGCGCTGGAATCGTCTTCCATGATTTCGTTAGTATTCGTCCCCATTGCCGAAAAGCTGTTGTAAAACGCATTCGCGCCGTGCGTTGCTGTCAAGCCCATGAGCAGCAAGAAGGACGCAATAACGCGACTCCCTCGTAAGTGGCGTAGCATTGCCATTTTGTGTAGCCCCCAGTTTGTCTTTCGCCCAGCCGTTGTGTACTAGCCCTAGCAACAACGGCGTGTTCCCCAATAATGTTCACGTTTAGAAATGGTGGCGGTTGTTTTAGTTCCCCATCATTTTATTTGATTACGTGACTCTGGCTATTGTTTCATGGGTTTGCTGACAAGCGACTGAACCGGGTCTTAATGGCGGCTGTCCGAACGGGGATTTTCAGGATGATCCCAAGCACGACACGAAAGTTTGCACGATGCGGTGAATCCACCAACAATTTTCGCTATCATCCCACCTTTTGCTGACAAGCGACTGACCCGGATATTAATACAATGCAAAAGCTGATTATCGAAGGTGGGGTGGCACTGGACGGGGATGTGGAAATCTCCGGTGCTAAGAATGCCGTCCTGCCGCTGCTGGCTGCCACTTTACTGGCAGAAACTCCCATGACTATCCGCAATGTGCCGCGCCTCAAAGACGTATCGACGTTGGCGGCGGTGATTGCAGGCATGGGTGTGACGGTCGAAGTAGACGAACAAAATAACGTCCATACCGATACTTCCACCATCCAGCATTTCTGTGCGCCGTATGATTTGGTGCGCACCATGCGGGCTTCGATCCTCGTGTTGGGGCCGATGGTCGCACGTTACGGTGAAGCGGAAGTTTCCCTGCCCGGTGGTTGTGCCATCGGTACACGTCCGGTCAATATCCACCTTTCCGGTTTGGAAGCGATGGGCGCAACCATCGTGGTCGAAGAAGGTTACATCCGAGCTAAAGCCAGCCGTTTGAAAGGCGCGAAAATCGTCATGGACATCGTGACCGTCACTGGCACAGAAAACCTGCTGATGGCAGCGGTATTGGCGGAAGGCACAACCGTATTGGAAAATGCAGCGCGTGAACCGGAAGTGGTTGACCTTGCCAACTGCCTGATTGCGATGGGTGCAAAAATCCAAGGCGCGGGCACTGACCGGATCACGGTTGAAGGCGTTGAAAGCCTCCAAGGTATCGACTACAGCGTGTTGCCTGACCGGATTGAAACTGGCACGTTCTTGGCGGCGGCTGCCATCACTGGCGGTCGGGTGAGGACATTAAAAGCAGCACCTGATACACTCGATGCTGTACTGCACAAATTTACCGAAGCAGGTGCATTGGTTACAACCGGGGCTGACTGGATTGAAGTGGATATGCGCGGGCGTACCCTGAAAGCAGTGGACATCCGCACTGACCCGTACCCTGCGTTTCCGACCGATATGCAAGCGCAATTCATGGCGATGAATGCAGTCTCCAAAGGCATTGGTGTGATCGTTGAAACCATTTTCGAGAACCGCATGATGCACGTCGCGGAACTGATGCGTTTGGGCGCAAACATCCGCTTGGAAGGTAACACCGCAATTGTTGCCGGGATGCCGGGGCTGCAAGGTGCGCAAGTAATGGCAACGGACTTACGCGCTTCCGCCTCACTGGTGCTGGCAGGTTTGGCAGCATCGGGCAAAACCACGGTTGACCGGATTTACCACACTGACCGTGGCTACGAACGGATTGAAGAGAAACTGTCCCGCTTGGGTGCGCGTATCCAACGGGTGAATGGCTGAAAAATGAATGGATAAGGCCGTGAAAAATACACTGACGATTGCGCTCTCCAAAGGGCGCATATTCAAAGATACCGTGCCGCTGCTGAAAGCCGCCGGTATCGAGCCGCTGGATGACCCGGAAACCAGCCGTAAACTGATCCTCGACACCAACCGCGAAGACGTGAAGCTGGTGATTATCCGCGCTACTGACGTGCCGACGTATGTGCAATACGGCGCGGCGGATTTGGGCGTGGCTGGCAAAGATGTGCTGATGGAACACGGCGGACAAGACCTGTACGAGCTAGTCGACCTGAAAATTGCCCGTTGCAAGCTGATGGTGGCGGGTTTTCCTGACCGTCCGTTACCCGAAACCGGCTTGAAAGTCGCTACCAAGTTTGTCAATTGCACCCGCAATTACTTTGCCCAGCAAGGCCGCCAAGTGGATGTGATTAAACTTTATGGCTCGATGGAACTTGCCCCGCTGGTCGGTTTGGCAGATTGCATCGTGGACGTGGTGGACACCGGCAACACCTTGCGTGCCAACGGGCTTGCCCCGCTGGAACACATGGCGGACATCACTTCCCGCCTCGTGGTTAACAAAGCCTCGCTAAAATTGAAACACGCACCTATCCGTGAACTGATTGCCCACATCCAACGGGCCGTTGAACAAAAGGATGCCTCATGAAATACCAGACCGACGACCTGCGTATCATCGGTATGCACGAGCTGACTCCACCCGTGGAGTTACACCGCGAGTACCCGTTAACCGAAACTGCGACCGAAACGGTTTATACCGCACGCCAAGAAGCCCACAACATCCTGCACGGCGAAGATGACCGCCTGTTGGTTGTGACCGGGCCTTGCTCGATCCATGATGTGGATGCGGCGCTGGAATACGCGGCGCGTTTGCAACACCTGCGTAACAGCCTCAAAGACCAGTTGCACATCATTATGCGCGTGTATTTCGAGAAGCCGCGCACCACGGTCGGTTGGAAGGGGCTGATCAATGACCCGGACATGGACAACAGTTTCCATATCAACAAGGGTCTGCGCATGGCGCGTAAATTGTTGCTGGATTTGAACAGCATCGGGATGCCTGCCGCGACCGAATACCTCGACCTGATCAGCCCGCAATACGTGGCTGACCTGATCAGTTGGGCAGCGATTGGCGCACGTACCACCGAAAGCCAAGGCCACCGTGAACTGGCTTCCGGGGTTTCCTGCCCGATTGGTTTCAAGAACGGCACGTATGGCAACCTCAATATCGCGATTGATGCGATTGGCGCGTCGACCCGTTCGCACCATTTCCTGTCTGTCACCAAGGAAGGGCGTACTGCGATTTTTGCCACCAAGGGCAACAATGACTGCCACGTCATTTTGCGCGGCGGGCGTGAGCCGAACTATGACGAAGCCAGTGTCGCGGCGGCAGTGGAAGCCTTGCAGAAAGCCAAGTTGCCACCGTACCTGATGGTTGATTTCAGTCATGCCAATAGCCATAAAGATTACCGTCGCCAGCCGGACGTTGCTGCCAATGTTGCGGCACAAATCGCGGGCGGCAGCAAGGCCATTACCGGCGTGATGATCGAAAGCAATCTGGTCGAAGGCAACCAAAAAGCAGACGGCAAAAAGCGCGAAGAACTGGTTTACGGACAAAGCATCACTGATGCCTGCATCAACTGGGATACCACCGAAAGCGTGTTGCACCAGTTGGCGGAAGCAGTGGAAAAACGTCGAGGGTAAACCCCTCACCCCCTAGCCCCCTCTCCCTCAAGGGGCGAGGGGGAACAAGAGAAATTTTCCCTATCTTAGCCCCTCTCCCCCTGAGGGAGAGGGGTTGGGGTGAGGGGTAACAGGAGTATCCCTTTTATGCTCAACATTACCGAATTGAACACCACCGCCAGCGATTTCTGGACGAAACTGGACGCGATGCTGGCGTGGGATAGCGTTTCCGATGACGCGGTATTCAATACCGTCAATGGTATTCTGAAAGACGTGCGTAAACGTGGCGATGACGCAGTGGTGGAATACACCAACCGTTTCGACCGCATGAACGTGGGCAGTATGGCGGAACTCGAAATCCCGCTGGTACGTCTGCAACAGGCGCTGGAAAATATCACGCCGGAACAGCGCAGTGCCTTGGAACAGGCCGCAGCCCGCATCAAAGCGTATGCTGAACGCCAGAAAATGGATTCGTGGAGCTACACCGAAGCTGACGGCACATTGCTGGGGCAACAAGTCACGGCACTTGACCGCGTGGGCTTGTATGTTCCCGGCGGCAAGGCGGCTTACCCTTCATCCGTGCTGATGAATGCCGTGCCTGCGAAAGTCGCGGGCGTGCCAGAGCTGATCATGGTTGTGCCAACCCCGGCAGGCGAAGTGAATGAACTGGTGCTGGCAGCAGCGGCGATTTCCAACGTTGACCGCGTGTTTGCCATCGGTGGCGCACAAGCAGTTGCGGCACTGGCTTACGGCACACAAACCGTACCGCAAGTGGATAAGGTAGTTGGCCCCGGCAATATCTACGTCGCTACCGCAAAGCGCATGGTGTATGGCGCGGTCGGCATCGACATGATCGCAGGCCCTTCCGAAATCCTCGTGGTGTGTGACGGTAAAACCAACCCGGATTGGATTGCGATGGATTTGTTCTCGCAAGCCGAACACGACGAAGATGCGCAATCCATTCTGGTGTGCCCGGATGCGGAGTTCGTGGCACAAGTCAAAGCCAGCATCGACCGGCTGGTGGAGGAAATGCCGCGCAAGGAAATCATCCGCAAGTCACTGGAAGGCCGTGGGGCGCTGATCGTGGCGCAAGACATGGATGAGGCGGTGAAAGTCGCCAACTACATCGCGCCGGAACACTTGGAGCTTTCCGTGGAAAATCCGCGCGAACTCGCCAAGCAAATCCGTCATGCGGGCGCGATTTTCATGGGGCGTTACACGGCGGAAGCCTTGGGCGATTACTGCGCGGGGCCAAACCACGTGCTGCCGACTTCACGCACGGCGCGTTTCTCCAGCCCGTTGGGGGTTTATGACTTCCAGAAACGTTCATCGCTGATTGATTGCTCGGCGGAAGGCGCTTCGGAGCTGGGCAAGATTGCCTCGATCCTTGCGCACGGCGAAGGGCTGACGGCTCATGCGCGGTCTGCGGAATATCGGATTAAAGACTGATGTGGTTGTGTGCAGGGTGGCGGCATCCTGCACACTTTCCCCAACTTCCTATTTCAGAACGCCTTGTTCTTCCAGCAATCTCTTTTTACGTTGTTGGGTCTTTTCAATGACGGGTTCCAAACCCTTTGCTACCTCTGTCCAAGCTTCATCCGCGTTCGGTGACGATGTGATCCAATTGTCAGGCCGACCTTGAATGTCGGCTAATGGCAGGCTCGCCAAATTACAGGAACGTAACCGGATAGGAATAATAGTCTTTTCTCCACGCTGGTGGGCTTCGAGTGCAGTTAGGAATTCTTGCTTGTAGCAGAAATTTGAGTTGGTAAAATCATGACTGACCAAGCACAGTACAATGTCTGCCTCTTCCAGTTGTTGCATAATTTCTTTTTCCCATGCTTCGCCTGCATCAATATCACGGTCATGCCAAAGTTTCAGGCTATTTAGTCGCACCAATGGGGACAGGGCTGCTTGCAGCTCACGCATGTGTTCGTAGTCTTTGCGGGAGTAGGAGATGAATGCCTTGACCGGCAGTTGTGCCACTTCATCGCGCATCGACGGCTCTTCCACGCCGTCCAGCATGTCGGCAACCCGTATGCGTTTGCGAATTTGTGGCACGAAAAACTCAGTTTCGCCCGCTTTTTCCATTTCGACCAACCATTGGTAATCCCAGAATTCTTTAGTTCCCAGAATCTGTGCCATTTCCTCAAACGGCAAATCAGTAAATCCTTCGATAATTTCCTTCAGTGTTTCCCGGATGAAGCTCAATAAACGGCGAGGCTCTTCACCACAAGCATCAATCGTAATTTTCTGGTCTTCCCGGTCTGCACGGATGCGGGCTTCTGCTTTGAATACAGATGGTTTGGAAAGCACCATGCCGGAACGCCAGCGTAAATCATCTTTGATAAAACCGTGCAGTTTCACCATCAGGCGCGGGAAAATGCTGTCAGGCAAAAATTCAGGGAAACGCACGACGAAATGCAGGACTGCGCCATTCAAGTTGAACTCTGGTTCTGCGACGGGCAGCAACTGCGGAATGACGTATTGGCAATTATCCAGTGGGAAACACAACTCGAACTCCTGCATGACCCGCACGATGTATTGCAGTTTGTTGCGCGGGTAACAGAAAACTTTGTCCGTGGTATTGCCGTTCACATAGCGCGGATCATTGATAACGGCATCAAAGTCATTCTCATGCAGCAAACCTTTATTATCGGCAATTTTCTGTGAGTTGATGATGCGGTAAACACCATTGGTCAGCCATAGCGGGTTGAGAATTTGAGTGTCAAAATTTTTCAGGTTACGGAAATTGATGATGACGCCGAGATCGTGCAGGAATTGCAGCAGCACGTTTTGGCTGAAAGGTTTATCTACACCATTTTGGATGCAAACATCTCGGTATTCTGCCGACTCGATGTAGTCTTTATCCATGTCTGCGAAATGATTTTTGACCGCCAGCCATGCCGTTGGGAAAGGCGTGCGGCGGGTATCAGACTGGCGAATCTGTTCCTGTAAGGCTTGCTCAAACTCCCCAATGCCTACATCGGTTTGGCAAGAAAGGCGGTAATAGCCTTTGATCTGCGGATATTTTTCGCTGAGTACCTTGCGGTTGACCTCAAAGGACGGGTTTTCGTCGATCTTGTTCAACACCACCAAGACAGGCGACTTGCCACCGAAGCTGTTGGCGTGTTTGAGCCAATATTCGGCCTTATCATCGGTACGGCTGTTCAATACCAACACGTAGATGCAGCGCTGCGATAAGAAAAACTGGTGGGTGGCGTGCATCACTTCCTGCCCACCGAAATCCCACAAATGGGCATCAACCGTCTCGCCATCAATGTCGAATGGGGTCTTACGGATACGGATGCCGTGCGTCTGATTTTCTTTTGGGTTAAAGTCCTCTTTACGCAAACGTCGGATCAGCGAGGTTTTCCCCGATGCACCTTCGCCGAGGAAGATGACTTTTAGCTCATTCAGATTTCTACTATCAACATCCAACTGTTCAAAATATTCGAGAATTGCCTCCTTTCCTTTTTCTGCAAACTCCATCGGTGGAGAAACCAGTGGGCACTCATCAAAAAGGATGTAACCAGCTTCCAGTATATGTTTTACAGGTCTGAGGTCAGTTACTTGTGTTGAATTGCAGACAAGCAGTTTCAGGTTCAGAAGGTTAGCCAGCGGAGCGAGGTCAGTTATTTGTGTTGAGCCGCAGCCAAGCTGTTGCAGGTTCAGAAGGTTAACTAGCGGGGCGAGGTCAGCGATTTGTGTAGAGGAACAGTTAATCAGTTGGATGTTCAGAAGGTTAGCCAGCGGAGCGAGGTCAGCGACTTGTGTTGAAGAGCAGTTTAACGTTTTCAGGTTCAGAAGGTTAGCCAGCGGAGCGAGGTCAGCGACTTGTGTTGAATGGCAGCGTAATTCTTTCAGGTTCAGAAGGTTAGCCAGCGGAGCGAGGTCAGCGACTTGTGTTGAAGAGCAGTCAAGCAGTTGCAGGTTCAGAAGGCTAGCCAGCGGAGTGATGTCAGAAATGAGGTTGAATTTACCTTTGTTTGGGTTTTCTACCCATTTGCCATCTTCTGTTTTTATGTGGCTGGAGTTTTCGATTATTAATATTTTCAGCCATGACAATTCAGCAACAGCTTCCGGTATTTCGGTTAGTCCACATCGACTGATATTAAGTGTTCCAGTCCGTTCTTGTTTTTCTTTTTCGATGAGTTGCAGGGCTAGCTCTGACATGCGGTTTTCCCGTTGGGTGTGGGTGGTGGATGCTCAGGACGATGGTATGAATTTGGGCAGAGGGATGCAATGGAAATTGTTGGGTGCTCGCTTGGGTATCCAGCGGCGGGCTATCTTCTTCCCTATAGATGCGTTATAAACAAGGCTTCACGCTCCCGTCACGGGGAGATAAAACAGTCAAATTATTGCTCATTCGCCAAAGGAACAATCATGAAAAATCGTAGTGTGTTGGGGTTGTTGTTTTTCTTTTCCCTTAATGCTGCCGCGTTTGCCGGGGAAACACACACATGGTACGCAGGGACAACCTACACCGGCAGTGTGGAAACGAGCGGTTTGGTTTGGGAATGCAGTGGCGGAACTTGTGTCCTGACAGGGCCTTACGGCAAAGGCTTAAACATGGCAGTTTGCCAAGAGCTGTCTGCGCAAGTCGGCGGGCTTGATTATTATTATAATGACGCAGGCATGACGTGGAGCGAAAAAGAAAACAAAGCCTTGCTCGACCAATGCAATAGCGTTAACTAGCCGCGTCGGTCATGATCATTTTGAATGTGAGCCGCCGTTTCTTTGCGGTGGCGGTGTGGCTGTTCATGAGCTTTATCACGCCGCTACAGGCAGGGCAGCGTATGGTACTGGTGACAGGATTCGAGCCTTTTGGTGGCGATGTCACCAACAGCTCGTGGGAGGCCGTGCAAGCCTTGGATGGCAAGCATTTTGGCGATGCCACCGTGGTCGTTGCCCAACTGCCAGTGGTGTGGGGCAAGGCTGAAGCGAAATTGCACACGCTCATCCAAACCTACAAACCGCAACTGGTGATCAGCTTCGGTCAAGCAGGCCGTGAACCCGTGCGCTTGGAAACGACTGCCCACAATGTGCGCGGTAAAATAGCTGACAATGCCGGTGCAGTACCGGAAAGTGCGGTGATGGATGTGCGTGGCCCTGCGACGTTGGATTCAAGCTTGCCATTGAGCGGGATAGCAGAACAGTTACGTAAAGCGGGCATTCCCGTCGAATCTTCCGATGATGCCGGAACTTTCCTCTGCAATGCGGTGTTCTATACCTTGATGCGCAGCCCTGATGGGAAGGACATCCCGCGAGGTTTCATTCACCTGCCGCCACTCAATGCCGAGGTGGCATCCGCATCAGGAGGGGCTATTTTGTTCGACAAGGCAATGCTGGAAAAGACAGCAGCCACCATCGTTGAAAATAGCGTCTCCATGATAAAAAATCTGCGCTAAGGTTAGATAACAAAACAGGACTACCGAGAGAGAGACATGAGCCAAGCTGGAAAAAATGATGGGGTCACGCTCAATAATGACTACCACACCCTTTTTGTCACGACCTTAGACGAAGAAACCAAGGTCATCAAACCCAAGCGCAGACAGTTCCGCTTGTACATCGACAGTTTTTCCGAAAACAAAAACGGGCTGCACAAAATTTACCATGAGCTTTCCAAAGCGGATGCCGATGATGAGATTTGCTTGGAAATTTCCTCCAATGGCGGCTTGGTGGATGAATTGTTGACGCTCTACAACATCGTGACCAACCGTTTCAAAGGGCGCAGCACCTCCATCCTGAACAATCACGGCTACTCCGCTGGCGCGATGGCGTTCTGCATGTGCAGCGAACGGATTGCGTATGAATATTCCGAGCTGATGTTCCATGACTATTCCTCCGTTTTCTATGGCAAGGGCGGTGAAATTGAAACGCGGGCTGTGCATTACTCCAAGCATTTGCGCGAATTTTTCGAGTCGATCCTCGTCGTGCAGAAATTTTTGAGCCAAGATGAATTCGCTAGGATGCTGATCGGGCAAGATTTCTGGTTCGGGACGCTGGAAATGTGCAAACGCGGCATCTGCACCCACGTCATTAAAGAGGGCGAAAAGATGACGGCGGAAGCCTATCTGGCCTTCAAACGCGGGGATGTGGTCGTTCCTGCGCCAGAAGCAGCAGCGGAAACAGAAGCGGCGGAAACGACGGAAGAGCCGCTGGCTGACGTTGCCCCGCCGCCCGCAGATGTGGCATAAAGCACAACATTAAGTAAATAGGGTTGAAGGCGGACATACATGGCATACAGCGGTAACACCGGGCTGACGCGGATCATCAAGGCGGGGCAATATTCATGGCAGGGCTTCCGGGCTGCTTACAAGCACGAGGAAGCCTTCCGCCAAGAGGTTTGGGTGCTGTTAATCGCAGTGCCGCTGGCCTTGTGGTTGGGTGAAAATGGTATTGAAAAGGCACTGATGATCGGCAGTCTATTAGTGTTGTTAATCGTGGAGCTGTTGAACTCGGCGGTGGAGGCGGTGGTAGACCGCACCGGGATGGAGCCGCATAAGTTGTCTGGCAGGGCGAAAGACATGGGTTCGGCGGCCGTCACGGTTGCCATCTTGAACGTTGTTTTGGTCTGGTTCTTCATGCTTTTTTGATGTATATCATTGTGGCAATCCGGTTTTAGGGAAATGGCGTTGCAGTGCGGTTTCGCAGCAATATTAACATTTTCTTAACTTGCATTTTCCTGTATGCTTGCCGGGCTATAAAACTATCTCCATTTTTTCAATCTTGTTAACCAGAGGGCATACGATGGCTCATAGTGCTGCACTCTCTTCAGAGCAATACAACTATGATATCGTGAAGAAATTCGCGATAACTTCAATCTTCTGGGGTATCCTCGGCATGATCGCCGGGGTCTATATCGCGTCAGAATTGGCTTGGCCATTCCTGAACCTTGATATTGCCCAGATTACGTTCGGACGTTTGCGTCCGTTGCACACCAGCGGTGTTATTTTCGGTTTCGGCGGTAACGCACTGTTTGCAACCTCCTACTACATTGTGCAACGTACTTGCCAGACCCGTTTGGCTGGTGGCACTTTCTGGCCGACGTTTACCTTCTGGGGTTGGAACCTGTCTGTCTTGATCGCGGGCCTGCTGTACCTGTTCGGCTACACGCAAGGGCGTGAGTACGCAGAGCCAGTATGGTTCGTCGACATCGCAATTACGGTTGTTTGGGTTGTTTACTTCCTGATTTACACCGTCACCTTGGTCAAGCGTAACCAGCCGCACATCTATGTTGCTAACTGGTTCTTCATGTCGTTCATCTTGGCGACTGCGTTGCTGCACATCTTTAACAACTTGGCAGTGCCGGTTAGCCTGACTTCTGCGACTTCTTACAGCCTGTTCTCAGGTGCGCAAGATGCGATGACGCAGTGGTGGTACGGTCACAACGCGGTAGGTTTCTTCCTGACAGCAGCGTTCTTGGGGATGATGTACTACTTCGTTCCTAAGCAAGCAGGCCGTCCGGTTTACTCTTACCGTTTGTCTATCATCCACTTCTGGGCGCTGAGCTTCATGTACATGTGGGTAGGTACTCACCACCTGCACTGGACTGCGATCCCTGACTGGACTTCCACACTGGCTGCGACCTTCTCTATCCTGCTGTTGATGCCATCTTGGGGTGGTATGATCAACGGTATCATGACGCTTTCCGGCGCATGGGATAAGCTGCGTACTGACCCAATCATGATGTTCATGATCACTGCGCTGTCTTTCTACGGTATGTCTACCTTTGAAGGCCCGATGATGTCCCTGAAGAGCGTCAACGCCCTGTCACACTACACTGACTGGACTGTTGGTCACGTTCACTCCGGCGCACTGGGCTGGGTTGCTATGATTTCCATCGCTTCCTTCTATCACATGATCCCACGCCTGTGGAACACCACGCTGTATAGTCTGCAACTGGTTTACACTCACTTCTTCTTGGCAACTATCGGTACTGTGCTGTACATCACTGCACTGTGGGTATCTGGTATCGGTCAAGGTTTGATGCTGCGTGCCTTCGACGAGTACGGCAACTTGGCGTACACCTTCGTTGAAACCGTTGCCTTCATGCATGGCCCATTGGTTGCGCGTGTTGTTGCTGGCTTGTTCTTCTTGTCCGGTATGCTGGTAATGGCCTACAACATTTACATGACTATCGCGCGTGCGAAGCAGGAAGAAGGTGTTTCTGCTGTTGCTGCTGCCAAAGCATAAGTAGGGAGAGTGACACATGTTTAAACACGAAAGTATTGAAACCAACTCCGCGATGTTGATCGTTTTGACGATGGTCGCGATCAGTATCGGTGGTTTGGTTGAAATCGTCCCGTTGCATTACCTCAATGGAACGGTGGAAGACGTGAAAGACCCGGCAACAGGTCTGGATGTTATCCATCCCTATTCACCGTTGGAACAGCGCGGTCGTGACATTTACATCCGTGAAGGCTGCTATACCTGCCATTCACAGATGATCCGTCCGTTCCGTGATGAAGACCTGCGTTATGGTCACTATTCACTGGCGGCTGAATCCAAGTACGACCACCCATTCCAATGGGGTTCCAAGCGTACTGGGCCTGACCTCGCACGTGTTGGCGGCAAGTATTCCAACGAATGGCAAGTGGCGCATTTGACCGCACCGCGTTCCGTTGTACCGGAATCCATCATGCCAAACTATCCGTGGTTGAAAGAAACCAAGCTGGATTACTCTGATGTCCAAGACCGTATGATTGCCTTGAAGCGTGTGGGTGTCCCTTACTCACAGACCAAGGTTGAGTACGATGCCAACGTCAAAAGGTTTGGTGAAGAAACCGCGAAGACGCTCGACATCAACACTGCGGAAAACACACTGTTGGCTCAAGCACAGGCTGGTAACTATGACGGCAATGCATCTGGCGTAAGCGAGATGGATGCGCTGGTTGCTTACCTGCAAGTGCTGGGCACGATGGTTGATTTCAGCAAGTTCGATGAAGACCACTTCATCCAGTTCCGTTAATTTTTGGATGAAGTTTTGCAGCCGAGGAGATTAAGTAGGTGTTGACAGATTTCTGGACATGGATCATGGATCTGGGTAACAGTAAAACTGTTGCATTGCTGATCTTCTTTACGACCTTCATCGGTATCGTGCTTTACGTCTATTCCAGCCGCAAACGTAGCGAGAGGCTTGAGTCCTACCGCTACATGCCGCTGATGGACGAAGACGATGCCGACCGTAAGGTCAAGGCCGCAGAAGCTTCCCAGGCTAAAGGTGAAAAATAGTTATGGCTAATCCTGTAAAAGACCCCTTAACTGGCGCGGAAACCACCGGCCACGTATGGGATGAAACGCTGCAAGAGTTTAACAACCCGTTGCCGCGCTGGTGGTTGTGGACATTCTACGGCACGATCATCTTCGCAATCGTTTATTGGGTAATGTATCCTTCTTGGCCTGTCGGGAATACTTTCCTGAAAGGTGTTGGTAACAACATTACCTATAAGACCGATGCGGGCGAAGAGAAATCTACCCACTGGAACATGCGTGCGCTGCTGGCTCACGACATGCAAAATGGTGCAGAGGCGGTTAAGCAGAAAGAATACTTGGGTAAGGTTGGCGCTGCTTCTTATGAGCAAATCGCACAAGACCCTGATATGTCTGCTTTTGTCCGTTCTTACGGCGTTGGTATGTTCGGTGACAACTGTGCAGCTTGCCATCAGTCCGGTGCGCAAGGCGTGGTTGGTCAGTACCCGAACTTGGTCGATGATGACTGGTTGTGGGGTGGTGATACCAAGACGATTGAAACCACTATCCGTAACGGTCGTTTAGGCTACATGCCTGGTTTCAGCAACGTGCTGGACGATGCACAGGTAACGCAAGTTGCCAACTACGTGCTGAGCTTGGCGGGTGAACCTGCGGATAAAGCCGCAGCGGCTGAAGGCCAAAAAATCTTTGAAGGTGAAGGCGCTGGTTGCTACTACTGCCACACCAAAGAAGGTAAAGGTATGCACGCCCAAGGTTCTGCTAACCTGACTGACAAGGTATGGACTATCGCCAACGTGGCTGGGGCTGAAACGCCTGAAGCTAAATTGGCAGCAGTGAAAGCTGTTGTCCAGAAAGGTGTACAACGTCAGATGCCTGCTTGGGCTGCACGTTTGGATGATACCGAAGTTAAGGTTTTGGTTGCTTACCTGAAGCAAATGTCTGCTGGCGCAACTGCCCAATAAGTAGTTAGCAAGCACAGCAAAAGGCCGGACATGTTCCGGCCTTTTTGCGTTATTTTGAGCATACGCAAGGCAATAGGGCATAACTAACGTATGATGCGCATTCCCAGTAGAACGATTGGATATAGCAAATGATGAACATTGACGAAGTTGTTGAACCTAAAAGCAGCCTACAGCCGCGTTCGGTTGAGGGGCGTTTCCGTAACCTCAAAACGGGCATTCTGGTACTTGCCTATTCAGTGTTTTTCCTGCTGCCGTGGCTGCGTTGGGAAAGGGTTGTAGGGCCTGACCAAGCAATCCTGTTTGATATTCCGGGGCGGCGTTATTACATCTTTAACATTGTAATGCACGCACAGGACATTTTCTGGCTGACAGCCTTGCTGTTCTTGGCAGCAGTTTTACTGTTCTTTGTCACGACCTTGTTGGGACGGGTGTTCTGCGGCTATTTCTGCTTCCAAACCTTGTGGACAGATGCTTTCCGCTTGCTTGAAAAATTTGTTCAAGGCGACCGGGTGGCGCGTCTGCGTTTGGATAAACAAGCGTGGAATGCCGAGAAAATTCTTAAGAAAGGTTCAACACACCTGCTGTGGTTGGCGTTGGCACTGTGGACAGGTATCAGTTTCTCCCTCTACTGGGGCGATGCGTTTGAACTGACCAAACAGTTTTTCACTGGCAATGCGCCGACTGCCATGTACGGTGCATCCTTCATTTTGATGATGACCACCTACCTGACCGCAGGTTGGGCGAAAGAATACGTGTGCTTGCACATGTGCCCTTACTCACGCTTCCAAAGCGTCATGTTTGACGAAGATACCGTCATCATTTCTTATGACAAAAATCGTGGTGAAGGCACGGCTGGGCGTACCAAACCGATCAAAGACATGCGTGACCAAGCAGCCCGCCAGCAAGCAGGGCATGGCGATTGCATTGATTGCGGCCTGTGTGTGCAAGTTTGCCCGACAGGTGTCGACATCCGTAAAGGGTTGCAAATTGGTTGCATCCATTGCGCCCTGTGCATTGACGCTTGCGATGGCATTATGGACAAGCAAGGCTGGGAACGTGGCCTTATCCGCTATACCTCTGATCATGGGCTGCAAGGTAAGAAAACCAAAGTGCTGAAATTGCGTACCGTGGGCTATGGTGTTGCTACCTTGTTGGCCAGTATGTATCTGGTCTGGAGTATCGGTAGCAGCAAGTTGCTGGAAGTGAATGCTATCCAAATCCGCAGCCCGCTGTTTGTACAGATGTCTGATGGGCGTATCCAAAACAGCTACGAAGTTAAGATCAATAACAAGACCATGGAAGCTGCCCGTTACAAGCTGGAGCTGGAAAATCTGCCAAGTGCTGAAATGGATTTGGGGCAGTTCAGTGACATCAGTTTGAAGCCGGATTCGAGCATACGCATTCTCGCAAAAGTCCGTTATACTGTGCAGCCCGGTGACACGCAGAAAAACCGTGAATTCCAGTTCAAGTTAACGCCACTGGAGGGCAAGGTCAAAGAAGCGGTCATCATCCCTTCGCACTTTATTTTACCGTGATGGATGAATGGAAAATCAGAGCTTATTGCTGACACTCGGGGTGGGCGTACTTACGTCGTTCACCCTGTTTTTCGTTTTTTTCAAAGGACTGCGCCAGTCAGGCAAACTGGCAGCTTTGCTGACTATCCTGATCGTGGAGCTTATCTATATCCCGCTGGCGGCAACGCATTGGGCAGGGTTGGATGTATTTGCTATCCATTTCGCGTTTTTTACCATGACGGCGGTGGTGCTGGGTATCATTGTGAGTGGTCGTGATGGCGAAACGGGCGGCAAAAGCGGGTTTCACTGGGTTCATGGTGTGCTGATTGGCTTTTTCATGATCTTGGTGGTCGTGGATTCGACCATTATCAGCTTGGCTAACAGCGGCGCGAGTGCTGACCTTATCCGTCAATTCCTGCCAGTACCGAAGCGTCCAGATGCTACCAATGTGACTTCGGCGTTTCCGGGCACGGTTTCCAACGATTTCCAAAAGAAGTACGACCAGTACAACAACTACCTTTCGCAGCTAAAAACGCAAACCGAACGCGGTTGGAAGGTCAGCGAAGGCTGGCAAGAAAAGCCGCGTATGGGTAAATCCGCACTGTTCCGTATCCATGTATTGGATAAGGATGGGCAAGCAGTAACGGGGGGGGCAGCGCGGCTATCGTTCTTGCGCCCTTCCAACAAGAGTTTGGATCAGCAATTTGACCTGCTGGAAATAGCCCCCGGTTATTACGGTTTACCGATTAGCCTGCCAGCGCCGGGCGCGTGGGCAATGGTTATCGTGGTCAACCGGGGTGAGGAAGTCCACGAAGTCAAAGGTGAAACGTGGATTGAGGCAGGGCAATGAGCGGCGCGTCTGATTGTTTTCACTGCGGGCAACCGATTCCGGTGGGTGCGCATTACCCGGTTGCCATTGATGGTGTCGAGCGGGAAATGTGCTGCACCGGCTGCAATGCCGTCGCACAGGCCATTGTCGAAAATAACCTGACAGATTATTACCGTTTCCGTACCGAAATCAGCAGCAAGCCGGAAGACTTGGTTCCCGAAGCCTTGCGCCAATTGCAGGTCTACGATGCACCGGAATTGCAGCGCTCGTTTGTGCGTGCAACCGATGGCACGGGCAATATCCGCGAAGCCTCATTGATTCTGGAGGGGATTGTGTGCGCTGCTTGTGTGTGGTTGAACGAAAACCATGTCAAGCAGTTGGCGGGTATCCTTGAATTCCGCATCAACTATTCCACCCACCGAGCCACCTTGAAATGGGACAACAGCATCATCCACTTAAGTGATGTGCTGAAAGCTATTTCTGAGATCGGCTACCATGCCCACCCGTTTGATCCGGGCCGTTTAGAATCCCTGCAAAAAAAGGAAAAGTCCGTGGCTTTGCGCCGGATTGCGGTCGCAGGCTTGGGCATGATGCAGGTGATGATGATCGCGGTGGCGATGTACATCGGCGCGGTTTCCGACATGGATACCGGGATGCGGGATTTCCTGCGTTGGATCAGCCTGATCATGACTACCCCGGTGGTCTTTTATTCCTCTCAAGTCTTTTTTACCTCCGCTTGGCGTGATTTGCGGCGCAGGCGTTTTGGTATGGATGTGCCGGTATCGCTGGCGATTGGGATTGCCTTTAGCGCCAGTGTCTGGGCAACCGTGACCGGCGGCGGGGAAGTCTATTTTGATTCGGTCAGCATGTTTACCTTCCTGCTGTTGAGTGGGCGCTATTTGGAAATGGCAGCGCGGCACAAAGCAGGGCAGGTGGCAGAAGAACTCGTCCGGCTAATGCCTGCCACCGCCACCCGTGTGCGTGATGGCGAACAGGAAGTGATTCCGGTCAGCCAGCTTGAAGCCGGAGATCATGTGCTGATTAGGCCGGGTGAAGTCGTGCCCGCCGATGGTATGGTCATTGACGGCGCGAGCAGTACCAATGAATCACTGTTAACAGGCGAAAGTTTGCCCTGCCAGAAACACGTGGGCGATGCGCTGGTCGGTGGTACGGTCAATATCGAAAGCCCGCTAACCATGCGCGTGGAAAAAGTCGGCGATAACACCGTGCTGGCTTCCATCATCCGCTTGCTGGAACGCGCCCAGTCGGAAAAGCCAGAACTGGCACGGATGGCAGAAAAAGTGGCTTCGCGCTTTGTGCCGATCATCTTAGTGATTGCGGCGGGTGTATTCTTCTGGTGGTATCAGCACGAGCCTTCACAGGCATTCTGGATCGCTTTGTCGGTCTTGGTAGTGACTTGCCCCTGTGCTTTCTCGCTGGCAACTCCGGCAGCCTTGACTGCTGCTACAGGGCTGCTGACTTCTAAGGGCGTGCTGACCACACGCGGACACGCGCTGGAAACACTGGCTCGTATTAACCACATCATTTTCGACAAAACTGGCACGCTGTCCCACGGACAACTCGAAGTCGTTGGCTTCCAAGTCTTGGGTAATGCCACCACGAGCTTCTGCAAGCATGTAGCCGCAGGCTTGGAAACCGCCTCAGAACATCCGGTCGCCCATGCGATCATACGCCTGAGCGACAGCCCCGCCGTGTTTACTAACCTGACTTCCGAGTCGGGGCGCGGGGTGAAAGGCATTTACCAGCAGAAACGTTACCGCATCGGTACGGAAAGTTTTGTGCGCGAGCTGACCGGCGTAAACCTGCCGGAAACCACGCGCAATACCGAACGTTCCGAAATTTTCCTTGGCTCAGAAGACGGTTGGTTGGCGCTGATTTCATTGGCTGACCGCTTGCGCGAGGAAGCTGCCAGCGTGGTGCAGGAACTGCGTGCCTTGGGGGTTGATGTGACCTTGCTGAGCGGTGATGCCCCGACAGTGGTCGAAGGGGTGGCGCAGCAATTGGGGATTCCCCATGCCTTTGGCGGGCAATTACCTGAAGGCAAACTGGCTTACCTGAAAAAACTACAGGAACAGGGCGCGGTGGTGGCGATGGTCGGCGATGGCGTAAATGACGCGCCAGTGCTTGCTGGGGCGCAGGTGTCGATTGCGATGGGCAGTGGCTCACAATTGGCGCAGGCCAGCGCTGACATGGTGCTGTTGTCGGAGAACCTGCACCAACTGCCGTTTGCTGTCCAGACCTCAAGGCGGATGCAAACCATCATTAAGCAGAACTTTGCGTGGACTATCCTTTACAACCTGCTGGCTATTCCGTTAGCAGCTTGCGGCATCATTTCACCGTGGATGGCAGCGATTGGCATGTCCGCCAGCTCCCTGATTGTGGTGCTTAACGCATTGCGCCTGAAAAACTGATCCTTTACCAGTATAATCAAAACTGTTTTTTTCATTGGGGAATGGATTATGGAAGCCTTGTACTTGTTGATCCCGATTGCGCTCGGGGTCATGGTGGTGGTGGTGATTGCCTTTATTTACACGGTAAAAAGTGGTCAATACGATGATCTGGAAGGCCCTGCGCACCGTATTTTGATGGATGATGATGACCCACTCATCCCCGGTCAGAAGCAAAAGAATGATAAAAAAACCGATTGAATTACCGCATCAATCACTATAACACTACAGTTAATGCCCTTATTTCGACACTCTGTCGAATTTTTTGAGTATATTCTAGGCATACGCAGGCATACTTCAGGAATTGTTCTATTCTATGTGGAACAAACACGCAAATATCACAATATTTGGATCAGCAAGTGTTTTTAATCGGTAGATTAGGGATGAATATCCGGTAATGGATGACCGGCAGGGAAATTCAGGCGTATAAAATCATCAGATACTTTGCTGTCGGGGTTCCTTGGGCTGGATGACGTTGATTAAGGAGAATAGGTAGCCGTATGTCGGACAGAAGATTACAAGTCTTTCACGCAGTCGCTAGGTTGTTAAGTTTTACTAAAGCGGCGGAAGTGCTGCACATGACGCAGCCCGCAGTTACGTTCCAAATCCGTCAACTGGAGGAGCAGTTTGATACCCGTTTGTTTGACCGTACCCACAACCGTGTTTCCCTAACGGAAGCAGGCCGGATCGTTTTTGAGTATGCTGAGAAAATTTTTGAGCAATACGCAGAAATGGAAAATGCCATCCGGGAAATGACAGATGATATTAGTGGCTCGCTGACAATTGGGGCAAGCACCACCATTTCTGAGTACATGCTGCCAGCCTTGCTGGGTGAGTTTAACTCGAAAAATCCCGATGTGCGCTTGCGCTTGCGCGTTTCCAATACCGAAGGGATCGTGTCGATGGTGGAAAATAACATCATTGATTTGGGTGTGGTGGAAGGTCTGGTCAACAACAAAAACTTGCTGGTGGAAGTCTGCCGTCAAGATGAACTGGTATTGATTGTCCCGCCTAAACACGAGTTGGCTAAGCGCGATAGCATCAAGCTCAAAGACATCATGGATTACCCCTTCATTTGCCGCGAAGAAGGCTCAGGCACACGTGAGGTCATCCTTGATTACCTCTACAGCTTGGGGATGGACAAGCACGCGATGAATACCTGTCTGGAGCTGGGTAGCCCAGAAGCGGTCAAGGGCGCGGTGGAAGCTGGCATGGGTGTCACCATTGTTTCCAGCGCCAGCATTACCAAAGAGCTGAAACTGGGATCGCTGGTATCCATTCCACTTGATCCGCCACTGTCCCGCGACTTCTCGTTTGTGCGCCAGCGCCAGAAGTTCAAAGTCCGGGCGATGGAAGAGTTGCTGGAGTTTGCCCGTTGCTACTGTGAAAAACATGCCAAGGACTGATGCCGTGCTGTGGTAAGATGCGCCCTGATTTTTTAGCCTAGCCTCAACAAATCAGGGAGCGAGCATGTTACCCGGTATACCCCAACAATCTGGCACAGCCGACGAAAAGCGTCTACGCAAGTTATTCCGCACCATGAACCCGCAAGATCAGGCAAGCTTGCTGCGTTTTGCGGAATTTCTTGCGACTTCGCCGTCGGAAGTGACCGAAACCATGACCGAATTTCCGCAACCGGAAGCCATTCCCCGCCCCGAACAAGAAAGTGTGGTCAAAGCTATCAAGCGCTTGACTGCCACTTACCCGATGGTCGACAGGGATCGCCTGTTGAATGAAACCTCCAGCTTAATGACCGCGCACGTTATCCACGGCAAAGCGGCAGCGCATATCATCGACGAACTGGAACTCATGTTTGAGCGGCATTACAGCATCCTGAAAGCCGAGTTTGAGAAGAGCGTTTTGTAGCTTTATTCGCCAGAAGACCTAATGCGATTTCCTGTATTTTAAGGAAATTGTCGTTTTCCAGCATCCGTTGGTACAAGCTGTAGCCGAACAGTTTGGCAAGCTGTTTATACGCGACGATGTAAGAATTCTGCTCTGATGGGAGCCTGAGTTCGGCCTGTTTGTCAGAAGGTAGGCTGAGCCGCTCAAGGTGAAGCGTGCGGGACATTGCAAACGTGTTTGAGGAAATACACGCTACGACAAGCACGGTGATGATTGTCAGTTTGTATTTATTGGCCATTATCTTTCCCTTTACTTTCACTGAGCGTACCTATAGGTAGAGCTTAGTTCACATAAATGCATTTGATGGAAAGATAATGGCAGTGCCCGATGCGCGGTCTATTAATCCCGATAACGGCGGGTAATGTCCTGATAAGCGTCAATGCGCCGGTCACGCAAGTAGGGCCACCAACGGCGCACTTGCTCAGTACGGCTCATGTCCAGTTCAACCACTAACTCGGTTTCGCTGGCAGTGTCAGCTTGCGCCAGCAACTCACCTTGCCAGCCGACCACCATGCTAGACCCCCAGAATTGGCTGCCTGCGGTCTGTGCGCTGGGGTCGCCTTCAAAGCCAACGCGGTTGGCGCTTAGTACTGGGATGTTGTTGGCAATGGCGTGTGAACGCTGCACGGTAATCCATGCATCGCGCTGACGGGCTTGCTCTTCCGCCGTATCTTGTGGGTTCCAGCCAATGGCTGTGGGGTAGAGCAGCAGCTCCGCACCAGCCAGTGCCATTAAACGCGCTGCCTCGGGATACCACTGATCCCAGCAAACCAATACGCCCAAGGTGGCTAGGCTGGTTTTGATCGGCGTAAAGCCCAAGTCACCGGGGGTGAAATAGAATTTCTCGTAGTAACCGGGGTCATCGGGGATGTGCATCTTGCGGTATTTCCCCGCGATGCTGCCATCGGTATCCAACACCACGGCGGTATTGTGGTACAGGCCAGTAGCGCGTTTTTCAAACAGCGAACAGACGATCACGATGCCTAATTCTGCTGCTAGTTTCCCCAACGTATCGGTGCTGGGGCCGGGAATGGTTTCGGCAAGGTCAAAGTAGTCAGTGTTTTCCACTTGGCAGAAATACAGGCCGGTATGTAATTCCTGCAACATCACCAGTTGCGCACCTTGGGCGGCGGCGCGGCGTATGCCTGCGATGCTTTTTTCCAGATTGGCGTGGTAATCGGCGCTGTTGCTGTGCTGGACAACGGCGACTTTCAGTTTGCGGCTCATTGGCTTACGACCTCTTGCGGGATTTGCATGGTGACACAGTGGAGGCTGCCGTTCTGTGCAATCAGGGCGCGGCAATCAATTGGGATGATTTGGTGCTGGGGGAAAGCGCTTTGCATTTGGGCAATGGCAAGCGGGTCAGTGCTTTCATCCGCATAAACGGGCAGCAGCACCGCACCATTGATGATCAGGAAATTGACGTAACTGGCGGGCAGGCGACGGCCTTCGTCGTAAATGCCCGCAGGCAGCGGAATCGGGAATAAGCGGTAAGGTTCGCCATTAGCTTGGCGCAATGCCTTGAGTTCGGCTTCCATCGCTTGCAGGGAAGCGTAATGCGAATCTGTCGGGTCGTCGCAACTCATGTACACGATAGTTTGCGGGTCGGCAAAACGGGCAAGAGTGTCAATGTGCGCGTCGGTGTCGTCGCCTTCCAGATGTCCGTGCGCCAACCACAGGATGCGTTCTACCCCCAGCGATTCGTGTAACAGTGCTTCAATGGCGGTGCGGTCTAGTGTCGGGTTGCGGTTGGGGTTGAGCAGGCAGATTTCAGTGGTCAGTAATGTGCCTTGCCCATCGGTTTCGAGGCTGCCGCCTTCCATGACCAGTGGGTGTGTTTCCAGAGCGTTGCCAGTCAGCAGTGGGTGCGTTGCCAGTTGCGCATTCACCGCATTATCCAGTTCCGCATCAAATTTCCCACCCCATGCATTGAAGGTGAAATCCAGCAGCAGCGGCTTGCCGTCGCGCATGACTGTGATGAAGCCAAAATCCCGCGCCCATGTGTCGTTGTAAGGCATTTGCACGAAATGCACTTGCGCCGTTTTGCCCAATACCGCCTCGATATGCGCCTGATGTTGCGCGTCATGGCAGAGCAACAGCACGTTTTCGCGCTGGCTGATGGCTTGCACAATCTGGGTGTAACAGGTTTCTGCTTCATTGAGGTTGTCTGCCCAATCGGTGTCTGGATGGGGCCATGCGAGCAGGACACCCCATTGCGGATGCCATTCGGGAAGGAAGCTGCGTGTATCCATAGTATTTTCGTGGCTACCCTAAAGAAATTGGCGAGTATAGCGGATTGCAGGGTTTGCCGTCAGTCGGACAAAGCATTGCCCGCGTCAGGATGTTGGCCTTTTATTGATCGTTTCGGAGTATTCTGGGAGTGCTGATGTGCGAAGGATCGCCGTCAGCTTGTTATCGACAAAAAGCGATTAAGGAGTGATGCCTCATGGATAGAATTTCGCAAAACAGACCCACTTGCAGCCCCATCCAGACGGAAACCGCTAAGCACTCAATCCGAGGCTGTGGTACTGGGGTTGACCTGCTGCATGGACAGATGGAAGCTGTGCAAAATTTGATGCAGCAATTGATTGCCAACACTAAGCATTCCAAGGGTTGCAGCCCTAAACCGCAACCGCCAACCGATGTTACGACCATGATGGTGGGTGAAGAAGACGGCGGCACGGGCTGTAAACCGGAAAAACCTAAGCCGCGCCCGCCAACGGATGTTACGACTATGATGGTGGGTGAGGAAGATGGCGGGACAGGATGCCAGCCAAAACCACCCAAGCCGCCAGTGGTTTGCGATCCACCCGTGCCAAAACCACCTGTCGTCTGTGATCCACCGCTGCCCAAACCCTTACCACCCGGTACATTTACTACCATGGCGTTGGGTGAGGAATAATAACAACCCTTTGTTTTAGCAAGGTAAGCCCTGATGCTATTACTCGCTGGCGGTGACGCCGATTTGCAGATTCTCCGCTTACTCCGGTATGCCGCAAGGATGGGGATAGCTGTTGACACCTTGTTGACGGGGCAATCAGGGCTGCCCTGTTTGCGTTGGGACATCAAGGCGCATCGGCTGGTGGACGGTAAGCGGGAAATCAAACCGAAGGCCGCGTTCATCCGTCAGGATGTGTTCGGCTACTTGAAAAGCAATAATCCGCAGGATCAGATTGCTGCCCGCGAATGGTACGCTACTGTTGCAGGCTGGTTGCTAGCTTCCCCAGACGTAAAGGTATTCAACCGCCTCTACCTCGGGCGGGGCGGGGTCAACAAGCCGCATGTGCTGCACCTTGCTTTGTCAGTAGGGTTGGACATCGCGGATACTGGCGTTACTAATGATGGTACGTTGATGGATCGGCTGGCTGCGACACACGACTGGATCGGTAAGCCCGTGACAGGTGGTGCGCATTGCGAGGAGTTGGCAGTTTCCGGCTGGGCATTTCCGTTGTCGCATCCGCAGATTGTGCAGCGTAAGTTGCAGCAGCCGGAAATGCGCGTGTTCCGGGTAGGGGATGCGTGGTTTGGGTTTTGGGTCGTTTCAGATGCGCTGGATTACCGCACTTCAGCAACCACACGGCTGGAACAAACCACCGTGCCTGCCGAGCTTCAGGACAAAATGGGCAAACTGTCCGACTGTTTGGGGTTGGATTTTGCCGCAGCGGACTTCAAAACCGACCCCGCCAGGGGTAAGCTGCAATTTCTGGAAATCAACACCAACCCCATGTTTGCCGGTTTCGACCAAGCTGCCGATGGGGCATTGTGTGAAGCTATGCTGGATTGGTTACTGGCCTGAAATTCTCACCGCACGACCGTATGCAGCACGGTATTGCGTTCAAAGTACACTGAAAATTTGCCATAATGCCACACCGTAATGCGTGGCCATTGCTTTTTGACCTTGCCTTTGGAGACGCGCACGGAGTAGGGTGCTCCGTACTGCGCCTTGACGGCACTCATTTTCATGCCACGGTCGGGGTAGTCGGCAAAGGCAGAAGTTACAAAAAATGGCACGCAAAGTAAAAAAGCGGCAAACCATTTGGATAGACGCATGTCTTATCTCCCGTATTTATTTTATTAGATGACACTCATCAGTTAATGCTGTGTTTTTATTGTTGTCACGGTACAATCGCCAGCCATGTTTACACCACTCGAATTATTTATCGGTCAGCGTTACACGCACTCACGGCGGCGCAACCGTTTCATCTCGTTCATCTCGTTCGCCTCGATGCTCGGCATCATGCTGGGCGTTATGGTGCTGATCACTGTTTTGTCGATCATGAACGGTTTTGAAAAGGAACTCAGGGACAAGATACTGGGTGTGGTTGCGCATGTCACGGTTTCGGGGACAAATGGGCAACTCTCCGACTGGACGGCGCAAATGGAGCGGCTAAGGAACACCAAGCATGTTATTGGTGCGGCTCCCTACGTACAAAAACAAGTCATGCTGACCAATGGCACTAAGATGCGTGCCGTGATGTTGAACGGGGTTGACCCCGCGCAGCAGGGACAGGTCAGTGACGTTGATTTCAGTATGTTGGATGGCAGTTTCTTCAATCTCAAACCGCACGAATACGGCATCGTCTTGGGCGTTGAAGTCGCCTCAGGCTTGGGCGTTATGCCTGGTGACAAGGTAACGGTAATCGTGCCGCAAGTGCAGGTGACGCCTGCTGGGATTTTGCCGCGCATCCGCCGATTTACCGTGGTGGGGATTTATCAGATTGGGCATCCTGAATACGATGGCATGACCGGATTTGTTGAGTTGGGGGATGCATCGCGCCTGTTCCGTTTGGGTGAAGATGTCGGTGGTATCCGCCTGAAGCTGGATAACTTGTTTGCGGCGCAAAGTTTGAAAGCAGATTTGCAAGCCGAATTGGGCGACGCCTACAAGGTCACAGATTGGAGTGAGGAACACGGCAGCCTGTTCCGTGCGGTCAAAACAGAACGCATTGCCATGACCATGATCCTGTTCTTGGTAGTGTGCGTGGCGTTGTTCAATCTGGTGGCATCGCTGATGATGGCGGTGAATGACAAGGAATCGGACATTGCTATCCTGCGCACCTTCGGCATGTCAGGGCAGCGTGTGATGCGGATTTTCATGATACAAGGCAGCATTATCGGCGTGGTAGGCACTGTCGTGGGTGTGACCTTGGGCGTATTGCTGTCACTCAATATCAGTGTGGTCATGGCATGGCTGGAGGCAACCTTTGGCTTCAAGGTGTTCTCCGCTGATTTGTTCTACATCAGTGAAATCCCGTCCGATTTGCGTTGGGAAAACGTGGCGTGGATTACCATCGCATCGTTGGTTGCATCGGTGCTGGCAACGGTTTATCCGGCGCGGCGTGCCGCCCAAATCCAGCCAGCGGAGTCATTGCGTTATGAATAGTTTGTTCCACCCGCTGGAGTTGTCGGTTGGCTGGCGCTATACCCGTGCGCGGCGGCAAAAGCATTTCATTTCTTTCATTTCTTTGGCCTCCATGACTGGGATTGCGATTGGCGTATTGGTGCTGATCACGGTGCTGTCGGTGATGAATGGCTTTGAACAGACCATGCGTGAGCGTGTGCTGGGTATGTTTGCCCACGTAACAGTCTCGGAAGCGGATGCTTCGGTCGCGGATTGGCAGGCTGTGCGCGGCAAGTTGTTGGAGTTTCCGCACGTAAAAGCTGTTTCCCCGTTTGTGGAAAAGCCCGCAATGCTGAATCAGGGTGATGAAGCTCGTGGTGCGCTGTTGCAAGGTGTGCGACCGGAACTGGAAAGCCAAGTCAGTGCGGTTTTCAAGCACGTCATCAAAGGCGATATGCAGGCGTTGACATCGGGCAGTTTCAAGATTGCCATTGGTTCAACCTTGGCGCGGGAACTCAAAGTTGACGTGGGCGATTCCCTGACCTTGATCAGCCCGACCGAAGGGGCGTTGGAAACGGGTGAGTTGCCGGTGTTGCAACGTTTCAGCATCGCCGCGATTTTCCGCGTGGACATGCAGCAATACGATTCTTCGTTTGCCTATATCCATCTGGATGATGCTATGACCGCGTTCGATCTGGGCGGTGAAGTTACGGGCTTGCGTTTGAAATTGGATGATCTATACCTCGCACCGAAAACCGCCAAAGCCATTTTAGACCGCATGGGGCAGACGTGGACAGATATGTGGGTCAGCGATTGGACGCATTTGAACGAAAACCAATTCAAAGCCATCCAGTCACAGAAGTCGGTGATGTTCATTATCCTGCTGCTGATCGTCGCGGTAGCTGCATTCAATCTGGTATCTACGCTGGTGATGGTGGTCACAGATAAAGAAGGTGATATTGCCATCTTGCGCACGCTGGGCTTGTCTTCCGGGCGGGTGATGAAAATTTTCATGGTGCAAGGCACGCTGATTGGCGTGGTTGGTACAGCCGTTGGAGTAGTGTTGGGGGTATTGTTGGCGGCTAATCTGGATGTGATTGTGCCGTTGCTGGAACGTTTGTTTGATACCCATTTCATTAATTCCGATGTTTATTTCATTAGTGAACTGGAGTCGCGCGTTAACGTCAGCGATGTGGTGTTGATTGCCTTCAGTTCGCTGCTTATGTCCATTCTGGCGACGCTTTATCCGGCATGGCGTGCGTCCAAAGTCCAACCTGCGGAGGCTCTGCGCTATGAGTAATGTGATCATTTCCTGCGAAAAAGTCGGGAAACGTTTTCAGGAAGGCCGTTTGGATGTGCATGTATTGCGCGGCGTTGATTTGCAGGTACATGCCGGTGAAAAGGTTGCCATTTTGGGCAGTTCCGGCAGCGGTAAAAGTACCTTACTGCACATCATGGGCGGGCTGGATTTACCCTCCAGCGGGCATGTGGAGGTGTTGGGCAAGCGCATGGATCAGCTTTCTGACACCGAACGTGGGATATTACGTAACGAGTCGATGGGCTTCATTTACCAGTTCCATCATCTGCTGCCAGAATTCACCGCGCTGGAAAATGTTGCCATGCCCTTGTTGATCCGGGGTGTAAAAGTCGCGGATGCCAGCCAGCAAGCCGCCAGCATCCTAGACAAAGTGGGTTTGGGGGAGCGTTTGGAGCATAAACCGGCGCAACTTTCCGGCGGTGAGCGCCAACGTGCGGCGATTGCGCGGGCGTTGGTCACACGTCCGCAAGCGGTGTTAGCCGATGAACCAACCGGCAATCTCGACCAAAACACTGCTGAAAATGTCTTCAACTTGATGCAAGGTCTGAACGATGTGCTGAAAACCGCGTTTGTGGTCGTCACCCATGACCTGCAATTGGCGAGCCGGATGGATACCATTTACCGGATTACGGATGGGGTGTTGGCGCGGGAACGTTAGAATTCCCATGTCTGAATTCGACCTCATCCGCGATTATTTCCACTGGCAAGGTGCGCCAGATTCCGTGCGCATCGGTGTTGGTGACGATGCTGCTATCCTGCGCCTTCCGCCCAAGCGTGAGCTGGTCATTTCTGTCGATACCTTTAATGCGGGTATCCATTTCCCACCCGAAACGCCGCCCCACGCGATTGGTTACAAAGCCTTGGCGGTAAACTTAAGTGATTTGGCGGCGATGGGGGCAGAGCCTGCGTGGTTTACGCTTGCGATTTCCATGCCCGAGGCGAACCGCGAGTGGATCAGCGAATTTGCCCGTGGGATGCGGGAATTGGCGCAACAGCACGGCATTTTTCTCATTGGGGGAGACACCACCCGTGGCGCATTGAGCATTACCGTGCAGGTGATGGGGTTTGTGCCGACAGGGGGCGGGTTGTTACGCAGTGCCGCACAGGATGGCGACCTGATTTGCGTTTCGGGCACATTGGGGGATGCGGCAGCAGGTTTAGCAGTGGTGCAACAGCGGTTGCAAATGCCTGTGGAGGCTGCGGAATACTGCGTCAGGCGGCTCAATTACCCGACGCCGCGCAATGTGTTGGCAGGTGTTTTGGGCGAATATGCCCATGCTTGTATGGATATTTCTGACGGTCTGCTGGGGGATTTGGGGCATATCCTCAAGGCTTCAGGGTTGGGGGCGCGGCTGGATCACGCTTGTTTGCCATTTTCACCCGCTTTGTTGCAACTGCCGGAAGAACAACGTTTGGGGTTTGCCCTGACGGGCGGTGATGATTATGAATTGCTGTTTACCTTGCCAGCGGAAGCATTCGGGCAAGTTCAGCAAGCAGCAGGTGAGCTGGGTGTTAAAATTACCGCTATTGGAAAAATGGATAAGAATCAACAGGGATTGTTGGTGAATTACGCTTTTTCTGATAAAAGGCGTGGATACGATCACTTTTCCTCGAATTGAATCCTTGTTTAGGAAACTTTGGAAATATAAGATTGTCTATCAAAACTACAACTACTTAGGGCGAAAAAACTTATGCAAAGCAAAGCAAAATTGGGGGCAGCCAGCCTTACTCTGGCGGTATTTATGTCTGGTTGCGCACCGATGCCGGGAGCTACTCCGCAGGCATCTGCAACGGGTGACTACGGTAATACCAGCACGGCCTATAATGCGGGTGGATCGACTGGGTATGATTACGGCACGGGCACAACGGCTCCTGCTGCAAGTACGGGTTCATCTTACTACGATTATGGCAACGGCTCGACGACAGGCGGAAGCACGTCTGGTTCTGGCTACGACAGCTATTACGGTGGCAGCAGCACTACTGGCACGTCTGGTACTTCCGGCAGTTACTATGACTACAGCGGTTCCGGTTCGTCTTCTTACGGTTCCGGCGGCGGTAGCAATGGCAGTGCAACAGGTTCATACGCTGTGCAAGTAATTGCCAGCCCGAACCGCAATACCGCCGAAGCAATGCGCAGCCAGATGCAATCAGCCGGTTTTACTGCTGTGATTGATCAGGTTGGCGGTTACTATAAAGTGCGTATCCCTTACAGCAGCGCGAGTGAAGCTAAAGCCAGCTTAGGGCGCGTCCGTTCTACAGTGCCGGACGCCTTCTACACCACCCGCTAATCGTTTGTGTGAGTGTATCCCGCTTCCATCCGGTTTCGAGGGAAAGCCGGGTGGGATGCGGGGTTTATAATAAAAATTCTAAACCATGGTTCGCGATGTGAAACCCACCTATATCCTATCTTTCATCTGCCTGTCGTGTTTTTCCATTTGCGCCGACGCCGGTTTATACCGTTGGGTGGATGCGAATGGCGAAGTCCAATATTCGGATGTCATTCCCCCGTCGGTCGCGCCGCAAGGTCATCGTGAATTGGACGGGCAGGGCATGACCATCAAGACGGTTCCTGCACCGCCGACCCCGGAAGAAATCGCCGAAAAAAAGCGTAAGGAAACGCTGGAAAAGCTAAAGGCTGAAAAGGAAAACGAACAGCAACAGCGCGATACCTACTTGCTGTCGAATTATGCTTCTGTTGCAGAACTGGAGGCGGTATTCAAAAGCAAATTAGAGTTGCTGGATAAGAACACCAAAACCATGCAAGAACGGCGTGATTCGCTAAAAACCCGTATAGATACCGCCAAAAAGCAGCTTGAAGGACTAAAGAAAGCTTCCCAACGCAAAACGCTGGAAAGCTATCTGAGTGAGGCGGAAGCAACGTTGGTAAGTTACGATCATGCGTTGGAAGAAAACCAGACCGAGCATGAAAGCCTTAGCCAGCATTACGAAAAGGACAAGGCACGTTTGGCTGAACTGCTCAGCGCGTCATCATCGTCCCCACACCCTGATCCGTCAGCAACTCCAGCAACACCGCGTGCGGAACCCGCCCATCAATAATGCTGGCGCTTTTCGCCCCGGCAGCGAGCGCGTCGGTTGCACAACTCAGTTTGGGTAACATGCCGCCGTGGATCGTACCGTCCGCAATCAAATCCTGAATGTCTTGTTGGCTGAGCACTTCCAGTAACGTGCCATTTTTGTCCAGCACGCCCGGCGTATTGGTCAGCAGCAGCAAACGTTCGGCATTCAGTACCTCCGCCATTTTCCCTGCCACGATGTCAGCATTGATGTTGTAGCTTGTGCCATCTTTGCCCACGCCAATTGGTGCAATCACGGGGATGAAACGGTCTTCTTCCAACATCCGCACCACGCTGGCGTCAATTTCGATGACTTCGCCGACGTGTCCGAGGTCGATGATTTCGGAAGGCTGGTTTTCAACCGCTTTGCGTTCCAACACCATTTTGCGGGCAAGGATCATGTTGCCATCTTTGCCGGTCAAACCGATGGCGCGTCCGCCTGCTTGGTTGATCATGTTAACGATCTGTTTATTGACCAGCCCGCCCAGCACCATCAGCACTACATCCATCGTTTCGGCATCGGTAACGCGCATCCCGTCAATGAAATGACTTTCTTTGCCGATTTGTTTCAACAGGTTGCCGATTTGCGGGCCACCGCCGTGGACGACTACCGGGTTGATGCCGACTTGTTTCAGCAGCACGATGTCGCGGGCGAAACTTTGTTGCAGCGCCGGGTCAGTCATGGCATTGCCGCCGTATTTGACCACAATGGTTTTGCCGGAATATTTCTGGATGTAGGGCAGCGCCTCCATCAGGATGGCGGCAGTATTATTCGGGTTGCTGTTCATGCTTGATGTAAACCTTGTAGTTGTCGCGGAAGTCACGCAGGTTGTCGCCCAGCATATGGCGGAACTGCTTGCTGAGGTAATCCATGCTTTCATCCATGTCTTCGATGAATTCTGCCCGGTCAAGGGAAGAGGACGCGACCACGAAAGCATTGAAGCGGGTGGCGGCAAAGAGCATGGCTGCGCCGATTTTACCCGCATCTGCCGTTTCCAGCGAGCCGTTCGCTAAAGTGATGAATTGCTCCGCCAAGTCCCAGAATTGCTGGTCGTTGTCTTGCGTGCTCGCTTCTTTCTTGCTCATATTCAATGTGTCCCTGAATGCCCGAAGCCGCCTTCGCCCCGGTGTGATTGGTCGAAATCTTCCACTTGTTGCAACGCGACTTGCACCACTGGCACGAATACCAGTTGCGCAACACGTTCGCCGGGTTGGATGGTGAAACTGTCCTTGCCACGGTTCCAGCAGGAAATCAGCAACTGCCCCTGATAGTCGGAGTCGATCAAACCCACCAAATTGCCCAGCACAATGCCGTGTTTATGCCCAAGCCCAGAACGCGGCAAAATCACCGCCGCAAGGCCGGGGTCGCCGATGTGGATGGCAAGCCCGGTGGGGATTAGCGTGGTGTCCCCTGGATTCAGCACAATGGCGTCGTCGAGGCAGGCGCGTAAGTCCATACCTGCGGAGCCAGCGGTGGCGTAGTCGGGGAGGGGGAATGCAGTGCCGATGCGGGGGTCGAGGATTTTGTATTCAATCCGGGTCATCTGAGGTTTTCCGTTGCTTGTAGTGTGCGGCGACGAGTGCCATCAATTCTTCGGCAAGGCGTTGCTTGCTCATTTCTGGGAACGAATGATGCCCGTCTTTCCACACAACTTCCAGTGCATTGGTAGGCTGGTCGAAGGCTTTGCCATCTGCGACAGAATTGGCGGCGATCATGTCGATGCCTTTGCGTTCCAGTTTGCTGCGGGCGTATTCCATCAGGTCGTGGGTTTCAGCCGCAAAGCCTACGGTAAACAGGTGCGGGTGTTCGCGCTTGATGGTCGCCAGTATGTCGGTGGTGCGCTTCATCTCGATGCTTAAGGTTTCGGCATTCTTTTTGATTTTGCGTCCCGCGACTTCCATCGGGGTGTAATCGGCAACGGCGGCGGTGGCGATGAACAGGTTCGCCTGTTGTGCCTGTTCGCAGGTGGCTTTGAGCATGTCGGCGGCGGATTCGGTGAGGATGCGCTTCACCCCCGGCGGGCATTCGAGCGCAACCGGGCCGGAAACCAGCACCACTTCCGCACCCATTTTAGCGGCGGCTAATGCCACGGCGTAACCCATCTTACCGGAACTGCGGTTGGTGAGGAAACGTACCGGGTCAATCGGTTCGCGGGTCGGACCTGCGGTAATCAGCACCCGCGTGCCGTGCAACGCTTGGCTGGTGGCGCAACAGGTTTCCAGTGTTTGCACCAATTCGGCAGCTTCCAACATCCGCCCCAAACCTGTATCACCGCAGGCTTGTTCGCCTTCACCGGGGCCAAAGACACGGATGCCGCGTTCCTGCAAGATGCGGATATTGTGCTGGGTTGCGGGGTTTCTCCACATCTGCTGGTTCATGGCGGGCGCAACCGCCAGCGGTGCTTTGCTGGCAAGGCAAACCGTATT
Source organism: Thiothrix sp. (assembly GCF_028714775.1). Taxonomy (GTDB): domain Bacteria; phylum Pseudomonadota; class Gammaproteobacteria; order Thiotrichales; family Thiotrichaceae; genus Thiothrix. Next base: position 156,937 of record NZ_JAQTLS010000007.1, on the reverse strand, counting down.
CAACAAATCATCCGCCAGCCCGTAAGTCAGGCGTGCCAAGGTATTCGCTGTCGCCGGGGCAATCAGGATGGCATCCGCCCAACGCGCCAGCTCAATATGCCCCATGCCCAATTCGGCTTGCGGATCGAGCAATTCGGTGTGTACCGGGTTGCCGGACAGGGCTTGCAGGGTCAGCGGGGTAATGAATTCTTGCGCGGCGGCAGTCATGCACACCCGCACGTTTGCGCCTTGCTTGCGTAACAGGCGTACCAGTTCGGCGGATTTATAGGCGGCGATACCGCCACTTATCCCTAAAAGGATGTTTTTGCCGGGGAGGAATGACATAAGATTTGCGTCCGAACCCAATAAATAAAAAGCGAAACACTATGGCAATTACTGACTGGCCTTTGGATGAACGTCCGCGTGAAAAACTGCTGTCACGCGGTGCACACGCCTTGTCCGATGCGGAATTGCTGGCAATTTTCCTGCGTGTCGGGATCAGGGGCAAAACCGCCGTTGATCTGGCTCGCGAGCTATTGCAAGGATTCGGTAGTTTACGACAATTGTTTGATGCAGACGCACAAAAATTTTGTGCAGTGCAAGGTATGGGCGAAGCCAAGTATGTGCAACTGCAAGCGGTGCTGGAAATGTCACGCCGCTATCTGGGGGAAAAGCTGCGGCGTGGCGACCCGATGGTTGACCCGGAGGCGGTGCGTTTCTACCTGACTTCCAAGCTGCGTGATTACCATTTCGAGGTGTTTTCTTGCCTGTTTTTGGATAACCGCCATCGGGTGATCCAGTACGAGGAAATGTTCCGGGGCACGATTGATGGCGCATCGGTGCATCCGCGTGAAGTGGTGCGGCGGGCGCTGCACCACAATGCTGCTGCGGTAATTTTCGCGCATAACCACCCGTCCGGCGTGGCGGAACCCAGCCAAGCGGATGAACGCATCACCAAAAAGCTGAAAGATGCGCTGCACCTGATTGATGTGCGGGTGCTGGATCACTTTGTGGTGGGGGATCAGGTGGTGTCGTTTGCGGAGAGGGGGATGTTGTAGGAGGTTCTAGCTTAACCCAACAGTTTGAAGGTGGCTGCGCCAGCCGCTTTGCGGTCAAATGTGACGGTATGGCTTGCACCTAGGCGTTGATGAGTGCGTCCGATGAGGTAATCGGAAAAGTCGGCGTTGCCCTGCACATAATCTTGCCATGCCAGAATAGCCAAATCTGCCGATTCCACCTGAAACTCTTGGCAGGTGAGAATGGCATTCAGCGTTTCTGCCACTTGTTCCCGCGAATAGTGATAGGCGCGTGAAAGCACCCAGCCCACTTCGCACAGCACGATATGACTGATAATGCCGGGGCTGTTGGAGGAAAGCTGCTGTTCAATGAAAGCACTTGCTACTTCTGCCTGTGCGGGGTCATCTTGCGTGAGATAGCGCACCAATACGTTGGTATCCAAGCCGATCATGGGGTGATGGCCTGCGTGATGGCGTTATCCATGGCCTCCAGTGTTACTGGTTTGGCAGGCTTGGGCAGCATTCCTTTCAAGGTGCGTACCGGGCGTGTGACAGGCAGTAGGAACAGGCGTCCGTTGTCGGCAAACACAAATTCGATACGGTCGCCGGGATTTAAATGCAGGGCATCCCGTGCCGTTTTGGGGATGGTGACTTGTCCTTTGCTGGTCAATGTTGCTAGCATAATCTTACCTGCCTTATCATTTCTTACTGAATTTTAGTGTAGCAGAATGTAAGGAAGTGAATAAGCCTGTAAGTCGATTTTCAGCCCGATGTTTCTGGCTCTTCCGTTTGCTCCATCTGTTGTGCCAGCATCTCCCAGCCTTGCAGCCCATCGGATAGGCTGAGTTGTCCAGCTATACTTTCCAGTGCTTGAAGTGCTTGCGCTAAATTAATCTGTTTAGCGATGCTGTAGACTTTGAGCCATTTCCGTTTTGCTTCGTCTTGTTCACAATTTTTCCAGTGTATAGCTGCGATGTTAAACAAGGTTGCACATAAACCTGCCTTATCTCCAATTTCCTGCTGAATGACGAGTGACTGTTGCAGGTATTCGAGAGCAGTGTTGTAGTTGCCGCGTATGTCATAGATTTGTGAGATATTATTGAGCGTTATGCCCATGCCTTTTTTATCTCCAATTTCCTGCGTAATGCTGAGTGATCTTTTAAAGTATTCGAGGGCAACATCGAAGTCGCCGCGAGCATAATAGATTCGTGAAATATTGTTGAGCGTGGTGCTTTCACCAAATTTGTCACCTATTCTCTGCTGAATAGCGAGCGACCTTTTTATGAACTTGAGTGCGGTGTCGTAGTCGTTACGATCATGGTGGATTTGCGAGATATTGTTGAGTGTTATGCCTTCGCCGAATTTATCGCCGATTTTCTGTTGAATGGCAAGTGACTTTTTGAGGAACTCAAGTGCCGTGTCGTAGTCGCCACGGTTATGATGGATTTGCGAGATATTGTTGAGTGTTATGCTTTCGCCGGATTTGTCGTCGATTTTCTGTTGAATGATGATTGATTTATTGAAGAGGTCAAGCGCGGTGTTATAGTCGCAACGAGTACAGTAGATTTGCGAGATATTGTTGATCGTCGTGCCCTCGCCGAATTGGTCGCCGATTTCTTCCAAAATCTGGAGTGAACGTGTTAGTAGTGGTTCTAACGTTATCCATTGCCCAGCTAGGTGGAACATTTCACGGTATTTGCCTACCCAATAGGGGGTTTTGGGACGGGCAATGGCTTCCAGATGGTACGCACCTTCGTTGATGGCTTCCGTGTGTTCTTCCGTCAATTCGCGGGCTGATGTGAGGGCCTGTAGCTTGCGGTCATAGTGCTCGAACAAGTATTGGTGGATATTGCGGTAAAGAGTTGCTTCGCGTTCAAGGTATTCCATTTGCAGGTAATCACGCATGACCGCGTGCAGGAAATACCGATCTGCTTGTTTCGTCCAAAAGGAATAAGTGGTCAGTTCATGCAAGCTGATGACGGCTGCGCCACCCAGAAATTTTCCCGATAAATTGAGGAACAAGGTTGCATCTAGCCATCGCGGATAAGCGGCAACCCGCAAGGCACTGCGCATGGCGTCCGGCAAGTGGCTGATGAAGCGGGCGAGTATTTCGGGTTCTTTGCCTCCGTAATCTTGCACTTGCGGAATGATGCCGCGCCGTTTGCTGCCTTCGTATTGGTCAACCTGCAAACTGAGGTAAAATGGAACACCTTTGGCACTTTCCACAATCCGGGTGCGGATGTCATCTTCCACAATCGGTACGGCTTGCAAGAAGCTGTCGGCATCCGTATCTGTCAGGTTATCGAGTGGGTAGGGCGTAATGATGTCCTGCCACTCAGCCGGGTCATGGTTTGCCCAAGTGAGTGTTTCGCGTCCTAACATGACGTGCAACACACCGGGTGTTTCTCCAACCAGTTTCCGCACCCACTTATCCACTAACGGGTCGGTTTTGTTGGGGCTGTCACGCCACAAGGCTTCGTAGGTGTCATACAGCAACACGATGCGCCGTTGCGGGGCATTGACAGTGTTATGTAACCAGCCGTCTACATCTGCACCGAAGTACACCACCAATTTTTCTTCCAGTTGGTATTGGGGCAGTGCTTCCAGCCCTTGCAACAAGTCATTGCCGCGCCGTTCCAGCCATTGTTGCAGGATGCGTTTTTCAGACGCTCAATGGCTTTGCTGATCAATGGTAAACCTGTCACGGTTTCAGCAATGGATGCTAAACTTTGCAACAAATCGTGTGGTTGCCGGAACAGTTCGGGGTGGCTGGTTTCCAGATTACGTCCTGCCTGCGTGATGGCGAAGTAACGCGCAAATGCTGTGTCAAAAGCAGGAAACCACAACTTACTGGTTTCTGCCAATTGCAGGCGCAATGCCAGTAATGCTGCAATGGGGTGGCGTTTGTTGCCATCCTCAAAATCGAGTTTTGCCCATGCGTGCTGTTGCGTGTCTGAGGTGGGGACAGTTTGGAGGTATTGTTCAAACTGCCCGCACAGTGCTGATTTACCTTGCCCACCGATCCCGGAAAAGTTCAGCACCCGGTATTCATCTGCTGCTTGCCGTGTGCTGTATTGCGTGGCAAATAAAGCACGGGCTTCATCACGGTCGGTGAATATGCGCTTGGCAGTGAATGAACTACGGCGATGGCTGGGAGCTGGCATACGCGGTCTCGCAGAAAAGATGGGGTAAGTTTACCAAGGCGTAATGTTAAGGGGGGAATTTATTAGGCGGTTTTGTTCGTAACGGTGTGCGGGTTACGGGTTTTACTGGGAAACTGCCCGCAGTAACGTTTTGGATAAAGGGATGGCTACGGTGTTGTTGGATCAAGCCGTAGCCTATGGTTTGCGGCTTTCTGCTTTTTACACACGCACACTCTGCGGATGCCGGATCACATTATCCGGGTCAAGCTTGCGTTTCAGCGCCTGTAAGCGCGGATAATTCGCCCCGTAATACGCCGTTTCCCACGCCTTGATTTCCACGTCGGGGTAATTGCGGTAATGCGCCTTGATACCACCTGCCGCGAACATCCCCTGTATTTCACGCACCACCTGTTCCGCGTCCTTGGTTTGGGTGGGCTTGTCGTAATAGGTCTGCAATTCGCCCAAGAAGCCAAATTTACGGTGTGGGTAAGCTGCCGTGCTTTCCAGCGCCGGGTTGTTAATTGCCCCGCCCAAGGTGTTGATCTGCAACAGCGTGGTCATTTTGGGGGCGGCGATTTTCTTGCAAATGGCGGGCAGCAAGGCTTTCAGGTCATTGAAACCGTTGTAATAACCAGCGGAGACGTTTTTGAAATACATCGGTTCCGTACCGCCCCGGTAACGCTGGATGCCAGTGAGGAACTGATCTTGGCGCGGCGTCATAATGTCACTTGCGCCGGTTTTCAGCTTGGCAAGGATAATTTTGAGTTCCGCCGTTGGGGTAGGGTTGGTGTCGGTCAGCAACACAGTCAGTTGTTTGCCGTTCAGCACCCATGCCGAATAGCAGGTATTGGGCAAGGTTTTCATCAGCCCAAACCAGCGTTCCGCCAATTGGGTAGCAGCTTCGGGCGTCAAGTTGCGGTATTTGTAACGGTAGCCGCTAAAGGTCGCGGGTGCGGGTTGGGTTTTGAATTCCATCTCGGTAATGATGCCGAAATTACCATTGCCGCCGCCTTTGCACGCCCATAGCAGTTCCGGGTCATCCTTGGAGTCGAGCAAGTTACCTTTGCCATCGACTAGGCGTACCCGTTGCAAGTGGTCGCAAGTCAGGCCGTATTGGCGGGCGAAAAAGCCATAGCCGCCGCCCAAGGTTAAGCCTCCTGCCCCGACGCTTGCACAAGAACCCGCTGGCAGTAAACGCCCGTGCATATTTAGGAAACCGTACACGTTTTCCAGTTTCGCCCCCGGTTGCACGGTCAGCACTTTGCTGGCTTGGTCGTAGCGCGGCATGTTCATGCCCGACAGGTCAATCATTAACCCGCCGTCATTGGTGGAAAAGCCTTCAAAGCTGTGCCCACCACTTTTGACCGCGACTGGCAAGTTCGCCTGACGTGCGTACAGGATCGCTTCTTGCACCCCTTTTTCATTGGCGCAAACCGCGATGATTTTGGGCATGGCAGTAATGCGCTTATTGAAAATCTGGCGGTGTTTGAGGTAGTCGGCGTCATTGCGCAACAAGAAACGCACATTGCTGTTGGAAACGGCGGCATTGTCAGCGCTTGCGCTGATGGGGTGGTAAAAGGCAGGTATGCTCGCGGCGATTGCTAGGGAATCCAGCAGGAATTTGCGGCGGGCGGGGTGAAGTAAAGTTGTGCTCATAGCGGTGCTCCCTGATTTTTTCTAAGTGTAGAAGGAATCAGGTGTCCTGACTCCTTCTTTCTTTAGGGGAACACCCGTGTGAATTATTTGTGTTGTAACAAATCGCGGATTTCGCTCAGCAGGACTGCTTCGGCGGAAGGGGCAGCCGGGGCGGCAGCTTCCTCTTTGCGTTTGAATTTATTCATCGCTTTGATCGCAAGGAAAATAGCCAAAGCAATGATTAAAAAGTCAAAAACAGTTTGGAGGAACGCGCCGTATTTGAGTAGCACTGCCGGGGCTTCCCCTTGTGCTTGCTGTAATACAATCGCCAAATCGCTGAAATTAACCCCACCCACCAGCGTACCGATGACGGGCATGACCACATCCCCCACGAAGGAGGTAACAATCTTGCCGAATGCGCCGCCGATGATGACACCAACGGCTAAGTCCACTACATTGCCTTTCATGGCAAATTCTTTAAATTCACTGATAAAGCTCATACATATCTCCGTTTTCATCCATAAAAACTATGCCCATAAAGCACGCACCTATTTTAGCTGGTTATAAGGGGTTCTGTGGGAAAACGTCTGTGGGGGAGGATTTTTCCGATAAACGTCATGCTTCTAAGGATTAGCCTCCAGTTGACGATCTTGGCTTGACATTTGTCAAGTCGGTAATTAGGGGGAAAAGCTACCCTGCGCAGGCAACCATTCTTATGCGTCACAGGAGTTGGCAAGTGGTTCCTTTTACGGTTTTACAACAACAAAATGACAAGATTACCGAGCTTTCCAATGTGCTTGGTTATCTAGTGGGCAACCGATCCATCTGCGATACAGAAGTAACCTGCGAGCTATTTTCCATGTACGTGGATAAAGTGCAGGAGCATCTGGAGTTGGAAGAGCGCGAGCTATACCAAACCTTGCTGACGCACGGCGGACAACAAGTGCAGGGCATGGCGCAGAAATTTCTGTCAGGCTCGGCGGAAATCAAGCGCGTTTTCAGCCAATACCTGAAGCGTTGGTGCAAAGATAAGGCCGTGCGTGCCAAACATCATACCCAGTTCGTTACCGAAACCCGCGAAATGTTCCAGTTGGTCATGAAGCGGATTCAGGACGAAGTGGAACAACTTTACCCCACTGTACGCGAAGTCGAAGGCAGCCAATTTGCTGCCTGATTATGCAAATGGGGCTGCTCCTATCGGAATAATGCTGCAAAATTTGCACATTTGGGGTAGATTTCCCTACCGCCCGTATGGGGACGACATAATTTACATGAAAGGATATTAAAGGCGATACCATGGTTTCATTTACTGAACTGAATCAGCAAAACGACACAATTACTGAACTGTCCAATGTACTCGGCCTCTTGATTGACGAGCGTTCCATTTGGGATACACGGGTAATCGGCAACCTGTTTTTCGCTTATGTCGATAAGGTGAAAGAGCATCTGGACTTGGAAGAACGCGAACTGTACCAGTCCATGCTGTTGCACAGTGACCAAACGATCCGCCAAACTGCGAACAAATTCCTCTCAGGTTCCGGTGAAATCAAGCGCGTATTCGGGCAATACCTGAAACGCTGGAGTCGTAGCCGTGGCCTGCGCATCAATAACCACGACCAATTTGCCAAAGATACCCGCGAAATGTTCCAACTGGTGCTGAACCGGATTGAAGACGAAGTGGAACATCTTTACCCTACCGTGCGGGCAGTGCAGGCCGCATTGCGGGAAGCTGCTGAGAAAGCAACCAAGTAAGCCTACAACACAGCACTGCGCTTGATGTCGAGGTAGTGGTTGATCAACCCTACCGACATTTCTGGCGGGGGCACATCCAAACAACGGATTCCGGCAGCGCGGATGCGTTCTAGCGTCGCTTCCCGCGTGTGTAGGTAATGTTGCACGGCTGCTTTGTTTAACGATTCTTCCAAATTATCGGTGGGCGCTTCCAGTGCCTTGTCGATAGCTTGTTCGCGCATACTGGCAAGCAATACCAGATGGCGTTTGCGCAGGATGTGCAGCGCAGGCAACAGGTCGTCCAAATCCTCATCGCGCAGGTTGGTCAGCAGGATTACGAGGGCGCGTTTCTTTTGCCGCACCAGCAGTTCGGTGGCGGCTTGAGCGTAATCCGGGGCGTAGGTGGTCGGCTGTAAATCGTACAGGGCGTTCAGCATGTGTTGGACGTTGTGTTGCCCCTTGTGTGCGGGTAGCCAGCGGTTTGCCCCAGCAAAACTCCCCAAACCCACCGCATCGCCTTGGCGCAACGCCACGTAAGTCAGCAGCAAAATCGCATTCAAAGTATGATCGAAATGCGAGAGTGTGCCGTCTTTCGCCATCATCCGATGCCCGCAATCCAACATGAAGATGATTTCTTGGTCGCGTTCGTCCTGATACTCGCGGGAAATGGCTTTGTGCATCCGCGCACTGGCTTTCCAGTCGATCTGGCGCAGGCTGTCACCGGCACGGTATTCGCGCAGTTGGTGAAAATCTTGCCCTTCACCCCGGCGGCGTTTTTTCATGATCCCCATGTGGCTCAAGTGATGGTCGGTCGCCATCAGTGCATATTGCGCCACCGCCGCAAAGTTGGGGTAAACCTTAACTTCGGAAACTACCGGCAACTTCAGGTCATGCCACCACAGTTGCAGGGGCGAAAGGATGCGCACTTGCAGGCAAGGGAACACCAGTTTGCCACGTTCGTCGGCAGTCAATTCATACAGCGGTTCGGCAAACTCAGCCGGTTTCAACGCCAGCTTGAGCGGAAAACCGGAAACTCGCGTTTCCAACGGAAAATGGTCATACAACGCAAGGCTCAGCGGACGCTGGCTGGTATTTTTGATGCGCAAGCGGATGGTGCGTTTCACCCCCAACGGCAGTGATTGCGGTACGAAACGTTCCGCTTGGGGGGCGGGTTCCGTGACTACCCGCAACAGGTCGACCAAGCCCACAAACAGGCTCAAGCCAACGCTGGCGTACCACAGCGGCAGGAGGTCGGGAACGATGCTGGCGCACAAGGCAACAGCGGCGTTTACCCCCAGCAAATAAAACGTGCGGCGGGCGGGCAGGATCATTTGCGCGGCGCTTCGGTTTTTTCCAGCACGGCTGCCAGCAAATGGTCGGCAGTGTAGCCTTCCAACTCCATTTCCGGCGCAAGTGAAACCCGATGGCGCAATACCGGCAGGCAAACCTGCTTGATGTCATCCGGGTGCACGAAATCGCGGCCTTCCAACAGGGCATGGGCACGGGCAGCACGGATCAGCGCCAAGCTACCACGCGGCCCTGCACCGAAGCGCAAACCTTGCCACTGGCGGGTAGCACGGGTAATGCGCACGGCGTAATCCAGTACTGCCACATCCACCGCGATATTGGCGGCGACTTTTTGCATTTCCAGCACTTGTTCGGGAGATGCAATGGCTTGCAAGCTGGCAAGGTTGAAACGGTCGCCGATTTGCTGGTCGGTGACGACTGCGACCATTTCCGCTTCTTCTTCCAACGTCGGGTAGCCGATGAATACTTTCAGCAGGAAACGGTCAAGCTGGGCTTCCGGCAAGGGGTATGTGCCTTCCTGTTCCAGCGGGTTCTGGGTTGCCAGCGTCATGAAAGGCAGCGGTACGGGGTAAGGCTTGCCTTCGATGGTCACTTGCTGTTCTTGCATGACTTCCAGCAGTGCGGACTGGGTTTTGGCGGGGGCGCGGTTGATTTCGTCCGCCAGTAACAGGTTGGTGAATACCGGGCCTTTGCGCACGTTGAACGTTTGGTTTTGCATGTCGAACAGCACATGCCCACTGATGTCGGCGGGCATCAGGTCGGGGGTGAACTGGATGCGTGCAAATTGCCCGGAAATGGTTTGCGCCAAGGCACGTACCAGCAAGGTTTTGCCAAGGCCGGGGACGCCTTCGATCAGGACGTGCCCACCTGCCAGCAGTGCCACGAGGGTTTCGCGCACCACTTGCTGTTGCCCGATCAGCCCTTTGCTGATTTCAAGGCGGATACGTTCAGCCAGTGCGCTGGCCTGTTCAAGCGTCAGGCTGTTGTTTGTCATGGGTTTTCCTTGTGCTTGGGGAAAGTTGTTCGACGGAATCGGCAAAACCTTGATACTGGGTATCACCTTGTTTATGGCGTTTCCACATGAAGAGGCCGCTGGCGTGGATGTGTTCCAGAATACGGCGGCGTCCGGGTTGTGGTTTGGGAATCATGGGGCCAAAGCGCGGGCTGAGTGCCAGTAAGGTCAGCGGAATCAGCATTGCCAATGTCAGCACCAGCGCCCATGCGTGTTTCCATATGAGTTTCCATAGCGGCGGCATATCGTCTTGGTGGACGAGCCAGACGGACGTGGGTTTATCGTGGCGGGCATGTACCATTTGCCAGAGAAATTCGGCATGGTCGTAATCGTCAATGGCTTGGTTTTCAATGAAATCAAGGTTGGCAGCGAGTGTGACCAGCCCTTCACCCCAGTCTTTTTCCAGCAGCCATGTGGATTTTTTGTATTGTTGGGAAGCCTCGCCGTCTTCATCATTATCGGTTTCTAGGGCGTAGAAAAATTGCGGGTCAACCTCCAGCGTGTCGTCCATGCCGGACAATTTTGCCGTGATGGGCAGGTCATCATCTTCTGGGATAATGTGTTCCCCGGTGCGGATACCTAAGGCGGTTTGCAACAGGTCAACTTTGGCTGGCGGTTTATCGTCGTCATTTTCATCATGGTTTTTCCCGTACAAGCCGATGTTGTCTTCGGGGACTCGCGCACGGGTGATCAGATGCCCACCCTGCTTGACCCACGCGAGGATTTCGTCAATTTTCTGGCGCGAAAGGGTGTAACGCTGGGTGTCGATGACCAGCACGGTATCGGTATCCGGCAGGGTGCTGAGGCTGTCTTTACGTTCCGCCGGTACGCCCATACGCTTGAGGAACAGGCGGGCGGCGTACAGGCTGTTGGTTTTAGCTTCACCTCGGAACCCGATTTGCTCTTCGCTTTCCTTTAGCTCAAAGGTGTTGAGGAACCACAATGTACCCGCGATCATGACCAAGATCGTGAAAACGGTGAGAAGGACACGTTGGGTATTCATGCTTGTGCCTCCACCGTTGCTTGGGTTGCACCGAAATTAAGCCAGTCATCAAACAGCGGGTATATCCGCTCATTCGGCGGGATACGGTGGGCGTAAGCGATTTCCTGCCATGCACGGGTAACAGCAGTCAGCCACGCAATACGCTGTCCAGCAAGGTGTGGGCGAGCCAGTTGCAGGATGTCACCTTCCGTGTGGCTATCTTGTACCTGTATATGGTCATGGCGGGTCAAGCGCATCAGTGCGGCGCGGTACAACAGGCTCAATGCATCGCGTTGCTGGCCTGTATCCCACAAGCGGCGGCAAGCAGTAGCAATATCGTCTGGCAGCGATTCGGGGCGGATGTCCATGCCAAACAGGATGTCCGGCGGGGGCTGTTTCGCGGCTTTGCGTTGTAACGGTTTCAACATCGCCAGTATTTGCCGCCGATAAACAAATGCCAACACCAGCAGCACCACTACGGCAATCCACAACATGCCTTTCATGGCGCTGGCAAACAGCACTTGTACCGATTCACTTAGCTCGAACAGATTTTTATCGGTTTTGTCCTCATCCTTTTCTTTTGGCATCCAGCGTTTTACCGTGCGGACTTGGGAAAACTCATCCAGTTGCATGATGGCCTTGATCTGTTCGGCAGAATCTTCCGCAGGTAATGCTTCGCCTGCCAGATATTCCTGTTCAGCCTGTTCACTTGCAAACACCGGGGCAGGGGGCAGGGCGGATAAAGCCAGCATCACTGCCAGCGCAATGCCGAAAGCGTGTTGGGTTAAGCCACGCAGGCGGTCGCCCAAGCTGCGGAAAGTGAGTTCAATGTCCCATGCTTCCAGTTGGGTGCGGCGGTTTAAGTACAAGCTGAAGCTGGCAGCCATGTAAAACGGTTCAATTAGCCATACGGTCAGCGTATAAAGCACCACGTAAATGAGGCTGCCCCAGTATTGGACTTCGACATCCAGATTTTCCACAAAGGCACTCACTAAGTAGTCCCAAACGCGCTCCGTGGGGTCAAAGAACAGGATCAGGGCATACAAGCTGAAAATGACGGTGTATTCCAGATGCAAGCAGGCAACCGTCAGCCACACCGCATAGGAATGGGCTTGCAGGTGCAGCAAATTCTGCCGTTCTTTGCGCGGCGTTCCCCTTAGTTGTTCCAGTTGCCAGATAGGTAGGTTGAAACCCCGTGATGCCGAAAATCGCCGCCAAGTTAGCGCCCCCAACAAGCCCGTATTCCAGATTAACCCCGGCAGGGCAGAAAAAATATCCGCCGTTGATAACGGCTGGCTGAACATCTGGCGGCTATAAATGTGCAGCAATATCCGGTCGTATACCGGCTTTAACCACCACAACAGGATGGGAATATACCCCGTGTAGTCGGAAGGCATCAGTAGCCAGATAATCAGGCTGAGGCTGAACAGTAACAACGTCCACGCCGGAAATATCCCGCGCCAGTTGTTTTGCACCATCGCAAAACCGAGATCGGCAGCTTCCCATGGGGTACGTAGGCGGATGAGGGTGGTGATGTCGTCAAGCTTCATCGCGCTGTCCCCGTCCTGCAAAGGTGAAATAGCTGATGACCAGCAGCCACAGGGAAATGCCAACGGTGTATTTAATGACGATGGGAATCCAGATTTGCGATGACCAAAAGGCTTCCACAAATGCTGCCATAATAAACAGCGTGGCGGAACCGTACACAATCTGGATGGCATCCTGACTGTTATCGCGCAAGGCTAGCAAGCGCGATTTACGCCCCGGCATGATCAACGCTTCCGCCAGTTTGAAGCCTGCTGTACCCGATAGCACGATAGCAGTCAGCTCAAAGGCACTGTGCCCAGCAACAAATCCCCAGAAGCTGTCAATGTAACCCACGTGGGTCAAATGCCCCGCGACCGCCCCAATGCTCAAGCCATTGAATAACAGGAAAAACAAACTGCCCAAGCCGTACAACAAGCCTCCCGCGAATACCTGGAAACCAATCCCGGTATTGTTACGGATATAAAACCCGAACATGAAGACATCGCTGTCAGCTTCGCGTTCGCGCCCGAAACGGGTAGTGCGTTGCGGGTCGTACATCTCTTCCATACCCGCCACTTGCTCGCCGCTGATGACCGAATACACCAGTTCCGGCTCCACTTGCACTGCCACCAGCATGACAAAGAAACTGCCGAAAAACAGTGCCGCAGATAACAATAGGGCTTTCGATGATTGCCTGACCAGTTGTGGCAAACCACGCAGGTAAAATTCCGCAATGTGGTGCAGGAAATGCAGCCGCGAGGTATATAAGCAGTTATGCCCGCGCACCACTAATTGGTTGAGTTGCTGGATCAGCAGCGGGCTGTACATGCGTGATTGCGCCAAGGCCAAATGGTGGCAAAGCTGGCGGTAAGTACGCGGGAAATCCAGCGCTGGTTCTTGCAAATCTTGGCGTTCACGTTCCTTTTTCGGCACTTGCTGGTAATCCAACCATGCTTCAAAGGCATCCCACTGCGGCTGGTATTGCTGGATGAACTGTTCCTGTTTCATGCCTTGCGCCCTCCGGTCAGCCAGTGGGCAATGCCTTGCAGGTAGCTGGTGGCATTTTCTTGTTTATCCACCAACGGGCCGGTCATGCGGGCGAGTTCTTCCAAACGTGAATCGGTCAGGGTATTGCCGCGCTGGGCGAATAGCATGATGGCTTGTTGTTCTGGCAAGGTCAGGGTTACTTCCGGGCGTAGGGGTTCCGCTTCGATGTGGGTGTAATGCCCGTTATGGTTGGTTTTGTGTAAGACCACGGTATTTGCCGCCAAATCGCCCAAACGCTGGAAACGTCGGTTTAATACCATGCTAGCAAAGCCAAAACCGTATAACACAGGCAAAAAATCCACGACCCGCAACAGGTTACGCACGATGGAAGCCGACGGTGTTACAGGGCTGGCGTCAGTTTGGGCAACGTACAGTTGCAGCATTTTCTTACCCGGCGATTGTCCTTGGTGGCGCAGTTCAAAATACACCGGGTAAAACCATTCCAGCAGGAAAATCAGGATCATGGAAATGCCCATGCCGAGCTTACCAAGGAAGGCCAACATAATGACCAATAACAGGCTGATTGCGCTGCGCAATAGCAAATCCAGCAACCACGCCAGCAGGCGCGGAATTGGCCCTGCGGGGGAAAGCTGTAAGGCAATGCCTTCAGGCGTGTTGACGGTGTAGGTGGTATCCAGACGCATCCGGGATGGGTTATCCTTAATAATTTTCAGCCAGAGAATGCAATCCAATACGCCGGATGTCAACCGGAAAGCGATAGGGTGAAAATGTTCATAAATATACGGTCGACCGATTCCATCAGCATTGTTCCTGTGACTGCCAACGATTGGGAAGCGCTACAAACTACCCTCACTGAAACCCAGCGGCATTGGGCAAACCTGAATGGTTTTACCGGCAAAGCGGGGCAACTGTGTTTATTGCCAGACAGTCAGGGGGGTATTGGCAAAGTATTGGCGGCCTATGATGCAGCCGAGGGTAAATTATGGGCGCTTGCTGCACTACCGGATAAATTACCAGCGGGTGCATACCATCTGGATTGCGCTTGGGATAAGGCGGAATGCACCCAAGCCGCGATTGGCTGGGGTTTGGGTTACTACCAATTCAACCAGTTTCGCCAGCCAGATGACAAACCGCGTCCGCTGTTGTTTGCCTATGCTGACATCCAACGTGCGGATGCTTTCATCCAGGCCGTGACTTTGGTGCGTGACCTGATCAATTTACCCGCTAACCACATGATGCCAGAGCATTTGTCCGGCGTGATGCGCCAATTGGCAGGTGAATATTCCGCTATTTTCAGTGAAATCGTCGGCGAAGACTTATTGGCACAAAATTACCCGGCAGTTCACGCGGTCGGACGTGCCAGCGCCCATGCGCCACGTATGCTCGAACTCCAGTGGGGCAACGAATCTGATCCTGCGCTGACGTTGGTGGGCAAAGGCGTCTGCTTCGATACCGGCGGGCTGGACATTAAGCCTTCGCAATACATGCGCCTTATGCAAAAAGACATGGGCGGTGCTGCGCATGTATTAGGGCTGGCGAAACTGGTCATGCAAATGCAGTTGCCGGTACGCCTGCGGGTCTTGGTTCCGGCGGTGGATAATGCCATTGGCGGGGATGCTTTCCGCCCCGGTGACATCCTTGCGACCCGCGCAGGCAAGCATGTGGAAGTGGATAATACCGATGCCGAAGGCCGCTTGATCCTGTGCGATGCATTGGCTGCCGCAGCAGAAAAAACACCCGGTTTGATCCTTGATTTTGCCACGCTAACGGGTGCGGCGAGGGTAGCGTTGGGTACGGAAATCCCAGTTTTCTTCAGCAATAACAAAGAACTGACCACGCAACTTCAAGCAGCCGCAGAAACCACTGGCGAATTGATCTGGAATTTGCCATTGCATAAGCCTTATTTCGCGCAAATGAAAAGCCATTTCGCCGACTTCCTGAACAGCGGTGGTAGTTACGGTGGGGCAATCACTGCCGCGCTGTTCCTGAACGAATTTGTTCCCGAAGGCATCCGTTGGGCACATTTTGATGTGATGGCGTGGAATACCCGCGCCCGAGCAGGTCGTCCGATAGGCGGTGAGGCGATGGGTTTATTCGCAGTTTATCGTTATTTAGAAACCGTTTATCCCTAGGCTGGGCTAGAAACAGAAACTATCTCGTTCAGCAGCTATTCAGTTTTCTAATGATGACCTATACTCGTGGGGTGTTAGTTAAAAATCAAGGATGTCCGTATGAGTTCCGCCCCACACTCATCTCCTCCGTCATCGCCGTCTATCCGCCATGTTGTGTGGCTTGCGATACTTATTTACATTTTGTTGGCAATTTTTTTGACGTTTTTCTCGCCCAAAGCCAGTGCGGGTCAGGAGGGAACGCAAGCCCAACTACTGGACGATATGCTCGGCAGGCTGGAATATACCGCTGATGGCAAGTTCGTCCCGGTCGATGATCCGCGCATGTCACAGGAGCTTGCCGGAATGGTTGCCAGCAACAAACTCGACGGGCAGGAGGCTTCCGCCTATATCCTCAGCCTCAGCCGCCACACCTTGGCATGGGGTGCTGCGTCTGCCCCGCGCCAGTTTGAAACCCAAGCAGTGCAAGGCGATTACGCCATGAAGCTCTCGCAGGTAGGTAATGTGCGGGTGGCAGTGCAAAACTTCTGGGTAAAGCAGGCGGATGGTCAGCACGAAGAGTTCCAGATGGTGCTCGCCTTGCCCGCTAACTGAGCCAGCCCTATACCACCAAGCTAAAATCAGCCAGAATAGCGGGATACAAACGAGGGAATCCTGTCGCTATGGTCGATTTCTATGATGAGTTCACTTACGAAACTAACCCTTTTCCCGAAACGCATCCGGGCAACCTTGCTGCGTTAGGCCGTTTGTTTGGTATCCAAACGCCGTTGGCGCAGCAATGCAGGGTTCTGGAGTTGGGTTCCGCCACGGGTGGTAACATCATTCCGATGGCATGGAACCTGCCGCACAGCGAGTTTCTCGGCATTGAGCTTTCCGCGCCGCAGGTTGCAATCGGGCAAAGCATCATCACGGCACTCGGCTTGCCCAATATCCGCTTGGACGTTGGCGACATCCTTGAGCTTGACCCAACGGAAATCGGGCAGTTCGATTACATCATTGCCCACGGCGTGTATTCTTGGGTTCCAACAGTGGTGCGGGAAAAAATCCTGCAACTGGCGCGGGAATGCCTCACGCCTAATGGTATTGCTTACATTAGCTACAACGTGTTGCCCGGTTGGCGAATGCGCGGCAGCTTGCGGGACTTGCTGTTATACGCCACCCACGATGTGCTGGGCGCAAATGCCAAATACCAAGCAGCCATTACAGCGCTGGAACGTCTGCAACAAGCTTTGCAGGGGGCGGAAGCCGACAGCAACCGTTACGTCCAGAAAGAAATCAGCTATTTGCTCAAAGCCCACCCCAGCTATGTGCTGCACGAATATCTGGCGGGTGAAAATAATGCATTCTTGTTCACTGAATTTCTCGCCGACATTCAGTGTCACGGCTTGCAATACTTATGTGAAACTGACCTGCATACCCTGTTTGATACCACTTTGCCGCCGCCTGCGCAGAATGCACTGGCGGCTATCGAAGACCCTTTGCAACACGAGCAGTGGATGGATTTTGTACGGATGCGTACTTTCCGCCAGAGCCTGTTATTCCGTGCCGATTTGCCGTTGGAACGTGAAATTGATGTGGATGTGTTCACCACCTTTTTCTTTAGCGCCAACCTGCGGCTCAAGGGCAAAGCACTGCTGGAAAATATGAAGCCAGCAACGTTCCTCTACCCGGACAATACGGAACTGAATGTTGCCCATCCGTTGACCAAAGCGGCGTTGTTGTACCTGCGGGATGTGCATCCGCATACCCCTGATTTTGCTACTTTATTGGCAGAGGCTGTCCAGCGGGTAAGCGATGCAGGTGGCGGTAAATTCGCGGGGCAACGCAGTGAGCTGGTGAGCGAATTGTTCAGTTTATACAGTTACCGTGCCGTATTGGGGCATTTGCAGCCTTGTTTGTTGCAACCAAATTTGCCGGAACGTCCGCAAGCCACGGCTCTTGCCCGCTTACAGGCCGCGCAAGATTGGAGCAGTATTGCGACAGTGCACCATTTGGGCTTAAGCATTGATGCTTTTGCCAGCCATTTGTTGAAGTACTTGGACGGGCAGCTTACCGCCGCAGAAATTACCCAGCAGTTATTTACCGAAATAAAGGCAGGTAAGTTGGCAGTGCCGGGAGGCAAACAAGCGCAAACCAGCGACAAGGGGCTGGAAAAGGAAGTCGGCGATAATGTGCATCACCTGCTGACAGTATTTGCGCGTCATGGATTACTGGACAATTAGAGCAGCGCCCACAACCCCAAGGAGCTGACAAGGACGAGGCCACCGCCGACCCAGCGTTTAAAGAGCAAATCATTACGCATGATGAGGTCGTGGGTTTTCAGCCCCAACACATGCCCAACCGCCGCGCCGGGCAGCAGCAAAAGTGCCGTTACGAAATGCAACTCGACGGATAGCGCGACAAACGTGGTCATTTTGATGCTGACCAACACGAACCACAGCACAAACAGGGTATCGCGTAATTTTTCCTTACTGACATTGCGCATGTAGACCGCCACCATCAGCGGTGCGCCGGTCAGTGATGTACCTGCGACATAACCGCCGAGCATCAGCAAGACCTTATCTACCCACGGATGGTTGCTTTCAATGGTACGGTTGAGCAGCCAGATAAACCCGTAGAAGAGGGTGATGGAATAAATAAAGATATTCAGCCATAAGGTTGGTAGGTTAACCAAGCCAAACACGCCAATGATCGCTGGTGGAATAATATAAAAGGCTGAATAACGTAAATATTTCCAGTCAACGTTATGCAGGCGGGTGCGTAAAGTCATCCCAGAAAAAAGCAATAAATGGACGCTTATCATGGGCAACCACAACAAGGGATCATTATTCAGGAACAGCATCAGCGGCAGACCTAACGCAGCCCCACCGAAACCTAAGCCTGTGCGGACAAACCCTGCCCAAATAAATAACAGGATAGCCAGCACTGTTTGGAAAATACCAAAGTCGAGTAACATGAAATCAGCCTAAAAGCTTGTGGATTAAATGGATTTATCGACGGTCATTGTCTATAATTTATTCGCCCCTACTTCTTTCGAGGGAGACGGGCGAAGATTGTACGGTGACTCGTCATGGTCACAATGTACTTTATTTAGGCGTGATTTCCGGTCACGCCTTTTTTCTAGCCTTGTCTTTACGACCTCGCCCGCTTGATATACGCCTCGGCAAAGCGTTTTCCTAGCTGGATTTGCCCATCCGCATCGTAGTGGATCCTGTCAGGCAATTTACCCAAGCCATCGGTTGAAATGACCATCGCATTCGGCAGTTCTTGCTGGATTTGCTGCTGTTGTTGCCTGACGCTTTCGGTCATCAGGAAAGCGGGATGTTCTGGGTTGATTTGCCCCAAGATGAACAGGCTTTGCGGGGCGTGGGTATCGGCACGTAAGCGTTGCACCAATGCTTCTAACCGCGAGCCGTACTGCTGGGCTTCTTGCGGGTTGCTGCGGGCATCGCTTTCCCCCTGCATCCACAGGAAGGCATCGACTTTGGCGGGATGTTCATCCGTAGCGAAGCCGACTTGGCGTAGCAAGCCATTGTACAAGGGGCCATCCGGTAGCCATTGTTTGATGAAACTGCCCGTAACGGCCTGTTTGACCAAGATGATATGGTCGTGGGGAAACGCACGGGCAACGTCATGGGCAAACGCCACTTCTGGGCCGAAAAAAGCAAACTCCGCTAATTTGTGGGGTCGTCCTTGATAAAAGAAACTGATATTTTTGGGCGTCTGTTTGTAAGCATCGGGTAAGCTATAAGTCGTGCCGCGCCCCATCATGTTGGATTGCCCTGCCATAATAATCAGCCGGTCTTGTGCCCAGCTAGCCGGTATTTGTAAGCACAGAACCAGCAACAGCCCTAAGTTCCAGAAAGTACGCATGTGTTTCCTTACCATGATGTCAACCGCTCAACTCTAGCATATTCAAGCCCTATTTTATCATTACCTTCCGGGAACTTCTTGACAGGGGTATAATCAAATTTCATGGTTTTATCGTGTTGCGTCCCGAACAGGGGTACAGGGGCTTAAGGCGCACACACGGAAGTTTTGGGCAAGACAAGGCAGTCAATCGACAATCCGCCGTAAATTCCTGTTCTATTGGTATGCAGCACATGGCTCTTAGGGGACTTGTCATGGCTACTACACATTCTATTACACCGGGTACAGCATTTGCTTGGAACCGGGTCAAAGCGGGGGACATGGTGTTCCTCAAATCTGGCGATCACGGTGATTTAATCATCAACAATGTCGGCGACCACACAGCACTGGTGAATGTCATGCCAGAAGCGGGGGCGCAAATCAGCCTCAACCGATTGGTCATCAACACCTGCACGAATTTGGTTTTCAACGGTAAAGGTAAAACGACCATCCGCACTAAGGGTGCTGTCTCGGCAGATGTTCCGCTGGCATCTATTCTGGGTGGGCAGGGCAACGTTTTGCAGTGGTGTTACATCCAGTCCGCCGCTAGCCGCGCTGGGTGGCAACCAGCACAATGGTTGAAAGCGCGGGATGGCGTGTTGGTGACTGGCGATGATTGCAAAGTCAGCAACAATACTCTGCTAAACGTGCGAACCGGCATTACTTTACGCGGTTGGGGCAGTGATGCGATGTCCAACTCGATTGATGGTTTCTGCGTGGATGGCATCCGCATGTTGGCGGATTACACTACCGCTTCGGACAATATCATCATGCATTCGTTTACCGGGAACCCCAGCAACCATAACGATGCGATTCAGTTGTGGAGTGCGGCGGCGGCGAATCCGGCGGATGGTATTTTGAACGGGGTGATTATCCAGCGTAACCGCATTTACAACCGTTCCCGCGATCCGGGTGGGATGCGCGACATGCAGGGTATTGGTTGTTTCGATGGGGTAATCCGCCGCGCCTTGATCCGCGATAATCTGGTGCAGACTGACCATTACCACGGCATTACTTTGGGTGTTGCGGAATATTGCACGATTAGCGGCAATACTGTCATCGGCAGCGATCCAAGCAGTGTACGCCAACCGTGGATCATGATTGCCACCACCAAAACCACGCGCCAAAGTTGGAAAAACACCGTCAGTAACAACAAGGCGATGGATTTCAAATTGACAGGTTCGTACACCGCGACCGGCAATCAGGATTTGGAACCAACCCAAGTTGCCAGTTTGGGTTACAGTGAAATGCCGGGGAGCATGTCAGCGGTGGCTTGAGCTTTTTGCTATACTGGCGGCTTTGCTGCCATGATGGATGAAGGCTACGGATGCGCGTTCTGGGTATAGAAAGCTCCTGCGACGAGACGGGTGTCGCCATTTACGATACGGATAAAGGCTTGCTGGCACACCGCCTGTTCAGCCAAATTGCCATGCACGCGGAATACGGTGGGGTTGTGCCGGAATTGGCGTCTCGCGACCATATCCGCCGGGTATTACCGCTATTGCGCGAAGTATTGGTGGATGCAGGCTTGCAACTGACGGATATTGATGGCATTGCCTACACCGCAGGCCCCGGCCTGATCGGTGCATTGCTGACGGGTGCGTCGATTGCGCGGTCGATGGCGTGGGGTTTGAACATCCCCGCAGTGAGCGTACACCACATGGAAGGCCATTTGTTAGCTCCCATGTTGGAAGAAAACCCACCCGAACTCCCTTTCGTCGCGTTGCTGGTATCCGGTGGTCACACCCTATTGGTCGATGTGCCGCAAATCGGCGAATACCACATTCTTGGTGAAAGCGTTGACGATGCTGCCGGGGAAGCCTTTGACAAGACTGCCAAACTGATGGGGCTGGATTATCCCGGTGGCCCCTTGCTGGCAAAGCTGGCGGAACAGGGCACAGCGGGGCGCTATAAATTTCCACGTCCGATGGTTGACCGCCCTGGTTGTGATTTCAGTTTCAGTGGTTTGAAAACCTTTTCGCTTACCACTTGGCAAAACTCCACCCAAACGCAACAAGATAAGGCTGACATTGCGCTGGCTTTCGAGGAGGCAGTGGTTGATACCTTATTCATCAAATGCCGTCGGGCGTTGGAACAATCTGGGCGCAAACGGCTGGTGGTTGCAGGCGGGGTAGGGGCAAACAAGCGTTTGCGGACAAGGTTGGCGGAGTTAAACGCTAACGTGTATTTCCCGCGTTTGGCTTTTTGCACCGATAATGGCGCGATGATTGCTTATGCGGGGGCATTGCGTTTGCAGGCGGGGGCAAGCGAAGCGGCGGTGATCAATGCCCGCCCGCGTTGGCCTTTGACCGAGTTGCAAACCTTAAGCGCCGGAGCAGCCGCATGACCGTCAAACTTGACCCTACCGCCGCCGCGATCCAATTGCACACGGATATGCAGCAATGGCGGCGCGACATCCACAAGCATCCTGAAACCGCGTATGAAGAATTCCGTACCAGCGAGTTCGTCGCTGCGCATTTGCGCACGCTGGGGATGGAAGTCCACACGGGTTTGGGTGGAACGGGTTTGGTGGGTGTGTTGCACGGCAAACGTCCCGGTGATAAGCACATTGGCCTGCGGGCGGACATGGATGCCTTACCGCTGACCGAATTGAATACTTTTGACCACAAGTCCTGCCACCACGGAAAAATGCACGGTTGCGGGCATGACGGGCACACCACCATGCTGCTGGGCGCGGCGACGGCGTTGGCGGAAAATCCCGATTTTGCTGGGACAGTCTATTTCATTTTTCAGCCTGCCGAAGAAAACGGGGCAGGGGCGCGGCGCATGATCGAAGATGGGCTGTTCGAGCGTTTTCCCATCGCGGAAGTGTACGGGATGCACAATTGGCCGGGGATTCCGGCGGGACAATTTGCTGTGCATCCGGGCGCGGTGATGGCTTCCACCGATTCCTTTGATATTGCGATTACGGGTAAGGGCGGTCATGCGGCGATGCCCGATACCTTGACTGACCCGGTGTTAGTGGCGGGGCATATCATTACCGCCGTGCAAAGCATTGTGGCGCGTAACCTGCGTCCGGTGGACAGCGGCGTGATCAGCATTACCCACATGGTAGGCGGAAGTGGCGCTTACAATGTGATCCCCGAAACCGTTTCCCTGCACGGCACGATCCGCACCTTAGCGGAGGCGCAACGCAGCCTGATCAAGCAACGCCTGCGCCAATTGGTGGAACACACCGCGCTGGCGTTTGATGCACAAGCTAGCGTCACGTTTATCCCCGGCTATCCTGCCACGATCAACCGTCCGGCGAATGCACAAGCCTGTTATCAGGTGGCGATGGCATTGGTCGGCGAAGCCTGTGTAGCATGGAACCCGCCGCCCAGTATGGGGGCTGAGGATTTCGCCTACATGCTCCAACAACGTCCGGGGGCTTATATCTGGATCGGGAATGGGGATGCGGGGGAAAGCCGCCCGCTGCACAATCCGCACTACGATTTCAACGATACCATTTTGCCGTTGGGGGCGAGTTATTGGATACGGCTGGTGCAGCATCTTTGCGGTTAAAGGAAAACGATGCACGTCCTGCTCTATAACGAATTAAACCCCAAATCCATCACTGGCTTCACCAAATGGCAAAAGCTGATGGAAGCCGACGACCTCAAATCTGCCGACGTAAAAAAAATCGGCGACAACCTTTACCGCGCCCGCCTTAACCGCAGTGACCGCCTGTTGTTGTCTTTCCATCAGTATCAGGGCGCACGTTATGCCTTGGTGTTGGAATACTTGAAAAGCCACGATTACGACAGTTCGCGTTTCTTGCGCGGTGTCGTGGCTTTGGATGAAGACAAAATCCCGGTGCTGGAAAAAGTACCGGAAGACGCACCGTCGTTGGCTTACGTCAACCCGCTGCACGGGCGTTTCAACCTGCTGGACAAAATCATTTCCTTCGACGATGCGCAACAAGATGTGTACGCCCTGCAACCGCCGTTGGTAATCATCGGTTCGGCAGGCAGCGGCAAAACCGCACTCACGCTGGAAAAGATGAAAGCCGCTCCCGGTGATGTGCTGTATGTCACGCATTCGCCTTACTTGGTGAAAAATTCCCGCGACTTGTATTACGCGCACGGCTATGAAAACGAGCAGCAGAATGTTGATTTCCTTTCGTTTCAGGAATTTCTCGAAAGTATCCGTGTCCCTGCGGGCAAGCCCGTCACTTTTCGCGATTTTTCCTACTGGTTTAATCGCCAACCGCGTTGCGCAATTAAAGACGCACATAAGCTGTTCGAGGAATTCAAAGGCGTACTGACTGGCCCATCGGTGGACGCAGCGTATTTGGGACGTGAGGAATACCTCAATCTCGGCGTCAAGCAGTCGATCTTTTTGCAGGAAGAACGCGCCGCCGTTTACGATATTTTCACCCGCTATCTGGCGTTTTTGCAGGAAAACCGTTACTACGACAGCAATATCCTCAGCCATAGTTACCTGAGCCAGATTGTGCCGCGCTACGATTTCGTGGTGGTGGACGAAGTGCAGGATTTGACCAATATCCAGCTTTTCCTGATCCTCAAATCGCTGCGTGATCCGCTTGGGTTTTTGTTGTGCGGTGATTCCAACCAGATTGTCCACCCCAACTTTTTCTCGTGGAGCAAGCTCAAAAGCCTGTTTTACACCCACGGCGAGTTGCAAGCCGATGCCGACCTGATCCGCATTTTAAGCACGAATTACCGTAATTCGCCGCAAGTCACTGAGTTAGCGAACCGCATTTTATTGCTGAAAAATGCCCGTTTCGGCTCGATTGATAAAGAAAGCAATTATTTGGTGCAAAGTAACGGGCATGTGCAAGGGCAAGTGGTGTTCCTGCAAGACCGCGATAATATCCGCCGTGAACTCGATGCCAAAACCCGCACCTCCACCCGTTTCGCGGTGGTGGTGATGCACGCGGAGCAAAAGGCCGAAGCGCAGCAGCACTTCAATACGCCGCTGGTGTTTTCGATCCAAGAAGCCAAGGGCTTGGAATACGAAAATATCATCCTCTACAATTTTCTCTCATCAGAAGATAAGCGTTTCCGAGAAATTAGCAACGGCGTGACACCCGCCGATTTGCAGCAGGACTTGAAATACGCCCGAGCCAAAGACAAAACCGATAAGTCGCTGGAAGTTTATAAGTTTTACATTAATGCCTTGTACGTTGCCCTGACTCGTGCGGTGCGCAATTTATATTGGATTGAAGCCGATCCTAAGCAACGCCTGTTGGATTTGCTCGGTTTGCACAATGCGCTGGAAACGCTGGATATGGCGAACCAGAATTCCAGCCTTGAAGAATGGCAGCACGAAGCCCACAAGCTCGAATTGCAGGGCAAACAGGAACAAGCTGACCGTATCCGCCGCGAAATCCTCAAACAACAAGTGCCGGATTGGGAGGTTTACACGGGGGATAGCCTCGACAAACTGCATAACCAAGCCATCCAGCAAGGTGACAAAAAAGCCCGCCTCGCGTTGTTTGAATATGCGCTGGTATACGAAGACCTCCAATTCCTGCGGGATTTATTGGTGGTTGATTTCAAACCTGCCCGCCATCCTGAAAACGGCATCAAGCAGCTCCAGCAGAAATATTACCTGCCGTA
The DNA here is from genome assembly GCF_028714775.1 of Thiothrix sp. Lineage (GTDB taxonomy): Bacteria > Pseudomonadota > Gammaproteobacteria > Thiotrichales > Thiotrichaceae > Thiothrix. The sequence continues at coordinate 131,973 of NZ_JAQTLS010000007.1, read as the reverse complement.
TCAGGCTAAAAACCCGGTGGCATTACGCAACCAGTTAAACAAATTTGGCGTGGATTTCCGTAACCCATTCAACCAAACGCCGTTGATGGTGGCAGCATGGCTGGGTAATCCGCTCTTGGTGCAGGAGTTGGCAGGCGCTGGCGCAGATACAGAGCATATTGATAATAATGGTTTTTCCGCTTTCCAGATCGCTTTGCAGCAGGCCAGTAAGGATGACAAATACGCCCGCCAACATTTAGGCAATATTTACCGCCAGCTTGAACCCGACAGTATCAGCATCCAAGTCGATGGCAAGCTGGTGAAACTGGACAAACACAGCATGGAATTTTTCCTGCTGAACCTGATGATGGCGCTATTTTACCGCGTGTTGCCTGCCAAGCTGGTTCATCGGGGGGCGTTTGGTACGCAAGAAATCATTGATGCCGTGGAGCATTTCCCGCCGAGTATCTTGCCGTTGCGGCGCAAGCAACGTGCTTATATTTCCAGTATTTTATCGAAAAACGAGATGTTCCGCGATGACCGTTACAACCGCAAACTGTTCTACCGGCTGCGGCAAGGGCATTATGTGTTCAACCCCAGCCTGATGTTGCGGGTGGAGGGTGAATGGGTAAACATTTATGACTTGCTTAAGCTCAATAAGCTCGCTTACCGGCCTGAAAATGTTGCGGCGTGGTGGGATAGCCGTCATCAAGCGTATTGGGATGAGATGCTTAGCGAGGGGCGTGGTTACTTGCAGGAGCAGCTTCAAAGGGTACGCGGTGAATTACTGAACGATGCGTTGTCGATGCTGAAGCTGCTTTGCGAACAGGAATTGCGTAAGATTCAGGACGCTGTTTAATTTCCGATAGAAACGCTGAGTCTTTAAGCGGGCGGCTGTCCATAGTATGATTGTGCTTTTGCACAAAATGGAACTGAACGCATGACCGCTAAATCTTTCCACCCGCCAGTCCGTACCTTGATGGGGCCTGGCCCTTCCGATGTCAGCCCGCGTGTCCTTGAGGCGATGTCACGCCCAACCCTTGGGCATCTTGACCCCGTATTCGTCAGCATGATGGACGAAGTGAAAGGCATGTTGCAGTACGCCTTCCAGACTAAAAACGAGTTGACCATGCCTGTTTCCGCCCCCGGTTCAGCGGGCATGGAAACCTGTTTCGTCAATCTGGTCGAGCCGGGTGACAAGGTAATCGTGTGCCAAAACGGTGTTTTCGGCGGGCGCATGAAAGAAAATGTGGAACGTTGCGGCGCTACCCCGATCATGGTGCTGGATGACTGGGGCAAGCCAGTCGACCCAAACAAGCTGGAAGATGCGCTGAAAACCCATCCAGATGCCAAATTGGTCGCCTTCGTCCACGCAGAAACCTCCACTGGCGCACAATCTGACGCCCAAGCGCTGGTCAAGCTCGCGCATGATCATGACTGCCTGACCATCGTTGATGCCGTTACTTCATTGGGCGGCACACCGCTGAAAATGGACGAATGGGACATCGACGCAATCTATTCCGGCACGCAAAAGTGCCTGTCTTGCGTTCCCGGCATTTCCCCGGTCAGTTTCGGTGCACGTGCGGTTGAACGCATCAAAAACCGCCAAACCAAAGTACAAAGCTGGTTCATGGATATGAACTTGGTCATGGGTTACTGGGGCGGTGGCACGAAACGCGCTTACCACCACACCGCGCCCGTCAACACCTTGTACGCTTTGCACGAATCACTGGTGATATTGCAAGAAGAAGGGCTGGAAAATGCTTGGGCACGCCACGCCCACAATCATGAGGCACTGAAAGCCGGGATCGAGGCGATGGGGTTGCGTTTCGTGGTGGAAGAAGCCTACCGCTTGCCGCAACTGAACTCTGTCACCATCCCTGAAGGTGTGGACGAAGCCGCTGTCCGCAGTGAATTGCTCAACAGTTACAGCCTCGAAATCGGTGCTGGTTTGGGCGCATTGGCGGGGAAAATCTGGCGTCTTGGCCTGATGGGTTTTGCCAGCAATGAAAAGAACGTACTGAATTGTCTGGGGGCGCTGGATGCCGTGTTGTCTGGCATGAATGCACCGATCAATTCCAGTGTTGCTGTCCCTGCTGCCAAAGCAGTGTTCAACGCAAAGTAAGCTAACTTATTGCGCGGGAGGTTCAGTAGCCTCCTTGCGCAGGAAGCTCAGGTGTTCCTGCGTGGCATAGCCATCGGCAGGAAAGCCCGAATCCATCTGCCAGCGGCGTAAGGCCGCACGGGTGTTCGGGCCTATCCTTCCGTCGATCCCGTCGGTGCTGTAGCCCGCCGCCGTGAGTAATGCTTGTAACTCAGCCTTTTGCGTATGGTTTAACGGTTCTTCATCGTGAGGCCACGTACCCAGCAAGGCAGGTTTTCCCCGGATACGGTCGCCCAGATAACCCACCGCCAGCGCGTAGTTCTGCGCATTATTGTATTTGAGGATGATATTGAAATTGTGGAATGCCAGAAACGCCGGGCCACGATAACCGGCGGGCAAGAACAAGAACGCCCAGTCAGTGCCAGTGCCCGACAATAAAGTACCATCCGCCAGCGCCACGCGGTTTTCGGATGCCCACGTTTCGGTCGGCAACCAATAGTTAGGGTCGGATTTGCTCCAGTCAAACTGGGGGGGTAAGCGGACTTCTTCGCCCCACGGTTTGCCCCGTTCCCACCCCGATTGGGCTAAGTAATTGGCAGTAGAGGCCAGTGCATCAGGAATGCTGTTGACCAAATCGCGTTTGCCATCACCATCAAAGTCAACGGCATATTCTTCAAACGTGGTGGGGATAAATTGGGTGTGCCCGATAGCGCCTGCCCATGAACCGCGCATCGTTACCAAGGACATATCGCCGTGTTGCAGAATCCGCAGGGCAGAAAGCAGTTGTTTGCCCCAGAAATCCCGCCGTTCCTCATTGCCTGCGTAGGCCAGTGTGGCGAGGGAACGGATGGTGCTGTGGCGGCCTGTGAAGCGCCCGAAATCACTTTCCAAACCCCAGATCGCTAGTAAGTATTCAGGCTGGACGCCGTATTGGACATAAAGTCGGTCTAGCAGCGGGGCGTATTCGCGCAAACGATCCTGCCCTACGGCAATGCGTTCTTTGGAGGCGGCTGATTCCAGATATTCCCAGACAGTTTTGGTAAATTCGGGCTGTTTGCTGTCCAATCGCAAGACTTTGCTATCGGGCAGCAACCCACGAAATGCCAAATCCACCGTTTCTGCGCGAATGCCTTGGGCAACAGCCAAGGTCTTAAACTGGCCTTTCCACAGATCAAATTCACTATCGGAGACTGTGGTATAGCCGAACAGGATAGCAGCCAACACCAATGTGGTCTGTACGAAACGCGCTAATTTTCGTCCCATCCACTCCATCCAGACACTAGGGTTTTCATTGCGGCATAATAACAGTTTTTCGCTGAACTACCTTATCTTAATATTGCTACCACTGATCCGATTCTTGACCTGAAACAGCAAGATACGGATGCACGCTTAATCTTTCTTTTTGTTGCTGGCGGGGCGGGCAAAGGGACTGACGTTAGTATTGGTGCTGCCATCCATCGCGTGGATTTTGCTGACACCCGGCTTTTCCACCTCGTCAATGCGGATCACGGAATGGATCGGGATGAAACTGCGTTTAACCGCGTCGAATTCCGTTTTCAAGCGCTCTTCACCCGGATCAATCACCACGCTGCTTTGCGTACCGAATACGATTTCCTCTACCACCACGAAGCCGTACAGGTCTGATTCGTAAACCTGTTTGGCAAAAATTTCATAAATCCTGTCTTGATTGACGAAGGAAATGCGGTAGATACGGTCGCTCAATGTGCATGGCTCCAGTAAAAAATGGCGTAGTTGTAGCAGAAAACACGGTACAAGTCACTTCCCGTGCTATTATGCGCCACAAAGTAACTGCGAACCACGAGGAACCCGGTTTGGACATTATTGAATACATGCAAGGCGTTGGTCAGCGGGCAAAACAAGCCGCGCAAATCCTAGCCAATGCCGATACGAAAGCCAAGAACGACGCCTTACTGCGCATTGCGGATGCACTGCTGGAACGTGCGGATTGGCTCAAAAGCGAAAATGCCAAAGATTTGGCAGCGGGGCGTGAGAAAGGGCTGGATGCAGCGATGCTTGACCGCCTGACCCTGAACGATAAAACCATCGCGGGGATGGCAGAAGGTGTGCGCCAAGTCGCCACGCTGGCTGACCCGATTGGTACAATTACTGACCTTAATTACCGGCCTTCCGGGATTCAGGTGGGGAAAATGCGCGTGCCACTCGGCGTGGTCGGCATCATTTACGAATCGCGCCCGAACGTCACCGTGGATGCGGCGGCGCTGTGCCTGAAATCCGGCAATGCCACCATTTTGCGCGGCGGTTCTGAAGCCATCCATTCCAACCAAGCGATTGCCGCGTGTGTACGTGACGGGCTGGAAGCGGCAGGCTTGCCTGCGGCGGGTGTGCAAGTGGTGGAAACCACCGACCGTGCCGCTGTTGGCGAGCTGTTACGCATGTCGCAATACGTGGATGTGATCGTGCCGCGTGGTGGCAAAGGCTTGATTGAGCGTGTCAGCGCCGAGTCACGCATTCCCGTCATCAAACATCTGGACGGCATTTGCCACGTCTATATCGACGACCAAGGCGACCTCGATAAAGCCATCAAAGTGGCAATCAACGCCAAAACCCACCGTTACGGCGTGTGCAATGCGATGGAAACCTTGCTGGTGGCGGAAAGCATTGCCGGACAAGTGCTGCCCGCATTGGCAGAACAATATACTGCTAAGGGCGTGGAACTGCGCGGCTGCGCAAAAACCTGCGCAATCTTGCCTGCGTGTACGCCTGCAAGCGAGGAAGATTGGAGCGCTGAATATCTCGCCCCGATCCTTTCCATCCGTATCGTGCCGGACATGGCGGCGGCGATTGTGCACATTAACCACTACGGTTCGCACCATACCGACGCGATTATTACCGAAAACTACACACGGGCGCGGGCTTTCCTGCGTGAAGTGGATTCCAGTTCGGTGATGGTGAATGCTTCCACACGTTTTGCTGACGGTTTTGAATACGGCTTGGGTGCGGAAATTGGCATCAGTACCGATAAAATTCATGCGCGGGGGCCGGTGGGTTTGGAAGGGCTGACTTCGCAGAAATATATCGTGCTGGGCGATGGTCATATCCGCCAGTGATCGGCATCCTCGGCGGCACATTCGATCCCATCCACCACGGACATCTGCGCACTGCATTGGAAGTGGCGGAACATTTCGGCATTGCCGACATGCGCCTGATTCCCGGCAAAGTGCCGCCGCACCGTCCGCAACCTGTTGCCAACGCGGAACAACGGCTGGCGATGCTGCAACTGGCGGTTGCCAATGAAGCAAGTTTGCACGCGGATGAACGGGAATTACACCGGGAAGGGTATTCCTATAGCGTGGATACCTTGGCATCTTTCCGTGCTGAAGTGGGTGATGAATGCCCAATTCTCTTCACCCTTGGCGTTGACGCTTTCTTGGCATTCCAAACCTGGCATCGTTGGGAAGCGATTTTGCAACTAACACATCTGGTCGTCGTCCACCGTCCGGGGTATAGTCTGCCCCCCGCTGGCTGGTACACAAACCGTTTGGGCACGAATCCCGACGACCTGTGCAGTACCCCGGCAGGCCGGATTTATTCCCTAGCTGTCACGGCACTGGATATTTCCTCCACCCGATTACGCGCAACATTGCAGCAAGGGAAAAATCCCCGTTACTTGTTGCCGGACAGCGTTCTCGACTATATTCAATCCCACCAACTGTATTGTGAAATTTAATGGAACTTGAACAATTTAAAGCCTTAGTTATTGAAAAACTGGAAGATATGAAAGCACAGGACATCGTAGCTGTCGATGTGCGTGGTCGTTCTCCCATCACTGAAATGATGATTATTGCCACGGGTAACTCCAGCCGCCACGTAAAATCCCTTGCTGATAGCGTTGCACTCGCAGCCAAAGAAGCCGGGATGCCGCCGTTGGGTATCGAAGGCGAACAGGATGCCGAATGGGTGCTGGTTGACCTTAACGACATTATCTTGCACGTAATGCTCGCCAGCACCCGCGATTTCTACAACCTCGAAAAGCTGTGGGAAATGGGGCAGGGCATTCCGCAAAGCCGGGAAGGCACTGCCTAAATGCGCATCCACCTGCTGGCAATTGGCACGAAAATGCCTGCGTGGGTGAATACCGGCACGGATGAATACGCCGGAAGGATGCCGCCGCAATGTCAGTTGTTGATCCGCGAAATTGCTGCCGAGAAGCGCACCAAAAACAGTGATTTGCAGCGCATCCGCCAGACCGAAGGTGAAAAGCTGCTGGCAGCGGTTCCCGATGGCAGCCTTGTCATTACTTTGGATGTGAAAGGCAAACCGTGGTCAACGGAGCAACTTTCCCAGCAACTTGACCAGTGGTTGATGTCAGGGCGCGATGTGAGTTTATTGGTGGGTGGCCCGGAAGGGCTTTCCCCCGCTTGTTTGCAACGTGCTGAGCAAAGCTGGTCGCTGTCGCCGCTGACGTTCCCACATCCGTTAGTGCGTATTGTGGTGGCAGAACAATTATTCCGCGCTTGGAGCATTCTCACGAACCACCCCTACCATCGCGGAGACTAACGTAAATGGGGCAGCCGCAGATTATTTTGGCGTCCGCCTCCCCGCGCCGCCGCGAATTGCTGGAACAAATTGGCATCCGTTTTGAGGTGCAAACCGCTGACGTGGATGAAACCCCGTTGCCGGGTGAAGCCGCCGAAGCCTTGGTCGAACGCCTAGCCAAATCCAAGGCGGAAGCCGTATGGAATGCCCGTAGGGGCGTATTGCATACACCCATTTTACCCGTGCTCGGCGCGGATACCTTGGGGCTATTTGAGGGTGAATTGCTGGTGAAACCCAGCAGTTTTGCCGATGCCCAGCGCATGTTGCGCCGCATGTCCGGTAACTGGCACGAGATTTTCACCGCTATTGCTTTAACCACGGCAAACGGTACGCAAGTGCGGGTAAACCGCAGCAAGGTCAAATTCCGTTCAGTCACCGATATGGAAATTTTGGCATACTGGGAAACTGGGGAGCCACAAGACAAAGCGGGCGCGTATGCCATCCAAGGGCGCGGCGCAGTCTTCATCGAACGGTTGGAAGGTTCCTATTCTGGGGTCATGGGCTTACCCTTATTTGAAACAGCACAACTGCTGGCAACGGCAAGTATAAAAACATTGTAAAAAAACCACCAAGGCAGATCATGAGCGCAGAATTATTAATCAATGTTACCCCGCAAGAGTCACGGGTAGCATTGCTTGAGAATGGCTCTTTGCAGGAGGTGCTTATTGAGCGCACTTCCCGTAAAGGCATTGTCGGCAATATTTACAAAGGTAAAGTCTGCCGCGTGTTGCCGGGGATGGAGGCTGCGTTCATCGACATCGGTTTGGAAAAATCTGCTTTTTTACACGCCTCTGACCTGACCCACCCCTCGTTGGAAGAATTCAACGGTAACACCATCCCCCATCCCACTGTGCAAATCAGCGAATTGCTGTACGAAGGCAAAAAATTGCTGGTGCAGGTCATTAAAGACCCGCTAGGGACGAAAGGCGCACGCCTGACCACGCACGTTACTATCCCTTCGCGCTTTCTGGTGTTGATGCCCGACAATAACAACATTGGTGTTTCCGGCAAGATTGAAGAGGGTGCAGAACGTGAACGCCTGCGGGTGCTGATCGAGCAGCTACGTACCGAGTTCAACGATGATTACGGCTATATTGTGCGCACTGCGGCTGATGGCATCAGCGAAGAAGAGTTGCGCCGGGATATGTCGTTCCTGCGTAAATTATGGCAAGGCATCGCTAAAATTTCGGCGGAATCGCCTGCGCCGACGCTGGTTTATTCCGACCTGCCCTTGGTATTGCGGGTATTGCGTGACATGGTGGGGGAAAAAATCGGGCGGGTACAGATTGATTCCCGAGAAACAGCCAGCCGGGTGATTGAATTCAGCCAGAAATATATCCCCGACCTTGCCGACGTGATTTCCCATTACCCCGGTGAACGCCCGATTTTCGACCTGCATGGGGTTGAGGAAGAAATCCAGAAAGCCCTGCAACGCAAGGTTCCGCTTAAATCCGGCGGTTACGTCATCATCGACCAGACCGAAGCGATGACCACCATTGACGTGAATACCGGCGGTTTTGTCGGTAGCCGCAATCTGGAAGAAACCATTTTCCGCACCAATCTGGAAGCGGCGCAAACCATCGCCCGCCAGTTACGCTTGCGCAATCTCGGCGGCATTATCATCATCGACTTCATCGACATGCTGCAACACGACCACCGCCAACAGGTGCTGAAGTTGCTGGAAAAGTCCTTGGAGCGCGATTACGCCAAAACCTACGTCTGCGATGTGTCGCCACTGGGGCTGGTGGAAATGACCCGTAAACGCACCCGCGAAAGCCTTGAACATATCTTGTGCCAACCCTGCCCAGCATGTGGCGGCAATGGTTTTGTGAAAACTGCTGAAACCGTGTGTTACGAAATTTTCCGCGAAATATTGCGGGCAGTGCGCCAGTTTGATGCCAAAGAACTGCTGGTGCTGGCATCGCAAGAAACGGTTGATTTATTGCTCGACGAAGAGTCGGACAGCCTCGCGGAATTACAACAATTTGTCGGCATCCCAATCCGGCTACAAGTGGAGTCACTTTATACGCAGGAGCACTTCGACGTTGTTCTGCTATAGCGGGCAGGGTGGTTTTGTTTTACGCCTGACCTACCTGCTGCTAACGCTTTTTTTCCATATTGCCATTTTCTTGGTGGCATTGGTGGGGTTAGCGAATTTCTGGTTGCCCATGGTCGGCGACTACAAAGATGTATTGGAAAAGGAACTCTCCAGTTTCGTCGGCAACCAGATCACCATTGGCAAAATTCGCGTTGACCGTGAAAGTGAAAACCCGCGCTGGATCATGGAAAACCTGCAACTGACGGAAAAATCCGGCTATGCACCCATCCACATCCGCCAGCTTGCTTTGAGTTTGGATTGGCGCGAAAGCCTGCGTACCTTGCGCTTGCAGCCCGGCGACATCCGTTTGGAAGACGTGGAATTTATCCTGCGGCAAGAGGGCGATAACTTGCCCGAAGTCCAAGGTTTGACTTTCCCATTGCCGGGGCAAAGTAATACGGCCTTGAACATTGAACGCAAATCCCCGATTTGGATCAGCATTGATGGCGGTTCTGTCCATTGGATGGATGCTACCAACCACCGTACCTTGGCGCTGGATGGCCTGAAATTTACCGGCGAATTTTTATCTGATGAAATCACCTTGCAAGCTGAAGCGAAGTTCCCGTCTGCCATTGGTGAAACGCTTGGCTTGGATGCGGTGCTGAAACAGGTTAAGGGAACGGATGGAAACCCCGAATGGGATGGCAAGCTGCACGCCCGCACGCGGATTTTCAACCTTGCCGCCTTGCCTTCCCCCTTATTGCAAAAGTATGGCGTCAGTGCCGGGGGGCTGGTGCTGGATGCCAATATCCAATCTCAAGCGGGCAAACCTTTACATATCAGCGGCGAAGGTGAAGTGACAAACCTTGGTTTGCGCGGTGCGGGGAAAGTCCCAGCACTGGATAACATCAACGCCACTTTCAAAGCTGACAATGCGGGTGGCAAGGTCAATGTGGCAGTCAAGGACAGCGTATTCACCTACCCGCAATGGTTTGAGCGCCCCTTACGTTTGGACAAAATGGATGCAGCCCTGCAATGGCAGGTAAAAGACGATGGTTGGCATTGGCAAATGACCGGCTTGCAAGCACAAAACCCGGATGCATGGCTGCAAGGTGGCGGCAAACTGGAAATGCTGACCGACAAAGCGCCCGATATTGACCTTAACATGACCTTTAATACCCGCCGCACGGTCGATAATGTGCGCGATTACATCCCCGCCATTGTCCTAGATAGCACTGAAGAATGGTTGAAAACCGCGATTGTTTCCGGCTATGTACCTAAGGGCGAGTTTATCCTGCGCGGCAATCCGGCAGATTTCCCGTTTAAGGGCAAGCCGGGCGTATTCGACATCCGTTTTGATATTGAAAAAGGCGTGTTGGCTTATCTGCCCGAATGGCCTGAAGCGCGTGAGGTGCAGGGCGAATTACGTTTCCACAACGCGGGTATGGCAGCCAAAGTGAAAACTGCACGGATCATGGATTTGGTAGTAACGGGCGGGACGGTCGATATTCCCGATATGCTGGGGGAAACCCACCTGCTGCTGGATTTGCAAACCCAAGGTGATTTGCAAGCGCACATGAATTACCTGCAAAGCGCTCCGATTGGCCGGAATTTGCGGGATTTCATGCAAGTGGCAAAATTCTCCGGTAGCTCGAATTTGCGTTTGAAATTGGATGTGCCGCTGGATGCCCCGGTTTTTGCGAAAAAGGGCGTTACTGTGGATGGCTTGGTCGGTTTGCACAGTAATACCTTTGCTATTCCCGAATACGACCAAACCTTCAGTAAGCTCAATGGCAATGTCCATTTTGATCAATTTGGGGTCAGTGCCGAGGCTGCTTCCGGCGAATACCGCCAACAACCCTTACAGATTACTGCGGCTACCGACAAAGCCAGTAACCGCATTACGGTGAATTTACAGCAGCACAATGAACCAGCCACCTTCCTGCCCGATAGTTTGCACGCGCTGGCTGGCAATTTGCGCGGTAAAGCGGCAATTGCGACCCGCTTGGAATTGCCTGCCTTTAATTTTGCAGCAGGAAAATCCAGTGCCAGCCTGAAAGTCCACGCCCAAAGCCAGTTGCAAGGGGTGGAAATCAAACTGCCCGCCCCGCTGGGCAAACCCTCAGGCCAAAGCCGCGATGTGCAGGTCGATCTGGAAATTCCTTTTGATTCCGCACAGGCATGGCAGGCACGGGTGCAAATGGAAAAGCTGTTGACAGTGCAGGCGCGGTTGCCACGCAAGGGGGCGGTGACTGTTGATGCGACGATGCCGGATTTACGTTTGGGGGGGCAATCCTTTGGTGATGCTAAACTGACCGCGACTAGCACCGATGTTGTGCAGGCGCATTTGCAAGCCGATAAAGTGCAGGCGAATCTGTTCCTGCCACTCAAGAATACGGCATCAGGTCGGGTGAATGTCGATTTGCATGACATTGACCTCGACCAACTGGACAGTGCTTCGGGGCAAGCAGCAGAAATGGGTGGCAAAGGCTTATCTCCGGCGGATTTTCCCTCCATGCGCCTAAGCTGCCGGGATTGCAGAAAAGGGGATTTTCCCATCCAGCAATTAACCTTGGACATGAATAAAACACGGCGCGATTTGCAGATTAAAACGCTGGAAATCCGCAACCCACAATTGACACTAACTACCACGCAAGGGCGCTGGTATGAAGCTGAAGATGGAAGTGGGCGCACCGAACTGGAGGCTAAGGTGCATATTGCTGAGCCGGGTAAATTATTGACAACGCAAAGTGATGAAACAGGATTCAAAGGTGGGGAATTGAATGCGCTTGCCCACTTGAATTGGGATAGTGCGCCATTTGCGGTTTCTCTCGCCAAGTTGAGCGGGGATGCCCAAGTGACTCTCGCGAAAGGCAGTTTGAGTGAGGTCGATCCCGGTATCGGGCGTTTGTTGGGGTTACTGGATATGCAACACCTATCGAAGCGTTTGGCGTTGGATTTCAGCGATATGACTGGCAAAGGGATTACTTTTGATGAAATCACAGGGCATTTCCAGCTTAATAATGGGGTATTGACCACGCAGGATACGGTCGTCAAAGCCGCCGCGATGGTCGCGGGTATCCGGGGCAGTTCCGACCTGATACGTAAAACCCATGACCAGCACGTGACGGTTATGCCGAACTTGCGTTCTACCCTGCCAGTCGTGGGTGCAGCCGTCGGTGGTTTAGGCGGCGGGGCAGCAATGTTGTTGTTTAACTCACTGACTGAAAAGGATGCGGCTGAAAAACTGAAAAGCGCCGGTGGCTTCCGTTATCGGGTGACAGGTTCGTGGGATAAACCGCAAGTGACCGAATTAAAAGCAGTAAACGGCAAGGCGAATGTTGATGTTTTGCCGCATTGAACAGACAATGACACCCTGCACAAAACACGGGGAGAACAAAGCATGGCGTTGATCGCAGCATTACAAATGGCATCAGGTCCACAGGTTCAGGCGAACTTGATGGAAGCCGGACGGTTAATCAAAGAAGCGGCAGAACGTGGCGCAAGCCTCGTGGTGTTGCCGGAAACCTTCGCCATGATGGGTGCACATGAAATAGACCGGGTGAAAATCGCAGAAACTTTCGGCGAAGGCCCTATCCAAACGTTTATCAGCCAACAAGCTAAAAAGTATGGCGTTTGGATCGTGGCGGGAACCATTCCTATCCGTTCCGCTGACCCTTCCCGCGCGTATGCCACCTCCATCCTGTATGATGCCAAGGGCAATATTGCTGCCCGCTACGACAAGATGCACCTGTTCGATGTCATGCTGAGTGAAAACCAAGAGGTTTACACCGAAAGCGATACCACCATTGCGGGGCATACGCCCGTGGTTATCGACACGCCGTTTGGCAAGCTGGGGATGTCGGTATGCTATGACCTGCGTTTCCCCGAGTTGTACCGTCGCCTGTCGGAGCAGGGGGCGCAAATTCTGCTCGTACCATCCGCCTTTACCGAAGTCACCGGGCGGGCGCACTGGGAACCTTTATTGCGTGCGCGTGCCATTGAAAACCTGTGCTACGTGGTTGCGGCAGCGCAAGGCGGCTACCATGTCAGCGGACGTACCACCTACGGTCACAGCATGATCGTTGACCATTGGGGCAGGGTGCGTGAAGTGCTGGAAAAAGGCACTGGCGTGGTGATGGCAGACATTGACCTTGATGCGCAGGAACAAACCCGTAAAACATTCCCGGTCTTGTCGCACCGTCGCCCGATATAACAAGACTACTAGAGAAAATAGAGAATCAGGAAGAACATGAAACAAGCCATCGACTTCGCCCGCGAGACTTTTTTAGCCCCGGCGGGTCTTGGCGAACACCACCTTGAACAGGTGTTTAGCCAATTACTGACCAAAGACACAACCCTTGCCGACCTGTATTTCCAATCCGCCCGTTACGAAGCGTGGGGCTTGGAAGAAGGCATCATCAAAAGCGGCAGTTACAGCATTGAACAGGGCGTCGGCGTGCGCTCCGTATGCGGTGAGCAAACTGGCTTTGCTTACAGCGGTGAAATCAGCCTGACTGCCCTGCTGGAATCCGCCAAAGCTGTCCGCGCCATTACCCGCGCAGGCCGATCCGGTGCTGTCCAAACCTGGACAGTCGCTACGCCATCCCGTGCTTTGTATGGCACGGATGACCCGTTAGCCTCGCTGTCTGAAACCGACAAGATCGCTTTCCTGCACGAGATCGACCGTTTTGCCCGCGCTACCAGCCCCCACGTACAACAAGTGATGGCGAACATGGTCGCGGTGCATGAAATCATCCTGATCGTGGATGAAAGCGGGCGCATGACTGCCGATGTACGTCCCTTGGTGCGTACCAACGTTTCCGTCATTGTCGAACGCAATGGGCAAACTGAAAGTGCTACCGCAGGCGGCGGCGGGCGTTTCAACCTCGATTTCTTCCTCAATGGCAACAAAGCACAGGAATACGCCGAAGAAGCGGTGCGTAAAGCCCTGATCAACCTCGATGCCGAAGCAGCGCCTGCGGGTAATATGACCGTGGTGCTGGGCAACGGCTGGCCCGGTGTCTTGCTGCACGAAGCCATCGGGCACGGTTTGGAAGGTGACTTCAACCGCAAAGGCACATCCGCTTTCGCCGGACGCATCGGTGAGCAAGTTGCTGCCAAAGGCATCACCGTGGTGGATGACGGCACGCTAGACCAGCGCCGTGGTTCTTTGAGCGTGGATGACGAAGGCACGCAAACCCAATGCACCACTCTGATTGAAGATGGCATTCTGAAGGGCTACCTGTTTGACCGCCAAAACGCCGCGCTGATGGGCACGCAATCCACGGGTAACGGTCGCCGCCAATCCTACGCGCACCTGCCGATGCCGCGCATGACCAATACTTACATGCGGGCGGGCAACCACGCGCCGGAAGACATCATCGCTTCGGTCGATAAAGGCATTTACGCGGTCAATTTCTCCGGCGGGCAAGTCGATATTACCTCCGGTAAATTCGTGTTCTCCGCTTCGGAAGCCTACGTGATCGAAAACGGCAAACTCGGCAAACCGATTAAAAATGCCACCCTGATCGGCAATGGCCCGGACGTGCTGACCCGTGTGAGCATGGTCGGCAATGACCTGCAACTCGATACTGGCATTGGCGTATGCGGCAAGGATGGGCAAAGCGTCCCCGTTGGCGTAGGCCAACCTACCTTGCGGGTTGATGGTTTGACCGTCGGCGGAACTGCGGCAGCATAAGGATAAGATCATGATTGAACTGGAAAACCGTATTGACCTCGCCACCGAATTCCAAGCGATGGCAGACCACCTGTTGGATGCCGCGCTTGCCCAAGGTGCAACGGCTGCTGAACTGGATATTGATAAGGGTACTGGCCTGTCGGTTGAAGTGCGTATGGGGCAGGTGGATAAACTGCAATACCACCGTGACCAAGGCATTAACCTGACGGTGTATTTCGGGCATCGCAAGGGCTTTGCCTCGACGGGCGATTTTTCCCCGCAAGCCTTGGCTGATACCTTGGATGCGGCGTGCCGGATTGCGCGTTACACCTCCGAAGATGAATTCAACGGGTTGGCGGATGCCGATCAGATGGCGAGCGAATTCCCCAAATTGGATTTGTACCACCCGTGGGAATTGGGGGCTGATCAGGCGATTGACATGGCGCTTCAAGCCGAAGCGGTCGCCCGTGAGCATGACAAGCGCATCGTGAATAGCGAAGGTGCGGGCGTTGACAGCTACGCAGGCATGGCTTTGTATGCGAATACCCACGGCTTCATGGGCATCCGCCACAGTACCCGCCACTCCTTGAGTTGTTCGGTGGTGGCGCAAGATGGCGATTCCATGCAGCGCGATTACTGGTACAGCGTATCGCGGGTTCCTAGCTTGCTGGATTCTGCCGATACTGTGGGGGCGGAAGCTGCCCAACGTACCGTGCGCCGTTTGAATGCGCATTCGCTTTCCACCCGCGAAGCACCCGTGCTGTTCGTGCCGCAAGTGGCGCGTGGCTTGATTGGGCATTTGATTGGAGCAATCAGTGGCAGTTCGCAATACCGCAAAGCCAGTTTCTTGCTGAATTCCCTCGGGCAGCAAGTATTCCCGGATTTCGTCCAATTACGTGAAGACCCTTTCATCCGTCAAGCTTTGGGCAGCCGTGCTTACGACAGTGAAGGTGTGGCAAGCCGTGTGCGCGATATTGTGCGCGATGGTGTCATCGAAGAGTATTTCCTTGGCAGTTACAGTGCCCGTAAGTTGGGGATGCAAACCACTGGCAGCGCTAGCGGGGCAAGCAACCTGCTGCTGATGGATACCGGCTTGAGTTTCGTCGACTTGCTGCAAAAAATGGGCACTGGCCTGATGGTGACGGAGTTGATCGGTAACGGCGTAAATAGCATTACCGGCGATTACTCGCGCGGCGCTGTCGGCTACTGGATCGAGAACGGCATGATCGTGCATCCGGTGGAAGAAGTGACCATTGCCAGCAACTTGAAGGATATGTTCAAGGGCATCGTCGGCATCGGGGATGATGTGGACGAGCGGGGCAGTATCCGCACAGGTTCCATTTTGATTGATAAGATGACCATCGCAGGTCAATGAAAGGAGTTTTATGAGTCAGTTTGATAATGTCAGCGTGGTTAAAACCGCGAACGTTTACTTTGATGGCAAATGCGTCAGCCATACCGTGGTATTGGCGGATGGTACGCGCAAGAGTGTGGGGGTAATTTTGCCTTCAACGCTGACATTCAACACGGGTGCGCCAGAAATCATGGAATTGCTGCAAGGCCGTTGCCGGGTACGTATGGCGGGCAGTGATGCGTGGCAAGAGTACGCAGGCGGTGAATCTTTCAATGTCGTCGGTAATTCATCCTTCGACATCGAAACCTTGGAAAACCTGCATTACGTTTGCCACTTCGGCTGATGATTTACAGGTGCAGGGCGGGGCGTTTTAAGACGTTCCCGTCCAGCATCACCTGATTGCCTTCCAGTTTAAGCCTGCCTTCCACAAACCATTTCACCACACGCGGATAAATGACGTGTTCCTGCGCTTGCACGCGCTGGGCAAGGCTTTTCGCTGTATCGCTGGGCAATACCGGGACTTTGGCCTGCATAATGACTGGGCCACCGTCGAGTTCCGGGGTAACAAAATGGATGCTGACACCGTGTTCCTTGGCTTTGTCGTCCAACACCCGTTGGTGGGTATGGATGCCTTTGTACAAGGGTAACAGGGAGGGGTGGATATTGAGCATCCGCCCGGTGTAATGGCGCACGAAATCCGGCGTGAGGATGCGCATGAAACCCGCCAGTACCACGAGGTCTGGCTGGTAACTGTCGATCTGTTGCTGGAGTGCCTGATCGAATTCTGCGCGGCTGGCGAAGCCTTTGTGGTCGACGGTGATGGCAGGAATAACGGCATTGGATGCACGTTGCAGCCCGTAAGCATCGGCTTTGTTGCTGATGACGGCTACAATTTGCGCTTGTAGCCGCTGGGCACGGATGGCATCAATGATTGACTGCAAATTGCTGCCACTGCCAGAAATCAGCACCACCAAACGCGGCAGTGCTGTACTTTCATCAATCGACATACTGGACAAACGGCGTTTCAGCGTCGGAGGCAGCCATGTGGCCGATTTGCCATGCGGGGACATTTTCCAATAGGCAGGCGTTGATGATGTTTTCCGCTTGTTCCGCTGGAACCGTCAATACCATGCCGATACCGCAGTTGAAGGTACGGAGCATTTCCTCGTCGGATACGCCGCCTTTTTGCTGCAACCAGTTGAAAATGTCAGGGCGTTTCCAACTGCTCAGGCTGATTTTGGCAACACTGCGGGCAGGCAACACACGCGGGAGGTTTTCAGTCAATCCGCCGCCCGTGATGTGGGCAATGGCGTGCAGGTCATACTGCCTGAGCAGCATTAACAGCAGTTTGACGTAAATGCGGGTTGGCTCCAGCAGGGCGCGTCCCAAGGTGGTGTCACCGAAAGGCTCGTCCAGTGATGCGCCGCTGACTTCCAGAATCTTGCGCACGAGGGAATAGCCGTTGGAATGCGGACCAGTTGAACCCAAGCCGATCAGCACATCGTTACGGTGTACACGGGAGTGATCCAGAATCTTGTCGCGTTCCACCACGCCGACGCAGAAGCCTGCCAGATCGAAATCACCCGGATTGTACATGCCGGGCATTTCAGCCGTTTCACCGCCTGCTAGTGCCGCACCTGCTTGGATACAGCCTTCGGCGATCCCGCTGACCACTTGTTCGGCGGCATCCACATCCAGCTTGCCAGTCGCGTAATAGTCGAGGAAGAACAGTGGCTCAGCACCGCTTACCACGATGTCATTGACGCACATGGCTACGAGGTCAATCCCGATGGTGTCGAAAATGCCAGTGTCGATAGCGAGTTTCAGCTTAGTGCCGACGCCATCCGTACCGGAAACCAGTACTGGCTGTTTGTAGTGCGAGGGGATCGACATAAGAGCGCCAAAACCACCAATACCACCCAGCATCTCAGGGCGTTTGGTGCGTTGCGCGATAGGTTTGATGCGTTCAACCAAATTGTTACCAGCGTCAATGTCTACGCCAGCATCACGATAAGTCAGTGAAGGTTTATTTGAATCCATTACGGCCTGTCTCTTCCGGGGCAGCAAAGCGGCGATTCTACCATAGCCACTGATCGGCTGACAGACAAGATAGGCGTCTGTAGCTTGAAAAAGTACTGGAAATATCCCGGCACTTTGAGTAATATGCGTCTCCTTCGGAGAGCTGGCTGAGTGGTCGAAAGCGGCGGTCTTGAAAACCGTTGAGGGTTAAACCTCCTGGGGTTCGAATCCCTAGCTCTCCGCCATTATTCTGTTTCATGGCATTCCGTGAAACACCGAGAAGCCCTTACAGGCCGCAATCTGTAAGGGCTTTTTCGCGTTTGGGCTACTCACAACGGACGGTAAAACGGTGACAGCCGACACCAAAAACGGTATTTTTGGCGTTATGTATACAGACCATCTTGCGGGATACCGTTACCATGAAAAGAATGCTCACTGAGAACCGCGCTATCCGTAGGCATCACGCATCCCGGCTGAAACGGAACCGATCCGGCTACTGGCGTGGTGGTGCGTCAATATCACAGCGCAGCAGCGGAAAAGTCATTGATACGCCAACCCCATGTTCCTGCTGGATGTGTGGCAATACCAGAAAGCACCACGGGCAAACAATCCAAGAAAGAAGGCATCCAGAACAACTATGGCGTGACTTTGTAACCGAAATCACCAACGAAAGGGTCATGCCATAACAACAGAACCGGAACTCACCGCTCCGGGATTACACTGGGTGCGGCGAATGGCAACGTCTGCATCTTGGCTTCAACAGAACCGGAACTCAACGCTCCGGGATTACTGCAATCTGCATCCGTTTTCGACGCGATCCGCGTGCTTCAACAGAACCGGAACTCAACGCTCCGGGATTACTTAGATCGGTGGCGACTGCGTGGGCGGCTATGCCACTTCAACAGAACC
Organism: Thiothrix sp.; assembly: GCF_028714775.1. Taxonomy (GTDB): domain Bacteria; phylum Pseudomonadota; class Gammaproteobacteria; order Thiotrichales; family Thiotrichaceae; genus Thiothrix. The sequence continues at coordinate 113,312 of NZ_JAQTLS010000007.1, read as the reverse complement.
GGAACTCAACGCTCCGGGATTACTTGGCAGGCAGCGTGCAAGCAGGATTGGGATGCGCTACTTCAACAGAACCGGAACTCAACGCTCCGGGATTACCGAGTGAGACGCGGGCGTATTTGGTGACGTTGCGACTTCAACAGAACCGGAACTCAACGCTCCGGGATTACGCAATCGCCGCCGACTGGATCACCGTCCCAACCGACTTCAACAGAACCGGAACTCAACGCTCCGGGATTACATTTGAGCGATGCACAGCGGGCGGCGGTTGCACTACTTCAACAGAACCGGAACTCAACGCTCCGGGATTACGGTTACTATTGGGGTAAGTAAGGGTTATGGGTGCGACTTCAACAGAACCGGAACTCAACGCTCCGGGATTACAATGCTGGATGCACGAAACGCGCATCAGACTGGCACTTCAACAGAACCGGAACTCAACGCTCCGGGATTACCATGACGCGCTCAGCAATCTCGTCAACGAGAGCGACTACTTCAACAGAACCGGAACTCAACGCTCCGGGATTACGATACATTTTAAACAGTTACCCGTGCAGATTGGCAACTTCAACAGAACCGGAACTCAACGCTCCGGGATTACGTGGTCATCAACATCCACGCTGGATTCCAAGAAAGTACTTCAACAGAACCGGAACTCAACGCTCCGGGATTACTTAGGGGATGTAATCCCAGAGGTATAGAGATGTTAACTTCAACAGAACCGGAACTCAACGCTCCGGGATTACGCTCGTGGGCGGGTGCGGTCGATGGCGCAACGGGCACTTCAACAGAACCGGAACTCAACGCTCCGGGATTACCCTTTACTGGTTCAGCCATTACACACCCCCGACAACTTCAACAGAACCGGAACTCAACGCTCCGGGATTACGCTCGTGGGCGGGTGCGGTCGATGGCGCAACGGGCACTTCAACAGAACCGGAACTCAACGCTCCGGGATTACGGGTTATTGGGTACTGGAAGCCGTGGTTGGACAAACTTCAACAGAACCGGAACTCAACGCTCCGGGATTACCCGCCTTCAAAGAGTTTTTACACACGCAGGAGATACTTCAACAGAACCGGAACTCAACGCTCCGGGATTACGATGGCGGAACACCGACGTTTACACTAAACGGCGACTTCAACAGAACCGGAACTCAACGCTCCGGGATTACAAATCACGCCCGGGTGAATTGACATTGGCAGGCTACTTCAACAGAACCGGAACTCAACGCTCCGGGATTACCGTTTGCGGTGGATGATGATAAGGAGATTGTTCCTACTTCAACAGAACCGGAACTCAACGCTCCGGGATTACTCAAACGACCGGCATACAATAGAAACGCAGCGTTTACTTCAACAGAACCGGAACTCAACGCTCCGGGATTACCCGGCGATGTCGGCTTTCGTCCCGCGTTTGCGGTTTACTTCAACAGAACCGGAACTCAACGCTCCGGGATTACAAGTTATTTGCCGTGGAATATCGACAAAGGGCGCGACTTCAACAGAACCGGAACTCAACGCTCCGGGATTACTAGGCGATGGCGTGGGCGCGGGTGGTTTCGGTGCGACTTCAACAGAACCGGAACTCAACGCTCCGGGATTACTTTCCACGCTTGATGAGGTGCGGGAGGCGGTGTGACTTCAACAGAACCGGAACTCAACGCTCCGGGATTACTTTCTTGGTAAGTCATGATAGATGTCCTTTTGGTAACTTCAACAGAACCGGAACTCAACGCTCCGGGATTACCAGCATGGCCTACTGGGTTGGCTGCTACTTCGCTACTTCAACAGAACCGGAACTCAACGCTCCGGGATTACATTTCTTTGTTTAGATGTAACATTATGATTCTCCTACTTCAACAGAACCGGAACTCAACGCTCCGGGATTACGACGACCTTGGCGCACGTCGATGTAGGCGCTCAAACTTCAACAGAACCGGAACTCAACGCTCCGGGATTACTTGCGCTGATAGCCATAGCCCTACCGCGATGCCGGTACTTCAACAGAACCGGAACTCAACGCTCCGGGATTACCACCGCTGATGATTTCGCCAGCCGCTTGCGTGGTACTTCAACAGAACCGGAACTCAACGCTCCGGGATTACTTAGGGGATGTAATCCCAGAGGTATAGAGATGTTAACTTCAACAGAACCGGAACTCAACGCTCCGGGATTACGCTCGTGGGCGGGTGCGGTCGATGGCGCAACGGGCACTTCAACAGAACCGGAACTCAACGCTCCGGGATTACCCTTTACTGGTTCAGCCATTACACACCCCCGACAACTTCAACAGAACCGGAACTCAACGCTCCGGGATTACGCTCGTGGGCGGGTGCGGTCGATGGCGCAACGGGCACTTCAACAGAACCGGAACTCAACGCTCCGGGATTACGGGTTATTGGGTACTGGAAGCCGTGGTTGGACAAACTTCAACAGAACCGGAACTCAACGCTCCGGGATTACCCGCCTTCAAAGAGTTTTTACACACGCAGGAGATACTTCAACAGAACCGGAACTCAACGCTCCGGGATTACGATGGCGGAACACCGACGTTTACACTAAACGGCGACTTCAACAGAACCGGAACTCAACGCTCCGGGATTACAAATCACGCCCGGGTGAATTGACATTGGCAGGCTACTTCAACAGAACCGGAACTCAACGCTCCGGGATTACCGTTTGCGGTGGATGATGATAAGGAGATTGTTCCTACTTCAACAGAACCGGAACTCAACGCTCCGGGATTACTCAAACGACCGGCATACAATAGAAACGCAGCGTTTACTTCAACAGAACCGGAACTCAACGCTCCGGGATTACCCGGCGATGTCGGCTTTCGTCCCGCGTTTGCGGTTTACTTCAACAGAACCGGAACTCAACGCTCCGGGATTACAAGTTATTTGCCGTGGAATATCGACAAAGGGCGCGACTTCAACAGAACCGGAACTCAACGCTCCGGGATTACTAGGCGATGGCGTGGGCGCGGGTGGTTTCGGTGCGACTTCAACAGAACCGGAACTCAACGCTCCGGGATTACTTTCCACGCTTGATGAGGTGCGGGAGGCGGTGTGACTTCAACAGAACCGGAACTCAACGCTCCGGGATTACTTTCTTGGTAAGTCATGATAGATGTCCTTTTGGTAACTTCAACAGAACCGGAACTCAACGCTCCGGGATTACCAGCATGGCCTACTGGGTTGGCTGCTACTTCGCTACTTCAACAGAACCGGAACTCAACGCTCCGGGATTACATTTCTTTGTTTAGATGTAACATTATGATTCTCCTACTTCAACAGAACCGGAACTCAACGCTCCGGGATTACGACGACCTTGGCGCACGTCGATGTAGGCGCTCAAACTTCAACAGAACCGGAACTCAACGCTCCGGGATTACTTGCGCTGATAGCCATAGCCCTACCGCGATGCCGGTACTTCAACAGAACCGGAACTCAACGCTCCGGGATTACCACCGCTGATGATTTCGCCAGCCGCTTGCGTGGTACTTCAACAGAACCGGAACTCAACGCTCCGGGATTACCCGGAAAAACCCCCTGCTCACAAAAGCAAATGATACTTCAACAGAACCGGAACTCAACGCTCCGGGATTACCGATGGACGTGCTGCTCCCACACCCATTCGTCATAACTTCAACAGAACCGGAACTCAACGCTCCGGGATTACTGCGCTGGTATCGACCGGAATCAGGAATGGATACTACTTCAACAGAACCGGAACTCAACGCTCCGGGATTACCAAAACAAATATCCATGATTGTCCCCATGGGCTTACTTCAACAGAACCGGAACTCAACGCTCCGGGATTACGGGGATTAAATACCTGACAGTGCTTGACCGTCGGACTTCAACAGAACCGGAACTCAACGCTCCGGGATTACTGCAACTACCTCACGGATAAACGTCACCTTGGCAGACTTCAACAGAACCGGAACTCAACGCTCCGGGATTACAGCTACTTTCCAGCACTCTATTTTTAAAGAAGAACAGCTTGATTTTGCGCGAACCCACTTTGTTGCAGCAACGATTATTTGCCTGATCGTTTTCTGTGTATCTGCGGATTGCTTAAAAGTCATAATTAACCAATGGGTTATTGTTTGGTGCGAACCCTGCCTCATTGTGCCTATCGCTTGACGTTCGCGCCATGATGGGCGGATACAATAACCCCATGCCTCGGAAGCGCCCCGCGCCGATTGCCAATGCGCCTTTTTGCGGCTCTGCCCAACGGATGCGTACATGGTACTGCGGATATTGCCGCAAGTAATCCGGTGTTGCATAGCTGCCCGCCCGATACCCGTGGCGCTGATAAGGTGCGGCGGATACCTCCATTTCCAGCGGTTCAGGCAAACCCGCCTGCTTTAAGGCTTCGCGCATCAGTTTGGCGGTACGTTTGCCGTGATGGTCAAAACCCGGCATGACAACGGGGGTAACGCTGACCCATTCGCAAGTTGGCAGTTTGCGCTGGGCATGAAATTCACCCGTGTATAGCCCGACCACCGTATCATCGCCAAATACCCGCACCAGCCGCGCCATCGGTTTACCATCTTTGAGCAGTTCGCTACCTTCCAGCATCCACGCCAAACGTTCCAGCAATCCCGCATCCGAACCTGTCACCATCACGCGCCGGATCAAGCCATCCACATGCTCATGCCCAATGCTCGGTAAGGGCAAAACCTGCAAACGCCGCTCATCTTTTTCACCATGCCCCATCCATTGCGTGACCGCTGCCGGGTCTTGCAACTCACCCTCTAACGCCTTGTTGAGTGAATGGCGCATCATCGCCGTGACTTCATCCGCTTGGCGGGCATCCCGTACCCAGAAACCTTTGCCGTGCAATTCAAGCAACTGGAACGCGATGTAAGGTTTGCCCGTGGGTTGGTCAGCGCGTTGGTAGCGGGCAGTGCCGTAATACAGCGGCGGTAATCCAACCACCCAAACATTGCCAGAACGCGGCTTGAATTGTGCCTGATACCGCGCTTCCAAAGCGTCAAAGCTACCCGGAACAGGGACGCGCAAAGCGACACCCGCGTGTTGCGGCAAGTAGCACTGGCTGGAAACCGCCGGGTCTTCCGCGCTGACATTACCCCACGCAACCACCATATCAATGCCGCGCCCCAAACTGGTGATGCGTTGGGCGTAAGTGGCTATTTGTTGCGCGATGGCCTCATCTTCTGGGGCAATTTGCCAGTGGTAAGCGAGTGGCTTGTCGGTCTGCAAAAACCGTTGCGGCACATCTTTCAGCGCATTGCGTTTGGCTCTGGTGTTGGCGGATTCCGGCTTTCCACCCGCCCATGCTGCCATTGTCAGATTGTCTTCGTTATTGGGAACGGCAACGGTCAGCGTTGTACCCTGTTCACTGTCGGGCGCATCAATCCACGGCGGATTTTGTTGTTCCAGCCAACGGACGGCGGATTCAAAATCCGCTGCGGGTTGTGAACGGTTGCGCCCCTGATTGAACCCGGCAATCAATGCTTGCATCAGCTTGAACGGTGACGGAGGCCATTCCGCCCCGTGATAGCTCATGCCGGGGTAACGGACATACAGGTTAAGCCATGCCATCACTCATTACCTTTGCCGCTGGCCTTTTTGATCGCGTCCTTAACCTGTTTGGTATCAAATGCCAGTTCGCGGTTTTCACCCACACCAAAGGCAGCGGCGGCTTGACTGGCAAACGCCAAAATACTGTCGAGGCTCAATGCCAGCGTTTCTTCCGTGCCGTCTTGGCGGATCAGGCGGGTGTTGCAAGCTTGTTCTGGATTGCGTACCAGATGGCAGCCTTGGCGCAGGTTGTAATCAACGGGGGCGTAAGTTGCCAGCAATGCCAAGCCCAGCAGGTAGTTTTGCAGGGCTGGGGTTTGCTCATCCGTTTCACCCCGGAATGCCCGCAAACCCGCCAGATTCAACGTAACCGTGCGTTGGATAGCACCATGCACGACCACGCCACCCAATCCGGCATTTGGTACATGCGCCAGCCCGACTTCGGCGGCTTTCTTTTGCTCTTTTTCGTCGATACCAATGTCGGTGTATTCAAACGTGGGGGTGAACTGACTGAGTTTTTGCAGCGGCTCAACATCGGTAGCGGTGATTTCAGCGTTCAACAGGCGCGGCACTTTGGTGTGGGTATTGCGCGAATCCCAAACACCAAAAATCAGCGAAGTCGGCCCCAGTTTCGCCAGTGGGATTGCATTGCCGTGCAGGCGATATTGTTCAAACGCCCCGTTGATGGTTTCACCAAGCGCGGTGAAACGGATGGCGGCATCTGCCAAGCGATGCCCCATTTCCAACAAGTTGGCGGTATGCGTACCCGCTTTGACCGTGACTTGCGGAACGAGCGCGGCGTAGGGCGCTTGCATGAAGAGCGGCTCAATCCGGTTCGCCTGCGATGGGATGCTGTCTACCGTGGTCAACGTGCCATTGCGGGTTGGGTTCAAATTGTAACGGGACTTATCGCCGGATTTCTCACCCGCATACGTCGGCGGAAAAATCACATTGCCATTGATTGGGCGCAAGCCTTCCTGCACGACCAAAGCAGCGACAGAACCATCAAGCAGCAGGGAAAGGTTGGAAGCGTATGAAGACATGCGGGATTACTCCTTGTTAGCGAATTGGGTAACACTGAATTTGCCCTTTTTCAGGACGGTAGCTTGCCAGTGCTGATTGTCTATTGGCACACCCTGTTTGCTTGCGCCGCGAAAAACCAAACGGGCGGGCAGTAACGTGAGCGGGGTTTGCCACAGGTGATAATGCAATTGGCGCGAGGCAATGATGGGGGAAAAACCTTGCACGCCGATGATGGCAAGCAACTCTATCCAAGGGCGTGCAGAAATATTGGCATCTTGGTTATTGGGCGACCAGCCAAGGTCAATGGCAGTCCAAACTGCATATGGGTCAATGCCGTAGGTTTGGTCGCAAGCGACTGACGCCCGCCAGTCGATGATGCCCAATTCCTGACAGGCTTTATGCAGCTTGGGAATCAAGGTTGCAGCGGTAACTCGCCCCGCCCAAAACTTGCTGCGCGGCGCTTTGCTTGTCCACCAGTCGAGGGTGAAAGTGCCGAGCGAGATGTGGGTTGGCTCTTGCCCCACGCCGTTGTCGTTAAATTTGAGGCTGGCATCCACAACGGTTTGCAATAGCGTTTCCAACGTTTGGGCGGTTGCGATCACTGCGCCGTTGTCTGTCCATGCCAGCGTTGCCTCGCGGTCTTGGCGGGTTGCCAGCACGAATAGGCCGCAGACTGCCAGTACTTCACCGGGATTACTCAGGGTTAGGTTTTCCAGTGTAATCATGGCTTTTTCTCCCCAATGGAGGCCAATACATCCGCAGCACCCAGCAAAGCTTCCAGCCATGCCAGTTGCCACCAGCCGTAATCTTGTTGGCAGCGGTCAAAGCGGTTCATCACGTCCAGCGCGGCTTGCTGGTTGGTGCGGTAGCCTTTGGGTCTGTCCCAACCGCGTTCCGGGACGTGCGGCCTTCCCCAGCCGTGATGCGACACGATCAAATGCAGGATCAGTTCACGCAAAGGGTGTTGTTGGATGGTTTCATCGCCCAGTGCATCCAGCAGCGAACTGAATTCATGCCGATAGCCTTGGGCGCGGGTATGGTCATAACGTCCATGTCCGGTTTTTGCCAATGGTGTTTGCAGGTCTTTATTTCCGATGGCTTGTTGCCAGCAAGTCCGGTCTTTGCCCTTGTCATGCCAGCGTGCCGCCAATATCACGGCTTCTGCCAACGCATCGGGTAACGCTAATGCCTGCACAATCCGGCGAGCAAAGTTTTCTGCCTGATTGAGATGTTCCTGTAAGCCCATTGTGACCGACAGGTAGCTCAAGTCGTTATCTTGTTTCAAATCAACCCGGCTCAATATGATCAACGAAGGCCGTTCCGTCTCGCTGTTTTCATCCAATGGCGGAGTGATACGGCCTCGGCGTGGAAAATTATCGGCATCCGTTGGCGGTTTGGCATCTGACCAGTAGCGGCGTAGGTTGGTAGCTTGCTCCAACACATCGCTGACAGGTGCGCTATGGGTTTCATCTGGCATCCCTTTGACGTTCAAACCACCCAATACGCACGGCAAGATTAAGGTGTGGTAATGTTCCAGCGCCGCAGTTACTTCTTGTACGGGTAGCCAATCAGGAGTTTCATCAGCTAATGCCAACAGGTTCAACGTGTGCTTGTCGGATTTTTCCAAGAGTCCAGCCAGCAATGTTTTGGCAGCACTCAAGGGCAAATGCACTTGTTCCGCTGTATGGATGGGCAACAGATCAAGGTAATCTTCCAACCAATCACCCGTTTGCCAGCTTTGCATCCGGTCAAGGTCTTTGCGCCACAGCAAGTTGATCGTGGATTGTTCGGCTCCCAACCCGTGGATGAAATCCCGCACAGGGTAACGGCAAGGCAAGGATGTGGCACTGAGTTCATCCACTATCCACGCATCCAGTTCAGGGCTGGCAGGTTCAGCCGGAAAAGCTTCGGCAGGTTTGGCAAAACGCGCCAGTTGTGCAGGTGAAGCGTCGTGATTGAGCGCATTCAAATAGCCCAAGGTTGCCTGTAATTGCGTTCCCCGGTATTTGTCGCCGAACTGTTTTTCGCTGTAAACCACATCAATTTGGCTGGTTTTCGATTCGCCGCGCCGATTCACCCGCCCGAAACGCTGGATCATGGAATCCAATGTCGCCAAGTCCGCCACGGCATGTTCCGCATCCAAATCAACCCCGACTTCCCCGGCAGAGGTGGTGATCAGGTAAGCCGTGTGTGCGGGTGTTTCGGTAGGTTGGCTTTCTGGCGAGAAACGTTGCCACAGTGGCGTTTTCACCAATTGGTCACGCTCATAGCCGCGCAACCTGCCTGCCAAAATCAGGATATTGTCTTTGCCGACCTGCTTTTCCAATTGCACATAGACTTGCTGGACGCTGCGGATGTCGTACAGGAACACCACGACCGTTGTAGCCTTATCGCGGTGCTGTAATGCGCAATCAACGACAGTTTGTAAGCGTGATTTTTCGTCTTTTGCAGGTGGTAATACGTTCAGTCGTTTATGCGCTTGGGTGCGTTGCATCAGGACTGGGTGGGCTAAATCTGCCAAATCCAGTTGGAACGGTGCGCTGGATTCGCCCCGTTGGGTAGCGGAAAGGTTGATCAGGTGCAGGCTGCGGTTTAGGCCAACCAAATGCCGCAAGGTGTTACAGGCAGCGGGAACAAGGTGCGATTCATCGTGTACCAGCAAGGTGTCATGCCCCAGCAAGCCCGCATGGATAACCCGTTTGCGTTTGCCATCGCCATAACCCCGGAAAAGCAGTTTGCTCAACACCATGTCTACCGTGCCTAACACAATGGCAGGGCGGGCTGGGTCAGTTTTCCATTCACCGTTATCCGCCAATTCACCGCGCAAGGTGCTGGCAGCAACCGGGTCAGTGGCGGGAATGGCGGCAAGTGTTTGCAATGCAGTCCGTGCTTGTGCCAGTTCGGGGGCTTGCAAACGTGCTAACAGGCGTTCGGTTTCGCGGGTGGCTTGGTCAACGATGGTGCGGCGGTTAACGATGTAAACCAGACGGCGGGGCAGGGTTGGTTTGCCGTGCAATGCTTGTGTTGCTAATGCCGCAAGCCAAATGGTGATCACGGAGGTTTTGCCTGTTCCCGTCGGCAAGTCCAAAGCTGAAGGGATTTTGCCTGTAATAAATTGTTCAAACAGGCGTTGTTGCCAAGGAAAGGGATCACGCTGCAAGAGGGCAGATAGCATCAGCAAATTCCAAGATTCTGTAGATGCCCGATTTTATCACAATGTATTGGGAAGCCCTTACAGATTGTGGCCTATAAGGGCTTTGGGGATTTACAACACCCGAAACGGCGGGAAACAAGCCTGGAAGTACGTGAACCCCGGTTTGCTCTTGATGGTCAGGTAGCCGTTATGGTGTTGCATGACGTGTTTGACGATGGCAAGCCCTAGCCCTGTGCCGCCACTTTCACGCGCACGCCCGTTATCGACGCGGTAAAAACGTTCGGTCAGGTGCGGGATATGCGCTTTGGGGATGCCGGGGCCGTCGTCTTCGATGTAAAGGCAGGCGTGACCGGATTTTTTGCGTTTCCACACTAGCCGGATATGCGTACCCGGCGGGGTGTGCCTGACGGCGTTTGCCAGTAAGTTGGTGACGACGCTGGCGATGTCTTTTTCTATGCCATTGATATTAATACCCGGCTCAATCTGCGTTTCGAGCGTGTGGGTATCGCTGGCGAACGTATCGCGGATGGCCATGGCAGCACTTTCCAGCAATTCGTCCATCACCACTTTTTTGCCTGATAGCGGTGCCATTTCTTGGTTTTCCAGTCGCGAGAGCGCCAACATATCGTTGATGATTTGCTGCATCCGTTCCGCTTGCTCACGCGATTGCTGGAGCGGTGGGATCAAATGCATGGGCAATTCGGGGTCGCTTTCAAACAATTCCATATAGCCCATCAGCACGGTCAGCGGGGTGCGCAGCTCGTGCGAGGCGTTGGCAATAAAGGCTTTACGGGTTTTCTGTAATTGGATGCGTTGGCTGATGTCGCGCACATTCAGCAAGCGTAAGCCACCTTGTACCGGCAGGAGACGTGCTTGCAGGGTAAGGTTGTCGTTACGCGGGGCAGTGAAGCGGATTTCCTTATCGCTGTTTTCCACCAAGGCATTGTGCAGGCACGGGTTGCGCACCAGATTGTCGATGCGTTGCCCGATGTCGGTTTTTTCATTGATTGCCAACAGCGCGGCGGCGGATTTGTTCGCCCACTGGATGTGGTTGTCCCCGTCCAACAAGATCGCAGCGTCCGGCAACACCGAGAGGATGTTGTTGAAACGCATCAGCAATTCCTGTTGCTTTTGCTTGCGGTTGGCGCTTTTTTGCTGGGCTTTGTGGATGAGGTAGGCAATCTGTTCCCACGCGCCATCGCTGTCGGGCATGTCGTCGGGGTTTTGCCCATTGATCAGCCAGCGTTGTAACTGGCGCAGCTTGAATAGCGTCCAGCCGATATAGCCGAAGGAAACCGCCAGCAATGCCAGTGCCCAGTGACCACTGAGCAGCCCCAGCACAATGCCGGAACCGATGACCCAAACGACGCGGCGGATTTCAAGATTCCAGTAATCGGTCATGCGGCATTCTCCGTGCTGAACAGGTAGCCAGCCCCACGCACTGTTTGGATAGCTTGTTCCGCGTCGTATTGCTTGAGGGTTTTGCGTAAGCGCAGCACGTGTACATCCACGGTGCGTTCCTCAATATAGGTGGTTTGCCCCCAGACAAAATCCAGCAGTTGGGCGCGGGAATACACCTTGCCCGGATGTTGCATGAAAAATTCCAGCAGGCGGTATTCGGTTGTGCCGAGGTGTACGGGTTCATTGCCGATGCGTAATTGGTGTGCATCTTGGTTCAGGTGTAGGCGTCCGGCACTGATAGAATGCTGTTCGTCGAAGCCTTCGGTACGGCGCAGCAAGGCTTTGATGCGGGCATTGAGGTTTTTCAGCGAAACGGGCTTGGCGAGGTAATCGTCGGCCCCAGCATCCAGCCCGTAGATCATGTCTTCTTCTTCGGCTTTGGCGGTGAGCATGATGATGGGGATGTCGCGGGTCAATTCATCGCGGCGGAAACGTTTGACCAGTTCCGGGCCAGAAAGGTCTGGCAACATCCAGTCAATCAGCATCAGGTCGGGCAGCGATTCGGCAACTTGGGCGCGTGCATGGCTGGCATCAGCGGCTTCCATGACTGAGTAACCTTCACGCTCTAGGGAAAAACGGATCATGTTGCGGATACCCGCTTCGTCTTCAACACACAGAATCTGTTTCTTCATTACTCAGCCGGGTAGTTTGGGTTGGCGGATGGTAGCATATCGAATATGAAAAAATGATTACAAGCTGTCAGGCGGTTAATCCTTTTGCCGCAGTGCATAAAATTGACTGACGAACGTTTCAAAACGCCCTTCAGCGATGGCTGCACGGATGTCGCGCATCAATTCCTGATAGTAATACAGGTTGTGGATGGTGTTGAGCCGCGCCCCGAGGATTTCCCCACACTTGTCCAAATGCCGCAAATAAGCACGCGAATAATGTTGGCAAGTGTAACAGCCGCATTCTTCGTCAATCGGGCGGGTGTCATGCTGGTACTGGCTATTGCGGATTTTCAGCGTGCCGTAGCGGGTGAACAGGAAACCGTTACGTGCATTGCGGGTCGGGATCACGCAATCGAACATATCCACGCCGCGCTTCACCGCTTCCACGATGTCTTCCGGTTTGCCGACACCCATCAGGTAACGCGGGCGGTCGCTGGGCAATTCCGGCAAGGTGCTTTCCAGCACTTTGTCGCGCTCGTCTTTGGGTTCACCGACCGACAAGCCACCAATGGCGTAGCCGTCGAAGCCGATGTCGAGCAAGCCGTGGGCGGAAACCTTACGCAGTTCCTCGTACATCCCGCCTTGCACAATCCCAAACAGCGCGGACGGGTTGTCAGCGTGCGCATCCTTACTGCGTTTCGCCCAGCGCAAGGAAAGCTCCATCGACTCGCGGGCTTGGGTGTGGGTGGCGGGGTAGGGCGTACATTCGTCGAAAATCATTACGATGTCGGAACCAAGTTCGCGCTGAACCTGCATAGAGGATTCCGGCGTCATCAGCACTTTATTGCCGTTGACGGGGGATTGGAAACGCACGCCTTCTTCCGAAATCTTGCGCATTTCCGCCAATGAAAACACTTGGAAACCGCCGGAATCGGTGAGGATCGGTTTGTCCCAATGCATGAAATCGTGCAAGTCACCGTGCAGGCGCACGATTTCTGTACCGGGGCGCAGCATCAGGTGGAAAGTGTTGCCGAGGATGATTTCCGCGCCGATGCCTTTCAACTCTTCCGGGGTCATGGCCTTGACTGTGCCGTAAGTGCCGACGGGCATGAAGGCAGGGGTTTCCACCGTGCCACGCGGGAAGGTTAAGCGTCCGCGCCGGGCGTTATTATCCGTAGTAAGCAGTTCAAACTGCATGTGCGACATGGGGTATCCTCGACATGAATAGTTACGCTTGATCCAACAAATGAATCCAGTGTTTGACCGGAATGGGGCTATTTTCCTGCAAATGCGTCTGGCAACCGATGTTTGCAGTCACGATGCATTCCGGTGCGTGGCGCGTTAGGTTCGCCAGTTTGTTGGTGCGCAATTGCTGGGCAATATCCGGTTGTAAAATCGAGTAAGTGCCCGCCGAGCCACAGCAGGTATGTTCCTCTTCCACCGGAACCAGCACAAAGCCGCAGTCCAGCAAGATGTTTTCCACCACGCCGCCGAGCTTTAGCCCGTGTTGCAGGGAACAAGGCGGATGCCACGCAACTCGCGCACCTTTGGCGGGGGCGAGTTGCTGGTACTTTTCCTTGCTGATGATTTCGGCAATATCACGGTTCAGGTGGGAAATGCGTTCGGCTTTGATGAAATATTCCGGGTCATCGCGCAGGTAATGTTTGTAATCCTTAATCATCGCGCCGCAACCGCTGGCGGTGGTGATGATCGCTTCCGCCCCGGAGGTGGTCAGGTAAGGCCACCACGCATCAATATTGCGTTTGATGAAGGTAATGGCTTCGTCGGGTGCGCCCAAATGTTGGCTGACTGCGCCGCAGCAGCCCGCACCTTGTGCTTTGATCAGGCTGATCCCCAGTTTGTCGAGTACCCGTGCGGTGGCGGCATTGATGTCAGGCGACAAGCTGGGTTGTACGCAACCATCCAGCACCAGCATTTTGCGGTCGTGGCGCGGGGCAGGCCAGTTACCTGCGGGGCGCTGTTCCGTGACCTTGCCTGCAATACGGTCGGGTAACAGCGGTTTGAGGGTGCGCCCCACGCTCAGGCCAAAACCAAACAGGCCGGGCTTTGGTAGGTATTTGCGCAAGCGTTTCCGTAGGCTTTTGTCCTTGCTGTCGCGCCCGATTTGCTGCTCTGCTATGTGGCGACCGATGTCGAGTAATTTGCCGTATTCCACCCCGGATGGGCAGGTAGTTTCGCAATTGCGGCACAGCAGGCAGCGGTCAAGGTGTTGCAGGGTGTTTTTGCCCGCACTTTGGCCTTCCAGCAATTGCTTGATGAGGTAAATGCGCCCGCGTGGGCCTTCGTTTTCATCACCCGAAAGCTGGTAGGTAGGGCAGGTCGCATTGCAAAAACCACAATGGACGCACTTGCGCAGGATGCTTTCCGCTATTTTGCCCGCCGACGTTTGGCGCACGGAATCGAGTAACCGGGTTTGCATGTTACCAGTCCTTGTTGAGTCTGCCGGGGTTGAAAATGCCTTGCGGGTCAAGTGCTTGTTTCAAGCGTTTCTGCATATTGAGCAAAGGGTGCGGCTGCGGATGGAAGGTGCTGACACCGGGCAAGCGTCCCCGGTACAAGGTGGCGTGCCCCTTGTGCTTTTCCGCAATGCTGCGGATCAGGTTAACCGGAATATTGCTGTAAATCCAACGTTGTGCGCCCGACCACTCAATCAGGGAATTGCCTTCCAAACGGCTGATTTGTTGGGTTGCCGGTGGGAACGACAATCGCCACAGCGGGCGGTCAAACTGTTGGAAAAATTCGTGGGTTTGGTTGCGTAATGCCCGCCAGAATTGTTCCGGGTTAGGCAGTATTTCCCCGCCGATGGTGCGGGTCGCAGACCGCACGGTGGAAGACGCACCACTGAGCCGCAAGTACAGGCATTCCTCGAAATAGCAACTGGCTGTCAACGGCATGGCATCTTGGCGTAAGCGCACACCCAGCTCCAGCGCATCGGCTTCTGGCATTTCCAACGCCAAAGTGATTTCGGCTGCCAGTTTGGGGACGGTTTTCAGGGAAACGTCAAGGATCAGCGCCAGTGTGCCCAGCGAGCCTGCCATGAGGCGCGAAACATCGTATCCAGCAACGTTTTTCATCACTTGCCCGCCGAAACTGGCAATCTTGCCGTGGCCTGTCACTACCCGCGCACCTAGCACATGGTCACGTACTGCGCCCAACCACGGACGTGCCGGGCCGGATAGCCCCGCTGCCACTGCACCGCCGATGGTGGATGCGTCAGACAGGCAGGGCGGTTCAAACGCCAGCATTTGCCCATTGGCTGCCAACAGCGCCTCCAGTGCTTGCACACGGGTTCCGGCACGGACGGTGACTGCCAGTTCGGAAGGTTCATAGGCGACGATGCCGCTATGTTGTGCGGTGTGCAGCGCTGCGGCTTTGGTTTCATTGCCGTAGAAAGCTTTGCTATTGCCGCCGACCAAGGTCAGGGGCTGCTGGCGGTCTAGCGCGATGAGAACCTGCTCATGTAAGTCTTGGGTTATGTCGTTATTGGCGATCATCTTCAGGAGTCAGTTGTAAATGCTTAAAATCGTGGCAATTCGGGATGGGAAAGTTGCCCGTGATGTACGTGCATCGCGCCCAGTTCCGCACAGCGGTGCAGGGTCGGGATCGCTTTCCCCGGATTCAACAATTCATGCGGGTCAAATGCCTGTTTGACCGCATGGAAAGTTTCCAGTGCAGCTTCCCCGAATTGCACACACATGGAATCCAGTTTCTCATGCCCGACGCCGTGTTCGCCGGTAATGGAGCCGCCTACTTTAACACACAGCGCGAGGATGTCCGCACCAAAGCGTTCGGCTTTTTCCAACTCACCAAGACGGTTGGCATCGTATAGGATCAATGGGTGCAAGTTGCCATCACCCGCGTGGAAGACATTGGCGACCCGTAAGTCGTAGTGCTCGGATAAGTCGGTAATGGCTTGCAGCACTTGCGCGAGGTGCTTGCGTGGGATCGTTCCATCCATGCAGTAGTAATCGGGGGACATGCGCCCCACGGCGGGGAAGGCAGATTTGCGCCCTGCCCATAAGCGTGCGCGTTCGCTGCTGGTTTTGGCAAGGTGGATGCTGCCAGCGCCGTGTTGTTGCAGGATGGCTTTGACGCGGGTGGATTGTTCTTCCACTTCTGCTTCTAGGCCGTCCAATTCACACAGTAAAATCGCCGCCGCCTCAGTTGGGTAGCCTGCTTTGGCGAAGGCTTCAGCGGCACGGATGGCAAGGTTATCCATCATTTCCAGCCCAGCGGGGACAATCCCAGCGCTGATAATGGCGGCGACTGCATCGCCAGCCAGCGTGACTTGCGGGAATGAGGCCATCAGCACTTGCACGGTTTGGGGCTTGACCGTGAGTTTCACCATGACCTCGACGACAATGCCCAACATGCCTTCGGAGCCGGTCATCAGCGCCAACAGGTCATAACCGGAGGTTTCCAGCGTTTCCGAACCGATAGTCAACAGGTCGCCATCAATGGTGACAACTTTGATTTGCTGGATGTTATGGATGGTCAGGCCGTATTTCAGGCAATGCACGCCGCCGGAATTTTCCGCCACATTACCGCCGATGGAACAGGCAATTTGGGACGAAGGGTCAGGGGCGTAGAACAGCCCATAGGGTTCGACAGCTTGGCTGATCGCGAGGTTGCGTACACCGGGTTGCACCCGCGCGGTGAGGTTTTCAGCGTCGATCCCCAAAATCTGGTTGAAGCGCGACAAGCCCAGCACGATGCCATTTTCGTCGGGCAATGCGCCACCGGAAAGGCCAGTGCCTGCGCCGCGTGCAACCACAGGGATGTTCATGCGGGCGCAGGTGCGGGTAATGGCTTGCACTTGCTCAATGGTAGTGGGTAATACCACCGCAAGCGGTAAACGCCGGTAAGCGGTGAGCGCGTCACACTCGTAGGGACGCAAGTCTTCTTCCGCCGTCAGAATGGCGCTTTGTGGTAAAATCTCGTTCAATTGGAACAGCAACTTGGCTTTTAGGTCAGGGTCAAATTCCATCGGCGTCCTTCGATGTGCTGTAGGGGTGGGTTAGTGTATCCGATTTTCGCAAATAACGTTAATATTAGCGCCTTTATGATTGTCGGCATGGAATAAAAATATGTTAGACCCGAAACGTCTGAGAACAGAACTGGAAGAAATTGCAGCCCAACTGGCACGCCGTGGTTTTACCTTGGATACGGCGAAAATCAGTGCACTAGAAGAGCGCCGTAAAATTTTGCAAGTGGAAACCCAGTCCCTGCAAAGCGAGCGCAATTCCCGCTCCAAATCTATCGGTCAAGCTAAAGCGCGGGGTGAAGATATTCAACCCTTGTTGGCGGAAGTGGCGGATATGGGCGACCGCCTGAAGGCAGGGGAACAGGAACTTGCCAGCCTGCAAGCGGAATTGGATGCGGTAGCAATGAGTATTCCTAACCTGCTGGACGCTTCCGTGCCGGATGGCAAAGACGAAAACAGCAATGTGGAAGTGCGCCGCTGGGGCACGCCGACGGAATTTGATTTCGAGCCGAAAGATCACGTTGACCTTGGCTTGCCGAATGGCTGGATGGATTTTGATGCGGGGGCAAAACTGACAGGTTCGCGCTTCGTTGTATTGCGCGGGGCAATGGCGCGGATGCACCGGGCGCTGATCCAATTCATGTTGGATACGCACACCAGCGAACACGGCTACAACGAAGTGTACACGCCGTACATGGTGAATGCTGACAGCTTACGCGGCACGGGGCAATTACCGAAGTTTGAGGCAGACCTGTTTAAACTCAACAACGAACAAGGCTATTACCTGATCCCGACTGCGGAAGTGCCAGTGACAAACTTGGCGCGGGATACGATCATTGACGCAGCAGAATTGCCGGTAAAATACGCCTGCCATACGCCATGCTTCCGTTCCGAAGCCGGTTCTTATGGCAAAGATACACGCGGTTTAATTCGCCAGCATCAGTTTGAAAAAGTCGAAATGGTGCAATTGGTGCGCCCAGAAGACTCATGGGCAGCACTGGAAAGCCTTACGGGGAATGCCGAAACGATTTTGCAAAAGCTGGGTTTGCCGTATCGCGTGATTGTCTTATGCGCAGGTGATACCGGGTTTTCTGCGGCGAAAACTTACGATATTGAAGTCTGGTTGCCGGGGCAGCAAAAATACCGTGAAATTTCATCGTGTTCCAATTTCCAAGATTTTCAGGCACGGCGCATGATGGCGCGTTACCGCAATCCTGAAACGGGCAAGCCGGAATTGCTGCACACGCTGAATGGGTCAGGGCTGGCAGTTGGAAGGACGTTGGTGGCGGTGTTGGAGAATTATCAGGAGGTGGGAGGAAGGATTCGCGTGCCGGAGGTGTTGCGGGGGTATATGGGGGGGGCGGAATATTTATGAGGCTATTGGGACGGTGTTTGCTTGCCGTTGCAATGTTAATCATGGCGTCTTGTGCTGTGTGGGCAAATGAGCCTGATGGGGAGTATTTATATGCTCCGCCTTTTCAGGTCGGTCAGCGGTTTTTGGTTGTGCAAGGGTTTGACGGGGAACGCTCCCATACTACCCCTTTATCGCGCTATGCCGTTGATCTTGCTATCCCAGAAGGAGAGCCTGTTTGTGCAGCCCGTTCAGGTGTGATTAGTGATTTGTATGATGGTGACGATGAATCCATTTCACATTTCGTGCATATTGAACATGAAGATCAAACGCTAAGTGATTATGAACATTTACAAAAATCGAGTATTACTGTGAAGGTTGGTCAAGCGATTAAGCAGGGTGATTGTTTTGCCCGTGTCGGTAACACTGGCAATAGCACAGGGGCACATTTGCATTTTGCAGTTTTGCATCGGCAAGGGTTTTTATTGCAAGTCTTTGTCTCCAAACCCTTTCGGTTTCTAGGTAAGACTAATGGGATCATTCCTGAGTACTTGACTTGGATTGAAAACCCGGTGGTCAAATAGTTTTTGGCGTCTCAGTCATGTGTGGGCTATAATCAATCTGCCTAGCTCGGAAAGCTAGGCGCTGTACAGCTTAAGCAAATTGGAGATATTTTATGAAAAAAGCATTATTTACGTTGGCATCAGCTTTGCTGCTGTCGAACGCGGTAATGGCAGCGAACATTGATCCGGTAGCATCAGTTACTGGCCTTCAAGGTTCCGCTGTGGTTGCACGTGGTGACGCTAGTATACCTTTGAAACAAGGCATGGCTTTGCTCGAAGGTGACAAAGTTGCCGTTCTGGACAAAAGCTCTGTAGAATTGGCCTATGCCGATTGCAAAATCAGCCATAAGCAAAACACCATGCTGGATGTGAGCGTGAATGCACCTTGTGCACAAGGCTCTGAATTCGGTACTGGTGGCCCTGCATTCCTTGCCGCATTCGGTGGGCTTGGTATCGCGGGCGTGATTGGCGCTGTTGTTATTGTTGGTGCCGCTGTAAGTGCAGCAAACGATGATAATAAACCAGCAAGTCCTTGATTGTTATAGTCTAGGTCTGGGGCGAAGAAATTTTCTTCGCCCTTTGTGCTTGGCATTTATACTCCTGTTTAGCGGGTGTGGGGCGTTGCCTGCGAATGTAGCGCATGAGATGACACCTGACAAAGATGCAACAGTAAACCACTACCACTATCAGTCTGCTGGTGAACCCCGATGAAGTTAGTCGATATTGCTTGCTGGGGTTTAGTAAGTGCTGCGGTGCTTTGCTCCCCTTCTTTACTGGCACGCGCTAATCTGGCGGCAGTTCAGGGGGTGATTATTGACGGGGCAAGTGCTTGGGGTGTGCCGCTGAAAACTGGGCAAATTGTTGCTACAGAGTCGGCAGTTCCAATTAATGTGATGTACTTGCTGTTATATCCCGAATTTTCCCCATTTGTGCATGTGGGTATTGTTGAAGTTGATCATGGGGATGCCTACGTTTATGAGGCTGGTGGTACTTATAAGTTAAGCGCCGGAGCCGCTCCACCAACGGATAACGTTTCTGGTTATGTCCGCAGAACGCCATTGGGTGATTTTCTGCACGAGATGGGAGGGACAGCAAGTGTCTATGAATCCCCAACCGGGGTTGATTTAGTAAAAGTTTTGGCTTATGCAAAGCAGCACACAGCGAGCAAAACGCCATTTGACGCCTATTTTAATTATACTGACCGTTCGCGTTTGTATTGTTCAGAGTTTGTGGCTGCTGCATTTGAGGCTGGCGGTAAAATACCTTACGCCACTGTTCCCGTTAAACCTAACACATCAATGCGTGTGGTGCTTGATTGGCTAAAAGTTAAGGATCGTCAGATACTTCCTGTTTATCAGCTAGTTAAACAGGAACGCTGGGCAGGGACAATCAGTGAAAATTACACATTGACGGAGTTAAAGGTGGATCGTGCTGTAAAAGCTGAACTATACCAACGTTTTACGCCCGATCAAAAGTTAGGTAATGTGCTTGCTTGGGGTGTTGGGGATGTAGGGTTGCAACCGCCTATTGAGCAATTTCGTAAGGCGGCTTTTGATGCATTTGATAAACAGAAAAATTACAATGCTGCCGAGGTATTACAGAAAGTCAGGCAGCTTGCTAAGTCGTATTTAGGTGAGTTTGACGGTGGGGTGATTTCAGTGTGCAGTATTGATTTCAGCCTTTGCCATTAGGTTCAGGCCTGCGGAAGAATAAGCCACATAAAAACGCGAAAGCGACCATATTGGCGGGTGTATGCAGATTGAAATCAGTAAATGAATGCAGTAGGACAATGAATATGCCAATGCCTGCGGCATTCTGGGTAAAGTGCAGTTGAGTCCATTGCTTTCCCCATAACTTCACCCAGCCGTATAGATAAAGTAAAACAAACGCGAAAATAATAAATGCTCCAGCAGCCCCCATTTCAAATAACACTTCCAGATAGTCATTATGGGCATTATTAATAAAACTCATTTGTTCAATGGGTTGAAATCCCCGGTAGACATCGGGGAAAGTTCCAGGGCCACTGCCTAGCGGGAAAAAGGTTTTGATGCCTTCCACAGTATGTTTGAATATTTCCCAGCGCCCATCTTCCAGTGGGTCTTGGGCAACGAAACGGTTAAGGATGGGGATTAGGCCAATACTGACAGCAATGCCGCCTGCAATTGTGCCGAATACCGCCGTAATGCCCGCAGATTGTTTCCCCCCGATATGGCGGGCGAATGTCAGGCTCGATAACAATACGGCAACAATGCTCAGGAAAACCCCTGCCCGTGAACGGGAAAATATGCCGCCTAACAAGATCAACAACATCAGGCTACCGTAGATTAGGGTTTGATGTAAGGTAAGCCACGAAGCCCCGGTTTCATCACGGTGGCGCTGATGGTTGCCCAGTGTGTAGAGCGTCAGGCCGATGGAAATCGGTAGCGCCATTTCCATTAAAGCAGCAAAGTGATCGCGGTTAAGGTAAGTTCCTTGGGCGCTTTGCCCATTAGGGGGGATGCCAAAGAAAAAGGCAGGGTTGTTGCTGGTGTATTGGATCAGACCGATTGTTGCCTCCAATGCTGCAATGCCAAGGAATACTATCACCAACTGTTTGGTACGTTCGGCAGAAAGGCTACCCACGGCTAAGGATAGGGCTAATGGCGGGATAAGTGAAAGGAACGCGACCAGGCTTTCGTCAGGAATAAGGGACAAGCTGAAGTTGGGTTCTATGTGTTGCTGCTGTAGCCAGTGGGCAACGTCAAGGTAGAAAGCCCTTCCGGGGAGCATTTCCCATTGTGCCTGTGGTATGGGTAGCAGGTATAAGGCAGTTAAACCCAGCCCCACCGCAACAAATAGTAGAACCGGACGATAGAAGTGTTGGCGTAACGGGATAAACCAAACGGTACAAGCAAGCAAAGCTATCCCCAAAAACTCCAGCGACATCAGTGCCAAGGATGTTTTACCACTGTAAAGCAAGGGGGCGGCTATTAACAGGATGCTACTGAGTATGAGGATGAGTGTTTCAGGGAGATTCCGCATGGCTTTCTCCTGTGCTGGCTGCTTCGATGGATACATTGTCAAACCAGATATTGCCTGCAAATGTATGGTCGTGGAGGTAGGGGCCGTCTGCTTCCAGCCGCAATAACTGGGCTTCGCAAGCTGTGGGTGGTGTGGTGAATGTTACGGTTAACGTATCCCAAGATTTTTGCCCATTAAGGAGATGGCTTTCAGCCAAAATGGTATCAGGGGCATCAAGGCAGCGGATACGCCAGCGTAACCCTTTACTATTTTTGAGGGAGTCCAGACGGTAGCGCATGGATAGCTGATATTCCCCGGCTGGCAGCAGCAAGCGTTGGGAAAGGTGTTGGAATTGGACGGGGTTATCCCTTTTCAAGCGGATATGTAAAGCTTGCTGGCCTTGCATCCCGTATGTCCTATCAGGCGCAATACTAACTTCGCGAGATTGATCCATTTGCCAGTCAAACCCGGTGTTTGCCGTTGTGCCTTCAAAGCCGCCATCGAAAACCAATCCAGTGGTTTGTTTAAGCTTAGATATAACTCCCGTGCGCCATATTGCATAGGCATTGCGCCATTGTTTGTCACTTAACAAGCGGTTGACGTAAGCAGTGCGTTCAGTTTTTTCGATGGCAACCTTGGAGTTGAGCCGTTGCTGGTATATTTGTTGTAACAGTTCAGGCTCGGCATTTTGACACAGGTAGTTAAAGAATTCTTGCCACCAAAGGGGGGGGTGCTCAATGTACGGTTTTATTAGGGGGGCATAGTCGGTTTGTTTAGCCAGTTGGAGCAGCGTAGGGAAGAGTTGGGCGCGTAACACTGAGTTGCGGGTTAGCAGGATATTCCATTCAGGGATCAATTTATCCATGCGCTGCTGATGTGCCCAATAGTCTGCGAGGCGGCTATGGGTATAGGTATGGGCAGGCCATAATTTACCAGCAATGTCAGCGGCTTCTGCGGCTTGCTTGGAGCGTTTTTGTGAGGCATACAGGCTTAACAGGTGGGATGCGGGTCTGCCGCTGGTAGGGTTATTCGCCAATGCCCGCAAGGCAAGCTGTTCTGACGCCTCAAACTTAGCAGCTTCATTGGCTTTTTCCGCCAAGCTGGTCAAGGCATCCGCAGTCAGATGATAAACGCCGCTAACAGGGGCATAGGGCAAGGGTTCCTGCTGCTTTAGCTGTTCACCCAGCATACCGCCTTGTCCATGGCTATATACCTGCCAGCTCGCTAAGAACAGCAGGCATATCAACAAACTACGCTTTAACAGAAGGCTTTTTTGCATGTTTTCCAGACTTATCGTGTGAGCCATCGGGTGAGCGGTGTGCACCGTAAGAGTAGTAATAATTGTAGTCATAACCGTAGCCACTACCATCACTGCCTTTGACCTTGGTGAAGATCATGCCAATGACATTGGCTTGGGCGTGACGCAAACGCTTGATGGAATCCAGCAATGCCCGCTTTTTGGATTGGGCAAAGGCGGCAACCAAGATAGTGGCACTGACCCGGTTGGAGATCAGCAGCGCGTCCGACAAGCCGATGGTTGGGGGCGAATCCAAAATGACTATATCAAACTGTTCAGGAACTAAGGCGAACAGTTCCCGCAAACGTTCACTGGATAACAACTCCACCGGGTTGGGTGACAATGGGCCAGCGGTAATGACGCTAACGCCCCCAATAGGGGTTGGTTGTATGACTTCTGCTGCATCCGCCTGATGGGTCAGGTAGCTACTAAGGCCAACCGAGTTGTCCAATTTGAAACGTTGGTGTGCGGTTGGTTTACGTAAGTCAGCATCCACCAGCAATACCCGTTTGCCAGACTGTGCCAATACCGTCGCGAGATTGATGCAAGTGGAGGATTTCGCCTCCGAAGGCAGGGAGCTGGTAATGTTCAAGGAGCGGGGCAACCCATCCCGCGTGGCAAACAACAGGTTCGTGCGTAACGAGCGGAAGGATTCTGCAATGGCTGACGTAGGCTGCTTAAACGAAGCCATTGAGTAATCAATGACATGGGTGTTCTTGTCTTTCAGGGCTGGAGTTACGCCCAACAAGGGTAACCCTAATAAACGCTCAAGGTCGCTACTGCTTTTCACGCGGTCATCAATAAATTCAATCAGGAAAGCAACGACAGTGCCGAGGAACAAGCCCAGTACCAAGCCTAAGGCTAGATTCAGTTTGGTATTGGGTTTGTGCTTTTTGTAAGGGACAAGGGCAGGGTCGACCACTGAGATATTGTTAGTGCCGATACCGCCTGCGACACCGATTTCTTTGATCCGTTGTAACAAGCCTTCGTACATGTTGCGGTTGGTTTCAACTTCGCGTTGCAAGGTGTTATAACCGATACTTTTGTCGCGTAGGGTGAGCAACTCGTTTTGTTGTTTGTCGAGTTTAGCACGTAGCTCGTCTTCTTTTTGTTTGGCTGCTAGATAGTCGCCTTGTAGGGAGCCTGTTATCGTGCTGTTAATCCTACCTATTTCTTGGTCAATCTGCGCCTGCAATTCAGTGATTTGGTTTTGCATTTGCGCCATGATGGGGTAGCCGGGCTTGTATATCTGGAGTTTTTCTTGGTAGTCGCCTTGTAATTTAGCTAGATTTTTCTTTAACTCCTGAATGGTGGGGTTGTCCAAGGTTTTGGATGCACCGGCTGTTTGGGCTTGTTTGAACTTGCTTTCTGCGGTGATACGCTCTTTTTCTGCTTCAGTGAGGGCGGTGTTCAAATCACCCATTTTTTGGGAGGTGAGGCTACCTTGTTTCTCATCATCCATACGGATAATGGTTTCTTTTTTGGCAAATTTGACCAGTTTGGCTTCGGATTCTTCCAGCTTGCTCTTGGCATCTGCCAATTCGTTTTTCAAGAAATTTTCCGCGTAAGACGCTGCATCTTTACGCCTGCCAAGGTTCATTTTGATGAAGTTCTCGGCTAGGGAATTAGTAATGGTCGTAGCCATCTGAGGGTCTTCATGGTCATAGCTAACCATGACAATTTGGGAGTTTTTGACAGGAGCAACAGTTAGGTTTCCCAGAAACTTGTCTTCTACCGGATATTCGCCTAGCTTGCCGGGTTCGGCGATATTTTCGTCCTTGTTTTCTTCGCCATAGATGCTTTTTTTGATGCCATCCAGTGCCTCACTAAAAAAGGGTTTTGCCAGTTTCTCACCTTTCAATGAAGATTCTAGCGACAAATCGTCAATGGTCATGCGTGCCAAGGTACGGCTTTTCAGTAGCTCATATTGGGTCTGGTAAAAATCTTTGGCATCGACAGGGCGGGTATTCCCTGCTTCTACACCGAAATTCAGCACTTTTTGCTCTTCGGTATTAATTTGCAGGGTAACATTCGCCCGATAGATCGGGGTCATCATTAGTGTGGCAATTAATGTGCCGATGAAAATAACTGCGGCAATCAGCGCAATTGTACCTTGGCGGCGCTTTAATACCGCCCATAGCTCGCGCAGGTCAATTTCGTCATTGTCTTGTTCATCTGACTGAGGCTGCTGCACACCCGTCAATGGGACTACGTTGCTATGCAGCATGGGGTCGCGGATATTATCCATATTCCGGTTGTCGAGCGGATTAGTCATGCGAATATTGGTTCCGTTCAGAAAATATATTTAGTTCGTAAGGGTTTTCATTGAGGCCATAGGACTCAATAAAGCTCCGGCTTCACGTAACCAGAAACGGCTACCGGAACGGTGCATGACAATCCGGTCGTCATTGCGCACGTAAGGGTCTTGAGCCTGCCCTTTGCGGATGGCATCCAAATCAATCATGTATACTTTGCTTTGTTGGCCTTGGCGGCGGAACAGGGCAACTTGATCAGTGGCTGCTAAATCACTGGGGCCTTCTGCCATCGCAATGGCTTGCAAAACGGTCATTTGTCCGGCAATGGGATAGACACCAGGTTTTTTTGCCTCACCTTCTACGGTCACGCGCTGTGCGGTGTATTCCTTAATAAAGATGGTGACTTGCGGATTTTGCAGCAGGTTCTGTTGCATGATGGACGCGAGTTTTTGCTCTGCCCCGCTTTGGGTTAATCCAGCAACAGGAATTGTACCTAATAGCGGCAAGGTAATGTTGCCGTGTGCATCCACGCGGACTTCTCGCGACAATTCGTCAGCCTGAAAAACTTTAATATCGATCAAATCAGATGCACCGATACGGTAATCTTCCGCCCCACTGGTGGCATTTAAGCCCTGTAGGCCAACAACTGTTTTTCCATCACTAGTGCTTATGGTATTGCTGCACCCACTACTGGCGAATAGGGCAAATAACAAGGCGAATAGGCATAGGCTATTGGTGTTCATCGGGTTTGTGACCATTGAGGTTGCTCTTGCAGGGGAGGGTAGCATACTCGGGGAGAGATGATTACCCAAAAAGGCGACCCAGCCAGCTTTTTTTCCCCTGTTTGTTGATGTGGGTTAAAGCTTCTGCTGATAAGTTGTTATTAGCCATCTGCCGTAAAGCCGCAGGTGGCGTGATACTATCGGGTGGTAGATTATCGAGGATGGCTTGGGGTCGCTCTGTCACCATGCGCATCGCTTCCTCGCTATCACCTAAAAGGGTTGCCGCCGCTTGTACGCCTGCTGATAGTATTGGTGGGCGTTGTTGGATGCCGTGCGCATCGGAGGCGATGATATGCACATAACCTTCGCGTAACAGACGTTCAGCATGTTGTTTGGCGACCTGCCCAAAAACTCCGGTGATTGCTCCGGCAGTGATTTGCAGCCATGCGCCCATACGGGCAGCTTCGATAAATTCTGCGTATTTGTCACCAAACCAATGTAAGCGTTCAGGGTGGGTGATAACAGGCACATACCCAGCATTCAGGAAGTTCTCGATCTGACCTAGGAAGTCGAGCACGGGCACGTGGTGGGACGGCTCTAGCAGGAAATAGCGTGAACCGTTGAGCGTAGGGATCGTACCCCGTTTTAGTCCTTGCATGACTTCGGGCATCATGTGCACGTCCGCACCGATGATCAGGTGCAGGGGGATGTTTTGCTTATCCAGTTCGGTTTGTAGGGCATCCCGTGTAGCAGTAATCCCGGCTTTGTGGTTTTGGTAGAGTGGGGGGTAGATGTGCGGGGTACAAGCGAGATGGGTTGTGCCATCGGCAACGGCGATACGCGCCATTTCTAGCGAGGTTCCTAAGTCTTGGGAGCCATCGCAAAGGGCGGGGAGGATGTGGGTGTGGATATCTATCATGTGTTGAGGAAACCTTTAAAAAATCGACGTATCGCAGCAGTGCGCATTGGCTGACCGGTATTTTGTTAAAAAACGGGTAGTGGGTCAGACCTGAAAACTACCGTATAATCGCCCGATGACATGCTACCAAGAAATCGTCTGCCCAACGTGCCCTCCTGCCGTATCGGTATTTTTCACGCTTTGCGCATCCACAATCAGCAGCGTCGTTTTTTTCGCGTCCGTCAGCTTCCCGTTCTGCCTCCACCAGTGATGGAATGGTCTCCACAGCCCCAGCGCGGCATCATGGTGCCAGTGTTGAACGGCTGAAAACCATGGAGACCAAGCATGAAAAATACCATTATCACCATCGACCTTGCCACTTCTGTTTTCGAGTTGGCGATTGCTACCCCACAATACCGCATTACCCAGCGGCGGCGGCTTGACCGCGACACCTTCCGTCAGTTTATCCATGAACAAGCCCCCGCGCTGCTGGTGATGGAAGCTTGCGGCAGTGCCCACCATTGGGGCAGGTTATTCCGTGAATGGGGACATGAAGTCCTGTTGCTACCCGCACAATATGTCCGCCCCTACCGCCGCCGCAACAAGACCGACCGTACCGATTGCGAAGCCCTGCTGGAAGCATACCGTTGCGAAGGCATCAAGCCGGTGGCGGTCAAAAGCGTGGAGCAGCAGGAACTGCAACAGATGCACCGTTTGCGTGAACAATGGAAACGCACCAAAGTGGCACGGATGAATTTCCTGCGCGGCGTGTTCCGCGAACAGGGCATCCCTTTGCCTGCCAGTGACCGCGAAGCCTTGCGGGAAGCCAACCTTCATGTGGAACAGTTATCCTTGCTCTCGCTGTACATGCTGCGTCCGTTAATGCAGGAACTGGAAACGCTGGAAACCCATATGGCAGAACTGGAACAGCAGATCATCCACGCCACCCGCCAGAATGAAACGGTTGCCAACCTGCAAACCATCCCCGGCATTGGGTTGCTGACCAGCACTGCCCTGGTCGCTGCGGTCGGCAAAGCCGAACAGTTCCAGTCCGCCCGGCAATTTGCCTCATGGCTGGGGATCACCCCACGCGAAAGCAGCAGTGGCAACCGCCGTTTCCTCGGTAGCATCACCAAACAAGGCAGCACCTACTTGCGCACCTTGCTGATCCACGGGGCGCGGTCGGCTTTGGTGGCTGCCAAACGGCAGGCGAAATCCGGCAAACCCCTTGCCCGCTTGCAGGAATGGGCAGTGAAACTGGAACAGCGCAGCGGGCATAACAAAACCGCTGTCGCGCTGGCCAACAAACTGGCGCGGATCGTGTGGGCGTGCTGGAAAAGCGGCAAACCTTACCAAGCGGGGTACTGCCCAGCCTGATACCCCGTTTTCCTCTCCCTGACCTTGCGTTGACGATAGTACGTTCATGATTTGACAGGTTAAACCAGTAGCAGGAAAAGCCGGTAACGAGAGTGGCGCAAACCAAGCCCGATCGAGCGATAGGCACTTGCTACGCGGTTTTCATGATGGCTCAGGGGCAATGCGCCCCGCGTAAAGAAGCCGGATATACGAATGCAGTTTGGTCTGTTCAATGCTTGTCCTTGAAGAGAAACCGTCATCCGCAACACAGAGGAAAAACACACATGACGAAGACAACAGCCCACCAACAGGATGCCTTACACACCAGCATTATCAGCATGTAATGGTCAAGTAAATTAGGACGATGCTTTAAGCCTGTTTCAAAAAACGTTGTTCATATTGGTTAGGAGCCATTGCGCCGACAGCGGAATGGATACGTTTAGTGTTGTAAAAGTGGATATACTTTTTCACCGCCCATGTGAGTTCGTCCGCTGTTTGATAACGGTCACGGCTGATCGCTTCGACTTTCAAGCTTCTGAAAAACCGTTCCATCACGGCATTATCCCAGCAGTTGCCGCGTCGGCTCATGCTGGCTTTGATACCAAGTTCGGTAAGCCGGTCTTGGTAAGCATGGCTGGTATACTGGCAACCTTGATCGGAATGGAATAGCACCTCAGTGGAGGCATCCACCCGGCGTAATATCACCGCTTGATCCAGTGCAGCGAGTATCAACGCGGTGTCGGGTGACCCAGACAGATGCCAGCCCACGACTTTGCGTGAGAATAAATCCAACACCACTGCCAGATACATCCAGCCGGTCGCCGTCCACAAATACGTGATGTCACCCACCCACTTTTGGTTGGGTGCGCTGGCTTCAAATTCACGGTTGAGGTGGTTGTCTGCCACACGGGATACCTCGCCTGCCGGGTAGCGATGGCGTTTCTTGGGGTAGATCGCCACCACACCGGCTTCTTGCATCAGACGCTGGGCTTGATAACGTCCTACGGCTAACCCTTTTTCCTTCAGCGCATCCGACATCCGGCGGCTACCGTAAGTTTGCTCAACCTCGGCATGGATGGCTTTGATCTGTACTTGCAGGTGAATACGCGCCGCCGTCGGTTCACGGTGAGCTTGCCAGTAGTAGTAACCGCTTTTATGCACGTCCAATACGTCGCACAGTTGAGTAACCGGGTATGCCTTCTTTAGCGTGTCAATGAGTCCGTAGCTCATGACATTTCCTTGGCAAAGAAGGCACTGGCTTTTTTTAAGATTTCCCGCTCCGTCTCCAATTGTTTAATCCGTTGTTTTAACTGTTGAATTTCCCGATGTTCCTCGGTCAGTGCCGGTTTGTCAGGGCGTGCAGTACCTGCCTTTTCAGCCAGATATTGCTCTTTCCAGCGCTTCACCGAGGTTTCGCCTGCGGTGTTTTTCAAGGTAGTTGTCGCAAAAATCATGCTGCGTCCCTCAAGTTTTTCCGGTCTGGTTTGTCGGGGTTGAGGGTGACGGCAGCAATGGGGGTCCAGTTCCGGGTATCGCCCGACCAGCGTTCAGGATGTTTGGCTTTGGCAGCGGCATAGACTTCCACCCGCTTGGCAAGGATGGCCTTGTCCTCCCCGTGGTGGCGTTGTGCTGGGGTGACAAAGCGGATTTTGCTGTGCTGGTGTCCGTGGTTGTACCACTGCATGAACTGTTGTACCCAGTCGCGGGCTTCTTCGAGTGTGGCGAAGCCCTTGGCAGGCCAAGCGGGTGCGTATTTGAGGGTGCGGAAGAAGGATTCTACATAGGCGTTGTCGTCACTGACGCGCGGGCGGCTGAAGGATTGGTTCAAACCCAATTCGTCGAGCTTGGCGCGGAAAGTCTGGGCTTTCATGATGCTGCCATTGTCGTTGTGCAGGACGGGTTTGGCTTTGCCATGCAGCTTTTCACGCCATACTGCCTTTTCCAGCAGTTCGGCGGCGAGTTCGCCAGTTCCAGCAGTTCGGCGGCGAGTTCGCCAGATTCGCGCTCGTGGACTTCCCAGACGATGCCATAACGGCTGTAGAGGTCTTCGACCAGATACAGGTAAAAGAAACGCCTGGTGATGGTGCTGGGTAACCACGTCACATCCCATGTCCAGACTTGGTTCGGGGCGGTGGCGGTGTGGGTGACGGGTTGACGCTTGGCTTGCGGGGCTTTGGCATGACCCCGGTGGTGCAGTTGGCTGTGGGCTTTCAAGGTGCGGTAGAAGGTGGATTCGCTGGCAATATAGCGGCCTTCATCCGCCAGTTTCGGCACGATTTGGGATGGTGGCAGGCTAGCATATTCGGGTTGGTTGCAGACCTCCAGCAGTTCCTGACGTTCTGTTTCACTGAGTTTGTTGGGAGGGGCAGGACGTTTGGCAAGTGGGCGTTGGTCAACCCGCACCTGATTTTCACCTTGGGGACGCCAACGTTGCAGGGTGCGCACATTGATCCCAACCACTTGGCAGGCGGGGCTGCGCCTTGCTCCAGTAGCTACGGCCTCATCCACCAGATTGACCACGGTTTCGCGCTGTTGGGGTGTGGTCATCATTCCGCGTCCTCCCACAGCGCATTGAACTTTTTTTGCAATATCAACAAGGCAGCACTTTCTGCCAAGGCTTTTTCCTTGCGCCGCAGGTCTTTCTCCAGTTGGCGGATTTGCTTGCGGGCGTGCTTCAGGGAGTCACTTCCAGTCTGCTCGCCAGTACCCGCACCAGCAATACAGGCTTGTTTCCAGCGGGCTACCTGTTCAGGGTATAAACCCTTGCTGCGGCAATATTCGCCCACTTCACTGGCGTTCATTCCGGCGGTTTCCAGCACGACGGCAAACTTGGCTTCACCACTCCAGCTTTCAGGGCTGGCTTTTCCACTTCCCGGCACGGCGTGTCCTTCCTCTCTGGCTTGTTTCAGCCAATTGTACAACGTGGCTTCGCTGATGCCTTCGGCTTGGGCAATTTCTGGTATTGGGCGGTTGTGCGGGGGCAATAGCTTGTTCAGCACAGTGGCTTTGCGTTCAGCAGCATAACGCGGCATGTTTTTGTCCATTCCGTCCCCAATTGTCAAAATCAAAAAAGGCGACAACTAGCCTGACATAGGGGGCCGTCACCCTCAACCCCGACAAACCAGACCGGAAAAACTTGAGGGACGCAGCATGATTTTTGCGACAACTACCTTGAAAAACACCGCATCAAATACCTGCCAAAGATGCCCGACGAAAAGGAACACCAGTATTTGTATGTCGCCATCGACCGTGCCAGCCGCATGGTGTGCCTTGCCATCTACCCTGACATAGGGGGGAATGGCATGGAAAAAAACCAGATTTGTTTAAAAAGAAAGTATGCGATCTATCGGGGCTTGACAGGTAGATCACCCTTATATATCCCATCATAGATAGATGCCGTTTGACTCCATGAATATCGACTCTCTATAATTTGTTTAAAATTAATCAATTTATCGCTTGATAAAGGCTGATTAACTAAATTTAGAATTTTTTCAGCCAGATCGTCAACCGTCCCCGTCTTGAAGAAACATTTATCGGGTAAGAAATCAAACTGCCGTAAAGCATCGATATCGCTCAACAAAACTTGACATTGATTATAAATTGCCTCGAGAACAACAACGCCGAAAGCCTCAAATTTTGACGGAAGTATAAAAAGTCTAGAGCTGCTGTAAATGATAGGTAAATAGCTATTGTCAATTTCGCCACTTAAGATAACCTTTCCATGTAAATTCTTGATGGAGACTTTTATTAATTCAATATATGGCCCATTATCATCATTAATATTGCCAACAATTACTAGATGCAAATCCTCATCAATAGCACTGACATGTTTGAAGGCATCTATTAGTGTTAATAGGTCTTTTTCAGGAGTTATCCTGCCAACAAAGAGTAAGAATTTCTTTTTGAGAAAATGATCAAATAGATTTTCTTTCGCTATAGCGCGTTTATTGCCTGCCATGCTCACGCCATTGTATGAAATAATTGAATTTTTGTTATATTTAATCAATATTCTTTTCTGAATCAATGGTGAGACAACCGTTATTAAATTGGCTTTTGAACCACAATATTCAGATAGGAGCAAAACTGCTTTGGCTATTCGCCCCCATTTCGGATAAAGGTAATCCATGGAGTGCTGCGTATAAATAACTTTTATGGAAGAAATTCTTATTAGTGGAATAATCAATGCTGAATTTAGTCCTTGAATATGCACTGCATCAGGTCTCGAAAAAAATATATAAATTAAGGAGGAAATAGCATAGGTTATTTTTTCAAATTTAATGCCTTTAAGTGCGGGCATTTTAATGAATCTGATGTTGTTCCATTTTTTATACTTTGGTTGTCTACTTGTCAAAACGGTAATATTTATATTGTTGGCGAGTAATGGATAAACCTCCTCACAATGTTTTTCAATTCCACCCTGCACTCCAGGAAATGACCTAGCTCCGATAACAAATAAATTCATGCTTCATACCTTCAATCGTTTAATGTAAACCATCAGCATTAGAAAGATAATGGTGGATGTGGGATAGATTATTGTTGGATAGTGCATAGATAATATTAAAAGCAAGAAGAAAGAGAATGTTACATATTTGTTTGCTGCTGTTTTATTAATGTAGGATATCATTAGTAAAAGCAGTATCAGAAAAAAAATCCCAAAGTGACCAAGAATGTAAATGAGTCCAAAATCGATTTCAATGTTTCTTTGGTCATCAATTCCGAAAATGAAGTCGAAAAATGTCAAATTATCAATATATGTTCCGAGAATTGAATGAAAGAAGTAGTCAAATGATGATGCAAAATACTCATAACTCAACTTGTTGCTGAATGTACCAAATAAATCAGAATAAGTCGAATAAAAAATATAAAGTGCTATAAAAAAAACAATGGATGCCATTGTCGCAATGATTATATTTCCCGCCACTAGAAGCAAAGGAAATAAAATCAGGCCGAGATAACCGGTACCCGTTTTCTGAAAGTAAACAGATAAAACAATCAATGATAAATAAAGCAAGCTGCTACGTATATTTGATCTTATTTTATTTATGTCTATCAAATAAAGCCTAAGTGCGTAACAATATAACAAGATCGCAATATTAATGCTTGGTTGACCGAAGAGCCCAGATGGTCTGTTTGAGTAGTCATGCCCAAGTTCATTTCTATATATTAACTGCCAATTATCTGGAATGTCTGTATATAAAACAACATGACCCCAAGATATTGATAAAAAAGAAATCCAGATTATATAGTTAATAAAGCTCGGAAAATAGTTTATTAAAAATGACTCATAGTTTGTTATCAACAAATAAGAAAAGAGAAATAGCAGGTAGCCGAATGCAAATGCTATTGCATGTGAGTAATCAACGTTGCCATACATTAAAGATTTATAGTATAAAGACATTAGTAATGAGGTCAATATAGGTATGACTAAAACCCATGCATTTGCCTTATTTGAATTCGAGGCATATCTTTTGTTAAATATTAGGATTAGTGAAAAAAACAAAACAATAATCAAGAAATTTACTATGATGTGCAATCTATTTGAAATAGCATTCATCAAAGGAATACTGAATAGCAGAGTAAAGGGGAAAATGTTATTTCCTAGTAATATTGTCTTTTTCATTTGCTTCATTTATTTTATGTACTTTATTCGGCATAAAAGCGGATATAGTACTTTGAAATCAAAAAACATTGCCAAATAAGTTATAAAATACTTCAATTTTCGAGTCTTGATTTTTTTTATTGCATTTCTAGATGTTAGATTGTCTCCTTCTTTCCAAGAAACCAGGGAATATTGAAATGTATTTAAATCTTTAATTGAATTAATTTCTTTTTGAAATTTAATTTTTTCATCGCTCGAAAAAAAAATTTGCAGAAAAATATTTCTTTCATTAATGAATTCATTGTAATGTTTCCATGTGTTGCTTTTATCATGCACTCGCCAGAAGGCTAATTTTCTATCTATATATTTTGCTGTAAAGCTTTTTAGAATTCTTAAAAAGAAATCGTACTCCTCGATAAATCGAAAACGCTCATTAAACTTTATGCCTTTTTTAATAATGCAATCTTTTCTAAACATTACTGCTGGTATATATAAATCATAAGAGCTTAAGGTTTTTCTGAATATGTTTCCACTTGG
Organism: Thiothrix sp.; assembly: GCF_028714775.1. Lineage (GTDB taxonomy): Bacteria > Pseudomonadota > Gammaproteobacteria > Thiotrichales > Thiotrichaceae > Thiothrix. Next base: position 78,929 of record NZ_JAQTLS010000007.1, on the reverse strand, counting down.
TTTTCTTTTTTTATAAAAAGAAGTTTTGACGCATCCATTATGATCGATTCTGGCACCATTGCAATAAACCAAACCCAGGCTTTTATCTTTCTGGAATTCTATGACCTGTAATTCGATTTTTCTGCTTGCGATAACGTCGTCACAGTCTAGGAATGAGATGTATTCGCCATTAGCTTTTTCCATGGCCAAATTCCTTGCCTCTCCCAAAGTTGTATGACTCTGAGAAAGAAAGTATTTAATTCTATCATCTTTGATTGACTTCACTATTTCTTGACTTTTATCGGATGATTGGTTATCCCAAAAAATTATCTCCAAATTCTGGTAAGTTTGAGCCAATACGCTATCAATCGCTTCCTGGAGATATTTCTCACTGTTATAGCAATTCATGATAACGCTGATCAGTGGCTGAGAGATTTCCCCGCTATCTGATGAGTTTGATTTAATCACGAAGCAAAGCCTTTAATTCTGTGCATATAAACTCCACCATTTGGTCAGTTAGATCGGGATGCAGCGGCAAGGACAGTAGATGTGGGAACACCATTTCCGTTTGAATCAACGACGTATTATGCGCCGCATGACGATACATATTCAGAACATGGTTGGGCTGATAGTGAATACCTGTATGGATCCCCTTTGATGCTAGTTGAGTCCGAATGGATTCACGGTCATTAGCCCCCTGAATTTGAGTCACATAGATATGTGGCACGACCTGCTGATAATCATTTTGCAGTAATTTCAATTTGGGATTGCTGCTTAATAAATTATCGTAACGCCATGCCAGTTGTTTCCTCTTGGCTGCCAGTTCGGTAAAGTGCTTCAATTGTTCAATTCCAATCGCTGCCATTATGTTACTCATGTGGTAACGCCAACCTTGCGCAGTCACATCAAATTCCCAACTCCGCTGGTCTGCGTAGCGTTTTTCTGTGTCTTTTTCGACACCGAGTAAGCGTGCATCTTGAACTCGCCGTAGCACGTCAGGGTCATCGGTGACAATACAGCCACCTTCGCCACTGGTGATGTTCTTGATGCCATCGAAGCTGAAACAGGCAACATCACCAAATCCGCCGACACGCTTACCTTGATAGGTAGTTCCAAAAGCGTGTGCGGCGTCTTCGATGACGCGCAATCCATGTTGGCGAGCAAAGGCATAAATTTCGTCCAATGCCCCTACACCACCGCTGTAATGCACGGGCATTACAGCTTTTGTCCTAGACGTCAGGCGCTTTTCAGCATCGCGCCAGTCAAGTGTAAGAGTCGATGGATCAATATCGCAGGCAACAGGGGTTGCTCCGGTCGCCGATATCGCCTGAAAACTGGCGACATAAGTTAGGGATTGAACCAATACCTCATCCCCTTGCCCGATTCCGCAGGCATACAGTGCCAGATGCAACGCGGCTGTCCCATTTACAACGCACACGGCCGGACGCCCAAAAAATGTAGTCAGATCCTCCTCAAACTGCTTAACCTCGACACCCATTCCCAGATATTCTCGATCCAGCACCCCCATTACAGCACGCTTCTCGGCTTCGCCAATACATGATTTGGATAAGCGAATCATTTTTTCGGGGTTCATACTTTCCACGCTGCTTCCCCGCTTTGCCAGAGTTCTTCCAGTGAATCGCGATCCCGCTTGGTATCCATGCACTGCCAGAAACCCTTATGGCGATATGCCATCAACTCACCCATTCGTGCCACCTGCTCCAGCGGTTCACGTTCCAAAATAGTGCTATCTCCGGCAATCAGATCGAAGAATTTGGGCTGGATGACGAAATAGCCACCGTTGATCCAGCCTTGACCCATCTGTGGCTTTTCCCGAAAGCTTCTCACTTGATCAGATTCAATCATCAACTCGCCAAATCGAGCACTCGGGCGGACGGCGGTTACCGTCACCATCTTTCCGTGACTATGGTGAAATGCGAGCAATGCATCCAGATCTATATCGGCAAGACCATCGCCATAGGTGAGCATGAAAGGTTCATTACCGATGAAGGATTGCAGACGCTTAACTCGTCCGCCCGTCATCGATTCCAAACCAGTATGCACCAGTGTTACCCGCCAATCTGCACCATCGGTTTGTTGAGGTGAAACAGCACCAGTGGCCAGATCCACCGTAAAGTCGGCGTTGAGCGAATGGTAATGGAGGAAATACTCCTTGATCAACTCGGCCTTGTAGCCTAGAGCCAGATAAAAATTCTTATGACCAAAATGGGCGTAGATCCGCATGATGTGCCACAGAATCGGGCGTCCGCCCACTGTGACCATGGGTTTGGGGATGGTCTCGGTGTATTCAGAGAGCCGCGTGCCAAAGCCCCCTGCCAACAAAACAACTTTCATTTCATGTGCTCCCAATTGAAGTGGATTTCGTCCAGACTTTTACGCTCAATCTCGACCGGATCGTGGGGAATATCCGCAATATTCATCAACATACTGTAGGGCGCAGTCAAGCCCTTAAAACCAAACCAGATACCTGGCGGCACTGTCAGTCGAACATACCGATCCATTCCTGTCACTTCTTCGCGCAGCCCACCCTGATCGTCCATGAAAACAAACCTTACCATTCCAATAGGAACGACAAAGTTGAGCGTCATCCGCAAATGCCTCTTCCATGCTTTGATGGCATCCACTTCGATCATGGAGAAATAGGCTTCACCAAAATCAACAAAGCCAGGTTCGTCGCGTTTCATCCCGTGTAATACATCCCCTCCGGCGAGCGAAATGCGCTTTAATGGCGTCACTTTGATTTGAGCCACACTTACTGTGCCCATGTAACCCCCCGCGTTTTTGCTGCTTGGACATAGGCCGCGATTTGTGCAAGTGAAAAATCAGTGATGGATTTTCTAGGTTGTTCGTAATACTGACGATACCAAAGCGCTGTTTCGCGCACGGTTGCCTTGAAATCCCAAATGGCTCGCCAACCGAGGTGGTGTAGAGCCTTATCGCAGTTGAGCTTCAAAAGGCCGGACTCATAAGGTCCTCCATATTGAGCGGAGACATCCTCCCAACGCACCCGATCCCAATGTTCGGTCATGGCTGACACCAGCTCGCCAACGGAATGATTCTGTTGCGCCGCCGGACCGAAGTTGAAAGGTTCGCCATGTAAATTGGTACTAGTTTTCAACGCCATCGCCAAGGTCAAATAGCCGCTCAACGGTTCCAGAACGTGCTGCCATGGGCGGGTAGCCAGCGGATTACGCAAAGGGACAGTCTCTCTCTGCGACCAAGCCCGCATACAGTCCGGCACAATACGATCCTCTGCCCAGTCGCCACCGCCAATCACATTACCGGCACGACCAACTCCAATCCGCACCGCGCCATCAGATGGGAAGAACGATCTCACATACGAGCGAATCGCCAACTCTGCGGCTCCTTTTGATGCACTATAGGGATCTGGTCCGCCCAAGGCATCGGTTTCGCGGTAGCCCCATACCCACTCCACATTGTCATAACACTTGTCGCTGGTGATTAACACTGCAATACATGGTTGCTTGAGAGTTCGTAAAGCCTCTAGCACATTGATCGTCCCCAGTGCATTTGTCTGCCACGTATCTACGGGATCAGTGTATGAACGTCGCACCAATGCCTGTGCTGCCAAATGGAAAACAAAGTCCGGTTTTATTTCCTCGACCAGCACTTTTAATGCCGTACCATTGCATATATCCAAACGATGATCTTTTATCCGGGATGCCAGATTCGCCGCTGCAAAATGTGAGGGTTCTGATGGTACACCAAGAGAAACCCCGTGAACTTGTGCACCAAGCTGGGTCAACCATAGGGTCAACCACGCCCCCTTAAAACCGGTATGACCAGTTAGCAATATGCGAGTGCCGCTAAAAGAAGATAATTTCATAATAATTTAGATAATTGATAGTATTAATTTCGAGATAAGTATGTCAGAGTCTCTCGTATTAAAAATACAAGGAATATTGACCATTCTTGGTCCAATACTTTCGGAAATTGGACAGCTTCCTTTTTCATAGCCAAGATTTTGAAGTGGCGATTTTGTTGCGATGATGGGTGTCATAAACAAAGTCCAAGACACATGAATAAAACTTTTTATTCTTAGACGAATTTCGGCACCTTTGGGTTCTGACCAAGCGAAACGTAATGGTATAATTTCCAGTTTTTTATTCTTGTACGCCGCTGGCAAATAACATCTAGATGAACTTTGATTTATTATTTCAATAAGCCGTTTGAGGGTGTTTGCTCGCTCCAATGATGTTTTTGTCCAGCGCTTTACTTCAATGAGACCGATTGCCGCCAAAAAAGCTGGAAGCTTAGCTGGGTAAGGGTAAGTCGATTGAATTGTAGTACCAAAATCATCGGCAAGAAAATCCCCCTCAGCGTGAGTTATCTTTTTAGTGATTGAGAAAAAAAGATCAATCAAGCCTAGGCGACCAAGGCGTGCAGGTACACAATAACGCGCTTCGAGTAATAAACGCTGCCATAATTTATTTTGACGTTTAATAGAAAGATGTGGGCAGTTGACTTGTGCTGAGCGCAGCCGATTTGCCAACTCGGTATTTTTTGTGTATATTAAACCACCAGTCAAGGTACTTAACGGCTTGCTGTGATCGGTTGAGAACAATGCCGCATCCCCGAAGTTTCCAACTGCGATACCGTTAGCTTTTGAACCCAGCGTTAATGCGCAATCTTCAATCAAGAAAATTTCTTTTTCTTTTGCCAGACTAACAATCGGTTCAATGTCACAAGGGATACCAAAAGAATGCTGCGCAACAATTATTCGGGTTCTTGGCGTAATGCAAGCAGCTATAGCTTGACTTGAGGAACCGAATGTATCCGGATCAATATCTGCATAGATTGGCGTTGCCCCTGTACGCATTACGGCATTGACCATCACGGCACAAGTTGCCCCTAGGAGAATAACTTCGTCCTCTTTTGTGATCCCTTGCAAACGCATGATTTCGTAGAAGCCCATGCGGGCAGCGGCGTAAGCGATAGCTTCACCTGTGCCGATTAATTGTGCAAATTGTCGTTCAAAATCAGCAACGACTGTATCGTCCGTAATGCCAACAAGCTGACTGAGCTGATGCAGTTCGTTGGGTGTCAGATACGTATGTCCCTGAAAAAAACCAAAATACAGAGATTGGGTAGCTTGTCGGGCGCGGCTAACCACTTCGCGGATCAGATTAGTAATTGAATTCATGATTTCAGTAACAATTTCCGCCAATTTGGTAACTTAGCGTTGATCGTGAAATACGCAGGTTTATTTTCACTTTGCCGAATGCTGCTCGCCGTAGCCGTAGCCGCATTCAAAGCCGTTGCCAATTCTTTAGGAGTGCTTGCGAATAAAGCACCAGAACATCCTCGGAGTGGACTGAGATTGAGCGTATTTGGATCCAATACGGAAATAGTTGGCACACCTGCACAGAATGCGTCAACCGCCGATGTAGTAGCTGAACTTGTGTAAGCAACGTCACAATTTTTTAACAATTTTGAAACTGGCTCCATTGTAACCTGTATAGTAAGACTAGGGTAGTTGGTCGGTTCAATTGGACAATTCGGATGTGGCTTGACTACAATTTCCAACTGTCGTGTTATTAAAGGTACAGCTTGCTCTAACAGCTTCATCTGTAAAGAGGTGTTATTTGGCAGGTAGTCACCTAATACCAACAGGCGCGGCGGTTCATTTATCTTGATCGGCACTGAACTACTTTTCAATTCAGATTCTCCCAAGTGAAGATAGCGAAGTGCTTCAACATCAACCAAGTTTTTGACCGGATAGCCGCCGTGCAAGTAACTTTTTTTTGTTACGGGACCGTTACAGGCTATAATATCTGGCAGGGGTAGAGTATTTTTTCCTCCGCATGAGTAAGTCCTTTTATCAAAGAAATACCGTAAATCCCAATATCGAACAGTAGTATGGGGCATTCCTATCAATTGACCATGTCCAGAGGTTTTCCAAGCATATACGAGACCAAACTCCCATCCTTGGTTTTCTTGTAAGAATACACCTTGAGATTGCTTAGGTAGATTTTTCAGAGCCGACTCAAACAGGCAAAAGAATAGCAGGTTGCTTATGGCATTCATGCCGGAGATAGATGTATGCCACTCTTCTCGAAAAAGTGGCCAAAGATTGAGAGAATCTCCATGTGATTGATTAAGCTCAACACTCAAACTAGCACCTAGCTTAATTAACCTAAACCAGTCTTTCAGTGCCTTAATAATGACAGACCAGCTAATAAATGTATCTAAAGTCACGTGGCATTGCTGCCCCTGCGCTGTCTTGTTGAAAGCACGCAGTGCAGTCGCGGCATCTCTTGCAGTTGGTAGAAGCCCGTCTTTCACATAAAGATGTAACCAATTGGTTTGGCACGATTCGCGTTTAAGTACATCAGGCAAGTGAGTCCAATAACGATTCGCATAGTACCCCTCTTGAACGGCTTCAGGAACACAATTGTCAGAGTAACTGAAAAAAGTGACTCGCCCCGATGATAGTCGCCACTCATTTAAACCCACACCACGCAATGACCATCGATCAAGCAGATATTTAAGCAACCAAGCCCATGCCTGCATGACAGCAGGCAAGGTGGTGTAAGCTCGGCGGATACAGGACATCGTCACCGATGGCTTGGGCAAGCACTGCCATTCAAAGGTCACCCCCCTTTTCTCGCACCACCCGCGCAGGCACTCTGCTAAGGGCTGATTGGCACTGACCAGCGTGATACGCTCAAGCGAACGTCCGGTAGTCCAATCGGTAAATGCCAGCAAACGAATTGCGTCGTCGATCTGCGGCGATTTGCTGAAGTTGCATTTCTCTACCAGCAACGTCATCCACCAATAGCTGAGGCTTGGACGCAATTGCAAATGATCGACTAGGCAATCGCCATGCAGTCGTAATTCTCCGAGTTCATAGACCCAAGCAAGATAACGCGATCTGAGCGCATCATCGTTGTTCTCAATCAACTGAGGAATCGATATGACATTGCTCGATGCGTTCGTCGAAAAGCCACGCCAAAGGAATGTTGTGCAGTCATCGACAGGGGGCGTGCTTTCTGCGTCCCAGATAAGAAGGTTATTCATGCTGTTATTGTTTAAAGCACCCATAAAATCACGGATTTCACCGTCGAGTTAAAGATTAACACTTAGATTATCAATTATCCGCTTTCTCAATTTTGGAGATGGCTGCTAGAGGTAAGTTAATACTTATGATGCTCAGAATCAAAAATCTTCTTTATCTCCGAACCCACAATTCGCTGCGCACGCCGCACATCGGCCACAAATGTTGCAAACTGATTCATAGACAAATCCAGTGCAACTTCGTCAAAATGAGCCCACTGCACACCTCCCAGCTTTACATGCTTTTCGATCATCTTTGCACCAGCAGCGACAGCCATCTGCGAACACAGAGATCCAATGTCGTGACTTGAAAAGCCTGGAATGATCCGCGAATCCTTGGCTGACAAATCACGGTAATGACGGACAACACCAATTCCTACATCGTTTTCCGGTGTGGGATAAGCTGAGGTGCATTGAAGTAAATAAATTTCCTTTGCTTTCTTGAAGGAGTCTGCAATGAAGTCTTCATATTCAAGTCCAGTCATTCCCGTAGAAATAACCAAGCCATTAGTCCATTCTGCGCCAACCTTTTGCGAGTACATCTTCTTTTCTGAAATTGTAGATGGGAGCTTGATCAAAGCAGGGTTGAACTGCTTTATAAACTCAAATGACGGTTCGTCAAGAATAGATGCGAACCAACCGATCCCAATTTTCTTGCAAAATGAGTCTACCCATTCGAAGTCTTCCTTCGTCAGTTCAAGACCGTGCCGATATTCACGGAAAGTAGTGCCGAAGGGACTTTTAAAAGGTTTTGACAGCGTCTCCGCTTTGTAAAAACTTTCTACATTGCGCTTCTGGAGCTTAATGTAGTCTGCACCAGCCTCTTTCGTCAGTCGGATCATTGCTTTAAGCCTTTCCCTGTCTCCAAAGTGGTTCGTCGTGATTTCCGCCACCACTAGGACGTCCTGTTCCTTTTTTGCAGGTGGTGATACCACGACCAGAGAATTTACTTTAGCGGGTGCTGTCTCAAGTAACGCGTTGAATGCCTCCACTGTGAACAGAGAATAAGGCCGTGTGCCGATGTGAACAATATCGATGTTCAGTCGCACGCGTTCATTCAGGAGTTTTTCAAGGTAGGATTCTTGCAAGCGGACTAAATGATCCACATGCGCATCGTCCATACCATGTAAGCCATTTTCGATGCGTGTTGAAAAACCATTTTCCAGTGAGAAATCGAAACCGAGCAAAAAAACCCGTTTTCTTGAATCGAGTGCCTTAGCTGTTTCGTTAGCCACACGTAGGCAACTGATTATTGCGGTGTGCTCCAACCAGAGTGTTTCTTCATCGAAGAAGCGTTCAATGAAAAGTTCACTTTCCTCATCATAACGGGCGTACCGTGCTGGAAAAACCTCAACTCTACCTGATAAAGTACGATCGGTAACATACAAGCGACAACTGGGCGGGATATGGTCAAAACGATCCAATACCCAGCCGTGGTGAAAGACACCGATGTCCCCTTGGACAATCGACTCTGAATCGTTGACGTTGATGATGATCTTGTCACGGAGCGCGTTGGTGCGGACTGCATCGAGACTCGCTCCTTTGCCGATAATCACGATATCGGCGGCTTCCTTGCCTTGCGTAGCCGCTCGCAACATATCATGAATCTTCATTTTCAAAACTCCCTTGCTCAATGCGAACGCGATACTTCTTCGTTGGGAAAAGTATCTGCCCGCAGTAGGGTTCGTTATCGACCCATGTTCGACAACCTGCCTCTTTTGCAAGATTGAGCCCAGGAAGAATGTCCCAACAGTTCACACCTTTAATGTTCTCAAAAAGTTTAAACGCCCCCCGTGCTGCCATCAGTAGGTTGTACATGGCGCAACCGATAATTCTGAACTCAACGCCTTGCTGCCATTTCAGATTGGCAACATCTTCTGCAGTTAACGATGACGACAGCCCCACGATTCTCGATCGATACCGTTTTATGGGCATGCCTGTTGTTTGATATTCATCTAATTCTGGTAAAAAAATACATGATTCTTCGTGCCTACCATTTGTATAAATTGATAAACCAACACCCCACTCTTTGAGTCCAGAAACAAAGTTTTCCGTACCATCAATAGGATCAAGTACCACATAGCTGCCCAAAGAATCCCAAACATCGTCAAAAGGTTCCATCTCTTCAGAAATTAATAGATGATTTGGGAATTTTTTTTTGACCCATGATTCAACAATAGACTGTATCAATAGATCACCTTCGCTGACATAGCTATTATCCTCCTTCATTCGAAAACGATTTCGAGTATTTAAAATGCTGGGAAGCGAAGATGAAATTTGATTATATAAATCAAGTGTCTGCATATTTAAAGACCATGTCATATGAAGGAGATTAAAATAGTTGTAAGTATTGTGTGTTTAACAATCAGAACGTTAATTGTATGTTTTTACAAGTTAGGATGGCGAAATTTAGTGCGAATATTTGCGAATTAGTGGATAGTTTGAAGCCATTAACGCCTCGATCATTTGGAAATCCTCGATGCCATCAACGTCCATAGCACAAATCTTATGGATTGGCACTGCACGCACTCTGTCACCAAGAAACTTTTTACCTTTTGCAACATTGCGATACCAGAATATGTCGGTATGAAATACTTTGTATGTTGCTGGAAACTCTTGACGGCGGATCATTGAGCATCCACGATCGTCAAATCGTGGAACAAGGTAATCGTTTCGAATTTCATAAAGACGCGGCTCACCTTCGGTAACAAGACGAACAGAGTCAATAGAGTCTTCCAATTTAGACAAGCCCAATTTCAAGTCCTCGATTGATCGGAAGGGGAAGGTAGGTCTTAACCAAACAATTATATCAGGTGGGGTAGTGTTATTAAGTCTAAGCTTCATATCAATATCTTCTAGGATATGTTCTTCCATGCTGCTATCTTGTGCAGCATTGGCTCCACGTAGAAACGGAATCCAAGCACCATACCTTTTCCCAATATCTGCATATTCTTCAGAGTCGGTTGAAAGTAATACCTTTTCAAAAATACCAGATTCATTGGAAAAATTTATCGCATGTGCAATAAGAGGCTTGCCTGCCAATAAACGGATATTTTTTCCTGGGAAACCTTTGGATCCAGATCGGGCAGCAACAACAGCCCAGATGCGTGATTTACTCATTTATATTTCCATACTTCAGAGTTAAATTTGAATGATATTTCTGATTACTATTATGCTTGTTGGCTACGCAGCGCATCGCGGCATCTCACAAAAAAGCTGCCGTGTTACCTCGCGTTCTTTGACTATTGATACAACACTGGAAAACGTGGTAAAGCAGTACTGCATTCTTTACTTTTACTACTGTTGGGGATGAAGACGCTGAAATACATGTGAGTTTAATCATTTATGCACAAATCGAAGACCCATGGCAATAACAGCAGCCAAATCGGCTCGATGCAAGCCGACTAGACTGGGAGATAACCCAATCAAGACTAGCATCAATATAGCGTAGAGTAATCCTGCTACCATCAGGGCAAGCCAAATCTGGCTACTGACATCAATCAAGATTTGCGAAACGGTGTAAGCAAGTAGCCCGGCTGCCACGCACGCCAACGTCGCTACGGGTTGAAACAGCCAATCGAACTTTATATCCAAGCTACGGGACAGGTAAAAAGCTAGTGCATTCACCGAGAAAGCTTGCATCACCACCATCTTACTGGCAAGTCCCAGAGAGCCTAGTCCCAAGCCGGGCAAGGAGGCGGCGGCATCAGCCAAAACGAAATACGTCAACACTGTACTCAATACCATAACCATCATGGTAATTTTGACATAAGTAGCCACAGCTCCGGTGGCATAAGCCATGGTTCCGCCAATCTGTCCCATCGACTGGTGCAGGGGATAGAAAAACATGATCATCAACGTGCTTGCACCGTCTACGTAGGTCGCTCCGAGAATGATGCGCATGATATCCTCGACCCATGGCGCAAGAAAGCCCGCACCGACTGCTGCGACGAAAAACAAGCCTCGTGACACCCGTAGATAGAGCATGGTGACACGTTCATGGTTGTTTTGGTGGTGTGCTTCGGCAATTTCTTTCCAGAAAATGTTGAGAATCGAGGAGGTGGCAATCGCGCCAATGGCACCGAACTGATAGGCCACCGAATAATAAGCTTGTTGTTCACTGCCGGCGTAGGTTTGCAAGAGCCAGCGATCGGCAAATTCATATGCAAAACCTAGCCAAGAGTAAAGAACCAAGGGCTGGCAGTAACGCCAGAACTCCGTAAAAACCGATTTGGGTGTGTCGGGTTCTTCTGGCATTACCGGAAAGTGCAACTGTTTCACGATCACAGCTACTGCGATGCTCCATTCGATGATCATCAGCCCAAAAACGGTACAGATGACCAGCCAACCACCCCACCAAGCAATAGCTATCAGCAGGAAATGCATCAGAGCAACAGTAACCGCGACCCCCTGAGTCCAGCCTGTTAGTCGCTGCGATTCCCCCATTTGTAGTATGACCGACCACAGCACCGACTGCATATAGGCGGCAAAGAATGCGAGAATCACTAAGTTACGTTGCTCGCCTTTCCAGATCAGTTGAATCCAAGAAGCGGGAAACAACAGACTGACCGCAGTTAGTGTTAGCAAAAACTGCAACCCGAGCCAAGAGAAATACCAGCCCACAAAGCGGCGACTGCGCTGGCGTTGCGATAGAAACGTGAAGAACGCTGTTGAACTACCCACATCGAATAACTGACGCACTGCCGTGAAAGTGCCGAGTAAAAACATCATCTTGCCATATTGCTCCGGTCCTAGGCTGCGGGCGACCAACATACCAGTGCCGAAAGTGATGACAGCCTTGAATAGATTGGCAAAGAGGCTGAAGCCGAAGCGGGCGCGGACAGACAAGTTGCCCTACCGTGATTCGCCGATGGCAGATCGAGCTGCCTCATCGAGCAGTACCTTCTTAACAGTACCAATCAAATCGATAGGCATAGATGAATATTCATTACAGAACGATCGACGGGCATTTTGTACAACATCACTTTCCCACCATTCCGGTATGTTGTTCCAAATCCTTGAAATATGGTTAGCTGCACTTTGTGGTGTCTCATGAAATATGCCAGCCTCTTTCAGCAAGACAAATATAGGCTGTGCTTCATTCTTAATTTCCCAAAGTTTAGGATTCCAGAATATTACTGTAGGAAAGTTCACAGCTAGAGTATCAATATATGTTGTTGCGGCATAAGTCGCGATGAATAATCTGGACTCTGCTTCGATTCTAAGTAACGGCAATTTACTCTCTTCGAAAGTTATCTCTGGATGCCGATCTAACCATCTTTCTTTTTGTTCCCATCCGTAGTCAGATGGGTATAGGCGAATCAAAATTTGATCTCGTAAATTAGCCGGTAATGATTCAATAAAAACATATTGATCTTCAAAATAATCAAGTATCTGGCTTGATAGGGTCATTGAGCGAATATCAAATGCAAAACGTGGCATATTTACGCAAACCATTAATGCTTTGCCTGTTGGTTTTGGCCTTATGGTACGTCCAGCCATCCTAAGGTTTCCAATAGGTAGAATTTTTTCATTTCGAGTGTTAGACCATCCTGCACTCAGATATGTATCTGCAACTGATACCTCATACGCATGCGCACCATTGAATAATCCAACCCCGAGCCCACCATGTTCCCCAATCAACATACGTGCGCCGCGAGATATTTTTATCGCTGACCATGCTTTAAATACGTCATCAGTGAAGTGGCGGTTGCTAGTAAATATAACTTTGGGTGATTCTGCCCATGGAAGTTTATTCGCAACCATCATTAAATCATGGAATCCCTCAATGAATATCTTTGGAATGAATTTGGGCAATAACGCGCGAACAATATGATTAAACTCATCTTTAGCCGCACCGGGTGGAAGCGACCATTGGCGTATCTTTGCATCAAATTCTGACTCAATCTTGTCTTCAAATTGAAAGTTTGGGAGGGGAAATTGACTCAGTGCTAACTCCAAACTGATCATCGATTTGATTGGAAGATATGTGGTTATAAGAAAAAATCGGTCTCTAAGCTTTGTTCTACCACCTCCATTTCTAACGATTTTCTTTAGCAACTGTTTGGTTGCATATTTCTTGGGATTGTTAACTGCGATTGCAGCCTCATTTGCGTTTGCTTCTATTTGATCTATTCGTATCTCTGGCATATACCTAAGTATCAAGGAAAACAATGAGTGATTCCAACTTGATGACTCAGTTGCTTTTTTAATAAATTCCTCAGTATCGTTAGTGGCGAGCTTATTTTCTTCAACAAGAAAAACATCTGTTTTCCATTTTTTTCTTTGTTTTATTGCTTGCTTAAGCGATGCCCAACGATCGAATACTACGGTTGTGTAAATATTTAGCCAATAACCTAATAGGAGACGCCAAAATCTTTCGTCTTGATTTATGAGATGGAGTTGATTAAGAACCATAATCAACTCCTTGAGGAGTTCATCGTTAACTCCTTGAAGCAGCTCGAAATCACTTTTTAACTTTTCGCGATCATCCCAGTGATAAGGAATAATTCGTCCGGCAGCTTTTGCCGATCGCTCATCTTTTCGAGACGAAAAACACCAAGATCCAAGGAAATAGGTGTCACCTTTATTAGGAGGGGCGTACGTGACATCAGTGGTGACTAGCGTGGCATGACTACGGTTCAGAGCTAACGGGACAATTTCGAATGCCGTTGAGTCTATGTGCACTCCAAGCCTTACCAACTCTTCGAGATTGCTTAGATCTTGAGTAAGATCAATGTCAAAGCGAAGTTCAGGATATGCCAGCTCTGGAGGGGAGGGGATGGCAGTAATGCAGAATTCACTTGCGTGATCCCAAAGATAAAGCGTTGCGTGTTCTCGATGCTTAAGCTCAACGGCAACTTGTGCAATCTGCTGCAATAGTGAATTTGAAAAGATTTCTGCGCCAAAACCATCCGCATAGCGACTTCCAAGGCGATCCTGATGATTACAAGCATAGTCACAAGGATTATTTTTGAAATGGCTTACGAGCCGATCAATTTCATCTGCATCGATAAACGGATTATCTGCACAGATTCGTACTACTGCATCAGCCTTGTACATAGACGCCGCCGTTGCGAATCGATCAAGAACATCAGACTCGCTTCCCCGGAAAATTTCAAATCCAAGTTTATGGGCTAATACAACCAATGGATCATCATGGTTGAGATCGGTTGTAGCCAAGACGACTTGATCAATTAAGCAGGCTTGATTTGTTCTACGTAGTACCCACTCTAGAATGGGATGCCCCCCCAAATTCGCGAGCATCTTGCCCGGAAATCGGGTTGAACCCATACGAGCTTGCACCAGCGCAATGACTCGCATCATAGGGGCTGACTTGCAAGATTGTGCCACTGCAGTACATGATCAGCCTCCAAAGCTTCGGTGGTTTCCCGACCTATCACCTCGTCCCAGTAAAGGGGGCTAACGCCACTACCCGGCCGCTTATAGGTAATATCGTTTTCCGTGAGCGCATATCCGGCAGGAATATCTTTGACGATGACGATACTGCGACGGGCATTTTTTCTGGAAATGGCTTCAGTCACAATTGGCTTCTTATGATCGTCATCGCCCAGTAATTCATGAACCCGTTTCGACATTTGAACAAATCGTGCGAGATCCGACATATCCATTGCGTGGTAATGATCGTTGCCTGGCAATTTCTTGTCGTGGGTGAAGTGCTTTTCCAGAATTACCGCACCCAGTAGGTGTGCTGTGATTAAGGGGGTCATCGCCTCGTCAGGCAAGGTATGATCAGAATAACCGATGATGTGGTTTGGGTAAGCTCTTGCCAACCCTTTTATCATCCCTAAATGGGCATTAGCGTTATCAGTGGGGTAGTTCAGGATGCAATGCAGCAATGCCAAATCGTTACAGCCTGCTTCAGTTAATGTTGCTACTGCAATATCGATTTCACCTAGCGTAGATGCGCCTGTGGATAGCAGTATTGGCTTGCCTTTTTTTGCTACCTTGCGCAGAAATGGGGTATTGGTCAAATCGGCTGAGGCGATTTTGAAAAATGGCATAAGCGGGTCTAAAAAATCGATGGCCGTATCGTCAAATGGTGTAGATAGGAAATCGATACCGACTTGCTGGCAATGTTCGGCCAGTTTGATGTATTCGTCAGGGTCAAAGACGTCGTACTTCTTGAATAACTCATACTGACTTCGGGTTGCCTCTTTACTAGTATCCCAGTATGAAGGGGAGTGCTTGGATGCCAGGGTCCCCGCTTTGTAACTTTGGAATTTGGCCGCATCTGCACCTCCCTCCTTCGCAAGTTCTATTAGGTGTTTCGCTTGATCCATTGATCCCTCGTGATTGACACCAATTTCAGCAATTACATATGGGGTGCTGCGG
Source organism: Thiothrix sp. (assembly GCF_028714775.1). Lineage (GTDB taxonomy): Bacteria > Pseudomonadota > Gammaproteobacteria > Thiotrichales > Thiotrichaceae > Thiothrix. The sequence goes on along the minus strand of NZ_JAQTLS010000007.1, from coordinate 63,497 downwards.
GGGCTAATTTCACGTGCGCCTAGCTGGATCGAAATAGTCATGGTCATTCCCTTAAGTTTACTTACTTTCAATCATGTGTTTACGAACCAGCTTTTCTAAATGCTGATTCATCTGGGCTGTGTTGTTGGTGATATTGTTATTATGGCGGCGGTAGCGGTACAGAGGCAGTTCAAGGCGATGAATTTGATATTTTTTCTCAAAACGGATACGTAGTTCGCGCTCTTCGTGGCAGCGAAATGCTTCATCATATAGACCCACTTCAAAAAGCTGCTCTTTCCGAAACATGATTCCACAGGCAATAGGTTTTTCTATGCAGTTAGCTCGCTCCAGAATATTTTCGGCATCGTCGACTAAATAATAATCACATGCAATCGCATCCACATATTGATTGGTCTTGAGAAAAAACTGCAGAAAGTTTATAAAATTCGCATTTACAAAATCATCAGAATCGACTCGTACGACATACTTAGCTTGCGCTGCCTGAATACCTCGATTGAGCGATGCAGGTAAGCCCTTGTTGCTTTCGTTTGTTATGATTTTGATTGGCGCATCAAATCGATCTGTAAAAAGACTTAAAGCATAGGCTGTCCGGTCAGTGCTGCCATCGTCAACTACAATAACCTCATAATCAGTATGTGGGATTGTCTGGTGTAGCAGAGAACGTAGGCAGCGACCAATGAATCGCTCTTGATTGTAGACTGCTACAATGACCGAAACTTTTGGCTGTTTTGTCGGGTTTTGCTTCATGTTTTTCAGCCCGCGAGTACCTTGTTCAAGGCGGTTCGAGCTTTTTCTGGAGCGTTTTCTGCTAATTTCACCCCAACCGGTAACGAAACAGCTCGCGAAAGAATTTCATGAGATGTTGAAAATGCCGTTGCCAGATCGCCGCCATGGGCATTAACCAGCTCAGGCATATGATTCCACGTGCCGGCAAAGTGCCAGCTATACGCTTCGGGGAGAATTTTTGTGGCTAAGCCTACCTTGAGTAGTTCATCCCGACATCGACGTGCAGTTGTACTATCTCGCACTAGGAAAACCAAGGCATCGGCGGTTTCGAGAGACCCCTCTGGCATCTCACGTGCTTCGATGCCTTGCAAATCAGCGATTGCTTGCCAAAGTGCGGCCTTGTTTTCGCGCTGGGAAGCAATGACAGCCGGTAGTTTTTTGAGCTGCGCTAAGCCTATAGCGCCTTGTAATTCCATCATGCGGTAGTTGAAGCCACTGGACGCACGAGTATCTTCCCACCTCGGCACAGCAGGGTTGTTTTCATGGCCATGATCATGCCAAGCAGCCGCACGCTGATAGACGACCTCATCCCGAAAAACGAGCATGCCACCTTCTCCCGTGGTCATGGTCTTCGCAAAATCAAAACTGAAGGTACCGATATCTCCCCAACTTCCCAAGGGTTTATTTTGCAAAGTCCCCCCACACCCCCAAGCGGTATCTTCGATTAGCAGTAAGTTGTGACGTCGGCAGATTTCAGTTATCTCCGGAAGTCTTGCCGGGATGCCCAACATATGCACTACGATAACTGCCTTTGTGCGTGGGGTGATCCGACGCTCAAGGTCAGCCGGATCCATATTCAATGTTGTATCGATATCGGCGCATACTGGTACTGCGCGTGCTTCAATAATTGCTTCAACCGTGGCGACAAATGTAAAGCTTTGCGTAATGACTTCGTCACCTAGGCCAATGCCCAATGCAGCCAGTGCCACACGAAGAGCTGCCGTTCCTGAGCTGACAGCTAGGGCGTGATTAACACCCATGAATTGTGCAAAGATCTGCTCAAACTCTTTAACCTTGTAGCAGTTGTTGCGTAATCCATCGAAGCCGTGACGGAACAGAATTCCACCATGACTAAAGACATCCTGTACTTCGGCCAACTCTTCATTTCCAATGACTTCGTATCCGGGCATGACTCAATCTCTTATTAAATTATCGACTCTGTGCAAACAGAACCACAAAACGTGATCTCTTGATAACAACCAGCTCCAATATTTCGAAATGAAGGCTGACCTCTGCTTCCAGTTCTTCTATGCTTTTTACAAATCCGATCGGGTTTGGGGGAATAAAAAGATTGATCATAAGATAGCGCGTACGATTCGCCAGCTCACAAATCAACTCCTTCCAATGCTCTATGTAGGATAAGCATTCGGCTGTGAAAACCAGATCTGCCCCCCTAGCCTGCGCGTTGCCACCATATTTGTTATCCAAGTAAAGCGTTAACCAAGGCAGATCATTGACATCAGCGACATCGAATTCAATATCAGGAAAGCGTGCGCGAGCCACTTCGATGGCGGTAGGCGAGATATCAAGACCAAGAACATGATTGTTAAATTTTTTTAATTGATGGGTAAGAGTACCCTTGCCAGTACCAATATCAATTATCTTTCCGAAATTATAACCACTTAAAATTTCAAGTGCAATTTTTCGATTCAATTGCCTAGAATCATCTTGATGCCAACTGTCAAAGTTGACAATTTTTTCCTGTTGATACATCTCCTCGAATTTACCAACGAAACGTCGATTGCTGCTATCGAAGACATATTTGTGGTATTCGGTCATCTGGTACTCTCACAATTATCACTATAGTTAAGTAAGGAACTATTCTCAAGGGGAAGGGGCTTTGTGCTGAGGTTCATCCATGAAAAAGTGCAGTAGCTCGCTTATCAACAACGTGCATCTTCTTCCGGTTTGTTTGGATAAAGAAGAGGACAGCATGGTGAAATATCGGTTGGCCTTCCTGAACTCCGTCAACTTGGTGGGGTATGATTTGGATAAAGCGTGCCAAATTTTTCGTATTGCTATCCCCACGGCTTACGTGTGGATCAGACAGTGGAATGAACAAGGCCGTGATGGCTTAATCCACACACTTCACTACTCAGACCGTCCAACTGGGCATCCATCCAAATTGACAGCGGAGGAGTTGGGGGAGCTGAAACTCATCCTGTTGGCAAAGGACAGGTGGCTGACCCGCGAAATCCATGATTTGATAGTGAAATTATGGGATGTTGACTTGTCCCGTTGGCAAATTAGCCGCATTCTGAAGGGCAAGTTCAAGATGCACCTGTCAAAACCTTACCCGCATGACTACCGACGCCCTGCTGATGCTGAAGCCTTGTTGCAAGCCTCGCTGGACGTAGCCCACCAGAAGCTGGAGGCGAAGGGTTTCTCCAAACAGGACATCGCCATCGGTTTTTTGGATGAGGCCAGCCCACAAACCACCGCCAATACGGTGCGCTTTTGGCACTTTGGCAACCATTTGGACATCACCAAAGACACAACCCGGCGCAAAGCCAACAGCATCGGTTTCTACGCCATCCAAGGTGAAAGTGTCCAAAGCTTTTTGCCCGATTCCACACAAGTCTCCATTGCCGCTTTCTTGGCGCAAGTGGGTGAAGCCAATGCCTCCTACAAGGCGACCATCGTGCTAATGGATAACTTTTCCAGCCATGTTGCCTTGAAACACAAAGGAGGTGCGGATCGCGCCAATGTGGAACTTGTCTTCCTTCCTGCTTACTCACCCGACCTGAACCCCATTGAATTTATTTGGAAAACCATCAAGCGCCGGGTTTCAGAGAGCTTCATTAGTTCGAGCGATTATCTCAAAGGTGTCATTTCCAATTCATGGAAAGATGAGAGTAAAAGCATGGGATATGCTAAAAGTTGGATTGAACAGTTTGCGCCTTGGCTTGGATGCAGAGAATTGCGCACTTAATTATAATGGGCGATTACAAGCGCATCTTTATGAATCGCGCAGGACTACCGGCATATATGCCATACTCCGTGTCGAGGTTATTTGTCACTACCGAACCGGCACCAATAATTATGCCTTTTCGAATAATAATTGGTTTGCTCCCAGAAATAACTTTTACCCCATCGCCTAACCAGACATCATCTTCGATAATTATTGGGGAATAGATAGATGGCTGGTATTTCATCGGGATTGTCAAATCAGTGTATTGGTGCATGATCGTGATGAGACTTACTCCCGCCCCAAACATGACATTATTGCCTATAGAGCTTTGGGTTCCTCCCATGCTCAAGAATGAGTGTCTGCCAATATCAATATTATCACCAAATGTGGTTTGTTTTGTGCCAAGAAACAAGACGCCGTAGTGAAAGTTAAAGTTCTTTCCAACGTTTTTTGAATTTAACTTCAAAAGAAAAAGATGTAAAGGATGCCTGATTATAATAAGGTATGGGGCTATCTCCGTGAAGAGATAGTTAAATAGTTTCGAGAAAATTTTTTTCATATACATGCCCATCGCAAATGAGTTTTCGGTTTTCATATCAGCAATTCACGCCACCCACCCAGAATCTGATCTACCCCATCAAAAATGGATAGTCTAAAAAGCGAGGCTTTGTTTGAAATCTGCCTCGAAGTTTACCGGACTCCGGTAGCCGTTGGCAGAATGTAACCGAACCCGATTGTCCAGGTGCTGGCGGTTTTGATGCCGTTGGCTGGGTTTACGGTGCAGCCATGCATAATAACCACTACGGGATACACCAAAACACGCACAGATCTCGTCAATGGAATAGTCAACCCGATGTTTTTTCATGTATTCGTACCTCGCTTGAGCTGTTGAGCGAAGTACGTCGCCGCATTTTTTAGGATCGACAACTCCTCCGCCTGCTGGGCGAGTTGGCGTTTCAGGCGGACGTTCTCGGCTGCCAAGCTGGATTCACGTTTGCTGACGCTGTGGGCGTGTTCACTGTCTTTACGCCAGTTGTACAGTTGCGATTCGTGTAAACCCAATTGGTTGGCGGCTTTGGCTATCCCAAGTTGGGTTGCCAGTTTCAGGGCTTCCTGTTTGTACTCGGTGCTATGCCGGGTGTACGTGGCTTTCTTGCCGGGTGGTTTCGTGGTCATTTAAGTATCTCTCGTAGGGGGAGAATACTCGCTTTTAGTACTGTCCACTATTCGTAGGGTAGATCAGTTACATCTGTTTAAATATTTTGGTCACTTTCTCTTTGGTTAAGGTGTTACGATATTCTTCACCAAGCGCATTGGTTAACGGTTTTTGATGTATTATAGTCGATGCATAGAGCTGTTCATATTGATAGTCACTTAAATTACGTGCGATTCCTTCAGGAATATCCACTTCCTGCTTCTCAACCATCTTCCAGAATTCATCGAATTCCTTTGGATAATACGGTTGCATGGCACGCATAACGATGCAATTCGCCACACAGTGGTGCAAGCCAAGTACTACGCTCAAGCCCGCAGAGAATGGGTGAACCAAGCCAACATAGCTTGTGGCAATGGCACATCCGCCCAAATACGAGGCAACCATGAGACGTTCCCGATTTAGCGGACTCATCATGTCGCCTTCCAAGAAGACTTGACGGCAAAGATTGATGGTTTCGCGCGAGTAAGCATCGCCAATGGCGTTTCGGTAGTTACCTGCCAGTGCTTCAACACAGTGAATGTAGGCGTCCATGCCAGTGTAGAAATACTGGCTTCGTGGGACGGTAGCGGTCAGCATCGGATCCATGACGATTTGGTCATAAACGGTAAAGTCACTGTTCATACCCAACTTCAGGCTGGTTCGCTTGTTGGTCATAACGCAAGTCCGGGTTGCTTCCGCACCCGTACCAGATAGGGTAGGGATAGCCACTTTATAGATACCGGGTGTCTTGATTAGATCCCACCCTTGATAGTCTTCCGCTTTGCCACCGTTAGTCAGGAGATTGGACACGGCTTTTGCCACATCCATGGTGATCCCCCCACCCATGCCGACGATCGCGCAGGGTTGTGCAAACCCAATGTCGCGTAGTTGGATCGTAATCTGATCTATGGCATCGGTACTCGGCTCCTCTTCTGTCGCGACAAAGACAGTTTTATCGTCCGACGTGATACCCAATCTCGCGATGATGTCCGGCTGGCTTTTGAAGAACGCGTCAATGAAAAAGACAATAGAATATGTACCTTCTGATCTGCGTGCTGCCAACAACTTGGGAAGCTCCGATAGAGCCCCTTCGCCTACGGTATATCGCAGTACATTGCGGACGTTTCTTACGCCCGTGTCGAGAATGCTCATATCAGTTTCCTTTTTTCTTAGAGGATGAATGCACGTAAAACCTCAATGACGTGCCTAGATACCCGGTGGCTGAGGTTGTTAATTTGGTGGCGGCAAGAGAAACCGTTGCTGACAACAATAGCCTCCGGCGGTGCTTTCTTGATTGCGGGTAATAGCCGCTGTTTTGCGATACTTAGTGAAAGGTGGGTATGTTCCTTTTCGTAACCGAAAGACCCGGCCATACCGCAGCAGCCAGCATTGGTGTCGATCACCACAGCACTAGGAATTCGCTGCAACAGCTTGTGCGTCCAGCGGCCTCCGTCTAGCGTTTTCTGGTGGCAATGACTGTGGATGAGAAAGTGCCTTTGGTCTTCGTTAGCTCCTATTTTTTTCCAATTAAATTCGATACTGTCCGCAGCCAACTCCTGCTCAATGAAGGTATCAATCATGGTCACTCGCATTGATATCATCGCGGCAAGTGCTTCATCGTCAAGCAAATCAGGTAGGTCGTGTATCAGGGCAGAGGCACAACTGGGTTCACAAACCAGAATGGGAGTATCGGTATCCAGCAGTGTGGCGAGTTCTTTGAAAAGCAGTAACCCCTTTTGCTTTGCCTTGTCGAGCAATCCTAGCGAGATAGCCGTGCGCTGGCTGTCACCTAGTGTTGCCAATATCACTTGGTAGCCACCCGCCTCCAGACACTCGATAGCAGCACGCCCCACTTCGGGAAGAAAATACTCGGTGTAGGTGTCATTGAATAGCACCACTTTGCGAATAGCCGTTGTGGGCTTGTCTCTGGTGGCAAACCACTGGCTCAACCGCTGCTTGGCGAAAGTGGGTAACTGGTGCTGCGGATGGATACCGATCAGATACTCAAGGATTAAACGTGTGAATCGGTTATTCAGTAGCGGGTTGATGAATTTTGCTTGTGAGCCAGCTGCAAAGCGTCCCATCGTTGGCAAGTTGGCAAACAGGCGAGTTCGCAGGTTTATGCCATTTTTTTCTTGTTGCGCTTGTAGTACTTCGGCCTTGAGACGCGCCATATCCACGCCATTGGGACACTCGCCCTTGCAGCCAGTGCAGGCTAGGCAGAGTTTCATGACCGCTGCAAGTTCTGGGCTGGCTAAACCTTGAGAACCCAATTGACCAGTCATGGTGAGGCGCAAGGCGTTAGCGCGACCGCGTGTGCTGTGCAGTTCGTCGCGTGTTGCCATGTAGCTTGGGCACATGACCCCAGAAAGGGTTTTCCTGCAGGCACCCACGCCGCTGCATTGTTCAACGGCGGCGAGTATATTGCCATGATCCCGATAATGAAAGCGTGTTTTCACTGACAGTGGCTGGTAGCCCGCGCCAAAACGTAAGTGGCTATCCATGGGCGGCGGTGCAATGATTTTGCCGGGGTTCATGCGCCCATCAGGATCGAACAGAGCCTTAATTTGACCGAATGCTTGGTAGAGTGCTTCGCCAAAGAATTCGCGGTTATAGGCTCCGCGCACGATGCCATCACCGTGTTCACCACTCCATGAGCCACCGTACTTTTTCACGAGTGGAAATACTTCGGTCTGAATCTGTTTCATCTGCGCGATATCCGACTTCACGTGCAGATCGTGCAATGGGCGTATATGTACCAGCCCAACGCTGGCATGACCAAAGAGTGAAACCGGTTGATCGTGTTTCTTGCAAATAGCCAGTACTTCTGCGACGTAGTCTGCCAAGGCTCCGGGGGGTACAGCGGCATCTTCGATATAAGGGGTTGGCTTTTTGGATCCGTGCAGGGTGGTCATCAAGCCGAGTGCGCTGGATCTCATCTGCCAGACCTCATGAATCTGGCTGGGAGCATTTATTACGGGAACCGCGTAGGCCAGTCTGGCGAGAGCTTGGGCCATGCGTTCGGCTTGTTGTTGCACTTCTGCGGCATCATTACCTTGTAGCTCAATAATAAGGATCGACGCAGGGTCACCTTCAATTTGCTTGCAAATATCCCGCGTCAATGGATGAACCCGAGCCTGCTTGATGATGATGCCATCGATCAATTCAGCTGCGCTTGCCCCGGCTTGAACGATGGGCACAGCAGCTCGTAGACTGGCATCAAGTGTTGTGAAATGCGCTAGGCACAATGCACTGTGCTCGGGTAAGGGCGTCAGCTTGAGCTTGGCTTCCAAGATAACGCCGAGGGTGCCTTCACTGCCACAAATAAGTTTTGCCAAGTTCCAATTGTTGCCATCAATCAATGCGTCCAGTGCATAACCGCTAGAACGGCGGATCACTTTCGGATAACGCTGACGTATTTCTTCACGGTGTTTTTCAATCAGTTCTCGTACACCACGATGGATGACGCCTTCACGCGTGCTTTGTGCGGACTTTGCGGCAAAATCGGGCGCATCCAATGATTCGAAAGTGATGACTTCGCCATCGGCGAGAACCAGCTCAAGCGCTAAGACATGATCGATGGTCATGCCGTATACTGCAGAACGCATACCCGCCGAGTTGCTGGCGATCATGCCGCCGATGGTTGCACGATTCTCGGTGGCTGGATCGGGGGCGAAGCACAGGCCATGGGGTTTCAAATACGCGTTCAATTCGGCACAAACAATGCCGGGTTCAACCCGCACCCAAGCTGCGGCCTCGTTGAGTTCGAGGACTTGATTGAAGTGCTTGGAAAAATCCAGCACCACCGCTTCGTTGACCGACTGCCCGGTCAGGCTGGTACCTGCCCCTCGTGCCAAGATGACCTGATTCTTTGACGCCGTCTCCCGTATGACCTGTAGTACCTCAGCACGCGTGTGCGGGGTAACAATCCCCAATGGGAGTATTTGATACATACTCGCATCGGTTGCGTAGATACTTCTGGTTAGTTGATCAGTGTGCATTGGAATTAAAAATCAGTCGCAGATTTCAGCTCATTCATCAGAAATCTCATGTATATGGGTAAGTTGCAACGGGCGGTGGGCGGACGGCTGGTTATTCTTATCATTTAGGACTTACGCATTGACGGTGGCCTGAAATGGTGGGTTGAGATATTCCTTCCCGACCATGAAGCCCTTGACGAATGAAGCTACCACATCCTTGTATAGCTCGCGCTGCCACTGATAGGCATTGCTTGATGTCGCCAAACCGCATCTGTTGCAGGTGGATATAGCAGCACAACGCGGCAAAGAGGTGGTTGAGTATGGGCACTTTGCCCCGCACTTGGAATTTCTCAATGTTGCAGACCTGTTTGATCATGCGGTGATATTGTTCAATCTGCCAGTGCTGGTCATGCAGCTTCTGGAAATCAGTTTGTTGGAAGGCAGCATAGGCATCAGCATTGGGCAGGAACACCACGTAATGGCGCAATGGCTCCTAACCAATATGAACAACGTTTTTTGAAACAGGCTTAAAGCATCGTCCTAATTTACTTGACTATTACACCAGCATCTCCAGAAAGTAAGTGTTTTTGGTTTTGCCTTCTGCCTTGTCGTACACCCTGTAATTGACAGGCAGGCTACGGCCTTACGGGTCAGTGTAGTACAGCGTGACCAAGTTCAGTCCCTTAGCCACCCGGTGATGTTTGCCTGACCAGAAGTGCGTAACCAAATCCATGTGTTTGCTGTAGGGCTTGTCCAGTGTACTGTCATCCACATTCAGTGTTCCGCCCATCAAATTCAACAACTTGCGTGCTTCAGCAAACAGGTCTTTGGGTTCGTAGGCTTCACGCAGCAGAAAGCGGTTCACGCTGTCATGGGATACACCCATCACTTCAGACAGGCGCGTGCATGTAGTGGATTTAGGTCCGCTCATCAGAAACCCCATATATATTGGCAAGGTACAACGGGCTGTCGGTGGTCGGCTGGGTCTTCTGATCATCTCGCCAGATAGTGGTTAAAACTTCTTCTTTCACAAAATTGCAGCGGCTGTCAATGCGTAAGTCCTAAAACAGGTCTGCAACATTGAGAAATTCCAAGTGCGGGGCAAAGTGCCCATACTCAACCACCTCTTTGCCGCGTTGTGCAGCTATATCCACCTGCAACAGATGCGGTTTGGCAACATCATCAGCAATGCCTATCAGTGGCAGCGCGAGCTATACAAGGATGTGGTAGCTTCATTCGTCAAGGGCTTCATGGTCGGGAAGGAATATCTCAATCCACAGTTTCAGGCCACCGTCAATGCGTAAGTCCTATCATTATGGCCGCATCGGGCTGGATTCAAGATGCTTGCTATGATTTTACATCATTCGTCAATGCGTAAGTCCTATAAGCTTTCTAATGAATGGATTGATTTCAGGAGCTTCCAACTGTGTTGTAATGCATAGGTGTATATGCTAAACAGCAGCAGAAATACAGTAAACATGATAACATCCGGTATTTGCAGCCATTCCCCTGCAATCCCGCAGCCAGCCAATAGAACTGTGGTTAGGGTAATGACAAACAAGGCTTGACGAGGCGAGAAGCCAGCACGCATAAAAATATGGTGCAAATGATCCCGGTCAGCCATAAAGGGTGACTGTCCTTTACGGATGCGCCTAAGCATGATCGCTGCCATATCCATCAATGGGACAGCAACCAACCACAGAGCAGTAACCGGACGGAAGCTGGGCATTGCGTTTTGTGTCCCATGGATCAGCAGCCACACAACACTCAAGCCAATTAACATAGAGCCAGCATCCCCCATGAAAATCTTATGCTTAAAGGGTGGCAGTAACAGGTTATTTGCCAAGTAGGGCAGCAATACCCCCAAGAAGATCAATGCCACCTGTAAGCCATAGTTGTCACCACTCATGGCAAACAACACCGCTAAGTTGCTGAATGAAACCAACGCCATGCTACCTGCCAACCCGTCAATGCCATCCATCATGTTAAAAGCATTGATAGCCCCGATAACTGCCAGCATAGTCACAACGTAGCCTAAACCACCCAAATGGATTGCCCCAAAACTGAGCAGATTGCCGAAGTTCTCCAAAAACAGGTCACTACCAATCGCGAGGATGAGCGTCATCAATGCCTGTGCTACCAAGCGCAGATGCGCACTCAACCCCTTGGCATCATCCAAAACCCCCAGCACAACAATCACCAAAGCAGATAACAACCACAACCAGTGGGAATCTGAAGGCGTTACCAGCAGTAAACTTGCCAGAGCGACCCCGCCGAACATAGCAACTCCCCCAATCAATGGCACATCGCCTTGGTGGTGCTTGCGGTGGTCAGGCACATCTACCAACCCCCAGCGCACAGCCAGTGGGCGCATCAGGTATATGCCAAATAAGGTGCTGATAAACGCTAATAGAAGGGAAAGTGCTAGCATTGTGATGTATCTGCGTAAGCTTGTTGATGTGTTAGGCGTAATGCCATGCCGCGCTTCAGGCACGCTACCGCCCTACTGTGTAACCAGCATCCCGTGAAGGCCAATAGGCAGATTTATGTGAAGCGGCTTGAGCCTACCAACAAAAGTGTAAACTGGGGTTTACAGTCCAACAAATAATTCAGAATTCGTTAATGTTTGTATCTCATATAACGATGTAACTGAATGATAGATGAATTTCGGTAAAATGCCAGTATTGAAAATTATCACGCAAGCCGACGCAAAACGCTTGCCATCCGCCACAATCCCGCTATAATCTGCCTCCTTCAACGACAGGCGTATAGCTCAGTTGGTTAGAGCACCACCTTGACATGGTGGGGGTCGTTGGTTCGAGTCCAATTACGCCTACCATTTTAGTTTAATATATAACCATGTGACCCCTCGTATAGGCCACCACTGGAGCATAAGATGCCAGTCATTACACTCCCCGACGGAAGCCAGCGTGCTTACGAAGCCCCCTTATCTGTTCTTGCTGTTGCTGCCGACATTGGCGCAGGCTTAGCCAAAGCTACGCTCGCAGGCAAAGTTGATGGTAACTTGGTCGATGCCAGTTACGTCATCGCACAAGACGCAGATTTAAGCATTATCACCGCCAAAGATGCCGAAGGGCTGGATATTATTCGCCATTCTTCCGCGCATTTGCTGGCACAAGCCGTGAAACAGTTGTTCCCGGATGTGCAAGTCACCATCGGCCCTACGGTCGAAAACGGTTTCTACTACGATTTTGCTTCCCCGCGCCCATTCACGCCTGAAGATTTGCAGGCGATTGATGTGCGGATGCAAGATTTGATCAAGCAGGACATCCCGGTCGAGCGCAGCACGCTGTCCCGCGATGAGGCCATCAGCTTCTTCTTTGCGATGGGTGAGAAGTACAAGGCTGAAATCATTGAAAGTATTCCTGCCGACCAAACGCTGTCCCTCTACCGCCAAGGCGATTTCATCGACTTGTGCCGTGGCCCACACGTACCAAGCACTGGCAAGATTCCATCCGTCAAAGTGATGAAAGTGGCGGGTGCTTATTGGCGTGGCAATGCCAAAAACGAAATGCTGCAACGCATTTACGGCACGGCTTGGGCGAATAAGAAAGACCTGCAAGCCTACCTGACTTTGTTGGAAGAGGCTGAAAAGCGCGACCACCGCAAACTCGGTCGTCAGCTTGATCTGTTCCATTTTGAAGAACAAGCACCTGGCTCAGTCTTTTGGCATCCCAAAGGTTGGACAGTCTTCCAAGAGCTGATTGGCTACATGCGTCAGCGCCAACAACGTGCTGGGTATGTTGAAGTCAACACGCCCGACGTGATGGATCGCAGCTTGTGGGAAACATCCGGTCACTGGTTCAACTACCGCGAAAACATGTTCACCACAACGACTGAAGATGAACGTGTGTTTGCCTTGAAACCGATGAACTGCCCCGGCGGCATGTTGATGTTTTCACAGGGCTTGAAAAGCTACCGTGATTTACCGTTGCGCATGGCAGAGTTTGGCAAGGTACACCGCTACGAACCATCCGGTGCGTTGCACGGCTTGATGCGGGTACGCCATTTCACGCAGGACGATGCGCATATCTTCTGTACTGAAGAGCAGATGGCGCAAGAGTGCAAGGACGTTACGGCCTTGGTACTCGATATTTATAAAGAGTTTGGCTTCGATAACATCCACATCAAATTATCGACACGCCCTGAAAACCGTATCGGCTCCGACGAAAGTTGGGATGTGCTCGAACATGCGCTGGGCGATGCCTTGGATAGCATGGCGCTACCGTATACGCTGTTTCCGGGGGAGGGCGCGTTTTACGGCCCGAAACTGGAATTCGTGTTGCGCGATGCCATCGGGCGTGATTGGCAGTGCGGCACTTTGCAGGTTGACATGAGCCTGCCAGAACGTTTCGACCTCACTTACGTGTCGGAAGACAATACCCGTAAGCGTCCGGTCATGTTGCACCGTGCTTTGTTTGGTTCATTGGAGCGCTTTACCGGCATCCTGATTGAACATTACGAAGGCAAATTCCCGTTGTGGCTAGCACCAACTCAAGCCGTGGTGATGAATATCACTGACAAGCAGGCTGATTTCGTGCAAACTGCCACCCAGCAGTTGCTTCAATCAGGTATCCGTGCTGTAGCGGACTTGAGAAATGAAAAAATTGGCTTTAAAATCCGCGAACACACTATGCAGCGTGTCCCTTACCTATTGGTGGTAGGCGACCGCGAAGTGGAAACGCAATCTGTGTCCGTGCGCACGCGCTCCGGTAAAGACTTAGGGACATTCCCACTGGCGGAAGTCCAGCAACGTCTCAGCGGTGAAATTGCGGCTCGCGGCTTATCGCTTCTGGAGGAATAGACCTATCGCTCTCGAAAAAGAACACCGTATCAACGATGATATTAACGTCCCGAAAATTCGTCTGATTGATATGGAAGGGGAGAACCGGGGTGTTGTATCCCTGCGTGAAGCCCTCGAAATGGCTTACGACGCCGAATTGGATTTGGTGGAAATCGTACCAACTGCGAAGCCGCCTGTTTGCCGCATCATGGATTATGGCAAATTCCGCTTTGACGAAAGCAAAAAAGCTGCTTTGGCCCGTAAGAACCAAAAACAGGTTCAGGTCAAGGAAATCAAGATGCGTCCGGCGACGGATGAGGGTGATTACCAGATTAAGCTACGTAAGCTACGCGATTTTCTGGAAGATGGCGACAAGGTTAAAGTCACGTTGCGCTTTAAAGGCCGTGAAATGGCGCACAAGGAACTGGGGATGGATGTCCTCAAGCGTGTCGAAAAAGATTTGGCAGAAGAAGCTGTTGTTGAACAGTTCCCACGTCTGGAAGGCCGTCAAATGGTCATGATGATGGGGCCGAAGAAAAAATAGGGGTGGGCAACCACTTCTAAACACCATCCTGTTAAGGCAAGGCACTCTTGCAGGATGTTTTATTCTACCTTACGAAAAGGAGACCAAGATGCCTAAGATGAAGACTAATCGTGCAGCGGCTAAACGCTTTAAAAAGACCGGAAGCGGCCTTTTTAAGCGCAAACAGTCGCACCTGCGTCATATTCTGACCAAGAAGTCCACTAAGCGTAAACGTCATCTGCGCTCAGGCGACAACTATGTTGTTGCTGCGGATCACGCCAGCATTCAAAAACTGCTGCCTTACGCATAACTGGAGGACTAAAACATGGCAAGAGTTAAACGTGGTGTAACGGCACGCGCCCGTCACAAAAAAGTCCTGAAACTGGCAAAAGGTCACTACGGTGCCCGGAGCCGGGTCTATCGGGTTGCACATCAATCTGTCATTAAGGCAGGTCAGTATGCATTCCGTGACCGCCGCCAGAAAAAACGCCAGTTCCGCGCTTTGTGGATCGTGCGTATTAACGCTGGTGCGCGTATGTTCGGTCTGTCCTACAGCCGCATGATGAATGGCCTGAAAAAAGCTGGTATTGCGCTTGACCGCAAAGTATTGGCTGATCTGGCTGTGCATGACATCGCGGCATTTGGTGCGGTTGCAGAAAAGGCTAAAACTGCCCTGGCTGCTTAAGCCGCATCAACGTGCGCTGAAAACTACCCGTAACTGGGTAAGCAAGGCGGGGAAGGTTTACCTCTCCCCGCCTTTTGCTTTTTATTCATAACCCCATTCAAAAGGAAATCGCCGTGCAAAGTTTGCTGGAACTGATGGGCCACGCCCACGAGCAGATTTCGCAAGCCGTCAGCCTCACCGCGCTGGATCAAGTGCGTGTGCATTATCTGGGCAAAAGTGGCCTGCTGACCGAGCAACTCAAAGCGTTGGGCAAGCTGCCGCACGAAGAGCGTAAAGCTGCCGGGGCGGAAATCAACAATGCCAAGCAAGCCCTGACCTTGGCGCTGGATGACCGCAAGCAAAGCCTGCAAGTTGAAGCATTGAATGCCCGTCTGCAAGCCGAAAAGGTCGATGTAACCCTGCCCGGACGGCGCATGGATACGGGGAGCCTGCATCCTGTCACCTTGACTATCCAACGCATTGGCGAAATCTTCGCGCAACTGGGTTTCAGCATGGCAGAAGGCCCGGAGATTGAGGACGATTTCCATAACTTTACGGCGTTAAATATCCCGGAATCCCATCCGGCGCGTGCCATGCACGACACGTTTTACATGGATAGTGGTTTGCTGTTGCGCACGCATACCTCATCCGTACAGATTCGCCACATGGAACACAATCCGCCACCGCTGCGTATTATTGCGCCGGGTCGGGTGTACCGTTGCGATTCCGACATGACCCACAGCCCCATGTTCCACCAAGTGGAAGGGTTGATGGTGGACGAAGATGTGACCTTCGCTGACCTGAAAGGCATCCTCGAAGCCTTCTTTAAAGCCTTCTTTGAGGTGGATGAACTGCCGACCCGTTTCCGCGCCACTTTCTTCCCGTTTACGGAACCGTCAGCGGAAACCGACATCCGTTGCGTGCATTGCGGTGGTGATGGTTGCCGCGTGTGCAAAGGTACTGGCTGGTTGGAAGTTATGGGCTGCGGCATGGTGCATCCGAATGTGCTGAAAAACGTTGGCATCGACAGCGAAAAATACACCGGCTTCGCGTTTGGTTTCGGGGTCGAGCGTTTGGCGATGTTGCGCTACCAGATCAATGACTTGCGCGTGATGTTTGATAATGACGTGCGTGTCTTAAAGCAGTTCAGCTAAGCGGAGTAACCTTATGAAAGTCAGTGAAAAATGGCTGCGTGAGTGGATTAATACCCCGCTGGCGCTGGATGCAATTGCCGACAAGCTCACCATGTCCGGCTGCGAAGTGGAAGCCCGCGAATCCGTGGCAACTGCTTTCACCGGCATTGTAATCGGGCATGTGTTGGAACGTGAAAAACACCCCGACGCCGATAAGCTGAGCGTGTGCAAAGTTGATAATGGGCAGGGCGAAATCCTGCAAATCGTTTGCGGCGCAAGCAATGTGCGGGCTGGGCTGAAAGTGCCGTTGGCGCTGGTCGGTGCGGTGTTGCCACTGCCTGATGGCAAAGATTTAAAAATCAAGAAGGGCAAACTGCGTGGGGTGGAATCCTTCGGCATGTTGTGTTCCTCGACCGAATTGGGCATGTCCGACAAGTCTGATGGCTTGCTGGAACTGCCTAGCGATGCGCCTGTGGGCATGGACATCCGTGAATACCTGAAGCTGGATGATGAAGTCATCGAACTGGCGATTACTGCCAACCGTGGCGACTGCATGAGCATGATCGGGGTGGCGCGTGAAACGTCCCTGTTGATGGATGTGCCGTTGACCCCGCCCGCCATCGTGCCTACGAGCGTACAGCACAACGACACTTTCCCGGTGGACATCCAAGCGTCTGATGCTTGCCCGCGCTATGCGGGCCGCATCATCCGCAACGTCAACCCGCAAGCGGCAACCCCGGTATGGATGCAGGAAAAACTGCGCCGCGCTGGTATCCGCAGCATTTCCGCGTTGGTGGACGTGACTAACTACGTATTGCTGGAACTCGGTCAGCCGATGCACGCTTTCGACCTCGACAAGTTGCAAGGCAGCATCGTGGTACGTTATGCGTGTGACGGTGAAACCCTGAAAATGCTTGACGGGCAAACGGCTACTTTGCGTGGCGATACCTTGGTGATTGCTGATGCAAGCGTGCCAGTGGCAATGGCTGGCATCATGGGTGGCGAACCAACGTCCGTCACCGATACTACCCGCAACCTGTTCCTCGAAAGTGCGCATTTCCGCCCGGCAAAAATCATGGGCAAGGCGCGTAGCTATGGCTTGCAAACGGACTCTTCCGCCCGTTTTGAGCGTGGGGTAGACCCGGATATGCCGGTACAGGCGATGGAACGTGCTACCCAATTGATCGTGGACATTTGCGGAGGTGAAGTGGGTACGTTGGTGGATACTTGCGCGGATAGCAGCGTATTACAACGCAAGACTATTTTGCTGCGTCCAGAGCGCATTCGCCGTGTGTTGGGTGTGACGATGGATGATGCAACAGTCGAAGGTGTGCTGTCCCGTTTGCACTGCGAATTCAGCAAGGGCGAGGTAGGCTGGCAGGTACAAGCGCCGCTGGCACGTTTCGACCTTGGTATTGAAGAAGATTTGATCGAAGAACTGGCGCGGGTACGTGGCTATGACGAGATTCCTGCGGAACTGCGCCCGCGTGCGCCGTGCATTACCCAGCCCAGTGAAACAGCGGTAGGGCGTGATAGCCTGCGTAACCTGTTGGTCGCGCGGGGTTATCAGGAAGCGGTTACGTTCAGTTTCGTTGACCCCAAGATGGAAGAAACCCTTGCCCCGGCGGTCAATGCGATTGCTTTGGCAAACCCGATTTCGGCGGATTTGGGGGTGATGCGCAGCACACTTTGGTCGGGCTTGCTGCGTTCCGTGTCCTATAATCTAAACCGTCAGCAGGGGCGTGTGCGCTTGTTCGAGATTGGGCCTGCGTTCTATCAGGATGAGGCGGGTAAGCCGCAACAGCGGACAATGCTTTCTGGTGCTATTACCGGCAACCTTTACCCTGAACAGTGGGGGCAGGTGAACCGCCCGGTTGATTTCTACGACCTGAAAGGGGATGTGGAAGCGCTCTTGGAGCGGGTAACGGGCACGCAATTCTATTTCGCACCCGTGGCTCATGCGGCTTTGCACCCCGGTCAGTCCGCCGAGATTATGACAATGGGGGCCGTGGTCGGTTGGATGGGGATGTTGCACCCCAGAATTGAAGAAAAATTGGGGATTGAGCAGCCCGTATACCTGTTTGAATTGGATATGGGTTTGTTAATGCAACGTGCATTGCCGAAATATCAGGCGGTTTCTAAGTTTCCGGTAATCCGCCGCGATTTGGCATTGCTGGTCGACAAGGATGTGTTGGCGGTCGCTTTAGAAAATGCTGTGAAAAAAGCGGCTGAACCACAATTGCTGTCCTATTATTTATTCGATGTGTATGCGGGTAAAGGTATACCGGAAGGTCAAAAGAGTGTTGCCTTGAGCTTGATTTTTCAGGATTTTTCACGCACTCTCGAAGATGCGGAAATTAACCGGATGGTGGATGCTGTCGTCGCTTCACTTCGGGATGAAGTCGGGGCGGTCTTACGTTAAAACAGGGAGAATGTGCAGATGTCAATAACATTGACCAAAGCGGATATGGTCGAGTATTTATTTGAAGAGTTGGGTCTGAACAAACGTGAAGCCAAAGATTTGGTTGAAATGTTTTTTGAGGAAGTACGTGACGCGCTGGAAACAGGCAAAAATGTGAAGTTGTCGGGTTTTGGCAATTTCATGTTGCGGGATAAGACCCAACGTCCGGGGCGTAACCCAAAAACAGGGGAAGAAATTCCGGTCACGGCGCGGCGCGTGGTGACTTTCCGTCCGGGGCAGAAGCTCAAACAACGGGTAGAGGAATATGCAGGAAGCGGTAACGCCTAACAGCCAACTGCCGCCCATTCCGGGCAAGCGCTACTTTACCATCGGTGAAGTGAGCGACTTGTGCGGGGTGAAAACCCATGTACTGCGCTATTGGGAACAGGAATTTCCTTCCCTGAAACCCATGAAACGGCGCGGTAATCGGCGCTATTACCAGCGCGAAGATGTGTTGCTGATCCGCCAGATTCGTGGATTATTGTATGAAAATGGCTATACGATCAGTGGTGCGCGGCAAAAGCTGATGGATGACGCACACCTACCACCCGTAGCAGAGTTACCATTGGAGCCGATTGTGGTTAACGGCCACGATGTTGCGCCGATGGTGGTGGAACTTGAACGTATCCTGTTCATCCTGAAACACTGATTTTGGCTTGAGTTTAACGTCCAGTTACGGTAATCTCCTCCCCCTTCGGTCGGGGCGTAGCGCAGCCTGGTAGCGCACCACACTGGGGGTGTGGGGGTCGTAGGTTCAAATCCTATCGTCCCGACCAATTCGATGTTTCACGGTGTTTCAATCCGTTCCAAAAGCCCTTGTAGGCCGCAATCTGCAAGGGCTTTTGCGTGTCTGGGGCGTCTTTAATGTGCTTGCCCACTGGTTTCTGTTGTTTTAGCCGCGTTGTCTGTTGCGGTTTTGTCTGCTGCCTGATCTTTGCTGTCGGTGGTGGTTTTCGCATCCGCTGGGGGCTGGGTAGTCGCATTCTGGGAACTGAACATTTCTGGGGTGCACAGGGTTGCGAGATTCTTGTTGATTTCTTGAGTTTTGATGGCTTTTTCCGCTGCTGTAAGGACGTGAGTGCCTTTTTCATCCTTCCAGTTGACCAATGAGTTTTCGCTCAGAAGCTTCAGGGCATCTTGTTGGTGGGTGCAGAATTGGCGGTGTTCTTCTTCACTTTTCTTGGCTGCTTCGCTGGGTTCGGCTGGCTCGGCTTTCTTATCTGATTCTTTTTCTTCGGTTTTTGCAGTCGAACCTGCGCTGCTGGGTGTGCCTGTGGAAAGCTTTATGTCGGCTTCAATGTCTTTGCCCTTGGCGTCGGCTGGAGGAGGGGTTTCGGTGTAATGGGTTTCGCCGCTTTTATCCGTCCATTTATACATCTCGGCGTGGGCAAAATTGATTAAGGATAATGCGCCAACCAACAGGATTGGCATATAAGTTGCTTTTTTCATCGGGTCGTCACCTTGTTTTGCTATCTTTATTGGGTATATTAGAGTTTTCTAATTTTCTCATATTAGAATGCGCCAACTTCTCACTTTGTTTTAGGTAAGTATGCCATGAAAGTATTACAACAATGGGTACTGGTCGTCGGATTGTCGTTGCTAGCTGCCTGTCAGGATGCGGAGCAGACGCAACCAGCGGCTGGGGAAACCAAGCCCGGTTTACAGACCGTGCAGGCTAGCGCGGTGGGTGCGCCGGAGCTGCATTATCTGGATGGTCATGTGGAAGCGGTCAACCAAAGTACCCTTTCCGCCCAGACCAGTGGGGTCATTGAAAAACTGTCCTACGATGTCGATGACTACGTGGAACAGGGCAAGGAAATTGCCCGGATCAAATCCAAGAACCAGCAAGCCGGGGTGCAACAAGCACAAGCGGCATCAGATGAAGCGCAAGCACGTTATGCGGAAGCCCAAGCGGACTTCAAGCGCATTAGCGATATTTACGCCAAACGCTTGATCCCTAAGGCAGATTACGATGCCGCCAATGCGGGGTTGAAAGCTGCCGAGGCACGCCTCGCAGCCGCCAAGGCTCAAGTCACACAGGCGGGTGAACAACTCGGTTACACTAGCTTGGTTGCCCCTTTCAGCGGAATTGTCACCAAGCGCCATGTGGAATTGGGGGAAGCGGTTAACCCCGGCACGCCGATCATGACCGGCATTTCGCTCGACCAGATGCGGGTGGTGGTGGAAGTGCCGCAACGCCTGATTGCTCAAGTGCGTAAGGAAAAGAAAGCCTTCGTGTTCCAAGACGGTTCCAACAAGTCGTTGCCGGTCAAGTCACTGACGTTTTTCCCCTATGCCGATCCGAAAACGAATGCATTCAAGGTGCGTATTGAGTTGGCGGAAGGCACGCAAGACCTGTTCCCCGGCATGTTCGTCAAAGTGGCGTTCGTGATGGGGGCGCAGAATGCAGTCAGCGTGCCGGAAAGTGCCGTGGTGGTGCGTAGCGAAGTCATCGGCGTGTATGTCATCAACAAGGATGGCAAGCCTGCGTTACGCCAAATCCGTTTGGGCAAAAAGCTGGACGATAATAATATCAGTGTGCTGGCAGGGCTGGATGCGGGTGAAACCATTGCGCTTGACCCGGTGCAGGCGGCGATTTCGCTGAAACAGCAAGCGCCCGAGGTGAAGCATGAGTGAATCCAAGCTGGGCATTTCCGGCGCGATTGCAAAGAAATTCCTCACTACCGAAATTACCCCGTTGCTGGCGATGGTGGGTTTGCTGCTGGGCATGTTCGCGGTAATGGTGACGCCGCGTGAAGAAGACCCGCAGATCAATGTGACTTTTGCCAACGTATTCGTGCCGTTCCCCGGTGCGAGTGCGGAACAGGTGGAAAGCCTCGTCAGTACCCCCGCCGAACAGGTGTTGTCGGAAATCGAAGGGCTGGAACACATCTATTCCACCGCGATGCCGGGGATGGCAGTGCTGACGGTGCAGTACAAGGTTGGGGAAGACCGTACTGCCGCGCTGGTACGCCTGTACAACAAGGTCGCCTCGAATCAGGACTGGTTGCCGCAGAATCTCGGTGTCGGTACGCCGCTGATTAAGCCCAAAGGTATCGACGATGTGCCGATTGTGGCGCTGACCTTGTGGACGGAAGACGACAAACGCGGTGCTTACGAATTGAACCAAGTGGCGCACGCGATTGAATCCGAACTCAAGCGTGTGCCCGGTTCGCGGGATATTTACACCATCGGTGGGCCGCAACAGGTCGTGCATGTGCTGCTGGATGCGCAAAAGCTCGCCGGACACGGCATTTCCATTGCTGACCTGCGCATGGCGTTGCAAGCCAGCAATTCGGCGCGTGACGCGGTTTCCCTCGTTAATAATAATGAGGAAATCCAAGTACAGGCCGGAACGTTCCTGATGGATGCTGACGAAGTGGGCAACCTGATGGTGGGTGTATTCGACGGCAAGCCGGTGTTCCTCAGCGATGTGGCGGAGGTGAAACGCACTTCCGATTCGCCGGAAGCTTATGTCAGCTTCGGCACAGGCGCGGCGGCGGTACACAAAGGTTTGCAAACGGGCATCCATACCCCGGCGGTGACGATTGCGGTTGCCAAACAGCCGGGTACGAATGCGGTCGATATTGCCAATAATGTGATTGAGCGTTTCGAGAAATTGCGCGGAACCTTCGTGCCGGAAGGCGTGAATGTCACCGTGACCCGCAATTACGGCGAAACCGCGCAGGCCAAGTCCGAAAAGCTGATCCATAAACTGATCATTGAAACCATTGCGGTGGCGCTCCTGATCTGGCTGGCACTGGGCTGGCGGGAAGCACTGATCGTCGGTGCAGCGGTGGTGATTACGCTGGCGGTGACGCTGTTTGCTTCATGGGCGTATGGTTTTACCCTTAACCGGGTGTCGTTGTTTGCGCTGATTTTCTCCATCGGGATTCTGGTCGATGATGCGATTGTGGTGGTGGAAAATATTCACCGGCACATGCAAAAAGGTGGCAAGAAACTGCTGGAGGTGATCCCCGTTGCGGTGGATGAGGTGGGTGGCCCGACCATTTTGGCGACCTTCACCGTTATCGCCGCATTGTTGCCGATGGCGTTTGTTTCGGGGCTGATGGGGCCGTATATGTCGCCGATCCCGATCAATGCCAGTATGGGGATGCTGATTTCGCTGGCGGTGGCTTACGTGGTGACGCCGTGGATGACTGCCAAAATGCTGGGTAATGTGGATTTCGACCATCACCACGATGACAACAGCAAACTGCACGGTTTCTTTAGCCGCATCATGTTGCCGTTTCTGGATGACAAAGAAGGTGGTAAGCGCCGTAACAAGCTGTTCGCCGTCATCACCTTGCTGATTTTCCTGTCTGCGTCTTTGGCGGTGTTCAAGTTGGTGGTACTGAAAATGCTGCCATTTGATAATAAGTCCGAGTTCCAAGTGGTGCTGGATATGCCGGAAGGGACATCGCTGGAACAAACCTCCCGCGTGCTCAATGAGATGGCAGATTATTTGGGTAAGGTGGATGAAGTCACTGACTACCAGATTTACGCTGGGACAGCCGCGCCAATCAACTTCAACGGGCTGGTGCGCCAGTATTATTTGCGCGAAGGTTCCAACGTTGGTGATATTCAGGTCAACCTGACGGATGCGCACGGGCGTACCCGCCAGAGCCATGAAATTTCCTTGGCAGTGCGTCCGCCTTTGCAGGAAATTGCCAAGAAATACAATGCCAATGTGAAAGTGGTTGAAGTTCCGCCGGGGCCGCCTGTGATGTCGCCGATTGTGGCGGAAGTGTACGGGCTGGATTATCCGGGACAGATCAAAGTTGCCAAGCAAATCCGGGGTGAATTTGAGAAAACCCCTGACATCGTGGATATTGATGACAGCGTGGAAGCGCCGCAGAAACGGCTCGTGGTGCAAGTTGACCGTAGTAAGGCCGCCGTGCTGGGTGTGTCGCAGGATACCATTGCTTCAGCGGTGAATACGGCCTTGCATGGTGAAGATGTGGTGTTCTTGCATGGCAAAGGCATCAAATACGCTGTGCCAATCCGTGTGGAATTCCCGGTCGCGCTCAAGGATAAAATGGATTCGGTATTAGCCTTGCGGGTGCGCAGCCAGTCGGGCGAACTTGTCCCCATGTCGGAATTGGTCAGCGTGCAGGAAACCACCCGCGAGCATTCCATCTACCATAAGGATTTGCTGCCAGTGGTGTACGTCACGGGCGATATGGCAGGAAGCACGGATAGCCCTTTGTACGGCATGTTCAACATCTTTTCCAGCATCAAGGATTTGTCGGTGTATGGCAACGAAATCAAACAATATTTCGTCGCGCAGCCGGATGACCCGTATTTGTACGGCATGAAGTGGGACGGAGAATGGCAAGTGACCTACGAAACCTTCCGCGACATGGGCATTGCCTACGGGGTAGGGATGATCCTCATTTTCCTGCTGATCGTGGCACAATTCAGGTCGTATATGGTTCCGCTGGTGATAATGTCGCCAATTCCGCTGACCATCATCGGCGTTATGCCGGGTCATGCCTTGCTGGGGGCGCAATTTACCGCGACTTCCATGATTGGCATGATTGCCTTGGCGGGGATTATTGTGCGTAACTCGATCCTGCTGGTAGATTTCATCAATGAGCAGGTTCGCGGTGGTATGGCGCTGAAAGATGCGGTGATCAATTCCAGTGCCGTGCGTGCCAAGCCGATTGCACTGACCGCGTTGGCTGCAATGGTGGGGGCATTCTTCATCATTGATGACCCGATCTTTGGTGGGTTGGCAGTGTCGCTGATTTTTGGGATATTGGTTTCCACAGTGCTGACACTGGTACTGATCCCGTTGATGTACTATATGTATGCACGTAACCGTCTGACAATGATTACCAGCAGAGCGGCCTGACGCTTTGCTGTTTCTAACTGTGTTCAATCTGACGAAGCCTCTGGTATCGGCCTAAGCGAACCGGAGGCTTTCGTTTTTTAGTGCTTAGTGGCAACCACGGTTACAAGCTGGACGCGGGGCTGGCAGGTGACGCACAACTGGACGGTGTGGGTGATGCACAACCGGGCGGTGGATCACAACGTGGTGATGCACAACCGGACGCGGCGCGGGGCGCACGAAGTGGTGTACCACAGGTGGGTGAATTACCGGGCGGACAGAGACCACCGGATGGGCGCAACCTGTATTGCAACCACCACCATTAGCGGAAACTGCTTGGGCAGACAAACCGCCACCAATGAGCAAACAGCCGATGAACAGCATTTTGAATTTATTCAGCATGACACTTTCCTTATGTTAGATTAAAAAAAATTATGATAAATGACGAAGCCATGAATGGGGTTTACGTTGGCTTCGGTTGTTACCTTATCGCGCATTAAGGCAGTTGGTAAGAGGTTAATTTTTTACCCGGTTAACCGATGATGCCTATTTATTGGCTCCATTTATGCCATAACGGTTTCGGAGTCAGCCGCTTTTGCTTATCATGCGCACGATTGATCACGACTATGAGTTTTGTATGCAAACTATCCTTGCCCGCATCGCCACCGAATTGGCAGTCAACGAGAAACAAGTGACCGCCGCTGTCGAGTTGCTGGATGAAGGTTCTACTGTTCCGTTTATTGCCCGCTACCGCAAAGAAAAGACTGGCGGTTTGGATGACACGCAACTGCGTTACCTCGAAACCCGCTTAGGTAGCCTGCGTGAGTTGGAAAAGCGCCGTGAAACCGTGCTGCATTCCATCCGCGAACAGGGCAAGTTGTCGCCGGAACTGGAGGCGCAGGTATTGCAAGCGCAAACCCGTACCGAACTCGAAGACATTTACCTGCCGTACAAGCCTAAGCGCCGTACCAAGGCGATGATTGCGCGGGAGGCCGGTATCCAGCCGTTGGCAGATGCTTTGCTGGAAAACCCGCAGCTTGACCCGGAAACCGAAGCGGTAAAGTACCTCAACCCTGAGATGGAATTCGCCGACACCAAAGCGGTGCTGGATGGTGCACGTCAAATCCTGATGGAAACCTTTGCTGAAAATGCTGAACTGAGTGGCAACTTGCGCGAATACTTGTGGGAGCAGGGTAGTTTTGAAGCCAGCGTGATTGAGGGCAAGGAACAGGAAGGGCAGAAATTTGCCGATTACTTTGCGTATGGCGAAGCCTTGCACAAAATCCCTTCCCATCGCGCTTTGGCGCTGTTCCGGGGGCGCAATGAAGGCATCCTTGACCTTAAGCTGGATGTGCCGGTTGCCGAAGGTTTGAGCCATCCGTGTGAAGACCAGATTGCCCGCGCTTTCAATATCCGTGATCAGGGCAGGGCGGCAGACCGTTGGTTGCTCGACACAGTGCGTTGGACATGGAAAGTGAAATTGCACAGCCGTCTAAGCACCGACCTGAACCTGCGTTTGCGCGAACAGGCTGAAGCCGAAGCCATCCGTGTGTTTGCCACCAACCTCAAAGATTTGTTGCTGGCGGCTCCAGCGGGGGCGCGTGCCACGATGGGGCTTGACCCCGGCTTGCGTACTGGGGTGAAAGTGGCAGTGGTGGATGCGACCGGCAAGCTGCTGGATTTCGCCACCATTTACCCGCACGTGCCGAAAAAGCAGTGGGATCAATCCATCGCGGTGCTTGCCGAATTGTGCGGCAAATACAATGTTGATTTGGTCAGCATTGGTAATGGCACGGCTTCCCGCGAAACCGACCAGTTGGCGGCTGATTTGATCAAGCGCCACCCAGAACTGAAACTCTCCAAAGTCATGGTGTCGGAAGCGGGCGCTTCGGTGTATTCCGCATCGGAACTGGCGGCGAAAGAATTCCCGCTGCTGGACGTGTCGATCCGTGGTGCAGTATCCATTGCCCGCCGCTTGCAAGACCCGCTCGCTGAACTGGTGAAAATCGACCCGAAATCCATCGGCGTAGGCCAATACCAACACGACGTAAACCAGCCAGAACTGGCACGCAGTTTGGGCACGGTGGTCGAAGACTGCGTAAACGCGGTCGGTGTGGATGTGAATATGGCGTCTGCGGCGCTGTTGGCGCGGGTTTCCGGCCTCAACCAAGGCATTGCCGAGAATATCGTGGCGTTCCGCAATGACAATGGCGCGTTCCGCAACCGCAACCAGTTGAAGAAAGTATCGCGCTTGGGGGCAAAAACCTTTGAACAAGCTGCGGGCTTCTTGCGCATCCGTGATGGTGAACACCCGCTGGATGCCTCTGCTGTCCACCCGGAAGCCTACACGCTGGTCGAGCAGATTGCTGCTGTCAACCGCCATCCGCTAGCCGAGTTGGTTGGTAACAGCGAATTCGTCAGCCAGCTCAAACCGTCGGATTACGTCACCGAGCAATTCGGTTTGCCCACCATCCGCGACATTTTGGCGGAACTCGAAAAACCCGGTCGTGACCCGCGCCCTGAATTCGTCACCGCTACCTTCCGCGATGGCGTGAATGCCCTCGCCGACCTGCAACCCGGCATGATCCTCGAAGGTGTTGTCACCAACGTGGCGAATTTTGGCGCATTCGTCGACATCGGCGTGCATCAGGATGGCCTCGTGCACATTTCCCAGCTCACCAACAAATTCATCAAAGACCCACGTGAAGTTGTGCGTACTGGCGATGTGGTCAAAGTGCGCGTGGAAGAAGTCGACGTGCAACGCAAGCGCATTTCCCTGACCATGAAACTCGAACCCGTCGCCGCAGCCGCTGCCAATAGCGACGTGCGTAAACCGCAAGCCACCCCACAGGAACGCTCACGCCAACAGCGCGACCGCAGGCAAGATGCACCGCAAACCCACAAGCCGCAAGCCCCTAAAAAGCCTGCTAAAGACCCGGCACTGGCGACCAATTCGGCGATGGGGGATGCACTGGCAGCAGCGCTTGCCAAGATGCGGAAGTAGGGCTGGCAGTAATTTGCTTTCGCTTATCCCTACGTTGGGTTAGTTGCTGCCAGCACTGTCATCCCCAGTGCTTTGGCAGCATCATTCAAGTGCTTGTCAAAACAGGCAAATATCAGCGGCTGCGGCATAATTTGCAGGCTAATCGCTTCTGCTCATTACGCCATACCTCCACGAATGTTTTGAGTTGGTATTTTGGGTCAGTCAATACGTACTTTTTGGAACTGCTGGAATTCTCTGCTGAGGTGGACATACTACGTCGCGGTGGGCTGTGGGGTGTATTTGTGTAGTTGTAAGCCATCAACAACTTCAAAGTGTTTGGCATTTCCCGTCGCCAACGCCAGCCCGTATTCCAACGCGGTTGCTGCAATCAGTGCGTCAGCAAGTTGCATGGAATGGCTATGGAAATAGCGGCGAACCAATGCTACGGCGCGTTCTGAAATGCTGTCATTGATTGGCAAGCGTGATACCGCCATGTTTTTGAGTGTTTTGTCGATGGCTTGGGCTTCACGCTTGTTTTTTGCACCCTGAATCAGTTCCATGTAGGTCACGTCAGAAATGGCGAGATCATCGAAGCTGTCCAGAAACGTACTCGCTTGCGGGTTTTTGCGTGTTACCCAAATCAGTACATCGGTATCAACCAAAATCAAAAGCGTGATCTCCGCAGGTGGCGGACGTAAGCGGCTGGGTCTGCCATTTCTGCGCGGTCTTGCCATAAGCCGTAGAGTGGCGTATCGCTCCAACTGGTTTTGCGTTTACCAGCAGTTTTGGTGGCTGGTTTGACAGGGTAGCGGCTGCGAATGAATTCGATGTAGTGCAATACTTCGCGCTGGGCACTTTCAGGCAAGCTGCGAGTCTGTTGGGCGATTTGTTGCTCCAAGGTTTGCATGGTGTCGTCGTCCCGAAAACTGTGTTGACAGTTAGTATAAGGGGCTTTGTACGAATTGCAAAAGCTAAAGGATTTACGCGGCCTGTGGCTGGATGTATGGTGCTCATGCCCTGCAACTTGTCGCATCGCTGTCAGTTGGGTTTGTGCTAAAATCACAGTCCTACAGTCATCACTTCGGTAGGTCGGCACTATGCAGGACAAGTACATCAACCCCTTCACTGACTTCGGTTTCAAGAAGTTGTTTGGGGAAGAACCGCACAAGGAATTGCTGATCAGCTTCCTGAATACGCTGCTGCCAGAAAAACACCGGATTCAGGACTTGCAGTACACCCGCAATGAACATCAGGGCTACACCGCGCTTGACCGCAAAGCTATTTTTGACCTGAATTGCATCAGCCCGACGGGTGAACGTTTCATTGTCGAGTTGCAGAAAGCCAAGCAGAATTTTTTCAAGGATCGCAGCCTGTATTACGCCACGTTTCCGATTCAGGAGCAGGCACAGCGCGGTGATTGGGATTATAAGCTGGCGGCGGTTTATACCATTGGTATCCTTGATTTTGTGTTTGAGGAAGATCGGGAAACCCATGATAAGGAAGTGATTCACACCATCCAGCTTAAGAACCAGAATGGGCATGTGTTTTACGACAAGCTGACATTTATTTACCTGACACTTCCCCATTTTAATAAGTCGCTGGATGAACTGCATACGACTCAAGACAAATGGCTGTATATATTCAGGCACTTGCACGAAATGCAGGAAATCCCGCCTGTTTTGCATGAAGCAATATTCCTCAAGTTATTTGAGGCGGCGCAAATTGCCTGCTTTAATCCTGCCGAGCGTCAAGCCTACGAAGATAGCTTGAAATATTATCGTGATTTGAAGAATGTGACGGATACAGCGCGGGATGAAGGCGAGCAAAAAAAGACAGTGGAAATTGCCCGCAATTTGTTGGATGTGCTGGATGATGAAACGATTGCACAAAAAACAGGATTGTCGTTGGAAAATGTGCGAGCATTGCGGAATGAAAGTTGATCTGTCATGCTCCGCTATGGACAAGAAATGATGGGTTAAACAAGTGAAGGATATTGTTGCCCCTTTATTTCTTGTAATAATTGCCGCAGTCATATATATCTTGTCTCTGCGTAACGACCGTGAGCAGGCTAATAAAAAACTTGAAAAGGTCACGGATGAACTCTCTTTTAGCACAAATAAGCTGAAGCAAATTCAGGTTCACTATACTGAATTGCAAGAAGAATTAGAAAGGCATGATCAAGCGACAAGAACACTTATTCGTTCTCAATATGCACAGCGTGAGGCAACGATGGCTGCTGGTTCGGCATGGAGAAATATGGAACTTCGTGAGCTTGCTGAAACTTACCCGTACATACCTTTCCTTCCTGAAGAGCAAACACTGTCTCGTATTCTTCACGATTACATAATGGATAATCCATCAATTGATACTAACAAACTCTATCACTTTCATGCTTTAAATCAATATAAATTCGCTTTCTTGCGTAAAAACAAAGATATAAGTATTTGTTGGCTTAGCGATAAGAAATTCTGGCATCAATACGATTACCTATCAGAGTTAGATCAAGAATACCCAGAGCTTGATCCCCCAGACTGGAAGATTAGGCGAAGAATTGTCCATGAGCGCGAGCAGAGCCTTTGTCAACGTTGTGGGAAACAGCTAACACTGTCCCAATCTCATATTCATCATATTATTCCCCGATGTGATTTGGGAACACATCATGTGGAAAATCTTTCACTTTTATGCCCTGATTGCCATACATATATGCCTGATCATGAGTGGATGCGTGACCGTGAAAAAGTAGGTTACTATGATGAAAGAACTAGTAAGTGGAAATCCCAATTTCAAGAACAACTTGATCTCATAACCAATAATGGAGAGTATGTTTATCGTTGGTGATAAATACGTTCCGGCTGAAGTAATTCACGCTCCAATCTCCCCCATCAACTTAACCACCCACTCCTCCCGCTCCTCCACGGTCGGGAGTTCGATTTCAAACCTTAACTTATCCTGCCCATCCAGCTTAAACACCCACGGGCGTTTCTGGATCAGGGTAATCACCTTCATCGGGTCAATATTCGGTTTGTCGTCAAAGATAATCCGCCCACCCTTGACGTGCATATCCAGCTTGCGGATGCCCAGTTCTTGCGCCAGCAGCTTGACCCGCGTGACGCTGAACAGCGTTTTGGTCGGCTCTGGCAGCAGCCCGAAGCGGTCGATCATTTCCACCCGCAATTCGTCCAGTGCCGCCTGCGATTCCGCGCTGGCAATGCGTTTGTAGAGGATCAGCCGCGCATGGACATCCGGCAAATAATCGTCCGGGATCAGCGCAGGCGCACCCAATTCCACCGTGGTACGGCGGCTGGTGGCGCTCAATTCCGGCACTTTGCCCGATTTCAACGCCTTCACCGCGCGTTCCAGCAGGTCGTTGTAGAGGTTGAAACCGATTTCCTGAATCTGCCCGCTTTGCCCTTCGCCGAGCAATTCGCCTGCGCCGCGAATCTCCAGATCGTGCGTCGCCAGCGTGAAACCGACCCCCAGTTCTTCCAGCGATTCAATTGCTTCCAGCCGCTTGACCGCATCCGGCGTGAGCGCGGATTTCGGCGGCGCAATCAGATAGGCATAAGCGCGGTGGTGCGAACGCCCGACCCGCCCGCGCAACTGGTGCAATTGCGCCAGCCCCAGCTTGTCGGCACGGTTGATCAGGATCGTGTTGGCGGTCGGCACGTCGATGCCGCTTTCAATGATGGTGGTCGCAATCAGAATCTGGAAACGCTGGTGGTAAAAATCGCTCATGATGTTTTCCAGCTCATTCGCCCGCATCTGCCCGTGGGCATGGCGCACCGTCACACCGGGCAACATCGCGCTGAGTTCCTGCTCCACCTTGTCGATGGTTTTGACCTCATTGTGCAGCACATACACTTGCCCGCCGCGTGACAATTCCCGCGCACATGCTTCCTGAATGATGGTCTTGTTCCACTCGCACACAAAAGTTTTGATCGCGTGGCGTTGCGTCGGCGGGGTGGCAATGATCGACAAATCACGCAAGCCCGACAGCGACATATTCAGCGTGCGCGGAATCGGCGTGGCGGTCATGGTCAACATATCGACATTGGCACGCAGCTTTTTCATCTGCTCTTTGTCGCGCACCCCGAAACGGTGTTCCTCGTCGATAATCACCAGCCCCAGTTGCTTGAAATGCACATCGTCCTGCAACAGCTTGTGCGTACCGATCACGATGTCGATCTTGCCGGAGGCGAGTGCCTCCAATGCCTTGCTGGTTTCTTTGCCAGTCTTGAAGCGTGACAGCGATTCGATATTGAACGGCCAGTCGGCAAAACGGTCACGGAAATTGTTCAAATGCTGCTGAGCCAGCAAGGTGGTCGGCGCAATCATCGCCACCTGCTTGCCCGCATTTGCCGCCACGAACGCCGCCCGCATTGCCACTTCGGTCTTGCCGAAACCCACGTCGCCGCACACCACCCGATCCATCGGCTGCGCGGAACGCATGTCCTTGATCACGTTTTCAATCGCCAGTGCCTGATCCGGCGTTTCCTCAAACGGGAACGCGCCCGCAAACAGGCGGTAATCGTTGTCGTCAAACGGGAAGCTATGCCCCTGTTGCGCGGCACGGCGGGCGTGGATGTCGAGCAATTCCGCCGCCACATCGCGGGCTTTTTCCGCCGCTTTTTGCCGCGCCTTGTCCCACTGCTCATTGCCGAGGCGGTGCAAGGGCGCGTGTTCCGGGTCTGCCCCGGTGTAACGGCTGACCAGATGTAGCGCGGCAACGGGGACGTACAGCTTGTCGTGGTTGGCGTATTCGATCAGCAAATATTCCGCCGTCACCCCGCCCGCCGTGACCGTTTCCAGCCCCAGATACCGCCCGACCCCGTGTTCCTCGTGTACCACGGGTGCGCCTTCGTTGAGGTCGGTGAGGTTGCGGATAATGGCATCGGCATCACGGGTAGCTTTGCGGCGACGGCGTTGCTGCTGGATTTGCACCCCGTGCAGCAGGTTTTCGGGAATGACCGCAATCTTCGCATCGGGTAGCCAGAAACCGTTTTCCAGCGGCGCGACTGTAACCGCCATTTCGGCTTTGCTGTTGAGGAAATCCTGCCAGGTTTCCAGCGTTTTGACCGCGATACCGTTGTCTTTCAGCAGGGTGAGGAAGGCTTCGCGCCGCCCGGCAGATTCGGCGGTGAATAGTACGCGCCCTTTCAGGTCTTTGAGGAAGTTGAACAGCAGGAACAGCGGCTGCTCTTGGCGGGCGTGGATGAGCAGCGAGGGGAGGGCGGCGATGGGGTAGTTGATTGAAGAAACCCCTCCTAACCTCCCCTTATCAGGGGAGGGACTGGAGAGAGGAGCTTCTTTCTCCTCCCCTGATAAGGGGAGGCCGGGAGGGGTTTCTTTAAATCTTTGAACCTCAACCCTTGGATAATCCCCCACCCAGCTTTGCAGCATCGCCGCTGTCAGAAACAATTTCTCCGGCGCAAGCAATGGACGTTCAATATCATGCCGCCGCTGCTCATACCGATACTCCACCGTCTCCCAAAACTGCTTAACCGCCGCATCCACACCCTCAGCGAGTACCAGTAGTGTTTTCTTCGGCAAGTAATCAAACAGCGTCGCAGTATGCTCAAAGAACAGCGGCAAGTAATACTCAATCCCCGCTGGCGGCTTGCCCTGACTCACCCCTTCGTAAATGCGGCTGCGGGTCAAATCGCCTTCAACTTGCGCCCGATAGTTTTGGCGGAAAGTGCGAATTCCTGACTCATCCAGCGGAAATTCCCGCGCTGGCAGCAGTTCGATACTGTCCACCACGGCATCGGTGCGCTGCGTTTCTGGCGAAAAGGTGCGGATTGAATCAATTTCGTCGTCAAACAGGTCAATCCGGTAGGGCGTAGTGCTGCCCATCGGGAACAAGTCCACTAGCGAACCACGGGTGGCGTATTCGCCGTGTGCCATCACTTGGCTGACGTTGCGGTAGCCTGCTTCTTCCAGTTGTTTGCGTAATTTGTCGATGTCGAGCGGCGAACCTTTGCGTACCACGAAGGTATGTCCGTGCACGTAACTGGTCGGTGCAAGGCGGTGTAACAGCGTGGTGGCGGGCACAATCAAGATGCCGCGCTTCAGGTTTTGCAGCGTCGCCAGCGTTTTCAGGCGTTCGGAAATGATGTCTTCATGCGGTGAAAATACGTCGTAGGGCAGGGTTTCCCAATCCGGGAAAATGTGGCGCGGAATTTCCGGTGCGAAAAATTGCAACGCCGATTCCATCTGGTAAGCAGTATGTACATCCGGCACTGCCAGCAGCAACAAGCCGTCAAAGCCTTGGGCGGACTGGGCGATCAGCCATTCATGGGAACAACCGTACAGTTGTCCCCAGCGGATAATGCCATTGGGAGCGGCAGGATATTGGGGCTTGAGCAATGCAGACATGGATGCGGGCTTATTTTCTTAAAGCCCTGCATTCTACTGGATGGAGGCTTGCTTGTCCTGATGCTGTACGGTTTTGGCGGCGGTTTCCAAACGGTGGGTGAGTTCGTCGTGCTCTTCTGGGGTCAGCAGTTGCAAGACATAATCGCGGTTGGCGGCAGCGTGTTCATAGCCTTGGTTAGCCGCCAGCGAGAGCCAGTAAGCGGCAGTTGGCAGGTCTTTTGCCGTGCCGATGCCGTGCGCCATGTACGTGCCAAGGTTAAATTCTGCCCCGGCGTGATTAGTGTCAGCGGCTTTGCGGAACCATTTGATGGCCTCCTCATTGTCAGCGGCAACGCCTTGCCCCTTGGAAAACATCAGTGCCAGTGCGAATTGGGCATCGGGGTAATTCTGTTCCGCCGACTGGCGATACCAATACAAAGCCATTTCGTCGTCTTTGGGGAAATCCATGCCCTGATCGTACATATAACCCACGGTGTACTGCGCTGCCGGGTTGCCGCCGTCTGCTGCTTTGCGTATCCACTCAATGGCTTTGGTGTGGTCTTGCTGCACGCCTTCGCCCATCAGGTATTTGATGCCAAGGTTGTATTGTGCGCCCGCTTCGCCGAGTTGCGCGGCCTTGCGATACCAGTAGATGGCTTTATCTAGGCTTTTGGCGATCCCTTGCCCGTCTTCGTACAGCAGTGCCAGATTAAAGGCGGCGGCAGGGTCATTTTGTTCAGCAGCACGGCTGAACCAGTACGCGGCTTGGGAGAGATTGACGGGCAATGCTGTGCCTTTCAGGTAACGCACGCCCAGATCAAATTGGGCGTCTTTGTGCCCATTTTGGGCAGCTTGGGTAAACCAATGGGTGGCTTCTAGCGGGTCAGCGATCCCGTTTTCCGGGGTGTCAAACAGCAGGGCAAGGTTGTATTGGGCTTCGGTATCTTTTTGTTGGGCGGCTTTTTCGAACCAGTAACGGGCTTTGGTAATGTCTTTGGGTGGCTTAAGTTGCAGCAGGGCGAGGTTGTATTGGGCGTCAACATAACCTTGAACTGCCGCTTGTTCATAAAGATTAGCCGCTTTGCTGACATCCTGCTTTACATGCACACCATTTTCGTAGAAATTGGCAAGCTCAAACAGTGCAGGCGCGTAACCTTGTCCCGCTGACTGTTCCATCTGTTCTAGGCCGCGTTTTATGTCGTCATTATTGGCGGGATGCCCCAACAAAGCGCTGGCAATGGAGAACTGGGAAGATGATGGCTCTTGTGCTGAGCCGGACGCGGAATAGCTGGCGATGACAGGCGTAGGAAGGCTCGCGGTATCGGCGTGACTACTAAGCGGAAGGGTGGAAAGCATGGTGACAACTACCACGCCACTGAATTTAAGTGACAAACATACGCCCCTATACATAGTGTTAAGCCCCAACACAAAATTTGCAAAGTGAATTTTTTTTGTTCGCTGTAGCCTTGATTATAAATTAACATGGCCTAAAGATAAAATTGATTTGCCTAATTTATAGTCACATACAGTACCATTCGTCAGATTTGTTATCGAAGGATGATGGGTTCATGATTGACAGGAGTAGACGTAATGTCCGCAGATGTAGTCGAAATCAAGGGTGAGATGACTTTGGTGAGTGTCTTGCAACTGGCTTCCCCGGATGTGGCGAAAGTCAGGCAGGGCTTACAACAGAAACGGGACAGTGTGCCCCAGTTATTCGTTAACAGTCCCTTGGTGGTGGATTGCAGTTCCTTGGGCGATGCCTGTCAGCGGCTGGATTTTCAAGCGTTACGTGAAGCCATTGTGGACTTAGGGTTTATACCTGTTGGTATCCGTAATATTCCCGATGCCTGTCAGGAACAGGCAGTGCTGGCGGGGTGGGCAATGCTACGCCCTGTCCGCCAGAGCGCAATCCCGCGTACTGGGCGTCCTGCGGTACAAGAACCTGTCACAGCAGGTAAAAGCATCGAAGTGATTGAGCGCCCGGTGCGTTCAGGCCAGCAAGTCTATTTCCCGGATGGCGATATTGTGGTGTTACAGCACACCAGCGCGGGTTCAGAAATTCTCGCGGGCGGTTCGGTGCATGTTTATGGCTCGCTACGGGGGCGGGTATTGGCAGGTATCCATGGTGATACCAGTGCGCGGATATTTTGCCAGAAATTGGAAGCCGAGCTGGTAGCGATTGCCGGTAACTACCGTTTACTGGATGAAATCGAGACTGACCTAAAGGGACAGCCTGCGATGGTCTGGTTGGAAGGGGAAAAGCTGAGAATTGCACCGATGTTCTGAATTCCGTGTCTATTTTTTGCTAAAAAACGGTGGTGTCTGCTAATATTCTGGATGGGTCTACGGCAGGATTAGCCCTCCAGTCTGAATAATATAAAAGGAGCGTCTTTTGAGCAGGATAGTTGTAGTAACTTCGGGCAAAGGTGGTGTCGGCAAAACGACAACCAGTGCGGCATTTGCTACGGGGCTTGCCATGCGTGGCTACAAAACCGCAGTGATCGACTTTGACGTAGGTTTGCGTAACCTTGACCTGATCATGGGGTGTGAGCGGCGCGTTGTCTATGATTTCGTAAATGTCATCAATGGCGAAGCTTCCCTAAAACAAGCGTTGATCCGCGATAAGCACACCGAAAACCTGCATGTTTTACCAGCATCCCAAACCCGTGATAAAGACGCATTGACGCAAGAAGGTGTCGGTCGTGTCATGGATGGTTTGCGCGATGATGGTTTCGATTTTATCGTGTGCGATTCTCCAGCGGGTATTGAGCGCGGTGCGCACATGGCAATGTATTTTGCTGACGATGCGGTGGTGGTAACTAACCCGGAAGTGTCTTCGGTACGTGACTCTGACCGTATTTTGGGGTTGTTGCAAAGCAAGACCCAAAAGGCCGAGCAGGGCGGTAATGTGCGCGAACACCTGCTGATTACCCGCTATTCCCCAACGCGGGTGGCTTCCGGTGAAATGCTGGGGATGGAAGATATTCTGGAAATCCTCGCCGTTCCGCTGATTGGTGTTGTCCCTGAATCGCAAAGTGTGTTGCAGGCATCCAATAGTGGTACGCCCGTGATTTTGGATAAAACCAGTGATGCTGGGCAAGCGTATGACGATTTCGTGCGCCGTTTCTTGGGCGAAACAGTGCCTCATCGCTTCCTTGAAGTGGAGAAAAAGGGTTTCCTCAAACGGTTGTTCGGGTGATGGCTATGGGATGGTTTGATTACTTTAAGCAGAGCAAGCCCAATAGCGCCAAGGTTGCGAAGGAACGCTTGCAGATTGTCATTGCGCATGAACGCCTCGACCGTAATGGCCCGGAATACTTGCCCCAATTACGCCGTGACATCATGGAAGTCATCCGTAAATACGTGGCGATTACGGATGAACAGGTCAATGTGCAGTTTGAAAAAGGCGCAGATTACGACGTATTGGAATTGAACATTGCTTTACCGGAGCGTGAGCGTTAACAATCCCCCTTTCCCATTGGGCGCATTTATCGACCAGCATATCGTGTTCATCACCGCCGTGGTGATGTTTGCGTTTGGCTTGCTGGCTGCCCATCTGATCTACAGTCCGTCCTTGCGTCAGGCTCGCCGCGAACTGGAGCGCTTGCAATTGCAGTTGCAGACCGAAGAGCAAATCAACGAAGAACGCTTGCGGATGCTGGATGATGCGCAAGACCGCTTGCACAATACCTTTGCTTCGCTATCGCAGCGTGCCTTGCGGGACAATAATACCCAGTTCCTGCAATTGGCGCAGGAAACCATGGGGCGTTTCCATGTGGAATCCCGCGCTGACCTTGAGCAACGCCAGCATTCCATCCAGCATTTGGTTGAACCCATCCGTGAAGCGCTGACAAAAACCGAGGCGCAAATCCGTCAGATTGAAAAGGAACGGCAGGCTACTTTCGGCACACTCAGTGAACAGATTCGCGGTATGATGCACGACCAGTCGGCATTGCGCGACGAAACCGGACGTTTGGCTACGGCCTTGCGTGTCCCCGGCATACGCGGGCAATGGGGTGAACTTAGCTTGCGGCGCATTGCAGAATTGTCCGGGATGGTGGAACATTGTGATTTTGTGGAGCAGGCGCAACGCAGCAACACTGACCGCACGATCCGCCCGGATATGGTGATCCGTATGCCGGACAAACGCGAAATGATCGTTGATGCGAAAGCCCCAATGGATGCTTACCTTGATGCCGTGAATGCCGATAGCGAAGCAAGCCGCAAGCACCATTTGCAACGCCACGCGCGGCATGTGCGTGAGCATGTGCGTACTTTGGCGGGCAAACGTTATTGGGAACAATTTGAACATTCGCCTGATTTTGTGGTGTTGTTCATTCCCGGCGAACAATTTTTAGGGGCAGCACTGGAACAGGATAAAACCTTGTTGCATGATGCCCTGAATGACCGGGTAGTATTGGCTTCCCCGACTACGCTGGTGGCTTTGTTGCGTTCCGTTGCCTTTGGCTGGAAGCAGACCGTACTGGCAGAAAATGCCGGAAAAGTACGTGAATTAGGCGAGGAGCTGCACAAACGCTTGGCGGTTTTTCTTGACCACATGGAACGTATGGGACGAAATCTCGGCAGCAGTGTGGATACCTACAACAA
The DNA here is from genome assembly GCF_028714775.1 of Thiothrix sp. Classification (GTDB taxonomy): domain Bacteria; phylum Pseudomonadota; class Gammaproteobacteria; order Thiotrichales; family Thiotrichaceae; genus Thiothrix. The sequence continues at coordinate 25,259 of NZ_JAQTLS010000007.1, read as the reverse complement.
AGCACTCGGTTCACTGGAGCGCAGTGTGTTACCGGGTGTGCGGCGGCTTGCTGAGTTAGGGGTATCATCGGGGCGGAACATTTCCGAACCAGTGCCAGTCGAAGTTATACCACGTCCGCCTTATACCAAGGATTTTGAAACTGATGTTGAAACCGACTAAGACCCGCTACTACCTGACCCTGTTGCAGATGGTGATCCTGCTGTTTTTGCTGGGCGCATTTGTATTGTTCAATAAAGAACAGGTCACGGCGTTCTTTGCTTCCACGCAGGCGGGGCAACTGGGGTTGGTGCTGAATGGCATAATCCTGTTGATTTTCCTGTTTGGTTTGGTGCGCATGATTTTCATGTTCCTGAACTACAGCTACGAACAGGATGTTTTGTACCAGTTCGTCAAGCGGGTTGAGGAAAATGCGGCAAACCCGGCCTACAACCTGTCAGATTCCGCCTTGGTGGTGAACCGTTACCTTGCGGTGCAAACCATTGTCCGTCAGCAAGCACCCGTCAACCAAGGGGCGTTGGCGGCGACCTTGGTTGCTAACCAAATGGCGCAGTTTACCTTGGTACGCTTTGTTAACAGCATCCTGATTTTGGCGGGTGTGTTGGGTACGGTGGTGTCGCTGGCAGTGGCTTTGATGGGCGCGGCAGGCTTGATGAATTCGCCGGATAACATGAAAAGCATGTGGGACATTATCGGCGGCATGTCCAACTCCCTCAGCACCACGGTAACAGCGATTGTCTGCTACGTGTTTTTTGCCTACTTCTATTTGCGCTTGCAAGACGCCCGCACCCAATTGCTGGCGAATATTGAGGATGTTACCTCGCTGTACATCTTGCCGCGCTTCAAACACGCTGAAAATAATATCTTGCACGATGTCGCAGTATTGGCAGCCGATCTGCGCAAAGCCGCAGAAAGCATCACCCTCGTGCAAGACCGTTTCCTGCAAGCTGGCGAACGCCTGCAATTGGCGGTGGATGATTTACAGGCAGTGGTTGCGCAAAGTGGCGACAATATCCGCATTATCCGCGAGTCAGTACGTGAAGGTTTCCGCTTGGATGTCAAAGGTAAATAAACATGAGTAGCGGTTTTCCCTCCCTGACGGGGGCGCAAGAAGAGATGGAAGAAGGCTTCTGGTCTTCTTTCAGTAACGTGATGATGGTGATCCTGAAGATATTCTTGCTGGTCATCGTGATGATGGCGCTGAATAACCGCAACCTGTTGGATGACCTGAAACACAGTGTCAAGGCAAAAGAAGCCGCACAGGTGGAAGCGCAAAAGTCAGCCCAAGATGCGCAGAAAGCCGCACAGGTGGCAGAATTCCAGCTCAAGGAAAATGCCACACTGGAAGAGCAACTGGACTACTTGCAGCAGCGCAGTACCGCACTGGAAATGGAGTTATTGAGCAGTCGCGCAGAAACCGAACAAGCCCGCAGCCTCAATACCGATAAGGAAACCGAGTTGACCCGTTTGCAAGCCTTGGCGCGTGAACAGGCGGATTCATTGAGCTTGCGCGAACAATCTTTGAATGCTTTGCAAACCGAATTAAGCAGCAAAAACGCCGAAATTTCTGGCCTTTACACCAAAGTGGATGAAAGCGAAAAGAAATTGCTCAGCATGAATGGCAGTTACGCCGAGTTGGATAAGAAATATCAGAAACTGCTGAAACCTGCCCGCTCCAGCAAGGGCAAACAGGTGGTGGAAGTCGTTTACCAAAAAGGGGGTTACGGCATCCGCAAACCGGGCGAAGCTGGTCAGCGCAGCGTAGGGCGTGATGTGCTCGAAAGCGAATTGGCGGGTTTGAAGGCGCAATACGGTACGGATTTGTACGTGAAAGTCATCATTCCTGATAACAGTGGCTTGTCGTATAACGAAGCATGGCGTTTTACCAATGACATGCTCTCGAAATACGACTACTACCACCAGCCGGATGGCAGCGTACCCGCACCGCGATAAGGGCGCTTATTTGCGTTGCCGTACCGCCTCAAACAAACACACGCCTGTCGCCACAGAGACGTTCAGGCTTGATACTTGCCCCGCCATCGGGATGGAAATCAGGTAGTCGCAAGCCTCTTCGGTGAGGCGGCGAATGCCTGCCCCTTCCGCGCCCATCACCAAAGCCATCGGCCCTTTCAAATCTGCTTGGTACAGCGTTTGCTTGGCTTTGTCGCTTGTGCCAGTCAGCCAAATACCGCGTGTTTTGAGCGTTTCCAAGGTGCGGGCAAGGTTGGTGACAGGTATGAAAGGCACTATCTCTGCCGCGCCTGATGCTACTTTGCGCACCGTTGGGGTAATGCTGGCAGCATTATCCTTGGGCGCAATCACGGCATGGACACCCGCACCTTCCGCCGTGCGTAAACACGCGCCGAGGTTGTGCGGGTCGGTTACACCATCCAACACCAGCAGGAAGGGCGGGGCTTCCAAGCCGTCCAACATGTCGTAGAGGTCGTTTTCAGTCCACACCTTGAGCTTGTAATATTCCGCGATAACCCCTTGGTGGCGGTTATTGCCTGCCATTTTGTCGAGCTTATCGGAATCCGCCGCCAGTAAGCGTAAACCGCTTTCTTCCGCCATTTTTTCCAGCTTTTTCAGACGGTCGTTACGGATACGCTTGTCTAGCCAGATTTGCCCAAGGTTTTCCGCGTCATTGCGCAGGGCGCTTTCAACAGCATGGATGCCGCAAATGATGGACTTTGACATGGTTACTTCGCTTTCTTTTTGGCTGGTTTCTTGGCAGGTTTTTTCTTGCTGCCTTTAGGAGAGGATTCTTCATCATCGGCTTCGTCTTTTGCCAGTACGAAGTCGATCTTGCGCTCGTCCAAGTCAACCCGTGCGACAGTGACATTGATGGTGTCGCCCAAGCGGTATTTGCGCCCGGAATTTTCCCCGCTCAACTGGTGGCGCATCGGGTCGAAGTGGTAGTAGTCCCCGGTCAGGGCAGTGACGTGGATCAAGCCTTCCACGTAAATTTCGCTCAATTCCACGAACAACCCAAAGCCTGTCACGCCAGAAATAATGCCACTGAAATTTTCCCCAACGTGTTCTTGCATGTATTCGCACTTCAGCCATGCGGTCACATCACGGGTGGCATCGTCGGCACGGCGTTCGGTCATGGAACAATGTGTCCCCAATGCCTGCATGTCGTTGAAGCTGTAGGTAAAGTCAGCCGCTGTTCCACCTTGCACAATGTGGCGGATGGCGCGGTGTACCAGCAAATCCGGGTAACGGCGGATCGGCGAGGTGAAATGCGCGTAATACGGGTGCGCCAAGCCGAAATGCCCAGTCGCTTCCGGGCTATATACTGCTTGTGACATGGAACGCAGCAGCACGGTTTGGATCATGTGCTGGTCAGGGCGGTCATGCAGGCGATCCATCAGTTCCGCATAGTCTGCCGGGTCTGGTTCATCACCGCCGCCAAGGGAAAGCCCCAAGCCTGCGAGGAATTGGCGCAATTCTTCCAGCTTTTCAACCTTCGGCCCATTGTGGGTGCGGTGCAGGGCTGGAATCTTGTTCTCAAACAGGAAGCGTGCCGCGCAGACGTTCGCCAGAATCATGCACTCTTCGATCAGTTTGTGCGCATCATTGCGTTCGGTGGGGACAATCGCTTCGATCTTGCGTTCGGCGTCGAAAATGATGCGGGTTTCCGCCGTTTCAAAGTCGATAGCGCCGCGCTTGTCGCGTGCGTCTGCCAGCACATGGTACAACTCGTACAGGTCGTCCAGATGTTCCATCAGTTCGCGGGGGTATTCGCGGCGGGCTTCCATGTCACGATCCACTACCATTTTCGCGACTTTGGTGTAGGTCAGGCGAGCGGCGGAATGCATGATGCCTTCCATGAATTCGTATTCCAGCACCTTGCCCTTGGGGTTGATGAGGATGCTGCAAACCATGCACAGACGGTCAACGTGCGGGTTGATGGAGCACAGGCCATTGGAGAGGATTTCCGGCAACATCGGGATGACTTTGCCGGGGAAATAGACCGATGTGCCGCGCTGTACAGCTTCCTTGTCAATCGCCGAGCCGGGGCGCACGTAATGCGATACGTCGGCAATCGCTACCAGCAAGCGCCAGTTTTTGCCTTCGCGTTCGCAGTATACGGCGTCGTCGAAGTCTTTCGCGTCTTCGCCGTCGATGGTCATGAGCGCGACATTGCGCAGGTCGATGCGGCCTTCCTTATCGGCTTCCGGTACTTCAAAAGTGAAGTGGTCGGCGGCCTCAATCACGTCTTCAGGCCATTCAAACGGCAGGTCATGGCTGCGGATCGCAACATTGATTTCCATGCCGGGAGCCATATGGTCGCCCAGCACTTCAATGATTTTGCCGGTGGATTGGGCGCGTTTGGAAGGCTGCTCAACAATTTGGGCGACCACGATTTGTCCGTGGGTTGCGCCATTGGTGGCATCCGGTGGGATCAGGATGTCTTGGCTGATACGAGAATTGTCGGGAGTGACGAAACCGATCCCGCCTTCCATGAAATAGCGCCCGACCACTTGGGTTGTGCCGCGTTCCAACACTTCCACCAATGCGCCTTCGCGCCGCCCTTTGGGGTCTAAGCCGCGCACGCTGACCAAAGCACGGTCGCCGTGCATGAGGGTACGCATCTGTTTGGCGTGCAGGAATAAGTCCGGGCTGCCATCATCCGGTTTGAGGAAGCCGAAGCCATCCGCATGACCAATCACGCGCCCAGCGATCAGGTCAGTGCGGGCAATCGGGACGTATTGGCGGCGGCGGTTGAACAACAGTTGCCCGTCGCGTTCCATGGCCCGTAGGCGTTTTTTGAGTGCGTCGAGGTCTATTTCTTCGTGGAGGTGCAGGGCGTCGGCGAGGGAGGTGAAATCCAGCGGTTGCCCATTTTCACCCAGTACTTGCAGGATCACTTCGCGGCTGGGGATGGGGTTCTCATACTTCTCAGCTTCGCGCTGGTGATGGGGGTCTTTAAACTTCAACTCGCGTTCCTTCTAAATTCGGTGTTTGCTTTCATTGGGTGCTAGCATACCAAAAAAGTGCAACAAAAACGCATTTTCCTGTTTGACAAGATGCGCCAAGGTCTATATATTTCGCCTCTCACGCAGCAATGCTGATGTGAATTGCCGAGATGGCGGAATTGGTAGACGCGCTAGTTTCAGGTATTAGTGGGGGCAACCCCGTGGAGGTTCGAGTCCTCTTCCCGGCACCAAATTACAGTTCTGTGAAATCACAGGACATACGAAAAGCCCGCAGCAATGCGGGCTTTCTCGTTTCTGATTGTTCAAAACGATTAGTCCATTATTTAGGGGAAACCGTGTATCTGAGCGGCAGCCTCAGCAATCCGATAAGCGATTCCCCTGCGCATCACGGCAGATAATGATCAAGGCTTTGGCCCAGTAATCGTTAATGCCATATTCCATCACACGTTGCTCAGTTTGGGCATACGCTTCGTTGAATTCCGCTTCGGAATAGCGTTTGTACTCAATGTTTGCGCAGTTTTTCTCGACGTAACGGTCTGCGCCCTGTTCGTCGGCGAACACAATGGCACGAACCCATTTTTCACCCATCACAAGATAGTTTTTCATAACCTAAAGGTACTCTTGAATAAAAATAGAGCTATTTGGCTGTCCATCGGAGAATTTTTGACAGAAAGCCAAGCAACATCGTCTTTGTCATGACTTTACAACAGGAAGTTTACCATTGATATGATATTTTTGTTGCAGTGCGTCATTTTCAAGGTAAGACGTACATCACGCACTTTAGGTTCATGTAAAATAACGGGCTACGATCCTTTGACGACTTGAAACGACTTCACCCACACCAGTTCACAAGCCCCACGACCACTATCCTCACGCGACAGTGAACTTTCCCAACGCCCGCCATCAGGCCGGTCGGCATTCACCAGATAGCCCTCTATCGCAATGATGGCTCCCTGTTTGACGCGCTTGATGGCTTTTTCCACGGATTCATCTGCCGGGATCAGGTGCATATTGGCGCTTTCGGTTTCAATTTCGTGGCGGGGGATGGGGAGGGTTTGCGTGCGCCACCAGTAAAAACGCCCGCTTTGGCTGATTTCAATATCCTGAAGGACACGCTCATCCGACATGTTTTGCCAGCCCAAGGCCAAATCTACTGGAACCAGTTCGGCTCCCTCATCCATGCTGTAATCCTCACGCGACAGCACTTTGGCGTGCAGCCGGAATTCGGCTAGCGCAGTGATATGATGAATACCGTGTTGGAATTCCAGTGGGGAATCCAATGTGTGTTGATAAGGCGCTTCGGTTACGGTAACACCCGGCTCCAGCGTCACCTTACCGTGTCCGCTGAAAAAACCTTTCCAGATAGCTAAAAGGCACAACAGTGCAATGAATACGTGTTTCATGACGCTATCATTACCCGATACACGGCGCTTATAAACTTTTGCCGACGATTGGCACAAACACGGTCTGGGTAATTATGCCTATAATGTCGGCATTACCCCTACAGGATAAATGCCCATGTCTAACCTGATTGATATTTTCAAGCATCCGGCATTCGAGCAGCAAACCGCCGTGCAAGGCCGTGTCGCGGCAGCGGTTGTCACGCTCACCAATACGTCCAACGGCTGAGGGTAGTATGCCACACGCAGACAAAGGTTCGGCAGCGGTCGGGCTTGCCTACAACAGCGTCATCCAGATTATCAACCAGACGGGGCATGTCACCAGCGAAGATGAAATCCGCCAGCACGAGCAGCATTACCTGCGCTTCGTGATGCAGGATTGCATGCGGCTGGAATGGCTACGGTTGGTGCGCAAGCAGGATGAGAAAACACCAACCGTTGGGCTGGATTCGGTCTATACAGCGTTGCTGACTACCACGGTGGAAGGCCAGCATGACAGGCTGCCGGATGAACGCCAGCAAAAGCCATTATCGGCACTGGAAGTGTTGAACCGTGAGCAACGTCTGGTACTGACTGGCGACCCCGGCAGTGGCAAAAGCGCCTTCGTCAGCTACCTTGCCTTGTGTCTGGCGGGTGAAAACCTGAAGGATGGACGTGCCAACCTGATAACCCTGACTGCGCCATTGCCGGATGAAAACGGCAACCCGCAAACGCAGGAAATCAAGGTGGAGGGCAAGGATGAACCAGAAAAGCAGGAACTCCGCCAGCGCTGGGAACATCCTGCCCTGATCCCGGTGCGCCTGATCCTGCGGGACTTTTCCGCCTCCCGCCATTTCCCCGCCAGTGATGCCGACGCCAACGCCCGTTGTGTGTTGGATTTTCTGCACCAATATTTGCAGGACAACTGTTTGGAAGCCTACCGCCCGGTACTGGATGCCCGCTTGCGTACAGGCGAAGCACTGGTCATGTTTGACGGGCTGGACGAAGTGCCGCAAGCCGGGGAACGCCGCAAACGCCTGATTGCCTGTCTGGATGCCTTCGTCAAAACCTTTGCCTCCGCCCGCTTTTTGGTGACATGCCGCCCTTATGCCTATGACAAGCCGGAATGGAAGCTGGCGCGGTTCGCTGAAACCCATCTGGCGGCCTTTACTGACGGGCAGATGATCCGTTTTATCCAACGCTGGTACGGCAGTTCACGTGATTATCAGGGTGAGGTGGCGGAACAGCGGGCGGGCAAGCTGCAAGCGGCAGTATTGGCCCGCCCCTCCCTGAAAAAGCTGGCGGCGCGGCCTTTGCTACTGAGCCTGATTGCCTACCTCCATGCCAACCGCCACGAATTGCCAGAGCGCCGTGCCGACTTGTACGAGCGTTTGCTGGAGCTGTTGGTCGATGAATGGGAAAAAGCCCGCTTCAAAGCGGATGATGTCGGGAAAGCCATCGCCTGTGAACAGCACAGTCTGGCGGAATACCTGCAAACCGGGCAGGACAGCATCCGTCTGGTGCTGGAACGGCTGGCATTTGCTGCCCATGCCCAACAGGATCAGGCCAGCGCACAGGAAACCGCCGACATTGCCGCCGGGCAATTGGTCACAGAGTTATTGCGTGAAGGTAAGACTGACCTCAAACCGTTACGCCTGTGCGAATACCTGCGTGACCGGGTAGGCATCCTCTACCAGCGTGGCGGCGCGAATGAAATGGATGCGGTTTACACTTTTCCGCACCGCAGTTTTCAGGAATATCTGGCGGCAGCCTATCTGCGGCGTGAGGAACCTGCCCTATTTGAACACCATGATGACTATGAGGAATGGCACGAAGTCGCCGCCCATTTGGGCAAAACCGACCCCGACCGTTGGCGTGAGGTAGTGGTGCTGGCGGGTGGCATCAAGGCGCAAAAAGAGCCGGGGCAGGTGTGGAGCCTGCTGGATAGCCTGCATCCCGCCGATAACGACGATACACCGCAACAATCGGGATGGGGATTGCGGCTGGCGGCGGAAATCATGGCGGAAAATGTGCGTCATACCGACCTGAGCAAGCGGCAGGAACGCATTTTCCAGCGTATCCGTCATGCCTTGCCGGAAGTTTTGCCTTCCCCGCTATTGAAAGCCGTGGAACGCGCCGCTATCGGTCGCTATCTCGCCCTCATCGGCGACCCACGCACTGAAATCATGACGGTTGAAGGCATGGAATTTGTGCCAATTCCCGCAGGTAAATTCTGGATGGGGAAAGGCCAATACGATAAAGAAGGTGGGGAGTGGCGACCAGAGACCCCGGCTGGTGAATACAACGTAAGCTACAGCTACCGGATGGGGAAATACCCGGTCACGGTGGCGCAGTTCCGGCAGTTTGTTGACGCACCTGAAACGCAAGCGGCAGGATTCAAGTTGGGTAATGAAAACGCTTTGCGTGGAGCTGCCAATTCGCCTGTTGTTTATGTCTCCCAACAGGAGGCCATGCAGTTTTGCCAATGGTTGACCCAACACCGGCATGACAAAAACCTGTTAGGGTGGGATTTTTGCATCACCTTGCCGGATGAGGCTGAATGGGAAAAGGCAACACGCGGTGGTCTGGAAAACAACCCCGAACCGCAACGGCCTTACCCGTGGGGCAATGGGATCAGCGATGAACACCTCAACTACAACATGGCTATCGGGCAAGTGACAACACCGGGCATCTACCCGCAAGGTGTCAGCCCGTCTGGTTGTGAAGACTTGGCTGGCAATGTCTGGGAGTGGATGCGCAGTGAATACGGCGAATATCCGTACCCTGCCATTGGCACGGAAGCGTGGCAGAAACGCTCTTTTGCAAACGGCGAACGGGCCGTTTGCGTGTTGCGCGGCGGGGCGTTCGACAACGATCAGGGGTACGTCCGCTCTTCTGTGCGCGGCCCCAGCGGGCAAGACTTCCGTGACGACTTCGTGGGATTTCGTTGTTGTGTTGTCCCCATTACTCTGATCTCTGAAACCTCTGGACGATGAAACTCTGACATGAGCGAAACAACTGTATTTGTGTCCTATTCATGGAGCATCGAGCACGGGACGGGCATTGTTGCCGAACTCGAAAAGCACTGCCCATCCCGGAATATCCGCCTGTTGCGTGACAACAATGAAATCAAACACGGTGAGCCGATCCAGCAGTTCATGGACAAACTCACGGGTGGCGAACACGTCATTACCGTTTTCAGCAAGCCGTATTTCCAGTCACCGTGGTGCATGTATGAGTTGCTGCGCACATGGCAGAAAGGCGATTTCCAGCAACGTACCCACCCCATCATCGCCGATGACTGTGATTTGCAGGACATGGCTTACCGGATTGGCGTGGTGGATTACTGGGTTGCCGAGCACGCCAAGATCAGGAAGTTGTTGGAAGGCCGTGATCCCGCTTTGTATGTCGATGAGTATGAAAGGGCTAATGTCATCCGTGACATCAGCCAGAATGCCAGCAAGTTGATGAACTTCGCGGCGGGCAGGCTGACCACGCCATTGGCTGAACTGCGGGCGCAGGATTACGCGCCGTTGCTGGATGGTATTAAGGCCAAACAGCCAAACGCCCCGGCAGGTTCATCGTCGAAGCCGGAACAGCCGCCAACTGCCGTGCAAGTGCAGGGCGACATCAAAGCTGATAACGGTAGTATCGCCGTGGGAATGCTTCAGGGTTCCACGATCACGATCAACAATCGGGGTTAACTTCATGCCACACGCGGAAAACGGCTCGGTTGCTGCAAATACCATTACACCCATTACCCTGTACCCTATCAGGTGGCAGAAAGCCGCTGAAGTGCAATGATAGCTGGCTCGTTTCCTTGCTCAGCGGCTTTGCGATACCACTTAATCGCCTCAGCCTTATCTTGCTTCACGCCCGTCCCATTTTCATACATGAGGCCAAGGTTCATTTGCCCATAGGGGTTCCCTTGGTCTGCGGATTCTTGGAACAAGCGCAACGCTTCCGACAAGTTTTTTTCAACACCCTGACCGCGTGCATACATCCAGCCCAGATTATTTTGTTCATAGGCATCGGTTGGTTGCGGTAACAGAGGTGCAGGTGGTGTATCCGCCAAGGAGAGGACGGGTAAAAGAAGGGTTAAAAACAATAATCTTTTCATGTTGAGCTGCCACGTTGAAATAGTATGCGATCCCTCGCCCCAAACATCAGCACGCATCGGCTAACTGGGCAATTTCAGTGTAGCTTATTTTTCGAGCATTGCTTAAAAATAAGCTAATGTTGGCGTCATCAATGTTCCGGTTGTTTTGGAGGGGGCAGACAAAATGGGCATCAATGCATTTCCGCTAAATCCCCCGGCTTGAAATGCCGCACGATGTAGTTCACATCCCCGTCGTAAGTGGTTTTCAGGCGGGTAGGGTAGTCCAATGACAGGCGGTTGATCGCCCCAATACCAACCCAGCTTTTCACATACAGGATATTGTCGCCCTGATAGCCCGACAGGGCATACCAGTTGCTGCCTTGTTTGCGGTAAGTGATGGTATCGAAGAGTTCTTCATCGCCCTTTTTGGTGCTTGCCAGCGTACTTTCATCCACGTTGTTATAGCCGTACAAGACCATCGTAAAACCGTTGCTGTCGGAAAAATTCCGCCCATGCCCGCCTTCCCCCGACTCTTCCTGTGGAGCCATCGTCAGGGTGTCAGGGTAGTCAGCACAGAAACCGAAACGCTGGTTGCAATACGTGCTGTGCCCAGCCGCATTAGCTGTACCTGCAAGGCAGGCCAGCAAGAAAATAAGGGGTTTGTTCATCATGGCTTGTACCTCCGGGAAGGTGAGTTCCGCTACGCGCCGCCGCAGGAATGCCAATCTGGTGTTGCGGCGAAAGACTTGCGGTTTTTGCCGTTGGTGATGGTGTACTCCTTACCACGGTCATCACCCGGCGGGCAGTGTTTAGGTATCCTGACCAGACACACGGTTACGGTATCGCCCTTGGCAAAATCGTCGGTGTCATACATGTATTGGTTTGCGTCTTCATCGGCAGGCAAGCCAGCCACCGACTGTACATAAAAGCCGAGATGATGGCTCATGCTGACAACGACCTCGCCACCGGCTTCGCTGGGGGCAACACCCAGACGGGTCGTTTTGTCCTCAATCATCAAATTTGAGCAGGCTTTGAGTTTTTGAGGCAGGTAAACCATCCGCCCCAAATCATTGAGACGGTAGCCGTATTGGTCTTTGATACACTCGTCCATGCCAGAACGGTCATCCCCGCAGGCGTTGCGTTCTTTCAGCCATGCCCGTTGTCCAGCTTTGACCGTGCTGGCATTACCTTTTCGTAGTGCCAGCTGGTAGTTTTCAGCCATTTCATCATCCAAACCGGAAAGCTCGGGATTGTCGCAAATGGCATGTTCAACCGGCGTTACGGCTTTCTGGCAATCAAAACTGGCGGCGTGGGCTTGGGCGGCAACTGCCAAGACCGCAGTACTGATCCCCACCAAAAACAAAGCTTTTACGGTATTCACGGTTCATCTCCCTCATTGCTTGTATGCTGTCCCAGTGCGCTCGAAACGCTTGGTTACTTACGTTAAGGCTAGCACAGAAGGGGGCGGGGTTTAATAGGTGTATTTATCGGCAGGCTGGCTTACAGTCCCTGCAACATACGGAGGGTTGAAAACTTCTTCTTCGGTAGCACAGGGGTAGCACGGGATGAATGAGGGGGAATAAACGAGTTATGGATATTTCGATAACTCGTTATTTTTTCTGGATATAAATGGTGGGCCCACACAGACTCGAACTGTGAACCAAAGGATTATGAGATTTAAGGTGATTTTTTTGCCATCGCTATGATTTTCCTTGAGATTTTGTTTTTTCCCTTAAGAATCATGGAATTGGTGAGGTATCATTCGTTAACTTTCCGTACCTTTTGTTGTCATTGAATACCGTTAAATAACGTTTCCGCGTAGCACCAGCGTAGCACCAAAAGGAATTCATATGACTGAAGAACGGCGACTCTTGTTCGGGCAGCGGGTCATCTCCGCACTGCCAATCCCAACCGATGGTAAACGGGTAACTTACCATGACACCCAAATGAATGGGTTATGCCTGACCGTGTACCCAACCGGAAAGAAAGTTTTTTATATCTACCGGAGGATACGCGGCCGTCCTGAACGGGTGAGGTTGGATGCATTTGGGACAATCACGGTTCAACAAGCCCGCGAACTTGCGGTGGGCGTGAACATGCAAGTAGCCCAAGGGCTAAGCCCCACTTCCATACGGCAGGAAGAAAGGGCAGAGCTGACATTGGGTGAGTTATTCGACATTTACCTTGAACGCCACGCCAAAGTCCACAAACGCACTTGGACAGATGATGAAAAGCGCTTCCAATATCACCTGTCCCACTGGAAGCGTCGGCAGCTTTCCGAGATTCGCCGCAATGACATCCTGACTTGGCACGCCAAAACAGGTAAAGAACGGGGTGTTTATGCGGCTAACCATGCATTGGCGGTATTAAGGGTTCTTTTCAATAAAGCCATAGAGTGGGATTTTTTTGAAGGTATTAACCCTTGCGTCGGTGTAAAAAAATTCCGGGTGACATCACGGGAGAGGTTCCTTCAACCAGATGAAATGCAGAAATTCTTTGATGCGCTTGATGGGTTAGCCGAACCCGCTACGCGGGACTTTTTCCTGATATGCCTATACACGGGCGCACGTAAAAATAATGTGCTATCCATGCGTTGGGATGACATCCACTTTGACCGTAGTGAATGGCGTATCCCGATGACCAAGAATGGCACATCACAGGTAGTCCCACTCATAGATGCCGCAATAACGGTACTGAAAGGACGGCGATCCTCAACCACCAGTGATTGGGTTTTCCCCTCCAGCCTGAATAAAACCGGGCATCTGGTTGAACCCAAAAGCAGTTGGGACACAGTGCGCAAAACCGTTGGCTTGGAAGACTTGCGGATGCACGACCTACGCCGCAGCCTCGGCAGTTGGCAAGCCCGCACGGGAGCAAGCCTTGTCATCATCGGCAAAACCCTGAACCACCAAAGCCCGCAAAGTACCCAAGTGTATGCCCGTTTGGACAGCGACCCGGTACGGCAGGCGATGGAAACAGCGGTGATGGCGATGAAAAAGGCCGCCAATTTGGACAGTACCCCCACGCCCAGTTAAAGCGTGGCTTTGTGGTTTGGCTGGGGCGGCGGGGAAAACAAGGGTATGCTATCCTCGTACCTTACGTTCCAGCCAGCCTGAAGGATGCAACCATGCCGGATTCAACCAACAACCTGCTCAAGCAAATCGCCCTTGGCGAAGATTCCGTGCTTGAATTGAAGCGGGTTGAATTCAAAGGCGGACAGGTCAGCGCACCCCACCGCAATGGCATGGCGGACGAAATGGCGGCGATGGCAAACAGCAATACGGGCGTCATCGTGCTGGGGGTGGATGACAAATCCAAGGCTGTTACTGGCATCCCACTAGACAAAGTGGACACTGTGGAAACATGGTTGCGGGACATTGCCAATGACCAGATTACCCCACCATTACTTTGCCGGATACGCAAACTCCCCGCCCAAACCCCGGATGGCGATGAAACCGCGATAGTGCGGATTGACATCCCCCGCAGCCTGTTTGTGCACCAAAGCCCCGGCGGCTACCTCTACCGTATCGGCAGTTCCAAACGGCAAATGACCCCGGATGCCCTTGCCCGACTGTTCCAACAGCGCAGTCAGGCAAGGATTATCCGTTACGATGAACAGGCAGTCCCGCAAGCTGCACTGGATGACCTGAAAGCACCGTTGTGGCGGCGGTTCCGCTCACCGCTATCACCCAAAGATGACCGTGAATTCCTCTCCAAGCTAAAGCTCATCACCTGCGACGAAGACGGCAACTGGTATCCCACGGTCAGCGGTGTGCTGATGGCGACGGAACGTCCGGCAGACTTCATTAGCAACGCCTACATCCAAGCCGTGGTATACCGTGGCACGGAACGCAATGCCGCCTACCAACTGGATGCCAAGGACATTCACGGCCCGCTGGATGAACAAATCCGCGATGCCTGCAAATTCGTCGAGCGCAATATGCGGGTGTATGCGGTGAAAAACCCCAACCGCATTGAAACCCCACAATTCTCCCTCAGCGCCGTCTTTGAAGCCGTGGTGAATGCGGTAGCACACCGGGATTACTCCATCTACGGCTCAAAAATCCGCCTACACCTGTTCGCTGACCGTCTGGAACTGTTTTCGCCGGGAGCAATCCCCAACACCATGACGGTGGACAGCCTGCCCGAACGGCAATCAGCGCGGAATGAACTGCTGTGTTCATTGCTGGCGAAATGCCCGATGAATGTGGATGCCATTGGCTCGCAACGCAATTTCATCATGGACAAGCGTGGCGAAGGTGTACCCATTATCCTGTCAGAAAGTGAGCAGTTGGCAGGCAAACGCCCGGTTTACCGGCTGATCGACGATGCGGAACTGTTGTTGACGGTTTTCGCTGCACCGTCACCGCATGGGGACTAGACCGCAGGGACGCTTGCCATAACTGGCGAGACAAATGGGCAAAAGCACCCAATCAGACATCTCTGGTTATTTTAGGGAATACACTTCGCGTCCAAGTTCCCTTGCCCCGGAGGGGGATGTCGAAGTTCAGCATTGACGGAGAAAACCCCACCTTGTTTTGGGCTAAAGGCAAACACCTGAGCACAAGTTTTGCTTCTCATATTGGTGGTTTCTGAACGTAAGGCTACCGTTTCCCCGCCGGGGACATATTTACGCAACAGGGCGGCGATTTCCGCCGCCATCAGCGCCAGTTCTTTACTTTCCATTTGTACCTCCATTTCAGGCCAAGGCAGGGACACTGGGTGTCTTTACGTGGGACGCTGGTGAGGCGGGCAGGGGTTCGAGTGCCCCAGACAAACACAGGATGGCACGGTAAACCAGCACGTCAGCCCCATAAGTACTGCTGTCCAGCAGGCGTTGGTGGGCGTCCTGCAACAGTGCCAAAGCTTCTGCCACGCGGTCGCGGGAGGGTGGGTTAATTGTCATATTGTGCCCCTTAAGATATTAGCCCTATCAATAGGATAGGCGGATACCTTAAGGCAAAACCTTTGGTTTGTAAATGGGTATCAACGGCACTGTTGAGTAAGAAACTGTCATGCAAAACGGCGCTGCGCTTAATTGTTTTCCTGAAATTCCGGTGGTTGCTGGCCTGATGTATTTCGGGCACAAGCAACCACCGATAGCGGGTGCTCATAGGGGAAATAGGGCAAAGTGAGCTGTCATGGGGCTTGCCCATGTGCCGTCGCTAGTGTGGCTTGTGCTACCTTGTACACTTCTAGCTTCTGGAAATACGTGGCTTTCATCGTCTCAGCCTGCTTAAAAAATACCTCATGCCCACTTTCCCTGTGTAGCCGTTGGGTTTCCTTAATATCAATTGCCAAGTTGTTCAATTCTACCAGCGTAATGCCCTCCT
The DNA here is from genome assembly GCF_028714775.1 of Thiothrix sp. Lineage (GTDB taxonomy): Bacteria > Pseudomonadota > Gammaproteobacteria > Thiotrichales > Thiotrichaceae > Thiothrix. The sequence goes on along the minus strand of NZ_JAQTLS010000007.1, from coordinate 9,507 downwards.
GCTTGGCTTGTGCCATCTGCTGCCCCTTGCGCCATTCCAGTGCAGGGGTGCGGTCAAATGTGCCCTCACGTGCCTTGTTTGCCATGTACACCAACAAGCCTATAGGGGTTTTTACGCTTCCGTCCGCCATCTTCCATGCCAGCGCGTCCAGCACCTCCTGCGCAATCTGGGGGTGCAGCCCGTCCAGTTTTCCCGGTGCTTTTGCCCGTTCTGCCGCTGACAAGCCTGCGGGGTATTGCAGGGCCTCGGCGGTGATCCCGCTGGTTTTGGTTTGGCTTGCAGGTATTGGCTGTCCCTCTGCCGGTTGCGGTGCTGCCATTGCTGCGTATTCCCCCCAAGCCTGAAAACCATCAAGCCCTTGCCCTGCCTGCCCCCAGTGTTCAGGCCAACGCTCCTGCGCGTCTTCGGCTTCTCCCCAACTGTCAGGGGGTAGGGTTGTAGTGGTTTTGTTATGTTTAGGTTTATTACTGTCTGTTACCAACTCTTGGTAAGCATTTGACCCAGTTTTGGTAAGTTGCCCACCAAGGGTTGGTAAGGCATTGACCAAGATACGGTTGGTTTCCACCAAGCTTTGGTTGGTGTTTACCAAAACTTGGTTAGCTTCAACCAACATCCGGTTAGTTTCCAGCAAGTGCTGGTAAGCCTCCCCGTATTCTGGTGCAACTGTTCCAGCTTCGTCTGTTTTGTCTACGGTGATTTCAGCGTAAGCATCGGTTTCACTTGCCCCCATGTTGGCATTGAAACCGATATAGCTGCTGCCATCCAAAAAGCGTTCAGGGATACGGTATACCGTGCCGTATTTGCCTTGCCCGGCATTCTCGAACAGCCCCATGCCAACGACCTTGCGCACGGCTGCACGGGCATGGTCACGGCGTAAGCCAGCCAGCTTTTCCAAGCGTGAGTCGGCAAGGTCATCCTCTGCCTTGCCAAAGCATAAGGTTTGGCGCATCAGGCAAGCCCATGCCAGCCACTCAGATGCGGCGGGCTTGCGGCGGATGATTTCGTCAAAAACAGCAACCATGTTCATGATGGTTGGCCTCCGGTTATCTGTTGTTGGTTGGTGCTCATGCCCACACCTCGCGTAATTGCCCGGCAAACGTCCGGTTCACTGCCGCCTCAAAGCGGGCATAGTTGGCATCCCAATGGCGGTAAAACGCCGTGGCGGCCTGTGTTGCACTGACACCCGGTTTCAGCACCCAAAACTTGTGCTTGCCGTTGGGCAGGCCATTGAAGTATTGCCTGCGGATGTTGCCCGGCAAGTTGTTGCCAATGTTGTGCATCAATCCCCGTCCAGCCCGTAGCCCCATGCCGTGCGCAAGGCGGTACGTGGCAATAGCACCATCACTGCCTTGCTGGTGCGCCATGTAAAGGTTTGCACCCGTGATCGGGATGCCTGCCCGCACTAGCGCGGCGCGGTTGTCGCGTGCCAATAGGGCAGCAGCACGGATGGAGGCGGCAGCATTGGTACGGTGGTCTGCGCCGCCCGTCACTAAGCCATACCTGCGCCCGGTATCACCCACAAACTGGTACAGCCCCACCGCCCCGTCGCACCCATTGCGTTGGCAGCGGCGTGCTGATGGGTTGATGCTGGACTCAATCACCGCCATTGCTGCCATGTAACTGGGTGGCAAATTGGTTTGCCGCCCTGCCGATTCCGCCGCCGCAATGATCCGCCCCTTGCCTTGCAGGTTGTCACGGATCATCACCGGGGTGATTTTGGGCGCTGCCTGCGGGCTTGCCGTGCTGGCATCCGCTTCTTGGTCAGCCCGGATGTCCCCAAGTTCTTGGGCAAAGTCCGCAAACGACACCGCATCAGCGGCGGACAGCACAAAAGCCGTAGTAACAGCCGCCGCAACATCAGCCTTGTCGGAAAAGTACTGCGCATCATCCTGTGCGAAGGCGGTCTGGGTGTTCTGGACATGCCGTGCCAGCACAGCGGCAAAATCCGGGCTGGCGTTTTGCACCGCCAGCAACGACCCCGACACCGCAATGGTCAATAAGCGCCACATGCCGCTAGCCCCGTTTGCCTTGCCGGCTGGTGCAGCACCAGCCCAGCGCCTGTACCAACAGCGACACTGCCAACCATGCCAATGCCCAACCGTAGAATGTGTCGTTATGGCTCAAGGTGGCACGGAAATGCAGCGTCCTGTCACCCATCAGCGTATTGGCGGCAATGCCTGCCACCCCCAAGGCCAACAGCAAGTTAGTGAGGCGCACCAAGCCCAAGAACGGGGTGAAAAGTCCAGAAAGCGCATTTTGCATGGTCAGCCCCCCACCGTTGGTGCGGTTTTGGCGGCATCCATACCCCGATCCATATCACGGATGAAGGGTGCGGCAAGCACGGATGCCAGCCACAACAGCGCCAAGGGCAACAGCATGAGCACTGCCCACAGCAGCGCCCCATTTTTATCACCTGCCCCATAGGCATGTAACGCCATGCCCAAGGCCGCAAGGTAAGCCGCCAACATCATGACTGCAAAGGCTTTAGCCACCCAGTACACCGTCCGGTTGACTGCCGTTTGGTTTATCGTGCTTTTCATCGGTTAAAACTCCTCACCAACAACGCAACCGGAAACCATTCCCCGCTCCTCAGTACAGACACTGATCCTGCTTTTATGCGGGTCTTTCTTTGCCCCGACCTCAATATCCCCTTTCGCCCACACGGCATCCGCCCCACCACCTGTCAGGCGGTCGCCACCCACACCAGCAGCGGAACCGAGTGCGGTGCTGGTCGTCTGGTAGGGGGAAGCCCGTCCGGCTGTCCGTTTGACGGGTTGGTTGCCCATCAGTGATGCCACCCAGTTATTGCCGCTTGCCGCAGGCAAGGTTGTTTTCTGTTGCGTTACCCCGTGGGGCTTGCCGCCTTTTTGGGCGGTGTATGCGTAGTAATAGGGGGAAGGTGCGGCCTTGGCATCACCCGGCATCAGTGCTGCGACCCAGTTGCCGCCTGCCGCCGTGCCACCATGTGCAGCAGTATCGCCGCCCGCAACACTGGCAGCACTTGCCGCTACGGGTTTGCTGTCCGTGCGTGCCGCTGGTCTAGTGGTGGCAACAGTGGCAACCGCAGGGGCTTGTGGGAGTGCCGCACCGCTGGCAAGCATTTGCCGGGTGGTTTGCCCTGTTTGGCGCACGGCTGGCACAAAGCCAACATTCGCCCCAACCGTGCTTGCTTGTGCCACGGGTGGGGTGGGCATCCTTGCCAGCATCACCACGGGGGCTGACGCCAGCCCATCCATGCCTTGCCCTTGCCCAATGGCAGGTGCTGGCCTGACAGTAAGCCCCGCTTTGCGGGCAATGCCTGTTTTGGCATCGGTATCTTTGTAACCGGACTTGCCGCCATCCCCAAACGGGTTCAGGCCATTGCTGCCCAATACTCCCCAACCGTGCAGGAGTGCCGTGGTGATGACTGCACTTGCCAAGCCACCAGCGGCGAATGTCCCGAACGTTTTCAGTTTTGCCCCAGCAGCACCTGTACCCGTGGCGGCACGCGGTTGGGGATTAGTTGGTGCGTTTGTTTTAGTGTTTGCAGCGGTATTCATGGTTACTCTCCTTCAAGGTAACGGGTAATGCAGGCTTGCAGTGCTACGGGTTCTTGATCCCCACACGCCAGCGCCGCTTGTTGGTAAGGGTTGGCGTCATTGCCGCTATCGGTTTCCACATAAGCACCCCACGGGGTACTTTCTGTTGCCAGTGGTTCTTGCTCCCCTGCTTGGGTAGCCCCTGCCAACAGCAGTAGGGAGGTAAAAATCAGTTCCAGTTTCGTTCCCATGTCCATTCCCCTAGCTAATCGCAGGCCAGCACAAAGCTGTTGCTGCTGCCTACGCTGACGGTAAAGCTGCGGCTGCGGTTGTTACCGTTGCATTCCAGCCGTGCTTCGTAATTTCCCGGCATCAAATCAAGGCTCAGGCTATGGGAATGGCTGGTCTTCACCGTGTCCCTGTCCCTCACCACTGCCCAACTGACCTTCTGGAAAGCCGGTGCATCCTTGAGCGTTGCCGCCAAGTTCACCGTGCCGGTGTTAGCTTCTGCGGCTTCCGCCCTACCAGCACCGCAGGCGATTGCCGAAAGGCACACCGCCAATGTTGCTGCTGCCAGTGTGTCCGCGATCCTGTCCCCTGTTGTTTTCATGTTCTTGTGCCTGTTGTTATGTCCGTTGTTTGTCCGTTTTCATTTCTCGCAGGCAAAACTTGCCCGTCAGGCTGTTTTTCAGCCTTTGTTCTTGGAAAAGTCAGTCAGTTAGTGGGATGCCCTGTCAGCTCAGGTGTTGTGCCAGATAATGGCTGTTTATGGCTTGCCCCCTGCCAACATCAGCCGGAAACGGGATGGCAGGAAATGGAAACAGCGCATCAGTACCGATAACAGTTCTGCCTCGGAAATGCCAACTGCCCGTGCTAACGCTGAAAATGGCAGGTGATTTAGCGCGTTTGTGGTAGCATTATTCATTGGTTCCGCCCGCCACTGCTTGTTCTGGTGCGGCTTTGATGCCGAGCGCGACAGCCGCCCTATGAGCCTCCCCACGGAGGCCGGGGGTGTACCGATGCAGCACTGAGTTGACGACATGGCGGCTAAAACCGTTTGCGCGACACCAGCCTGTAACGGTGATGCCTCGCCAGTGGAAATCAGTGAGCACCGCCTCTGGGGTGCGCAAGGCTGGGCGGGGGGTATCTGTATCCATAGTGGTTGGTTCTCCTACTCAAAAGTGTGTTGTTGTGAGTAGTATGGGAACGACTTAACCAAAAGTAAATACTAAAAGGGAACAAATGGTAAAGTTATTTGATCCGGTCGCCATCGGTCAGCGCTTGCGGGAGGTGCGGGAGGGGAAACTATCCCAAGCTGAGTTCGCAGAACAATTGGGAGTAACGCCCAAAACCGTATCCTATTATGAGGCGGGGAAGCGAACTCCTGATGCGGAATTTATGTTCAAGTTAATAGAATTGTTTGGTGTTGATCCTACATGGCTAATTTCAGGTCAACGCAAATCACTGGAAGAACTATCTAGCGAGGAATGTCACTTGCTAGAAAGCTACAGATGTTCTGGGCAATTAAAAGACGTTATCCATACTGTCGCTAATGCCTTCGCTGAGCTTGGGAAGGAGAAAGGATGATGTCGAAGAAGATACGTGACATATTAATCTCCTCTTCTCCATATCCGCCCATTTTTAGAAAAGTAAGTTCTCAAATGGCTCGTGGTTCTTCCATCGGTAACAGTTGAAATCCCGCTGGTCGGTGGAGAGGATGCGCCCGTGCCCCAGCTCCTCTGCCAAAATAACCAATGAAGCATCTGTTAAGTCCATCGGGAGGTCACGATACCTCTGCATCAATGTACTCATTCTTGGTAGGTGCGATGTATCGTCCAAGGAAAAAATATCAGCTCCACCCCGTTGAATCGTTTGTAAGAATGTCAGTTGTTGTTGAAAACCCGCACGTTGCAAAAGCAAATGGCTGGTCTCCACAATGACAGGCCAAGTGACAACCAGCAGACGGTCGGCAAACTTCTCCAACGCAGCCACCGCGTCAAGATGGTACTGGTCTTTCTGGTGAAACAGTGCAATCCAGAAACCGCTATCGGCAATAATGCTATTTTTCGCTGACATGTTGGGGATATTTCCCATCCAGATACCCAGCCACATATTTTTTGTAATTGACTGACAAATTTTCAGGTGCATCCTGAATACAGCCGATCAGCCCACTCTCCATCCAGAGTTGTTTCTGGCGTTTGGCTCTAGCTTTGTCCCGAAAATCTTGTGCGACCTGTTGCAATGAATATTTCAGCACCTCAGTGATTGACTTATCACCTAAGATTTTCCGCAGGAACTGCAAGTCCCCGGTGCTTTCGTCATCAAGCCGGGCATTGATCCTTAATCCACTCATGCTGTCATACCCATAAAAGTAGTTCGTCATACAAGAATAGCACCCTCGCCCATACCCTGCAAAATATCCATAGGCTTCCCGCAGGCGCTGACCGATGGTGACCGGATCAAATAACTTTACCAGTTGTTCCCTTTTAGTATTTACTTTTGGTTAAGTCGTTCCCATACTACTCACAACAACACACTTTTGAGTAGGAGCAGCAGACATGGCAGGGACACCCACCATAACAGGATTCTCCATCCGCAAGGATGGGGTCGAAGTCAAAAAACCATCCGGCACTGCTGCCCAAGCGGGGGTCGAGTGGACAGCAGAAGCTGACGCAGCACCCGCAGGTGTGAAGGTTGACCTGTATGCACTGTACAGCGATGGCAACGAAGAACTGCGCGGCTGGAGCCGTAAGCCACTCCCCAGCGAGTGGGAAAGCTCGGAGGCACGGGCATATTTCCAAAAACACCAATAACAGGAGAGTGTCATGATCAGGATCACCACACTCACCGAAGCGGAAGCAGGGCAAAAGCTCTGCCACCTCACCCAACAGCCCCACCAAGGGAACTGCTGCGGTAGCCAATGCATGGCTTGGCAGTGGGGGCAGGCAGGCTGTTTTACCTGTAGCACCAAGTTGCTGCCACGGTATGCAGAATCTGCATTCGAGGGATACCGGGAAGACGAGGTACATGAGCTGCCAGACTTTGAAACAGCCAACTTTTACCAACCCATTGGCGATGGTTGGCAGTTCAACACCTTTGATGCGGGTGAGGATGGCTGGGAAGCACACTGGGAACGTGACACCGACCCAGAACGTGAAGGTTACTGCGCAGCATTGAACCACCCGATGGCGGTGGTGGCAAAGCTGGATGAAATCAGCACCGCCATTGGCGAGGGGGTTGGGGAATGAGCCAAGTAAACCACCACAAAGCACCGTTGGCAGAAATCCACCGCCAACACCTTGCTGCCGCCCGTGGGTTACGGCAGGCATGGCGTCAATCTTTGGAGCAGGATGGCCTGACCACTGACGCAGAAGCGCGTGAGTTGCGTATCCGCCTGATCAGCCATAGCCATTATTGGCTGGATGCTGCAACAGAAGCCCGCCGCCAAGTTGCCCATAAGCGCACGCATGGGGAGCGGATGGTTGGTTTCCGTTTTGTCACATCTTCCTTCATTGAGTACAACCGGGAATACCGGGGGACGGGGGAGGGCAATGCATGACTCTGGCACAGACAAACCAAACCACCGACCGGGATGATTGGTGGGATCAGGTGACAGACGCCTATGTGGATGAAACCCCATTCAAGGGTGGGTTTAGCGATGGTGAAGGGACTCTCACCTCAACGGCAGGCACAACAGAAGAGGGCGACGACCAATGAAAGGGAGCCAACACCATGCACACCCACATTAACCCATCACTGCAAGCCTACCTGCTGACCGCATTCCTGTTGGTGCTGCTGGTGGTGGTGTTACACCCGCACGGGCAGTACGCCATCAGCCTGATGGTGGCGGGGGCATTGCTGGCCTATGTGTTGCTGGCAACCTTGGGGCAGGCGGGCAGGGTGGCTTGCCGCCTTGCCTCGGTGGAAGCAGCGGATACGCTGACCCTCCTGCACAAAGGCCGCAAGGTACGGGTCAGGGTGTATGGCATCCAAGCCCCAGACCGCAGCCACCCGATGTTTGAAGCCAGCCGCCAAGCACTGGAACAGCACCTGCAAGGCCAAGAACTGGCATTCCTGCCCACCAATGGTGGCAATAAGGGTAAGCGGGCAGGGCGCATCAGCCGTGATGAACGCCTGATGGTTTTTGCCGGGGGCTGGGATGTTGCCTTGCGGCTATTGGCAGAAGGTTATGCGGGCTTGCAAGGTGATGTCGCCACTTTGCCCAAGGCTTACCTTGATGCCCACGAGACGGCACAGGATGCAGCCATCGGCATTCATGCCGATACCAACAATAACGCACAAAAACCGGACGTTTAAAAGGGCAGGGCGGCTAAGCGCCCTACCCCGCCAACCTGAGCAAAACAAAACCACTGGGACTATTGGGACACTGCCATGAACGCCATTGACACCAACAACCTCCTCTCCGCCATCACGCCAGCACAGGTGTTGCTGGTGGTGGCGCTGTTGACCGCACTTTCTGTTGCCGCCGCAGGGCTGAACTACCGCAGCAACAAGGATGCCGCCCACGCAGGGATATTCTTTGCGCATGTGCAGGTCTGGCAGATGTCCACCATCATGAACATGCTGTTCTGGTACTTGTTGGGTGCGGGCACAGACGCCATTTCCGCCGCTGTGCTGCCAGCCCTGTTCTTTTGTGCGGACTTGGCAAAGGTGATCGTCCCAAGGACGGCAGGCTATGCCCAGAGTTGGGGGAAACGTACCGGGGTCACAACCTTGCGGGTGCTGAGCATCGCCGCGACCATTGGCCTTGGCTCCCTGTTCGCCCAACAAAACGCCAACAACACCTTGGACAGCCAGCTCGCCCAACAACAAATCCAAGCCAGCACCAAGGCCGCTGATGCACGGGTGCAAAGCAATGCCCCAGATGCCGAGAACCTTGCCTTGCAGGAACAGTTACGTGCCAAGATCAGGGCTATCCAAAACCGGACAGCCCTCACGGCATCCGGGAAACGCATCTATTTAAACGGAAAAAATACCGCACCATCCACCGTTTGGGTGGCTACCCAAGGCTGCAAGGCGTCCAACGGGTACACCAAAGTGCCAGATAATGGCTGTGAGGAGCTTGTCCAAACCCAGACAAACTTGGACAAACTGGTTTCCGGTTTGTCTGTCCAGTCCAAAAACTTGGACAAACAGTCCAAGGCACTCCAAACCGCCCGTGAACAGCTAAAAGACGTAAAACCCACGCTCCCGGTCAACGACATGATCGCTGGGCTGTTGGGTTTCTTCGGTGCAAGCGCAGAAGTCACCAGTGACCCGAAGTCCATCTCATTAGTTTTCGGGACAATACTGGCAGTTGCGTTTGAATTATTGATCGTCATCACCTTAGCAACCCACGCTGCAAGCCAAAACCAACCACAGCCAGCAGCACCCGGAAAAATGGCAAAGCTGAAATTTCTTGTCCGCACCTTGCGCAAAATCGGGAAAATCGCCGGGAAACCGGGGGTTAAACGTGGGTCAAACGCGGGTCAAAATCCAGATGATGCTGGACAAAACCTTGGACAAATTTGTCCAGCTTTGTCCAGCGGGGATTTTGGGTCAGATGGTGGCTCACCAGCAGGCCAACATAAGCCAACTGAAATGGGTGATTTCAAAAAAGTGATGCTATCAACCCTAGATAAATTGGTTGATGTTAATGTGATCACTGATGAGGATGGCTTTAAATTAAAAGAGGGGCACAAACAGGTATTGGTGTTGCTGATGCAGAATTATGGGACGCCAGTCCCCACCGGAAAGTTCTACGATGCGATGAAGGAACAGCACGGGGAAGGCGTGAGAAAAGCCTACGTTGATGAGGCAAAACTGATCCTGCACCGCAACGGTTATATGCACCGTAAGGGTGGGAGTCTGTCAAATAAACTGTGTAACAAATTTTCATAGGGCGGAGAGCGGGACGCGCTCTTCGCCGAACATGAGTAAAAAGGTCTGCAAAGCAGGCTTCCAGTGGTGGATAACCGACCACTTTTGC
>NZ_JAQTLS010000006.1:153830-223705 GCF_028714775.1 Thiothrix sp. | reverse complement strand
AATGCGGAAAAATCGCCAGAAAACGGATGTAATGTGCCTAAAAACTAGCGGGCACAAGATTTTTTAACAAAATGCCGGACAGTCAGTGCGCACCGCTGCGATACGCCGGGTTTTTAGAGGCTCCCTATAGAAGGTCAGCAAGACCGCTATGAGTACCAAGCCAAACTACTCGCCGATACCTCAGATCAGATGAGCATTGTGTATGAACATACGCGCTTAAGTGATGAAAAATGGATGATGTTGCCATCTGCTTCAACCGATGTATCTAGTGTATTTTATCAAGGAATTAGAAAACCTATTCTGGCTGATGGCAAGCTGTTGAAAAGCAGGATACCCCAAGTGTTAGGGTATTTTCTGCAACGTTGTCGGGTCTATCAATTTCATGACACTGCCAGAAATGCGGGCATCAAGAAGCACCATGACACCAGCGATTCGGTGTTTCTGAATTCTGATGGCGATAATTTGGCGGCTATATTGTTGGCCTTGCGTGAAAATCATGCCAAACGCTTTAAGCTGATAGAAAAGCAAATCAGCCGCGTATTGAGCAGCTTCGATGGCTTTGTGCTTGAGCCGCAGCACGGTAAAGTCATGTTACGCTGGAGGCATAAGCAAGGTGATAAAATCATGGGAGCGCACCTGACTTCTGATGGTTCGTTGCGTCTGTTTTGCCTGATTACCTTGTTAAACCTTCCCGTTGAACAATTGCCGGACATTATTTTGCTGGATGAGCCAGAGTTAGGTTTGCATCCCAATGCTATTACATTAGTGGCAGCGATGATTAAAAGCTTATCCAATCGTTGCCAGATTATTCTTGCAACCCAATCACCATTCATGGTCAACTGTTTTAATCTCGACAATATTGTAGTGGCTGATCTTGAAAATGGTGAAACGCGCTTGCGCAACCTGAGTCAAGCAGACTACCAACAGTGGTTGGATGATGATTTTAGTGTGTCAGAATTGTGGTTGAGTAATGTGTTAGGGGGCAACCCTGATGCGTGTTTGCGTTATTTGTGAAGGGCAGACTGAGCAGGAGTTTGCTGAGCAGTGCTTGTATCCGGTCTTGCTGACTAAAGGGATTTATATTTTTACCGACCATTTTGGCGGGAATGTGTCTGCGCCGCGTTTGGCGCATTTTGTGCGCAACAACTACCAAAGCTATGACGTTATCACGACCTTTGTTGATTTCTACGGCTTCAAGAATAACCAGAGCAAAACCCGTGCAGAACTCGAAGCTGCAATCATGCAGGCAACTCAAAGTCTGTTTGACAATGTAGACCCCGCGCAAAAATTTCGCCCCTATGTGCAGATGTATGAGTTTGAAGGTTTGTTATTCAGTGACATTCAGCAGTTTGAATGGTTGCTGGATGACTGGACTGAGGATAAGCAACAGGCATTGCAACAGATTCGTGATCAGTTCACCACGCCGGAGCAGATCAACAACAGTATTGAAACCAAGCCTTCCCACCGGATTGAGGGGCTATTTCCTTCTTATGTGAAGCCGACGCACGGTATCATTCTGGCGCAGGAAATCGGATTATCTCGCATCCGCAGCGAATGCCCGAATTTCAACGAGTGGATGATGTGGTTAGAATCATTGGGGGTTGATGTAGGTGATTGAAATATCTTATTTTATGTCAAGAGCGTACTTGTATGCACATAAAAATCTTCAAGATTAAGGGCAATAACTAAATGGCTGCAATCCAACCTTCTATGCTGGAAGCCTTGAAACGGATTCTCAGTGAGCGTTATGTGCCTCACTTACCACCACTGCTAGGCAATGGGGCAAACCAGCAGGATAAAAAAAACAAGCAAGTATCCCGTGCTTTCAGTGCCTTCGTACTACAAAGTAAATTCGGGCTAGATGCTAAAACTGCCGCCGAGCAAGTGACTGATGACTTCAACGACAATGGCATTGATGCGGTGTACTATCATGAAGCTGATAAGACACTCTACTTACTGCAATCAAAATTGAAAGCCAATGAACAGTTCTCACAAGAAGAAGCACAGGATTTTGCTAGCGGTATAGGGTTGTTGCTAAACAGTCAGTTAGATAATTTCAATAATAATTTTCAAAATCGGCGACACTCTATTGAGAATGCTTTAGATCAGTGTAATTACATTAAACTGGTGGTTGCCTATGTAGGCGATTCAGTATCGCTACACGCCCAAACAGTACTGCTTCGAGTAATCACCAACGAACGAGAAGAGGATGATCGTTTATGCGAAGCGGTTGAGTATTTTGATGCTCAATCCGTGGCGGAATCTCTTAGGCTTGAACAAGCACTAGAGCCAATTAAAATTGAAAGACTTAAGATACATAAATTCAGGGAGCTTGATGCCCCACGTAAAACAGTATTTGGGTTGGTTAGTATTGTTGATTTAATTGTGTTGCATAACAAGCACGATAAAGCCTTATATGAAAAAAATATACGCTTTTTTATTGGTTCAGGTAAGCGTGGTGTAAATAGTGCTATCAAGAAAACTCTACTGAATGAACCAGATAGCTTTTTTCATCTTAATAATGGCATTACATTTATTTGTGCTTCTATTAAAGGAAAGCGAAAAAGCAAATCAGATGATAGAAAAATAGAAAAGAATTTTGAATTATTGAGTGCTTCGGTTGTCAATGGTGCACAAACCATAGCATCAGCAGCTCAATTTGTAGTTGAGCATCCAGAAGCAGATATAAGTGCTGCCAAGGTGATGGTCACTATCATTCAAGCCAATGAAACAGGCGATTTCCATAAGCAGGTAACACGAGCAAGAAATCTACAAAATCCTGTTGAGCTTTCACATTTTACGGCGTTGGATGATGTGCAAGAGCATCTACGACGTGAGATAGCTATTCACGGTTATGAGTACCACTATCGTCCGTATGTTCAAGTTAGTGGACGAACAGGTCAGCATATTTTGCCTAGCATTACGATTGATGAACTTGCCAAGGCATTAGCTTGTTTCTCCAATGATGTCCGCTTTCCTGCCTACCTTAAGTCCGAGCCAAGCCAGTTCACAACAGCAGGTCATGAGTCTTATAAAGCAATTTTCAATGATAGATTGACAGGTGCAGCCGCTATCAATGCTGTTCTAGTCTTTCGTTGGTGGATTACGACGATATTTGTTACGACGAACACGCCGACCTGATCTACGACTTGGCGGGGCAAGTGGTAACGCACCTGCAAAGCTATTTGTCGGCTGATGAAGTACACAACGTGCTGGACAGCAACCGCCAACTGCTCGCCAAAACGTTGCACGCCCAAATGCAAAAGCATTACTGGGAAGATAGCAGCGAGTACGAAGTCGAAGTCAAGCAAGGGTTTACAGCACTCAAAGACTGCGCCTACACCGCTAAAGCAGGGCAGGTGGCACAACCGATCCGTGCAACTCTCACGGACAAATCCAAAATCAAGCAACTGTTGTTTGGTGAGTTTCAGCGTTGCCTGTACCCCTTGCAGAAATTCGATTCCGATACCGAACGCCGTTTTGCTGTGATTCTGGAGCGTGACGCGCAAAAGTGGTTCAAGCCCGTTAAAGGCCAGTTCAAGCTGTTCTACAAAGACGGCGCGGAACATCCCGAATACATCCCCGATTTCGTTGCCGAAACAGCGTATTGGGTGCTGATGGTTGAAACCAAAGCCAGCAATGAAATGGATAACGACCAAGTGTTAGCCAAAGCGGCAGCGGGGGCGATATGGTGCAAACATGCCAGCGACTATTTAGTGGCAAATGGCGGTAAGCCGTGGCGATATTTGCTGATTCCGCACGATGCAGTGAAAGAGCAGAACACGCTGAAAAGTTATGTACAACAGTTTGCGCATTGACGAACTCGACCTCCAGCCCATCCGCACCCAAGGCTCCGGCGGGCAGAACGTCAACAAGGTGTCGACTGCCATCCACCTGCGCTTCGACATTCACGCTTCATCCCTGCCGGATGCCTACAAGGAGAAGCTGCTGGCCTACCACGACCAGCGCATTTCCAGCGATGGCGTCATTACCAAGGTCGGGCGGGGGAGGGTGGATTACTGACCAAATCCCCCACCACCCGGCGTAGCCACCGTCAACACATCGCCCGCGTCTACTTCGATTTGTGCGATGCCCTCTAGTGTTTGCAGATAGCCATCGTTACGCAACACCCGATTCACCCCGCACTGCCCATGCCTGCCGCCCGCCATGCCATACGGCGCAACTTTGCGATGCCCTGACACGATACTCACCGTCATCGGTTCCAGAAAGCGGGTCTTGCGCACCACGCCATCCCCGCCGCGCCGCTTGCCTTTGCCCCCCGAATGCGGGCGGATGTGGAACGCTTCGAGCCGCACCGGAAAGCGTGTTTCGAGAATTTCCGGGTCAGTCAGGCGCGAATTGGTCATGTGGGTATGTACCGCGCTCGCGCCATCCGCATTCGCCGTTGCACCCGCGCCACCGCACAGGGTTTCGTAATACTGGTGGCGGGCATTGCCCCACGTCACGTTGTTCATCGTGCCTTGCGCTGCGCCCATGATGCCGAGTGCGCCGAACAGCGCATCCACCACGTATTGCGAAGTTTCCACATTGCCCGCCACCACCGCCGCCGGGTATTGCGGGTTCAACATCGAGCCGGGCGGAATAATGATCTTGAGCGGCTTGAGGCAGCCTTCATTGAGCGGGATATTGTCCGCCACCAGACAGCGGAACACGTACAGCACTGCCGCACGGGTAATCGCGGTCGGCGCATTCAGGTTGCCGGGATGTTGCGGGCTGGTTCCTGTGAAATCCAGTGTGGCGCAACGGCTGGCTGCATCCACCGTAATTGTCACGCAAATGCGGCTACCATCGTCCATCTCATACTGGAAACTGCCATCACGCAGGCTGCCGATCACGCGCCGCACCGAAGCTTCCGCATTATCCTGCACATGGCGCATGTACGCCTGCACCGTCGCCAGCCCCATCTGCGCGATCATGCGTCGCAGTTCGGCTTCGCCGCGTGCGCAGGCTGCCAGTTGCGCCTTCAAATCGGCGATGTTGTAGTCGATATTCCGCGCTGGGTACGCGCTGGATGCCAGCAGGGCGCGAATCTCTTCTTCACGAAACCGGCCTTGTTCCACCAGCTTGACGTTGGTCAGCAGGATGCCTTCCTCGTCAATCGTGCGGCTTTGCGGTGGAATCGAACCGGGGGTAATCCCGCCCACATCCGCATGATGCCCACGGGTAGCGACGTAGAAAATGATCGCGTTGCCCGTTTCCTCAAACACCGGCTTGACCACGGTGATGTCGGGCAAATGCGTGCCGCCGTGGTACGGGTCGTTGAGGACGTACACATCGCCCGGCTGCATAGCCCCCGCATTGGCACTGATCACCGCTTTGATGCTTTCGCTCATGCTGCCCAGATGCACCGGCATGTGCGGCGCATTCGCCACCAGATTGCCATCGGGGTCGAAAATCGCGCAGGAAAAATCCAGCCGTTCCTTGATGTTTACCGACACGGCAGTTTGTTCCAATACAAAACCCATCTGCTCGGCGATGGACATGAATAGGTTGTTGAAAATTTCTAGGCGGATGGGGTCGGCGGAAGAGAAATTCCCCCCGCCCCCCCTTTTGCAAAGGGGGGTGATGGAATCGAGGATGAGGTTGTTTTGGTGGGTTAAGGTAGCTGACCAACCCGGTTCAATGACAACCGTTCCTGTGCTTTCCAGAATGACTGCCGGGCCATTGATAGTTTCCCCAATCTGTAAACCATCCCGTTGGTAAAACGGCGTATCCCGCCATTCTTCGCGCATAAACACCCGATGTGATGTCGCAGCTTCTTCACTCCCCCCTTTGAAAAAGGGGGGCTGGGGGGGATTTTCTTCCCCAGCAATCCCCTCCACCTCAACACTCGCCACAACAACGGCCTTCTCCACCGCCATAAACCCAAACCGCTGCCGATGCGCCGCCTCAAATGCCGCCCGAATCCCCGCCGCATCTTCCCCATCCCACGCCACCAGCAAACTCGAATCCGACCCCGCATACCGGCAATGCAACCGCGTTTCATGCCGTAACTGTGCCGTGCTGACGCCTTGGTTACGGATATGCGCCGCTGTTTCCACCACCAGTTCTGCCTGCTGTTGCTGCAAACCAGCCAGCATCGCATCATCCAACACCGCTTCCACACTGCGCGTCAAAATATGTCGCACATCCGCCAAGCCCATCCCATACGCCGACAGCACCCCCGCGAACGGATGCAGGAACACCTTGCGCATCCCCAACGCTTCCGCCACCAAACACGCATGTTGCCCACTCGCCCCGCCAAAGCAGCACAGCGCGTACTCACTCACGTCATAGCCGCGTTGCACCGAAATCTTCTTGATCGCATTCGCCATGTTCTCGACAGCGATATGAATAAAGCCTTCCGCGACTTGTGCGGGGGTTAGGCTTCGGCTGCGCTCAGCCAGCGTGGCGAACTTTGCACGTACAACCTCGGTATCGAGCGCTTCATTGCCATCCAGGCCAAAGATTTGCGGGAAATAATCCGCCTGCAACTTGCCCAACATCACATTGCAATCGGTAATCGTCAATTCGCCACCGCGCCGATACGCCGCAGGCCCCGGATTCGCCCCGGCAGAGTCCGGCCCTACCCGAAAACGTTGCCCATCGAAATGCAAAATTGAACCACCACCCGCTGCGACGGTATGAATCAGCATCATCGGCGCACGAATCCTTGCCCCGGCAATATGGCTTTCCAGCGTGCGTTCGTACTCGCCCGCAAAGTGGCAAACGTCAGTCGACGTACCGCCCATATCAAAGCCGATCAGCTTGTCGAAACCCGCCGCTTGTGCAGTTTGCACCATGCCGACCACGCCACCCGCAGGCCCTGACAGAATCGCATCCTTGCCAGCGAAATGATCCGCGTGGGTCAAGCCGCCGTTGGATTGCATGAAAAACAGCTTGGTATCCGGCAACTCCCACGCCACTTGTTCTACATAGCGCCGCAACACAGGCGACAGGTAAGCATCCACCACGGTGGTATCGCCGCGCCCCACAAACTTGATCAGCGGGCTGACCGCGTGGCTGGTGGAAATCTGGGTAAAACCGACCTCGCGGGCAAGTGCTGCCACCAGCATTTCGTGCTGCGGGTAGCGATAAGCGTGCATGAACAGGATCGCCACCGAACGCAAACCCTTAGCGTAAGCGGCTTGCAGGGCAGGGCGGATGTGCGCGGAGTCAGGTGCTTGCAATATTTCACCATCCGCCGCAATACGTTCATCCACCTCCAACACGTCGACGTAAAGCATCTGCGGCAGTTCAATATCGAGCGCGAACAGGTTGGGGCGCTGTTGGTAGCCAATACGCAAAGCGTCGCCGAAACCGCGAGTCGTCACCAGCAGCACGGGTTCGCCTTTGTGTTCCAGCAGTGCATTGGTAGCAACGGTCGTACCCATGCGTACCGTGTCGATGCGTTCGGCAGGGATCGCTTGCCCTGCCGCCACACCCAACACATCACGGATGCCTTGCAGCGCCGCGTCAGGGTAACGTTCCGGGTTTTCCGACAGCAACTTGTGGGTGTGCAAACTGCCATCGGGGGCTTGCGCCACGATGTCGGTGAACGTGCCGCCTCGGTCGATCCAGAATTGCCAGCGTCCGTTGGTCATTAGTTATCTCGATGATGGTTGAAATGACAGCGCGATATGCTGGCTAATCCAGCGTGCGCTTATAAAACTTAGCCCCTAGCGCCACGATCACGGTCATGAACAGCATAATAGGCCAGACATGAGGCCAAATTTCCACCAGATCATTGCCCTTGAGCAGAATCCCGCGCACCAGCCGCAAGAAATGCGTCAGTGGCAGCCCATTGCCGATCACTTGCGCCCAGCCCGGCATCCCCCGAAACGGGAACATGAACCCCGACAGCAAAATCGACGGCAGGAAGAAAAAGAACGTCATCTGCATGGCCTGCAACTGGTTCCGCGCAATGGTCGAAAACGTCATCCCCAGACTCAGGTTGGCAGCAATGAATAGCAGCGACACCGCATACAGCAACAACAAGCTGCCCTGAAACGGCACGGCGAAAATGAACCGCGCCGCCAGCAAAATCAGTGTCATTTGCACCAGCCCGATCATGATGTATGGCACAATCTTGCCCGCCATGACTTCCAGCGGTTTCGCCGGAGTCGCCAACAGGTTCTCAAAAGTACCGCGTTCACGTTCGCGGGTCATCGCCAAGCCGGTCATCAGCACCATCGTCATGGTCAGAATCACGCCCATCAATCCCGGCACGATGTTGTACTGGGTAATGCCTTCCGCGTTGTAACGGCGATGTACGCGCACTTCAAACGGCGCATCGCTCGGGCGCAGTTTCGCCAGCGATCCCGTCAGGTCACGGTTGAGCACCGATTGCCCCACCGTCAGCAACGAAGCCAGCGCATTGCTGGTCGCTGCCGGGTCAGTCGCATCCGCTTCCAGCAGGATTATTGGGCGTTCGCCGCGCACCAGTTGCCGCGAGAAATCGGGCGGAATGTTAACCACGAATTGCACCTCACCTTCCGCCAGCAGTTGGTTGGCCTGCGCTTCACTGCTTACTTGCTGCACGATCTGGAAATACCCGGTGTTCTCCAGACTGCGGATGAAGGTGCGGGTAAACACGCTGTTATCCTGCACCTGTATGGCGGTCGGTAAATGCTTGGGGTCGGAGTTGATGGCGAAACCGAACAGCAGCAATTGCATGATGGGGATGCCCACAATCATGCCGAAAGTTAGGCGGTCGCGACTCAACTGCACGAGTTCTTTCAGCGCAATACCCCACAAGCGGGCGAGTGAAGCTGCCGGGTTCATACGACCTCCTGCTGGTCGTTTTGCCGTTCCATCAGGCTGATGAACACGTCTTCCAACCCGGCTTCAATTTTCTGCCACTGGTAGCCGGGCAGTTGGCGGAAAGGTTCCAGTGCGGCTTCAAGCAATGCCGCATCCCCGCCGATGACGTGCAAACGGCTGCCGAAGGCCGTGACCTGTTCTACCGCAGGCAGGTGGCGTAACTGTTCCGCCAACCCTTGCAGTTCTGCGCCACTGACTTCCCACGCCGTCAGCCGCTGGCTGGCAATGACTTCCTCGGCGCTGCCGGTGATGAGCAATTTGCCACGGGCGATGTAGGCGAGTTTGTGGCAACGTTCGGCTTCGTCCATGTAGTGGGTGGAAACCAGCACCGAGATACCTTGCGCCGCCAGTTGGTGGATTTCATCCCAGAATTCGCGCCGTGCTTTGGGGTCGACACCTGCGGTGGGTTCGTCGAGCAGCAATAATTGCGGTTCGTGCATCATGCAGGCGGCTAGGGCAAGACGCTGTTTCCAGCCGCCAGAAAGTGCGCCTGCTAGCTGGTTGCGGCGTTCATCCAGCCCCAGTTTGACCAACACGGCGTTGACGGCTTGTTTGCGGTTTTTCATACCGTACATGCGGGCGATGAAATCGAGGTTTTCGCGGATAGTGAGGTCTTCCCATAACGAAAAACGTTGGGTCATGTAACCGACGTGGCGCTTGATCGCGGCGGTTTCGCGGATGACATCGTAGCCGAGGCACTGGCCTGCGCCGCTGTCAGGAGTGAGTAGACCGCACAACATGCGGATGGAGGTGGTTTTGCCGCTGCCGTTAGGGCCGAGAAAGCCGAAGATTTCGCCCTGTTTGACTTGCAACGACAAATCTTGGACGACGTGTTTGTCGCCGAAGTGTTTGTTGAGGCCGCGCACGTCGATAGCGAGGGTCATGGCTTATTACCCGCTTCCAGTGCCACATCCACGGGCTGCCCTACTTTCAGGCGTGATGCGTCCGCTGCATTGGGTATTGCTTCCACCATCACCACCAGTTTTTCGCGCGAATCCTTGCTGTAGATGACCGGTGGGGTGTATTCGGCTTGTGGAGCAATGTAGCTGATTTTCATGCGGATAGGTTCGCCGCAGCCGTCGCAACTGACCTGCACGCCTTGCCCAGTTTGCAAGCTACCGAGTTGTGGTTCGGGGATGAAGAAGCGCACCTTGCGGTTTTCTGGCGGCAAAATACTGAGCACCGGGCTACCAGCGGCTACCCATTCGCCTGTACGGTAATAGGTGTCGTCCACCATGCCATTTTGGGGGGCAGTGACAGCTTTTTGGTCGAGTTGCCATTGCGCTTGGGCGAGGGCGGCTTCGGCAGCTTTGATACTGGCTTGAGCGGCAAGGCGGGTTTGGTCGCGACCTGCCAGTTGTGCGGTGTTAATTTGGGCTTGGAATTCGCGGACTTTGGCAGCGGCGGTGTCGCGTTGTGCTTTGTAAGTATCAAGGTTCGCAGCGGGCAAATAGTGCTGTGCTACCAGTTTTTGTTGGCGGGCAAGTTCGGCTTCGGCGGCTTTCAAGCTGGCTTGGGCGGACTCCAGACCCGCTTGTACCGTGGCGATTTCGCTGGGGCGTTTGCCAGTATCAAGATCGGCGGCTTGCGCTTTAGCTTGGGAGAGACGGGCGTTGGCTTCAGCAACGGCAGCTTGTTCTTTGACAGCATCCAGCGTGAACAGTGCTTGCTTGGCGCTGACATTATCGCCACGTTGCACGCTGATTTGTTCCAGCTTGCCCGCAAGCGGCGCGGCAAGGCGCAGGTATTCGCCTTCAACATAGCCTTGCAGGGTTGCCGATGGGCTATCCTTACACCCAGCCAGCAAAGCCAGCAGCATTCCGGTGACGGCGAGTCTGCGTAAATCTGTAGGCATACACCACTCTCCTTACTGCGATATGATTCGTGACAGCTTAGGCCATTATACACTCGGAGTCGCATGGAAACTTTCGGCAAACGCTATCACCCACCGGGCACACCACCGGGGACGCTTTCCCGTCACGGCGCGGGCGGTGAAACCTGTATCCGCTTGTTTGAATACGATGCAGAGCAGTTCAGTGAAATCCTTTCACCCAGCGTTACCCAATGTCAGGCCGCGCTAGGCAATACGAAGGTCGACTGGCTGGATGTCACAGGTGTCTACGACCCTGCCGCCGTCAACCAATTGGGAGAAACCTTCGGCCTGCACCCCTTGGCGCTCGAAGACATCCTCAATAGCGGACAGCGCCCAAAGATCGACTTCCATGAGCAATACGCCTTCCTGATCCTCAACCTGCCGCACTTGGTTGAGGGTGAAATACTGCTGGAACAAATTAGCCTGTTCGTCGGCGAAGGGCATTTGCTGAGCTTTTGCAACGGTGACGGTACTGCTTTCGAGCCAGTGCGCGAACGCTTACGGCAAGGTTTTGGGCGTATCCGCACACGCGGTGTCAGTTACCTGTTGTATACGCTGGTGGATGTGGTAATCGACTCAGCTTACCCGCTACTTGAAGACCTCGGCGAACAGATCGAAGACCTCGAAGAACAAGTGCTGGAAAAGCCCGACAAGCGCATCCTCAATACCCTGCATGAACTCAAGCGCGACCTGTTGCTGTTACGCCGCGCCCTTTGGCCGCAACGTGAAGTCATCAATCGCTTGATCCAACACGATGCCGAACTGGTCGATGCCACCATGCGCCCGTATTTCAGTGACTGTTATGACCATGCCGTGCAAGTCATTGACCTGATTGAAACCTACCGCGAAATGCTCAGTGGCATGTTGGACATTTACCTTTCCAGCGTCAGCAACCGCATGAACGACATCATGCGTGTACTCACCATTGTCGGCACGATTTTCATCCCGTTAACCTTTATTGTCGGCGTATACGGGATGAATTTTGAAAATATGCCGGAATTGAAATGGCAGAACGGCTATTACGGCGTATGGGGCATCATGATCGTATTGGCAATCGGAATGCTGGCGGCCTTCAAGTGGCGCAAATGGCTGTAATTACGCCAATTCCACTTTTGGGGCGGGAACCCAACCCACCTTGCGGTGCTCGACCACTACGGTAGTGTAAATACCGCCACGTACATTCCATACCCCAGTCAGGCGCATAAAACGTGGTTCGGTCGCGGTTGCCAAGTCTTCCAGAATTTTGTTGGTGACGGCTTCGTGGAATGCGCCTTCTTCGCGGTAGCTCCACATGTAGAGCTTGAGGGATTTCAGTTCCACACACTTTTCGTCTGCCACGTATTCAATCTTGAACTGGGCGAAATCCGGCTGCCCGGTTTTAGGGCAAATGCAGGTGAATTCCGGCACGTCGATACGGATGGTGTAATCGCGCTGCGGGTTAGGGTTGGGGAACGTTTCCAGTTCTTTGCTTGGACGGGTGGACATAGTGGCTCCTGTGTTAGCCAATGGACAATCGGGCAGCGATTATAGTAGCCTCGCGCACCTTGGCACAGTAGTTTGGTTATCTTTATGCATATTCCCGTCCTCACCATTGATGGCCCCGCCGGAGCAGGCAAGGGTTCCATCGCCTGCATGTTGGCTGATAAGCTCGGTTGGCATTTGCTCGACAGCGGCGCGATTTACCGCGTGGCAGCGCTGGCGGCCTTGCGCCGTAGCTTGAGTTTACATGATGAAGCCGCGCTAACAGCGATGATTTCCAAGCTAAATATCGAATTCAAAAACGGCGAGGCGTGGTTGGATGGGCAAAAGGTGACGGCGGACATCCGCAACGAAGCTTGCGCCAGTGCCACCTCACAAATTGCGGTTTTGCCCAATGTGCGGGCAGCTTTATTGCAACTTCAGCGTAACTTCCGCCAACTGCCGGGTTTGATTGCCGATGGGCGTGATATGGGGACAGTGGTATTCCCCGATGCCACCCACAAGTTTTACCTCACGGCGAGTGCTGAAATCCGTGCAGAACGTCGCCTGAAACAGTTGAGCGAACAGGGGCTTAGTGCTAAACTCTGCGACCTGATTCAAGACATTAATGCCCGTGACGAGCGCGACAGCAACCGTCCGGTAGCTCCCCTGAAACCTGCTGATGATGCAGTGGTGATTGATACCAGCCCGCTTACTCAAGCGGAGGTATTTGCGGAAGTGTTACGGCACATTAGCTAAGCATTTGTTTGGATTAATAAATTTGTAGGTAGCCCTGACAGGCAGTCGGGGCTTTTTGCGTTTTACCCGTCATAGCAGGATGCCTTGGCGATAACATTGATATTTACAGGTATTTTTTTCCATGACTGAAAGTTTTGCCGAACTGTTTGAAGAGAGCCTTTCGTATACCCAAATGCAGCCGGGCGCTCTGCTCAATGCAACAGTTCTTGAAGTACGCTCCGATTTCGTTATTGTCAGCGCGGGCCTGAAATCCGAAGGTGTTATTCCTGCCGAGCAGTTCAAAAATGAACGCGGTGAAATCACTGTTAAAGTGGGTGATTTGGTAGAAGTAGCACTTGATACCGTCGAAGACGGTTTCGGTGAAACCCGCCTGTCCCGTGAAAAAGCCCGCCGTCTGCGTGCTTGGGAAATTCTGGAAGAAGCGTTTACTAACGACGAAATTGTTACTGGTATCATCACTGGTAAAGTTAAAGGCGGTTTCGTTGTTGAACTCAGCGACATCCGTGCATTCTTGCCTGGTTCACTGGTGGATGTACGTCCAGTCCGTGACACTTCCTATCTGGAAGGCAAGGAATTGGAATTCAAACTGATCAAGCTGGATCAAAAACGCAACAACGTTGTGGTTTCACGCCGCGCAGTTGTGGAAGAAGAATACAGTGCAGAACGCGAAGCGCTGATGGAAAACCTGCAAGAAGGTCAAGTCATCAAAGGCGTGGTCAAGAACCTTACCGATTACGGTGCGTTCCTCGACCTCGGCGGCATCGACGGCCTGTTGCACATCACCGACATGGCTTGGAAGCGCGTCAAGCATCCTTCTGAAGTCGTCAGCATCGGCGATGAAATCGAAGTTAAAGTCCTCAAGTTCGACCGCGACAAAAACCGCGTATCCTTGGGTCTCAAGCAGTTGGGCGAAGACCCATGGCAAGATTTGGTCCGTCGTTACCCGTCCGGCACGCGCATCTTTGGTAAGGTCAGCAACCTGACCGACTACGGCTGCTTCGTGGAAATCGAAGACGGTGTTGAAGGTCTGGTACACGTTTCTGAAATGGATTGGACGAACAAAAACGTTAACCCAGCTAAGGTTGTAACCTTGGGTGACGAAGTTGAAGTCATGATCCTCGACATCGACGCTGACCGCCGCCGCATTTCCTTGGGCATGAAACAATGCCAAGCAAATCCGTGGGATGAGTTTGCAGGAACCCGTAACAAAGGTGACCGCGTTTCCGGTAAGATCAAGTCAATCACTGACTTCGGTATCTTCATCGGTCTGGATGGTGGCATTGACGGTCTGGTTCACTTGTCTGACATTTCTTGGAACGTTCCTGGCGAAGAAGCCGTGCGTAGCTATAAGAAAGGCGATGAAGTTGAAGCCGTTGTATTGGCAGTTGATCCTGAGCGTGAGCGCATCTCCTTGGGCATCAAGCAAATGGAACAAGACCCGTTCTCCAACTTCGTTGCAGCCCACACTAAAGGCAGCGTAGTCAAAGGTACTGTGGTTGAAGTTACCCCGAAATCTGCCAAGATTGATCTGGGTGAAGGCATCGAAGGTATCCTGCGTGCTTCCGAACTGTCCCGCGACCGCGTGGAAGATGCACGTACCCTGTTGAAAGAAGGCGACAAAATTGAAGCCAAATTCATGGGCGTTGACCGCAAAACCCGTTCCATCAACCTGTCTATCAAGGCCAAGGATGATGACGATGAAGCACGTGTGATGCGTGAGTACACCGGACGTTCCGGCGGTGCTTCCACTTCACTGGGCGACATCTTTAAGGAACAAATGGGCGAATAATATCCGCCTTCAGGACGACAAACAGGCCAAGGATGGTCTATAGTTTTTGGTATTGCGGGTCATAAAGCCCGCGATACTTTCAAAAATCCGAAGCTGCAACAACGATTAATGAATGCCCCATCGCTTGTTCAGGAGTGGAAAGGATGACCAAATCTGAAATCATTGATATTCTGTCGCGCAAACAAAGCCACCTCAGTAGCCGGGATGTAGAATCGTCCGTCAAGCTATTGTTGGACAAGATGAGCGACACCCTGTCGGATGGCGGACGTATTGAAGTCCGTGGTTTCGGCAGTTTTTCGCTGCATCACCGTTCTGCGCGGAAGGGGCGTAATCCCAAAACAGGGGATCAGGTGGAATTGCCACCTAAACACGTCCCGCATTTTAAGCCGGGCAAGGAATTGCGCGAGCGGGTGAACGAATCACGGGAGCAATATCCGATTCAGGATTAGCTTTAGGTGTGTTTCGTTATCCAAATGAACTAAGGGGGGCGCGTTGCCTCCCTTTTTATGTCTGAAAGGTTATGCAAGAAATACTGTTCTTATTACTACCGCTGGCCTTTTACTCAGGTTGGCAGGCTGCACGTAAACGCTACAAAGAGCGCCAAGAAAAGCGTAAGCAAATTTCCGTGCATTTTGTGCGCGGTATTAACTACTTGCTGAGCGAACAGCCGGATAAGGCGTTGGACGTATTCCTTAATTACCCAGAAATTGACGAATACACTGCCGATACATTTTTGCTGTTGGGCAACTTATTTCGTAACCGGGGGGAAGTCACCCGTGCGTTGCGGGTACACCAAAACCTGGTGGCACGTCCTGATTTAAGTAAAACCCAACGTACTTCTGCGATGCTGGCCTTGGGCGAAGACTTTTTCTCCGCCGGAATGTTGGATCGGGCAGAAAGTGTGTTCAGCGAATTACTCAAAGATGATCCTAAAAGTTCGGATGCTTGCGAGCCATTGCGCAACATTTACGAGCAATTGCATGAGTGGGACAAAGCTATCGAAATCAGCCAATGCGCCCAACAACGTGGAAAGACTGACCACAGCCGTTTGATTGCCCACTATTACTGTGAGCTGGCAACGCAGGAATTACAGAAAAACAATTTGTTCCGCGTGGAAGAAACCATCAAACAAGCCGCTAAAGTTCATCCCGGCTCTTCGCGCATACAGGTATTGAGAGGCGATTTGGCATTCGCACGCGGGCAACGCAAAGAGGCATTAGCGACGTACCAGAAGGCTATCCTTCAGGATACACGCCTGATGGGAATGCTATTTAGCCAATTAATCAATAACTTCCCCGAGAAAGATGAACTGGAAAGTCTATACCTGTTTACCCAGCAGGCTTTCGCAAAAACACAGGATGTGCGCTTGTTTGCCTACCTGCTGCAATTGGCGCGTAAGCTCGGTAAATTGACGGATATGCACACGCAAGTGGAAGAGCATTTGCTGAAAGGCAAACCGACGCTCAACACCTTGGCTTATTCCACTGAAGTGCTGTCTTCCTTGTGGAAAGACCAAGGGGCTTGTGAAATCACCCAGATACAAACCGCCTTGCAGCGCTTGGCGGCGAATCAGCCAGAGTTCCAGTGCAGCCATTGCGGGTATAAAATGCACGACTATTTATGGCGCTGCCCGGCCTGCCATCAGTGGGATACGGTCAGCAATGTTTAACTTTTTTCGGGATCGCGTATGTCTAGCCGTTTGATTATTGCCCTTGATTTTGGGACTGCCGAACAGGCACTTGCGTTTGTGGAACCGCTTGCCCCTGCACAATGCAAACTTAAGGTGGGCTTTGAGTTGTTTGTCGCTGCGGGGCCTGAATTTGTACGCCAACTGGTGCAGCGCGGGTTTGACGTATTCCTTGACCTGAAATTCCACGACATCCCCAATACCGTGGCATCGGCGTGTAAAGCGGCAGCAGGGCTGGGCGTGTGGATGATCAACGTCCATGCCGTGGGTGGGGCTAAAATGATGGCAGCAGCACGGGAAGCCTTGCAGGACGTTGCCAATCCCCCAAAATTGATTGCCGTTACCGTGCTGACCTCAATGGATAAGGCGCAATTGCAAAGTACAGGTGTGGCAGCAGAGCCAATGCAGCAGGTGCAACATCTGGCGCAATTGGCAGCAAGCAGTGGCTTGGATGGGGTCGTCTGTTCTGCGCAAGAAGCTGCGATGCTACGGGCAGCGTTGGGGCAAGATTTCCTGTTAGTAACGCCGGGTATCCGTCCTGCAGGCAGTGACCAAGGCGACCAATCGCGGGTAATGACGCCGGTTCAAGCGCGGGAAGCAGGTGTCAGTTACGTGGTGGTGGGCAGGCCGATTACCCAAGCACCTAATCCACTGGCAGTTATTGCACAGATCAACGCTAACTTAGGCTTTTAATAAACTTTGTGCTTCTTGTTGCATGGAGCCGCGTGAGAAAATCAGTTTCCAGCGGCTTCCACCCGCTTGCCGCCACAGCAGTGCAGCACGCACACCCGCTAGCAACAAAGCACGGATTTTCGCGGCATTATCGGGGTTGGAAAGGTGGCCTTGGTCGCCTTTGATCATGATGCGGGGGCCGAGTTTACTGATGGTGTTACTGTAGATTTCCCCCAAGCGAGCGATCATATTGGGGTGCGTCATGGCAAAGAAATCAAGCTGTTGCTGGGCGCTCTCAATGCTGCCTAACAATTTACCGAAAGTATCCTGATCGTTCGCTAGCTTCTTTTCCAAGTACAACAGGTTGACTGCGTAGCGGGTGGCTTCGATGTTTTTGGGTTTACCATCCGGGGCAAGGTTGCCAGAACCCAACTGGTGCATCAACACACGCAGCCCGGTTTTTAGGTTGCCTACACCGCCGTACAGGGCTTCGGGGGAACTGCTATCTTCGGTTAAGATGCTGTTGATGCAACTGTCCAGCAGTTCGTTGTCCACGTTTCCGCGCGTGGCGATCTGGAGAACACCTTCCACGCATTGGAATAGGGCAGCAAGGGCGATAGTACGGTTTCGGGTATTGGCTTCCACAGGGGTATCTTTACTCGGATAATCATTTTAAATACACAGCCTTGGATATAAGGGCAGGCTGCGACAATTCAAGTCAGCGGGCAAATTCAGGACAATCCGTTGCCATGCTGTCAATGATACCGCCACCGAGGCAGGTTTCTCCCTGATAAAACACAATCGACTGACCGGGGGTAATGGCGCGTTGGGCTTGCGGGAAACACACTTCACAATCCCCGCCATCGCGTATGATTACCTGACAACTTTCTTCCACCTGACGGTAGCGCACTTTGGCTTTGCATTCAAATGCTTGTGCGGGTGCAGCGCCTGCAACCCAATGCAATTGCGAAGCCAATAGGAAATGTTTCATCAACAATTCGTGCTGATGGCCTTGGGTGACAATCAGACGGTTGTTGGGCATATCCTTATCAACCACGAACCACGGTGACTCTGCTGCATCTTTACGCCCGCCGATGCCTAAGCCTTGACGCTGACCGAGGGTGTAATACATCAGGCCATAATGCTGCCCAATCACCTCGCCTTGCGGGGTAACGATGTCACCGGGCTGGGCAGGCAGGAAACGTTGCAGGAAGTCGCGAAACTTACGTTCGCCGATGAAACAAATACCCGTGCTGTCTTTTTTGCGTGCGGTGGTAAAACCCGCTTCATCTGCGATTTCACGCACTCGGCTTTTTTCCAACTCGCCAACCGGAAACAGGCTGCGTTGCAATTGGTGTTGTTGCAGGGTGTAAAGGAAATAGGTTTGGTCTTTGTTAGCGTCCACGCCTTTGAGCATCCGTACCGTGCCATCGGGGTCGCGGGCAATGCGGGCGTAATGCCCCGTGGCGATGTAGTCAGCGCCCAGTTCCAGTGCGAAATCGAGGAAGGCTTTGAACTTGATTTCCTTATTGCACATGATGTCCGGGTTGGGGGTGCGCCCGGCACGATATTCGTCGAGGAAATAAGTAAACACCCGATCCCAATATTCGGAAGCGAAATTCATGGTATGCAACTTGATGCCCAACTGGTCGGAAACCGCTTGGGCATCGGCAAGGTCAACGGCGGCGGAACAGTAGTTTTCCGTGTCGTCTTCCTCCCAGTTTTTCATGAATAGCCCTTCCACGCGATAGCCTTGCTGAAGCAAGAGAAGGGCGGCAACTGAGGAATCTACCCCGCCGGACATACCGACAATGACACGTGGTTTGTTCATGTCAGTCATTGGACAGGAAATATTGCAAACTGTCGAGGGAATGGCGCACTCCGGCGTCATACATATCCAACGAACGCCCCACCAATTCACTGCGCCAAACATGCGGCTGCTGGTTGTGGATTTGTTCACGGGTCAGCCAGTGTACCGCGATAATGTCTGAGTCGATCTGGTAGCCGGGGACAGGTTCTAGGAGCGTGCCGGTAAACGTGAAGCGCAGGTACACACGGTCAGGGTCTTCGCGCTGCATGTGGAAAATTCCCAGCAGGGCAGTTGGCTCGAAACGCCAGCCAGTTTCTTCCAAGGTTTCGCGGCGCACGGCGTCCAGCAAACTTTCCCCGTGCTCCATGTGCCCGGCGGGCTGGTTGATGGTCAATTGCCCATAATGCATTTCTTCCACCATGAGAAAACGTCCATCACGTTCAATGACACTGGCGACGGTGACGCGGGGTTTCCAAACCATTGTGATTATCCTCTGGGACGAAACGGGGTATTCTACCCAATATTTGTGTGGTTGGGGTAGAATCCCGTTTTGCCCTCTTACCCGGTCAACGACATGCAGCCAGATAACGTGACGCCTTTGCAGTGGTTTTTCGCCTGCCCCCAATTTATTGAGCCATTGCTCGCCAACGAGCTGAGCCATTGCGGTGCGCAACAGGTGAAAATCGGTCATGCCGGTGTGCAAGCGATAGGTGATTTGGCTTTCGGCTACCGGGCGATGTTGTGGAGCCGTTTGGCTTCCCGCGCTACTTTGCAATTGGCGGAAGGTTTCGGCAAAGACCAAGAAGAATTACGCACCCTCATTAATACCATCCCTTGGCAAGAACACCTCCGCGCTGATGGTACACTAAAAGTACGTTTCTTTGGCCTCAACGATGACATCCGCAACACCCAGTTCGGTGCGCAATGGGTGAAAGACCAGATTGCGGATTACTTTACGGCGCGTGACGGTATCCGCCCCAGCGTCAGCAATGAGCCGGATATTGTGGTGGTGGTTAACCTGCACAAAGGCAATGCCAGCATCGGCATCGAACTCAACCAGCAAAGCCTGCATCAACGTGGCTACCGGCAAGCGGATAGCCACGCACCGATCCGCGAAAATTTGGCGGCAGCAGTGTTGATCCGTAGCGGATGGCCTGAAATGGTCGCCAGTAACGCGCAAAGTATTGCCCTGTTCGACCCGCTGTGCGGCGCAGGCACATTGTTGATCGAAGGTGCATTGATGGCGCTGGACATTGCCCCCGGCCTGTTGCGCGAACATACGGTTGCAGAACGTTGGTTAGGTCACGATACCGGATTGTGGGATACCCTACTGGAAGAAGCCAAACAACGCCAAGCCACCGGATTAGCCAACGAAACGCGTTTCGCTTTTTGGGGTAACGACCCTAACCCTGCGGAAATGATCGCAGCGCGTGCAGACTGGCGTTCTATTGACTTGCCTGCCGCACGTTGGACGCAATGCGACCTCAACACCATGCCGGAAGCTTCCCCGGCTGCAACAGGCTTAGTCATCAGCAGCCCGCCGTATGCAGAAGGCGACACTTCAGTTGCCCTACGCCCGCTTTACAATGCACTGGGAAATTGGATGGCGAGTTTACCCAGCGGCTATCGCGGTGCACTATTTGCCGATGCACAAGCCCCCGTGCCACTGACTAACCTGTTCTACAGCAAAGAATACCGCCTGCTGAATGGCGAAACCGAATGCAAACTCTATACGTTCGAGCATCTGCGCCAAAAAGAATGCCCCACTGTACTGATTTCTGACGATCTCGCCAACCGTATCAGCAAAAACCTGCGTAAGTTAAAGCCATTTATCAAGTCGGGGCAGAGTAATGCCTATCGCGTATACGACGCTGACATCCCCGAATACTCGATTGCCGTTGACCGTTACGCTGACTGGTTGCACGTACAGGAATACGCGCCACCCAGAACAATTGACGAGAAAAACGCCAAACTGCGGTTGGAACAGGCGTTAATGACCTTGCCGGAAGTGCTGGACGTTGATCCTCGCCACATCGTCCTGAAACAGCGCAAACAGCAGAAAGGCAAAAGCCAGTATGAAAAACAGGGCAGGGCGGAACAAGCGCTGACTATCACCGAAAACGGCGTGCATTTTAAGGTTAACCTGACGGATTACCTCGATACTGGGTTATTCCTTGATCACCGCCCAATGCGCTATTGGCTGCAACAGCATTCACGCGAGAAAAAAGTGCTGAACCTGTTTTGCTACACGGGCACTGCCAGCGTCCATGCAGCCGTTGGCGGTGCGAGCAGGGTGGATAGCGTGGATATGTCCGCCACCTATCTGGAGTGGGCGCAAGCCAATTTCGCCCTCAACGGTTTCCGTCATGACCCTTACCGGCGCTACCGTTTCATCCAAGCCAATGTGCTGGATTGGCTGTACGACTGCGACGAATTTTACGACCTGATCTTCCTTGATCCACCCACGTTCAGCAATTCCAAGCGGATGCAGGACACCTTTGATGTGCAACGTGACCATGTGGGGTTGATTGATGATGCCATGCGGGTACTCGCTGCAGATGGGACGCTAGTATTTTCCAACAACTTCCGCAAGTTCAAACTTGACCCAGCCGTAACGGAAAAATATCAGGTGCAGGACTACCGGATACAGTCCTTACCGCCCGATTTTGAGCGTGATCCAAAGATTCACGGCTGTTGGTTGATCAAACACAAGTAAGGAAATCAACCTATTGGGGATTTTTCTGCTTCTTTCTCAGATAACGGGGAAGAAGTGGGAGGTTTGTACAAATACAATTTATTTTTAATAACGTATTTAAGTAAATAAAAATATTTACTTTATTAACAATAAGTTATACTAAAAATAGTTAGACGTGTTTATACGTTCTTAGTTAATCATTCAGGGAACACTACCCATGAGCAATGTCGTCAAACTGCGTGACGTAGGAAGCTACAACACGATTGAAGTCGAAGAAGTCCCATCCGAATTTCCGGTTCCCCATGCTGGCTGCTATTACGGCATTGCTGGACGTTTTGCCCAAGAAGCCTGCGAAAAGTCTGAAGCCGATCCGATTGGTGTGCTGACCCATTTGTTGACATGGGCAGGCGCTTATTTCGGCAATAAAGCCGTATTGCGTTTGGGGGATGTGGAAGCACCGCCGCGTTTATTCAGCGTAACCGCGAGTTCTGCCGGTGGCGGGAAGGGGACAGCCGCCGCTCCGGTCAGGAAACTGATGTTGGAATACGTGAATGTGCAACTGCGTAAAATCGGCTTGCCGCCAGCATCGTACCGCGATGGCCCGATGTCCAGCGGGGAAGGGCTAGCGTGGGCTGTCCGTGATCCCGCCGATACGGAAGATGAGGATGGCAACGCCACAGACAAGGGTGTCAGCGATAAGCGCCTGATGATTCTGGAAGAGGAGTTTGCCGCCGTCTTGCAAGCTGCACGCCGTGAAGGCAATACCGTTTCCGCCGCGATCCGCCGTTTTTGGGATTCGGGTAACTTTTCCCCGATGACCAAAAGTAACCGCGTTACCGTCACCGATGCACACGTTTGCTTTGTTGCCCACATTACCTACGAGGAGCTGATAAAACGGCTGGAGCAAAGCGAATACGCCAGCGCATTAGCGAGCCGCATCTTATGGGTATGCGTGCGCCGTCCTAAGATCGTGGCGATTCCCGAAAGCATTCCAGTGGCGAAAATGTTGCATTACGCCGATGCCATTGCCAAAGCCATCCAGTTTTCTGCCGAAACCAATGAACTGAGCCTCACCGCAGAATCCTTGGAACTGTGGGGAACACTGGCGATTTCCTTGGCGAAGGCCAATTCCCCGATGTCTGAGCGTGCACGTGTCCAAGTGTTACGGATAGCCTGCGTGTTTGCCTTGCTGGACTGTACCGATCAAGTTACGCCGCAACATTTACGTGCAGCAGCACACGTCTGGGATTATTGCCTCGGCAGCGTTGCTTACATCTTTGAAGGTGAACAGAACGAAGAGGCCAACAAGATTCTGGTTGCACTGCGTAAACACGGTGGGATGACCACAACGCAGATCAGGGTGAATGTGTTCCAGCAAAACATTAAGTCAGCAGCGATGAATACCTTACTCAAGTCACTGGAAACACAGGGAAGGATCAAGCGTACTGTACGCCAACGTGCTGATGGGAGAAATGGTAAGCCTGCGACGGTGTTTGAACTTGTTAATATCTAAAATACGTTTACATATGTAGCATATAAATCATACTATCTATATGATTAACAAGTAATTAATACTAATTACGTTTATACGTTATTAAAAATAAATTTGAATCGTTCAAAAATTTACCTTTGACAGAGCATTGCCCATATTGTTGGCTATACTTTGGATAGTGTGTATTTGAGTGTTACCCCCTACATTGAGGTGTATTTTATGGACGACATATCCCTTTCATTGAGGGGTTTCGAGAATCCCCCTAAGCTACTGCGCAAACAACTGGTGAAAATGTTGGTCGCTATGACATTGGCTACCTTACCGGGCATTGCGTCGGCGATTATTCCACCACCGTCCGTCTGTGCAATCAGATTGCCTGCCAAACAAGTTGTGGATGAGTATTTTGCTGAGAATGCTAAGCTGAAGCAGCTTGCCGAGGCGGATTCCAGCAGTGAAGTACTGCAACGCGATTTGAGCGTGAGTTACATCAAGATCGGCGACATGCACAAGCTCAAAGGGGAGCCTGACAATGCGTTACAAGCCTACAAGAGCTCCGTGACAATCAGCGAAAAGCTTTTAGATGCAGCACCAACGCAGCCTGAACGTTTACGTGATTTGCCCATGGGTTATGAACGGATTGGTGATTTCTACCTAGAACAGAAGGATACCCGCGAAGCACTGGTATGGTATGAGCGTTCGTTTGGTATCACTGAGCGCTTGCAAGCATTGTTGCCGGAAGATGTTGGTGTGCAAAGGGAATTATCCGTGAGCTACAACAAAATGGGCAATTTGTATGCTACTCTCGGTGAATTAAAACCTGCGATAGACATTTACCTCAAAGCATTACCCATTAGCGAGAAGCTATTGGAACGCAACCCTAACAATATCGGCCTATTGCGTGATTTATCAGTAAATTACAATATGTTGGGAGATTTGTATTCAGGTATTGGTGACGTTCAAAATGAACAAAAGTGGCATCAAAGTGCACTGGCATTTAACCAAAACCTGCTAGGGCTTGATCAAGAGCGGAAAGCCGAGTACTTGGTAAGGTCATTGAAAATATTGCAAAAACTACAGGCGAGAGTCCCTCTTTCGGCAACCCAAGCTAACCTGCTTAAATCCATTGATGCGCAATTCCCAAATGGCATACCGCCAGCGCTTTGTGCGATAAGGTAGGAAGTCTCCAACTCCCCTCTACCAATGGAAGAGGGGAGTAAGGGCTTATTTCTGCGGCAACTGCACGCGGATGTTTAATTCGCGTAATTGCTTGGCGCTGACTTCCGCTGGGGCGTCGGTCAGTGGGCAAGCGGCAGTCTGGGTTTTCGGGAATGCCATTACGTCGCGGATTGACTGGCTACCCGTCATCAGCATGATCAAGCGGTCAAGGCCGAAGGCTAAACCACCGTGCGGTGGGCAACCGTATTTCAGCGCATTCAGCAAGAAGCCGAATTTCTCTTGGGCTTCTTCGTCGGAAATCCCCAACAGTTTGAACACAGATTTCTGCATTTCCATGTTGTGGATACGCACTGAACCGCCGCCGAGTTCCGTACCATTCAGTACCATGTCGTAAGCGATGGAAATGGCTTCTCCCGGATTCGCCAGCAGTTCTTCCGGCGTGCCCTTAGGCGCAGTGAATGGGTGATGCAGGGCAACCCAGCGTTTGTCTTTTTCGTCCCACTCGAACATCGGGAAGTCAACCACCCATAATGCTGCCCATTCGCTTTGCGCCAAACCACGGTCGTGACCGAGCTTCACACGCAATGCGCCGATGGCATCGTTGACCACACGGGATTTGTCCGCACCGAAGAAAATCAGGTCGCCGGTTTGTGCGCCGGTGCGTTCCATGATTCCAGTGACGGTTTCATCCGGCAGGAATTTCAGGATAGGGGATTGCAAGCCTTCGCGTCCGGCAGCAGCGTCATTGACCTTGATGTAGGCCAAACCTTTCGCGCCATAACGCCCAACAAAAGCGGTGTAATCGTCAATTTCTTTGCGTGACAGTTCATTCCCGTTTGGCAAGCGCAGGGCTACCACACGGCTATCCGGGTCTTTCGCTGGAGCAGAGAATACCTTGAATTCGACGTTTGCCATCAAATCGCTAACTTCGACGAATTCCAGCGGAATGCGCATGTCTGGCTTGTCAGAACCGAAGCGGTGCATAGCTTCAGCGTAAGGCATACGTGGGAACGGGTTTGGCAGTTCAACCCCCAGCGTTTCCTTAAAATTCGCCCGCATCATTTCTTCCATCAAGCTCATGATGGCATTGTCATCCATGAAGGAGGTTTCAATATCCAACTGGGTGAATTCAGGCTGGCGGTCGGCACGTAAGTCTTCGTCACGGAAGCAACGCGCAAACTGGTAGTAACGATCCATGCCGGACATCATCAGCAACTGTTTGAACAATTGCGGAGACTGGGGCAGGGCGAAGAACGAACCCGGATGCGTGCGGCTAGGCACGAGGTAATCGCGTGCACCTTCTGGGGTGGCTTTGGTCAGCATCGGGGTTTCGATGTCGAGAAAGCCATTGTCTTCGAGGAAACGGCGCAGGAAACCTGTGACTTTCGCACGGGTTTGCAGACGCTTTTGCATTTCTGGGCGGCGCAAGTCGATATAGCGGTAAGTCAGGCGCGTTTCTTCGCCAACGTTGTCTTCATCCAACTGGAACGGCGGGGTTTCAGCCGCGTTCAATACATTCAGTTCAAGGCCAAGGATTTCGATTTGCCCACTGCGCAGGTTGGCATTTTCGGTTCCGGCTGGACGGCGGCGAACTTTGCCGACGACTTGCAGCACGTATTCATTACGGGCGCGTTCTGCGGTTTTAAAGACTTCGGCGCGGTCTGGGTCAAACACGACCTGCACCAAACCTTCCCGGTCACGCAAGTCGATAAAAATGACACCACCGTGGTCACGGCGACGGTTTACCCATCCACACAAAGTAACTTGCTGATCCAGCAGGGCTTCATCCACCTGCCCGCAATAATGGCTACGCATCGTATATTCCTGAAAATCCAATGTGATTTGTGATTATAAAGGCGGGAATGTTAAGCCTTGGCAGGCTTGTGTGCAAGCTGGAATCAGCTATAGGGCAGGGCGGCGGAAGGCTTTTTTAGGCCGTTTCCGCCGCTGACAGAATTACAATGTGGAGAATACCGCACCAACAGAATACATATTGGCTTTGAGGTCGCCGCCTACGTGTTCGTATTCACCACGGACGCCCCAGTTATCGTCGATTTTGTAAGTAGCACCCGCACCTAGCAAAATGTCAGTACCATTTAGCGTACTGTCACCTTTCCAAGCGATTGCCCCAGCTTTACCGAATGCCTTGATGTTATCCGCTACGGGCATGGAATAGAGGCCGGAAGCGCTCAGACCTGTTACCTTGACATCATTGGCTTTGACCATGCTGTGGTAAGCACCTTCAACAGCAATGTCGGAAGTGACATTATACCCACCATACATTTTCCAGTTGGAACCTTTGCAGCCCGATGTGCTACCACAATCAGCATCAGTTTTTCCCAAGCTCACACCACCGTAAACTGTGCCGCCACCTTCTGAAGTATCGGAAGAACCGAACAGGTCATCTGCCATAACCGCAGATGTTGAGAATGCTGCTAGTGCTGCGAGCAGAAATTGCTTTTTCATAGCCCGTTACCCTCATTTATTGTTGTAATTAAACCACTAAGCCAATTTTATTCCTGTGTATTCACATCAGCAATGGGTAGGCGTGGATTTCCGATAAGTGGCGTAGGGTATGACATTGCCCGGTGTAAAAACCGGGCAAACAGGGCAGGGGAGTCATGGTTGGCAGGCAGGGCAGGCTCCAGTGCCGCAAGCCGGAGAAGGCGCTGCATCAGTGCTGGCGACATTCTTCTTGCTGCCATTTTTAAAGTCGGTTTCGTACCAACCAGCGCCACTCAAACGGAAGGCCGCCGCCGTCACTTGCTTGCTTAATGCGGGTTGGTTGCAAGCAGGGCATTCGGTTAACGGCGCATCCGCCATTTTTTGTAAGGCTTCCAGTTCATGACCACACGAACCACATTGATAAGCGTAAATAGGCATAGAAAACCATCTCCTGAAAACAAGGAAAACTGAGTATTAGGACATGATAATAAGGATGTGATTGCCTGAATTCAATGAATCACGTTACATTGTCGCTTTTTATGGAAATGGGAGACGGCAGAAACGATGCGCAATGTATTGATTACGGGTTGCTCCAGCGGGATTGGCTATTGTGTGGCGAAAGGGCTGCGGGCACGTGGCTACCAAGTGTTTGCGTCTGCCCGCAAGCAAGAAGATGTAGAACGGCTGGAAAGCGAAGGGTTCAAGACCCTACAGCTTGACCTTGCCGACCCTGAAAGCGTGCAGGATGCCGTCTATGAGTTAATGTTACGCACTAACAGTGAGTTATACGCAGTTTTTCACAACGGGGCTTACGGGCAAGCAGGGGCGCTGGAAGACCTATCCCGCGAAGCAATGGAAAAGCAGTTTGCTGCCAACGTGTTTGGTTGGCATCAATTGACCGTCATGTTGATGCCAATTTTGCGTCAGCGCAATGAAGGGCGGATCATCTACAACAGTTCTTTACTGGGTTTCGTCGCTTTGCCGTTTCGTGGGGCTTACAATGCCAGCAAGTATGCGGTTGAAGGGATGGCGGACACCTTGCGGTTGGAATTGCAGGATACTGACATTAAAGTGTGCCTGATCGAACCAGGGCCGATTGAAAGCCGTTTCCGCGCCAATGCCCTGCAAGCACTCAAGGAACAGGTCAAGATTGACCAAAGCCCGCATCGCCAGAAATACCAAGGAGCAATACAACGCTTGGAAAAAGTAGGGCCTGCCGTCCCGTTTACGCTTCCGCCAGAAGCTGTGCTGGAAAAAGTGATCCAAGCATTGGAAAGCCCGCATCCTAAAGCGCGTTACCGGGTAACTGCTCCCAGTCACTTTCTGTGGGTGTTGAAGCGCTTGCTGCCAACCCTGTGGTTGGATAAAGTGTTACTGAAAGTATCAGGCAAAGAAAATCAATAGGTTGTAACGAATGAATGATGAATTCTTAGAATATCTGTTTTTCACCCCGAGCATTGCCGACAAGTTTATCGAAGTGCTGAAAGGGCACAATCTGGACTATACCCAGCAAACCGAACCCGTGCAAAACGCCATTGTCCTGCAAATCTCGGAAGGGGTAGATGAGGAACTATGGGACGAGTTGGATGAACTTTACGACGAACTCAGTATGGAAGACCAAGCCTTGCTGGAGCAGGGGTTTGAGGATGACGATTCCAAAAGCACCGCAGGTATCTACCTACAATTGCTCGGCGGCAAACAGACCATCGCACAAGTCAACCCCGATGTCATGAACCGTATGCTGAGTGTTATCAGTATGGATGAACTCAATGATTTCGTGGACATTATCGTGCGTAGTGTAGAGACGCCAGACGATTCACCAATCTGCAAACGCTAATCCGCCCAGAATTCTGTTTTGCACTGGCGGCATAGATAGCGTTTCTTCTGGGTAAACCATTTGATTAGGCGTGAGCGGCGTGTCCTGATAACCGCCGCTTTACTAGCGCATACGGGGCAGCAGAGTGCGGCAGCACTTGCCCTTTGTTGTAGGGCGTACCCCTGATGCAAATATGTGACAAAATAGCCTGCTGATTCCATGACAAACCACCTTCCGACATTGTTGTTCAATAACGTCCTTGTTCCTAAAGCAGAGTATAGATGCTCAAATACGAAATTGTTTGTTATTTACACAAATGTTTCTACTACCACTATAATTACATTTCACTTATATTATGTCAAATTGACATAATATGCATTATGCGAAATCAAGCAACGGCGCAAGCGCCGGGAATGGGGGCTACTCTATTGGCTTTGGAATCTCGAAACATGGATAACCGAAACTATCCTACCCCTTGGGATGGCTGGACATTCTGGGAAAACTTTCTAATCGACCCCCAAGGCAACCGCTACAGCCCCGAAATGGTCAGAGCCTCCCTTTTTGCCGCCCAACTTGCCCACGAACTGACAGGCTCACCCCTCCAGATACTCAGCCTACGGAACGAGCTAAAGAAACGCCTAAATACCCCTGCACCTGAAATAACCATTAAATGGAACGGTCAAGAAACGACCATAAAACCGCCTTTCTGGATGGCTAACTTTTCAGCATAATGCGCAAGTTTTGAACGCTTGCGGAGACCGGAAACAGCCATGGAAAGCGCCTAATAATTGCGCGGTTTCATACTGAAAGTCTCACCTATGAGACAAAGTGCCCATGTTATAAGGTACGGGCACGACACCCCCCGGCAGCTTTCCCCCCCCTTCCCTTCGCGCTGGGGCGCTACGGTTAGGGGGTACGCTTTGGGGAGTGTCAGCAGGCCGGAAACATGGCCTTGTACTTGATTACTGTAACCGCTTTCAAGATGCGGGCTTTGCCCGCGCCCAGTCTTCGCCAGACGGTCAGAGGGTGGGGCGCTATGCTTCCCACTACCCTATGGTGTTTGTTGTTGTCGTGCGTGTTGGGGTTCTGGTGCGCTTCCCGTTGGTCGCGTGTGATAGTGTGCCAACAAGTACCGTTTGACGGATTCTTGCGAATCCGACAAGCGATACTTGACGCGGTGAAGGCTTGGGGGACTGCCGCGCTACGCTTGCCCGGTTTTCAGGGCGGAAAGGCTTGGCTTTGTTCGGCTTTGGTTCCCGCGCTTCGTTTTGCTGTTGTGCTGCCCTTGGTGTTTGGTTCTTGAGGGGTTGCAGTGGTGAACGTGTTGGGGCGAACTCCGAAGACTTGCGGGGGGACTGTGACCGAAGGGCTACGCCCTTGCGCCATCCCAAACTTGCAGCCCTTGCGGGCTTAAGAGGTTGACCTTTGTAGCGTGTAGTATCATGTATCACTACTACATACTACTACACGCTACAGGTTGCTACAGATCACCGCCGACCATTACGGAAAGAGGCCGAGAACATGGCATCAAGGACAGCAGGCCGAGCCACTGGCGGGCGATCATCGGCAACAGCATCAGCGTACACCTCAGCGGACGACACACCAGCCCGCAACATTGCCCGATCTGCCAAGCGATCAGCAACGGACGTATGACCGAACAACATGATACACACGTCACGGACTTTGTAAGGCTGTTTCAGCGCCGACGCAATGACCCATAAGAACTGCCCAATAACAAACCAGCAATAGCGCCGTTTAACTTCCATCCACATGATTTTGCACCTCTTGATTAGTGTAACAACATTCAAACGCGGGTATATCCCCGTGATAGCATGACCTCTTCAATTTCTGCCAAGGCAACGGCGCGTGTTTTGCCCCACCCCTTGCACTCTTCCACCCACTTATCCACGGCGGCAGGCATACGACCACGACCAGACCATAGAACACCCTCATAGTCATAGCGAAGGGGGAAACACTTCCCGCCATGCTCAGCAACAAACGGGAAACCGGAAGGAGTGAACCATTTAAGCCCCGGAACCTCTGCTTTGATTTCTGTAACATCATTCAACATCACGGAGTTGATTGTTGTAACGGGATTCAAGACAAGGATGGGAGCAGGAGCGGGAGCCATTGAACGGAAAAACTCAGCAACGTTACCGGCCCGATACGCATCAACCAACTGTTCCACCGTAGCAACGAGCGCCAAGGGAACGCGGACAGGCTTGGAGGGTTCCGCCTTTTGTGGTCACCCTGCCCCGCTACGTTTGCCGCCGTGACCCATCGGAAGGCCGGAAAACTCAAGCTGGACGGCTTTGACTGGCTTGGGGGCTTTGGGCTTTGGGGATGATTCACACCCGGATTGCAACCCTACCAGATCAGCAACGCCGCCAAAGGTGGAGGCCGGGAGTTTTTGCTTTTTCATGTTGTTTACCTCTTGAATTACGTTACAAGATTCATCTTACAGTAACTTGTCTTACAGTAACTTGAATCCTGTTACAACAATCAAGAGACGAACGGCAAAAACCGGATTGTAGGACAATCTAAAGAAAAAACAGGGATTTTTAAGGCAGATCAGCCCCAGCGCCGAGCTGTCGCCCGGTTTTATTGTCAACATCCGGGAAGGATGGGAGAAAGTACAACCACCAAACCAAGGCAACAGAACCCGCCACCAATAAGCCAGCAACGAAGGAAACCCCAGCAACAAGATAAACGGCTTGCAGGAAATCGGCAGAGAAAGACACATTAGCGATACATTGACCCATAATAAACACCTCAAGGTTTAGCAGCGAAGGGGTTAGCCATTTGATTAGCACCCTCAAGCCCAGCAGTAACCGTAAGTTCTGCCGGATTCTGCAAAGGTTGCGGCGCTTCCTTGGGAACTTGGGAAGGCTTGCAAAAAGCGGCGGCAACTTCCCGCCCCGAGTAATAAATACTTGCTGCACAACGGTCATAAACGACAACAGCCAGACCAAAGCGGGCAGCGTTGTTTTCCTTCACGTCCACGTAATTACCTGATGGACTGGTAAAACGTATTTCATACGTTTGTTGCCCAAACCAATTACCCCAGCCGCGAAACTCAATGTCAGACCATTGAAGGAACGCTAAACGAGGAGGGAGCGGAGCAGATAACCCACCAAGACTATTATGGACAGCCAAACCAGAATTTTTATAACCGTTTGCAGGATTAGGAGCAGCAGCCAACGGAGCGGAGGGAGGAACCAACGGCGAAGAAACCGGAACAGAGCTTGCAGACTGGCTTTTAACAAAGTCAGGAGCGGGAACAACAGCGAGAACAACGAAGAGAAGAAGAAGGAGAAGGAGCAAGCCCAAAACCTTACCGTTTTTAAGAAGGCTACTCCCTGCCGTGGTATCGGTAGCTTTACCCGTGGCAGTAGATTTGTAAAGTTTAAAAACATACGGCTTTATACTCTTACGGGTGACAGAATAAAAATCTGATGGCCTACCATTGGTATCTACAGGGTGAAACCCCTCAATATAGCGACCTTTAAAAAACGAACCTAAAACAGCCAAGTTTTTATGCTTATAACCGCCCTCAGCAGCACCCCTTACAACAGGGTGTACTTTTTGAATATGGGGAGTAGTTACAACAAAATCCAAATTCTTGTGGCGATGTTTTTCAAA
Source organism: Thiothrix sp. (assembly GCF_028714775.1). Taxonomy (GTDB): domain Bacteria; phylum Pseudomonadota; class Gammaproteobacteria; order Thiotrichales; family Thiotrichaceae; genus Thiothrix. Next base: position 191,568 of record NZ_JAQTLS010000006.1, on the reverse strand, counting down.
AGCCAATGCCAAAGTTTCAAAGGTTCCAGCTTGGGTTGCAGCATCCAGACCATTAGGAAAATTAAACTTATTTAAAGCGCTTTCCCGCATCGAACGCGGGTATATCTCTTGGATTTCGTCCAGCAGCAAAAACGCACCATTAGGAACCCAGTGAAACCACTTGCGCACCATATCCATAGTTTCACTTGACGACGTATCAAGCCAAGTGAGCCGGAACGATTCAGGAACCTTTAAGCCCTGCCCTTCCAAAACATCCCTTATATTATCCTCAGAATCCAACCCGCGAACGTTGGTTATAACGTGGCGACCTTCTAAAACGGCGGGTACAAAGTCATCCTGAACCGCACCAGATGTTTTATAAGAGCCGGGGAAACCGTGGTGAATTTTAATTGACATAGTTAAGACATAAAGGACGCAAAGCCAACAATAGAAGACATGGCAGCTATTGCCCATCTAGTAACGTAGGCAGTTACAATTAAGTGAATAAAATCCGGGATACGGAACCATAAAAGCATTGAAATTATTTGACTGTCGAAATTGGTAAAAAGGCTATCAATGTATTGCGTAACCTGTAAATCTAAAAGAATTTGCTTGGCTACGCCCCACATAAAAACAGCGGTGCTTAATTTTAATGTCCAGTAACCGACAATAATACCCGACATTAAATGCCCTAGTAATTGCTGAAACTTGGCAATTAAACCGCCGAAATTAAAAAACCAATCAAGCCAGTCAACTAGAGAGGCGATAGAAGACAGTAAGATTTCCATTTATTTCTTACCTCCTAAAATAATTAAACCAGCAATTAAAAAGCCCAAGCCATAAACGAACAACGGGATAATGCTTAACTGTTCTTCGTAATCAGCAAAACATATATTAAATGTATGGCTTTGATACAAAGGCAGATTACGCCAGCACGGAAGATGGGCAGAGCCAGAAACAGCGGGAGGATGCAAGATATTAGTAAGGTCAGCTTTCATCTGGACTCTTAGCGCGTCCATTTGGTCTTGAAGTTCCTTAACCTTTAAGTTATTAGCATTGTCATAAGCTGTATTATCGTAAGGGGTAACAGTTTTTGCAAACTTGCCAGTATCCGCACCGGGAGTCATCTTATTATTGATAGAATCAAGCCGGGATTCAATGCCGCCAGTATCAACGTTCACATCCCCGCCACCACCACCACCCGCGTTTTTAACACCATCTGAATTCAGGATTTGCCCCAAAAGCGTATTAGTTTGCCCTAGCTGGCCTGTAATGGAACCTTTTAAACCATCCACAGAGGTTTTAACACCATCAACGGATTCTTTCACCCCGCTGGTATTGGACTGAATACCGCTTAATAACCCGGTTTGTTCATCCTGTTTACCGGAAGTGGAACAGCCAGCGCCCGTTTCAGGGTTGCATTTTGCGGTTGGGTCATCTGGTGGGGTTTCCTTACAATGGCAATAAGGGGTTCCTACCAAATCGCCATCGGTTGAATTGCACTGGTTAATGTCAGCACCAGCAGCACCGCAGCCAGATTCACAAGCGGCCATAATTGGCGGGCAAGGATCAGGCTTTACGGCCTCACAGGTCAGACCGTCATAGGATAGGGAGCCATTGGAGCAGGTACACGTAAAATCGGACGGATCACCGGGAGACGTTGGAGCAGAACCAGTGGGGCATTCAACAGTATTCGAGCCAAGGCAGGCTTGCTTAAATTCATCCCCTTGGGGTATCCAATTGCCTTGTTCATCCCGACCAGACAAAGAACAATTAGGATCAGAACTAGGCGCATCAGTGCGCACCATCTGAACATGAAAGCCCTTAACGCCGCATTCACCTTCAGGGGCATCATAATAACCAGTACCCAGCGCCCAGCATTTTACCCCTGTATCCTCAGTGACGGAGCAATTCCAGCGGCTTGCATCATCAAGGGCAGCAGCACGACGAGCGCCCACGGCGGTCATTGCATCAGCGCAATCGTAAACAGTTTTTATGTGGCCTGTAACAAGGCTAGAAGAAGCAACGGCAAGGCTAGAATCGAACACCCACAGAAACGCCAACAAGCCAAGCAAGCGAGAGAAGAACACCAAAACAGAGCGTAAGCATAACATTTTCCTTTGCGTCCTTGAATGTTGTAACAGCTTTCAAGTTCCCGCCGCCATTCCGCAGGCTCCACCGCGCCGGGAACTTGAAAGCCGTCACCCCGTAGAGCGACGGCAAACCCGAAGGTTTAAACCTTGTGGATCAATTTCATGATCAAGGAAATGACGATCAGGGCAGCAACAGCAGCCAGAACATACCCTCCAACGGTCAAGGCGTTAGTTTGGGCAGTGGTGACACTGGACTGGATGTCAGTCATGTAGTCAGCGTTTGCGGCAGTAACCAGACCAGTAGCACCAGCAAAAACGCCAAAAACTTTAGCGCCGTATTTTTTCATGACATTCATGGGTTTCATGAGTTATCTCCTTAATTGATTAAACAAACATTATCTGGCTTTTCGTAATTGCGCAGCGACAAGGCCAAAGCCAAGACCTATCACCCAAAACAGGAGAACCGAGCCAAACATATAAGCGAGTAAGGACGGGTCAACCGTGTTTAAACCTAGTGGATCAGGAGCAACGGGACACGTTGATAATGTCCCGTAAGCATTATTTTCAGGCATGGTGCAGTAAACGTTACCCTGCCCAACATGGTAGGAGCCAGAAGCGGCAGAACATGCAGCTTCTGGCGTACCCTTGCATTCGGTGGATGCAAAGCCGCTAGCAAGATTAGGCGTGTAATAAAAGAAAAGGTAGCCATCTTGCGCAGCCATGATTAGCCACCAACCAAAGGCGATTTAACGCCAGACGCGGAGCCGGAAGAAGAGCCGGAAGGCTTAGTATGGTTATAAACTTGCGGGTGATTGCCTTGCAATGCCCAGAAAATAACGCCCCTGCCCTTTTCGGGAACCATATAGCCGACAGGTACAGAGATAATCTTACCAATCAAAGAATTATATTCTTGAAATAAGTCTTCGTCTTTGAGCGACAAATTAACCATTTCCGAGCGTATGGAATCATCGCGGGAAACGATGTTACACATAAGCTGCAATTGCACCTTTGCCGGAAATTCTTCACCCGTCTTTGTGTTGACAGTGGAATCCTTGAAATTGACGCGGATCAGCAAACCAGTAAAAACCAGTTGTGGAGCGGTAAAATTAAAAACTGACATATCCATGATATTGAACCTCTATTTAAGCTGCATGTAAATAATGAACGTGGCGTAATTCTTCCCACGATGTAACCGGAGTTGCTTCAAGCACTTTCTGGCGAAGTTGAACGACATTACCGCGTGATATGTCGGCATCAGAAAGGCCAGCATTGTGCAAATGCTTTAAATTCCGATACCACGTAGCTTTATTGGTAATGTCCCGCGATTTTTGCCAGCCTTCGGATTTAATCAAGCACCAGAGACTAAAAGCCGCCTTAGCTTGGGTTTCCTTGGGTGTGCCGTTTGGCTTAACATCAACGACTTTTAAAAGCCGTGCATATATATCATTTTCAGACATGATCTCTGCACCTCCAATCATTCGTGCAAAATAAGATTGCCACTCTTGTTTAAGAGTATCTGGCTTTACTTCGTGCCATTTGCACCCCGAACGCTCACGCCAGTATTGAGCGCCGAGTTTTAGTTCAAGCCGTAAAAGGCTATTTGCCAATTCCAACTTTTCCAAACTGTAAATAACGGTAGGTGTATCAATCTTTGATTTAGCCACCTGTACCATTTTATTGACCAGTTCCGCGCCTTTTGCGTAGGCTTTGCCGGAACGTAACCGCGACTTATGCGACCAGTAGACAGAATCCCCGGCTTGCTGGCTCACCCGGTAGCGCCCGCCCTCACAATCCCGCAGGATGGTTAAGGCTTGCCGGACAGCAGGGAGAGAACCTAGATACAGGTTTTCGGTAACATCAACGCGGGTTACTGACCAATCCACCACGGCGCAACCATTGGGCAGGTCAATGCCTGTATGTTGCGAGATAAACGAGATCATGCGGATAGCGCACCCGGTAAGATCAAGCGCCGCAGCAGCGCCGCAAGAAAACACATTGTCACCGTCACCCAGAACGCGGGCGGGTGAACCTTGAATGCGGATACTTGAGGCTGTGACCTGAAAGGCCAATTGATGGGAATCACTGCGAACGCTATCCCATGCGGCGGTTTCCCACTCTATGCCGCCATGCATATCAATCAACATTAGGGGTTCACCTGTTTCGCTCACCCCTACGGTAGACTTTCCGGCAGCAACACGCAGAACGCGGGCTTGCCGATCCTGCCACTTGCGCACGTCCTCAAAATCAAGGTTATCAGTGGGCAGCTTGAGGGATAGCCAGTCAATGAGCATAAAGCCCCCTTAGAACTGCATAATACAATTCAGTACGGGCGAATAGCGGTTTGCAAGTCATGCCTTGGGATGGGGGAAGGTTACGGAACGTAATCACGACGCCCGCCCTTGCCGTTCTAACTCACGGCTGACACTGGCAACGATTGCCGAGTAATCCGGTTTTTGTGCCAGCGCCAAATACTTGACGCGGGATTCTTCCAACTGGCGAAACTCGGCCTCTTGCCGTGCCTGATCCAGTTGCATTTGCCGCAGCATGTTTTGCTGTTGTTGTTGCTGGATTTGACCAACCATAAGCGCGTTCAGGTCAAGGGTATTTTCTTGTTGGGATACCTTGCCGGGTGTTTGCATCAGCAATCCATAGGAAACAACACCAATGATAATGCCCAGTAACAGGCCGATCAGAAAAGGGCTGAAACTATCCATTAGAAAGCCCCCGCAGTTTGTCTACGTGGAAATTTCCATATTGCGGAAGAGTTTGGAGCCAACCACGGAAGATCAGACCACCACGGGGCAGACTGTTGCGAAACTTTCCGGGATTCGACAATCTGGTTATCCGGGCGGTCTGAGAGGACGGAGGCCGGGACTTCTTCGAGGTAGGAGGGGAAACGGGAAAAAGCGGCTGATACTCCCTTTAAAGCCGACCAGCCGTAAAAGTTTGCCAATTCACGGGAAACGAAACCCCGCAATTGTTCTACACCCTCTGCGCCGTGGTGGGGCTGCCATGCTTCGCGGTAATAGCGTTCACGGGCGGTAGCGCTTGGGTAGGTCAAAAGGATTTTGCGTGCTAGATGCGTTAGCAGTATGCTTTGATTAGGGTTAGTTCTTACAGCTTGCATATTGTCCCCCGACAATGTGGATTAACCTTACCCCGGTAATGCCCGGAAGGGTTGGGGAGGTAGCTAGCCTCCCCGTGCCGGGGGATTTAGGCTACATCAGTAGACCTAATGCAAACTATAGACTACGGACGTAGACCATTCAAGGGGTAAGCCATGAAAACAGAACAATTGCTAGACGCGGCAAGGGAAAAATTAGGGTTATCCAGTGATTACGCCCTAGCGAAAGCCATAGGCGTAGGAAAGGGAAGAATAGGGCATTACCGGACAGGGCTTAGGAAGCCGGACGAACAGGCATGTTTTCAGCTTGCGGAGATTCTCGAAATTGAACCCGCAGCAGTAATAGCGGCGGTAAGGCTGGAAGGGGAACGGGAACCGGGAAAAGTCGAATTCTGGAAACGGCAGGCAGCACGGTACGCAACCAGCGCCGGGGTAGTGGCTACCCTACTGGCTGGAAACGCTCAGGCGCAAAATCTGGGATATGCTGCACCGCACGGAAATTTCACCCCCTATGCATTATGCGAAATTAAGAAAGGAGAGAAGAGTGCGTAGATGGCATTCCCCCATCCTTTCATCTGTCGTTAGTAAGCTGGGTTTAGGGCTGGTTGTTTGACCAGTTCGCCAAGGATTTCTTCCAAGAACTGTTTGATGCGGGCGCGATGCTCACCCGTAAATTGCAGGCCAATGCCGGGACTCGTTCCGCGATGCCCCATGCCGGTGGAAATCCAGATGACACGCCCGGGGATCAGTAGTTTCTTGCCTTCTTCCACTAAGCGTAGTTGCAGGATAACTTCATCGTGCAGGCCAAAGCGCTGGGTGGTAGGCACAAAGATACCCCCGTCTTTGATAAACGGCATGTAGCTGGCATGTAAAGCAGATTTGTCAGCAATTGCTACTGAAATGCTGTTCGTGCTTCTCTCCGTGCCATTGTGCGCGAGTGGCTGTACGTCCATCACCCTCCTTTAACTAACCTTCCCCTGTGGAACATCATCATACTATCAATGCGTTGCCTTCCATAACATTAACATGGATTCAACGAACAGGCGCGGATTAAGTGGGTGGGTCGCGAGCTTTTTGAGTTCAAGTAATTTCTCATGTATTGCCCATAATTTTTGTTCACCGACCCCACCTTTGCGTATGGTCTGCAACTCTACCGGGAAAGATGCAGGCTGCTGCGGTAACTGTTCCTGTTTCGCTAAAGCGTGCAGGCAATCCAACTGCCAATTGAGCAGCAGGGTTTTGTCATACTTTTCCCAGTGCGCCGAAATTTCAGTGATATTGCCCTCCCCTTGCGCCAACTGGCCTAAATGGTGCAACCATTGCCTGTGTTGTGCGAGAGTGTCGGTCGAATCCAATTCCAGCGCTTCCAACGGTCTGCCGTGTGCTGCTGCCAGTAATGTTTCCGCAGGGTGTTGCAAGGTTTGTTGTTGCAACCACGCGAGCGCCATCTCTGGTGCTGGTAATGGCAGGCGCATTTCTTGGCAACGGCTACGGATGGTGGGCAATAGCGCGGCAGGATGTGCCGTCAGCAACAAGATATGGGTATTCGGCGCGGGTTCTTCCAGTGATTTAAGCAAGCTGTTGGCGGCATTGATATTCATGCGCTCTGCCGGGACAATCGTAACGACCCTGTTGGGGCTGTAACTGCGGCTCAGGCCAAGAAAGTAATTCAACTCACGGATTTGCTCGATCAGGATTGCCTGCCGCTCTTCCTGCAAGCTCACAGCAGCGAAATCGGGGTGCGCCTGTGCGCCAAACACTTGGCAGCTACGGCATTGCCCACACGCCATTCCATCGCCACTAGGATTCAAACACAGCAGGCTTTTAGCCAAAGTTTGCAGGAAGTCCGTGTTACCGCAGCCATCTTCGCCCGTAAACAACAAGGCGTGGGGCAAGTGCTTGTCTTGCCGCGCCCGCTGCACGGATTCCCACAAGCTAGCTTGCCACGGGTAAATCATGCAACCTCTTCCGTCGTCAGAATACGCTCAAGAAGCTGCTCCAATTGCGCCCTAACCTGCTCCAACGTTTGCCCTGCATCTATCTGCGGGTAGCGGGCGGGTGCAGCCTCAGCACGTGCTTGATAACCATTGCGAATACGTGCGAAAAAGTCGGCATGTTCTTGCTCGAAACGGTCAGCCTGCCCCCGCGCTTGGGCACGTGCCATACCCGTTGCCACATCAAGGTCAAACAGGATGACGTAATCGGGGCATAAATCACCTTGCACCCACGTTTCCAACTCAGCAATGCGCTGCAAGGAAATGCCGCGCCCGTAGCCCTGATAGGCATAAGTAGCATCAGTGAAGCGGTCGCAGATGACCCATGTGCCCTGCCCCAACGCTGGCAGGATTTTTTTCTGCAAGTGTTCATTGCGGGCGGCAAACATCAACAGCAATTCGGTATCGGAATTCATCCCCGGTAACTCCGGCGACAGCAACACCCCACGGATAGCTTCGGCAACTTCGGTTCCGCCCGGTTCGCGCGTCACCAGCACGGTTTTGCCTTTAGCCCGCAGGTAATCGGCAATCCACTGGGCATTAGTACTTTTACCCGCACCTTCGCCGCCTTCCAGTGTGATGAATTTTCCGCGTTCCATTGTGCCTACTCCTTGGCTTTATCCCGATTCAAAATGTATTGCTGCACCGCGCGATTGTGTTCGTCCAACGTTGCCGAAAAATGCGAAGCAGCGCCCGGTGCTGTCGCCACGAAATAGAGCACATCACTGCTGGCGGGATGCATTACCGCATCAATCGCAGCCTTACTCGGCGTGGCAATTGGCGTCGGCGGCAAACCAGTGCGGGTGTAAGTGTTATACGGCGTATCCGTTGTCAGATCGGTTTTGCGGATGTTGCCGTCGTATTTGTCGCCAATGCCGTAAATCACCGTCGGGTCGGTTTGCAACATCATGCCCTTCGCCAGCCGGTTAAGAAATACGCGGGCAATCAGCGGGCGCTCTTCCGGTAAGCCCGTTTCTTTTTCCACGATGGACGCCAAGATCAGCGCATCATACGGAGTTTTGATGTAGGGGGTAGGTTCGCGCCCATCCCAAGCCTTTTGCAAATAAGTCTGCATCGCTTTGTAACTACGTTGCAGGAACTCAAGGTCGGTACTCTTACGCGGGAAATTGTAGGTATCGGGGAAGAACCAGCCTTCCGGTGACATGCCTGCCTGTGCACCGAGTTTCGGCATGATATTGGCGTAATCGGCATCCGCTAGGGTCTGTACCAAGGTTGGATGACTGCGGACGCTAGCCATGATGTCTTTGAAAGTTTTGCCGTCAATGATACCAAGCTGGTATTGCAAGGTTTGCCCGGAAACCAGCTTTTTCAGCACATCATCCGGTTTCATGCCCGCTTCCAGCTTGTATTCGCCCGCCTTGAGCTTATCGGACATTTCGGTGATACGCGCATGGACAAGAAACAGCAAACTCTGTTGCACAACGCCTTGCGCTTGCAACTGCCCTGCGACCTGACGCGCATTGCTGCCCGCTTTGACCTCGAAAATTTCGTTAGCGGCAGTGACTGTGACCGGCGTTTCCAGAAAAGTAGTGTATTGGTACCAGAACAGAAAACCCGCTGTCACAACGCCCGTTGCCAACAGAAAACCCAGTAGTTTGGAAACCAGTTTCATGTAATTGTCTTAACCCTTGTTTGCAGTACCTGAACCAGTGGCGGTATGTTGTAAGTTTTTCCTTGAAACTCGCGCACAGGCCATAGGCCAATCAGTGAGTTGGTCATGAACAGCGCGGTTGCTGTTCTGATCGCTTCCAGTTTCAGGGGGCGAATGTGGCACTCAATGCCCAATTCCGCAAGAGTTTGAATAATAAATCGCCGCATGACACCGGCGATCCCACACTGGGACAGGTCGGGCGTGCAGACGCTGCCATCAGCTTGCACCACAAACAGGTTACTCATTGTACCTTCGATGACGTTTCCAGCGTAATCACGCACCAAGCCTTCCTGAAAATCTGCGCCAAACTCGGCACGTGCCAAGACCTGCTCCAAACGGTTCAAGTGCTTGAAACCCGCTAAGCGCGGTTGATGCGCCAACGCGGTTTCGCACAACGTTAAGCAGATACCTTGAGTGGCGTAACCCGGCGGGTAAGTTGCCGCATCGCTCAGTTGTATAATACGGGTACATTCCCCAGCAGATTGCGGGTTGTAGCCGCGCACTCCCCTGCCGCGCGTAATAATTAGCTTAAGGATGCCGTTTTCTTTGAGTGTGCAGGCAGCATGAATTTCCATGATAAATTGCGTCATATCGGGCGGCGTGATGGACAATGCCTGTAAACCTTGCTGGAGGCGCTTCAGGTGCCAATCAAGCAATATTGGCAGGCAATCATTGATGCAAAGGGTTTCCCATACGCCATCACCGTACAACAAGCCCCGGTCAGTGACAGGTAGATGGTCGGTAATGATCCCGTTAACCCAAATCATGGCCTAACGCCCTGAGCAGGCCACGCGCTTTGTGGCGGGTTTCCTTGAGTTCGTTGTCTGCGATGGAATCCATCACGATGCCAGCACCCGTGCGGAATTTGAGGTGCTTGCCCGCCAACGTCATGGTGCGGATAAGGATATTCAAATCCATATCGCCGTTGTGGTTCAGGTAGCCGACTGAGCCGGTGTAAGCCCCCCTGCCCGTCTGTTCCAGTTCCGCGATGATTTCCATGCAGCGTACTTTGGGGCAGCCGGTAATTGTGCCACCGGGAAAGACCGCACGGATCACTTGCCCCGGTGTTATCCCGGCTTGCAGTTTACCGCGCACGTTGGAAACGATGTGGTGAACGTGTTGGTAGCTTTCCACCACCATCAATTCGTCCACCTTGACCGTACCATAGTCGCAAATACGCCCTAGATCATTGCGTTCAAGGTCGATCAGCATAATGTGTTCGGCACGTTCTTTGGGATGGGCAATCAGCTCTTCCAGCAGTGCTTGGTCGCGGGCAGGATCGTCACCGCGTGGGCGTGTCCCGGCAATCGGGCGGGTATCCACCCAGCCATCTTGTACCCTGACTAAACGTTCTGGTGATGAACTGATGACGGCAAATTCACCGAAATCGGCAAGGCAGGCAAACGGCGCTGGATTGGTACGGCGCAATTGCCGGTAGAGGTCAGCGCTGTGTACGGATGGCAAATCCCCTTGCCATGCTCGCGACAGGTTGACTTGGAATACGTCACCGGCGGCGATGTAATCGCGGATACGGTCAACGCCAGCGGTGAATTGGGCGGGAGGGTCTTCGGATAGGGAAACCCCTCCTAGCCTCCCCTTATCAGGGGAGGGACAAGAGACGTTTCTCTCCATATCCTCAAGCACTACCGCAAATTCCGCTTCAAATCCCGTTTCCGCCAGTACCACCGTTTCGTTCTGGTGATGATCAACAATAACTGCCACGGGAATCCGTACTGCCAAGGCAATCGGCAAACCATCACCCTCTACGGGAAGTTGCAACGTCGGCTCCAATTGCCCCGCCAACTCATAAGCAAGGTATAAGAACCACCCGCCCCGGAATGGCAGTTCCTGTCCGAGGCGGCTAGGAGGGGTTTCTTTCCAAGTCGCATCTAACCGCCCACAAAAACTTTCCTCATCCAAATCATCCAGACGCAAGGTTTCCTGCGGGAACGCAAACAGCAGGCTGTAACGGGCATGGGGGGAGGTAACGACGCTTTCCAGCAGGAAAGGATAACGGGCGGGGTCTTGTTCATGCAGGGCGAGCAAATCATGCCCGCCCTTAAAGGTTTGCTTATGCAATCAAAGTTTCTTGAAAATCAACGTCCCGTTTGTGCCGCCGAAGCCGAAAGAGTTGCTCATGGCAACATCCACGCGGGTTTCGCGGGCAACGTTAGGAACATAGTCCAGATCACATTCAGGGTCTTGGTTTTGCATATTGATGGTCGGTGGCAGTATCTGGTCACGGATAGCCAGCACGCTGAATACCGCTTCAATACCGCCCGCTGCACCCAGCAAGTGCCCGGTCATGGATTTGGTGGAACTGACCGCCACTTTGTAAGCATGGTCGCCCAGCGCACGCTTGACCGCCATGGTTTCAGCCTTATCACCCGCCGGAGTGGAAGTACCGTGCGCATTGACGTAATCAATGTCAGAGGCATTCAAGCCCGCGTCTTTCATGGCATTGACCATGCAACGTGCCGCACCTTCGCCACCTTCGGACGGGGTGGTCATGTGGTAAGCATCGCTGCTCATGCCATAACCAACCAATTCGCAGTAAATGCGTGCACCACGTTTTTTGGCGAATTCGTACTCTTCCAGCACCAGTACGCCTGCCCCGTCACCGAGTACGAAACCGTCACGGTCAACGTCCCACGGGCGGCTCGCCGCTTCTGGGTCATCATTACGGGTAGAAAGCGCACGGGCGGCAGCAAAACCACCAATACCCAACGGGGTTGACCCCATTTCCGCACCACCAGCAATCATGACATCGGCATCGCCGTAAGAAATCATGCGGGCAGCATCGCCGATACTGTGGGTAGCCGTCGCACACGCAGATACGATGGACATATTTGGCCCTTTGAGGCCGTACATGATGGAAAGGTTGCCCGCCACCATGTTGATAATGCTTGCAGGGACAAAGAACGGGGAAATCTTACGTGCCCCACCGCTCAGGAACGTGGCGTAGTTACGTTCAATGGTATCCAGACCACCGATACCGGAACCCATCAATACACCAATGCGTTCGGCATTGTCTTCGGTCACTTCCAGCCCAGAGTCGCGAATCGCTTCGACACCCGCACCGATCCCATAATGGATAAATTTATCCATTTTTTTCTGGTCTTTCGGTTTGATGTAATCGTCAGCATTGAAACCTTTGACATTACCGGCGATTTTCACGCTGAACGTACTGGTGTCAAACAGGTCAGGACTGATGCGGTTGATACCGCTGCGGCCTGCTTTAATGTTGTCCCATGCTGCTTCCAGCTTGGAACCGACAGGCGAAACAATCCCCAAACCTGTCACTACTACACGTCGCTTAGACAAATGAATGCCCCCATCGTTGATTCTTAAGGAAAAACCGCAACCTTACACAGGCTGCGGCTTATAAGGCAGGAATTAACCTTGTTGCACCTTGTTGATGTAATCAATCGCAGCTTGGACGGTGGTGATCTTTTCAGCGTCTTCGTCAGGGATTTCAGCACCAAACTCTTCTTCCAGTGCCATAACCAGTTCGACGGTATCCAGTGAATCCGCGCCCAGATCGTCAATGAAGGAAGATGTATTGGTTACTTCGTCTTCGCTGACGCCCAGTTGTTCAACTACGATGGCTTTGACGCGCGCTTCAATATCGCTCATGGTTTCTTGTTCCTCGTTAATAAAAAATGCTCAGTAGCGGTAGACTATTGTATTTAAAACCTGTGCATCATGCCAGCAGGTTTAGGCCATATACATGCCGCCGTTAACATGAATTGTTTCACCCGTGATGTACGCGCCCAGTGGCGATGCCAAAAATAGCACTGCCCCAGCAATTTCAGCTGGTTGCCCGAGCCGTGCCAACGGGATATTTTGCAGCAAATGGCTGCGTTGTTCTTCTGACAGCTCGCGGGTCATGTCAGTATCAATAAAGCCCGGCGCTACCACGTTGACAGTAACATTGCGTGAGCCAATTTCCCGCGCCAGTGATTTGGAAAAACCGACCAAACCGGCTTTTGCCGCTGCGTAGTTGGTCTGCCCCGGATTGCCGGATGCCCCTACCACGGATGAAATGGAAATGATGCGGCCTTTCTTGGCTTTGGTCATACCGCGCAGGCAGGCTTTGCTCATGCGGTAAACGGAAGTCAGGTTGGTGGAAATGATGTCATCCCACTCTTCATCTTTCATGCGCATCAACAAGTTATCGCGGGTAATACCTGCGTTGTTGACCAGCACGCTGATGCCCCCGAAGCCTTCAGTCACTGCTTTAACCACACCATCAATAGAGGCTTTATCAGCGACATTCAGCACCATGCCTTTGCCGTTGATGCCTGCTGCGGACAGGTAGGCAGAAATCGCTTCTGCACCTTTTTCGCTGGTAGCGGTGCCAATCACGGTAGCGCCCGCTTTACCCAACATTTCGGCAATGCTGCGCCCAATACCACGGCTTGCGCCGCTGACCAAGGCAACTTCACCCTGCAAACTGATCAGTGAATCCATCAGGCTCCCGCCTCCTCACAAAGTTTTAATGCTTCTTCTAACGTTGCGTTGTCGTGGACGCAAACTGCCCCCATTTTGCGGTCGATACGGCGGTTCAAACCTGCCAATACCTTGCCCGGCCCAAATTCAACCACAGCCGTCGCTGCGTATCCGTCTTTCAACTGCTGAATGGTGTCAACCCAGCGTACCGGACGGTACAGTTGCTGTTCCAAGGCGCTACTCATGTCAGCGGCGTTGGTACGGGCGGCTGCATCCACATTATGCAAGACTGGCATGTGCGCCGCATCAAATTTCACACTTGCCAAGCGGATTGCCAGTTGTTCTGCTGCTGGTTTCATCAATGCGCAGTGGGAAGGTACACTGACCGACAACTTAATGGCCTTTTTTGCCCCCATTGCTGTCGCCGTTTGGATCGCACGGTCAACCGCAGCCGCATTACCCGCGATGACTACTTGCCCCGGTGAATTGAAATTCACTGCTTCAACCACATCGCCTTGGGCAGCTTGTGCGCAGGCTTCCACGACTTGCGCATCATCCAGCCCTAAAATTGCTGCCATTGCGCCAGCACCGCCATCCAGCGCATTTTGCATAAGGCGGGCGCGTTCGGCAACCAAGGCCACCGCATCCGAGAAATCCAGCACGCCAGCGGCAACCAGCGCGGAATATTCACCCAAACTATGCCCTGCGACGGCAACAGGCTGGCATCCACCCTGTTTTTGCCATACACGCCACACGGAAACACCGGCTGCCAACATCAGCGGCTGAGTGTTTTCTGTACTATTGAGTACCACTTCCGGGCCTTCTTGCGCCAGTCGCCATAAATCGCGCCCCAATACATCAGAAGCAACTTGAAATGTGTCGCGTACTTCATTGAATTGTGAACCCAATGCAGCCAGCATACCCAGCGATTGGGAACCTTGCCCCGGAAAAATACCTGCTATTGCCATGAATGCCCCACTCCAGCGAAAAACGGGCGTCATTTGCGCCCCGAAATAGAAAATTTGCCTATCCTAATCAAAACCAAGGCCGATGGAAACTAACAAAAGCGTAAATTCCCTACTTGATCGTCGTAAATACGCATCCTTTAGGGAAAAAGAGCTTGTCATCTGGCGTGTGGCAAGGATAATACGCGCTTTAGTTTTCCCGGCATTTTTAAAGACCCCTATGGCAAAAGAAGATTACATTGAAATGGAAGGTACGGTGCTTGAAACCCTACCCAATACCACGTTCCGCGTCACTCTGGATAATGGTCACGTTGTAAACGCCCATATTTCAGGTCGTATGCGCAAAAATTACATCCGCATCCTGACGGGTGACCGCGTAACTGTGCAACTCACCCCTTACGATCTGACCAAAGGCCGCATCAGTTACCGCAACAAGTAAAATGCGCCCCGCAGGGCGCATCATCAGTGTCACGTCTACACGGAAAGTCAGGCTGGTAGCGCCGCCGCCTCCGTGCCGTGCATCTCGATTACCAAGCCGTCACCATCCGCCGAAACATCTACCCTGCCCCCTTGGCTGAGTTCACCAAACAGGATCGCCTCGGCCAGTTGCTTCTTGATATGCTCCTGAATGACCCGCTCCATTGGACGTGCCCCCATCAGGCGGTCGTAACCTTTTTCCGCTAACCAGTGGCGAGCCAGCTCGTCCACAATCAACACAACCTTCTTCGGCTCCAGTTGTGCTTCCAGCTTGATGATAAACTTATCCACCACAGACGCCACCACATCCGGCGTCAGCGTGTTGAATTGGATCATCCCATCCAAACGGTTGCGGAATTCCGGGGTAAAGGTGCGGTTGATCGCCTCGCTGGCATCCAGCGTATGGTCTTGCGTGGTGAAACCGAGTGACTTACGGCTGATATTTTCCGCCCCGGCATTGCTGGTCATGATCAGGATGATGTTGCGGAAGTCGATCTTGCGCCCGTTGGCATCCGTCAATGTGCCGTGATCCATCACCTGCAACAACAGGTTGAACACATCCGGGTGGGCTTTTTCCATCTCATCCATCAATAGGACAGCGTGCGGGTGCTTACTGACGGCATCGGTCAACAACCCGCCTTCGTCATAACCGACATAACCCGGCGGCGCACCGATCAGGCGTGAAACCGTGTGCCGTTCCATGTACTCAGACATATCGAACCGCAGCAGTTCAATTCCCAAACGCAGGGCAAGCTGCTTGGAAACTTCGGTTTTACCCACCCCAGTCGGCCCGGAAAACAGGAAGGAACCAATCGGCTTGGTATCATCCCGTAACCCAGAACGCGCCATTTTGATGGCAGTGGTCAGTTGATCCACAGCTTTATCTTGCCCAAAAATGACCATTTTCAGGTCACGGTCGAGCGTGCGCAGAATCTGCATGTCGGAAGAAGAAACCGATTTGGGCGGAATCCGCGCAATCTTGGCAACAATTTCTTCAATGTCATGCACGGTAATGGTTTTCTTGCGGGAAGCCGCCGGTTGCAACTGACGGTTTGCCCCCGCTTCGTCAATCACGTCGATGGCCTTGTCCGGCAAATGGCGGTCATTGATGTATTTGGCTGCCAATTCCGCCGCTGCTTTGAGCGCCGGGAAGGTGTAACGCACGTTGTGATGGATTTCAAACCGCGCTTTCAAGCCTTTGAGGATGTCGATGGTTTCATCGACACTCGGCTCGTTGATGTCAATTTTCTGGAAACGCCGCGCCAACGCCCGGTCTTTTTCAAAAATGCTGTGGTATTCCTGAAAAGTGGTGGAGCCGATGCACTTGATCTCGCCAGTTGACAGCACAGGCTTGATCAGGTTGGAAGCATCCATTGTGCCGCCCGATGTTGCCCCCGCACCGATGATGGTGTGGATTTCATCAATGAACAGTACCGCATGTGGCTCATTTTTGACTTGCTTGAGCACAGCTTTAAGGCGTTTCTCGAAATCACCCCGGTATTTTGTGCCTGCCAGCAATGACCCCATGTCCAGCGAGTAAATCACAGCATTAGCAAGGATTTCAGGCACTTCGCCATCCACGATACGTTTAGCCAAACCTTCGGCAATTGCCGTTTTGCCCACACCTGCTTCGCCCACTAACAAGGGGTTATTTTTGCGGCGGCGGCAAAGCACTTGCACGGTACGTTCGATTTCAAGGTCACGCCCGATCAGGGGGTCGATCTTGCCTTCCAATGCCAAATTGTTGAGGTTACTGGCGTACTTTTCCAGCGGTTTGCCACCCTCATTTTCTGCATCATTGTCTGGCTGGTTGGCTTGGGATTGCTGGGCATCGTCATCACGCCCATGACCTGCCGGTGGATCAGGCATCCGGTCTTTGCGGATACCGTGGGAAATGAAATTGATGATGTCCAGCCGGGTAACGCGGTGGCGTGACAAGTAATAGACCGCGTGGGAATCTGGTTCGCCGAAAATAGCTACCAGTACCGCATCACCCGTCACTTCGCCTTTGCGGGAAGACTGGGCGCTGTAAACAGCACGGTGGATGACGCGCTGGAACCCCAAGGTGGGTTGCACATCACGCCGGTCGCTTTCAGGAATCAGCGGGGTATTTTCATTGATAAACTGTTCCAACTCCCGGCGCAGGAATGGGATGTCGACGTTACAGGCGCGTAAAGCTTCCGCTGCACTGGGGTTATCCAGCATGGCAAGCAATAGGTGTTCCACCGTCACGAATTCGTGGTGCATGTCACGGGCATCACGGAACAGGGTGTTAATCGAGTATTCTACTTCAGCGCTCAACATAAACTCATGCCTCTTCCATAGTACACAGCAAAGGATGTTGGTGTTCCCGCGCAAACCTGTTGACTTGGGCCACCTTGGTTTCCGCTATGTCACGAGTATAGACACCACACACGCCTTTGCCTTTGGTATGCACGTTCAGCATGACCCGCGTGGCATTCTCCCGATTCATACCAAAAAAGGCTTGCAGCACTTCCACTACAAAGTCCATTGGCGTGAAATCATCGTTTAACAGTATAACTTTAAAGCGCGGTGGTTCTTTCACCTCTGGGCGGGATTCCTGCACCGCTACGCCAGATTCGTGGCTATCATTCGGATTGTGTTTATGTTTCTGAGCCATTCGTTCAACTTGCCCCAAGCGTTACACATCAAACATTGAATACAAGTAATGTTATAAACGGTTTAACCGCTCACTGTCACTATCCCTGCGTTAGATGGGTGCATCTTTTTCCAAATGCAAGCCCCATCCAAAAAAACAGGCGGCACAAAGGCCGCCTGAGGTAACACGATCGAGGCCGAAGCCCGATGGGATTACATGTGCGCGATCATGTTGTCGCCGAATGCGGAACAACTGATTTCAGTCGCACCAGCCATCAGGCGAGCAAAGTCATACGTGACCCGCTTGGAAGCAATCGCACCGGACATACTGGAAACGATCAAATCAGCCGCTTCCACCCAGCCCATGTGACGCAGCATCATTTCCGCTGACAGGATCAGGGAACCGGGGTTCACCTTGTCTTGGCCTGCGTATTTAGGTGCAGTGCCGTGGGTCGCTTCAAACATCGCAATGGAATCGGACAGGTTTGCACCCGGCGCAATGCCAATGCCGCCCACTTGCGCTGCCAGCGCATCAGAAACGTAGTCGCCGTTCAAATTCAGCGTGGCGATAACGGAATATTCCGCCGGACGCAGCAGGATTTGCTGGAGGAATGCATCCGCAATCACGTCCTTAACGATAATGGTTTTGCCGGTTTTAGGGTTCTTGAAAGAGCACCATGGGCCGCCATCCAATTCCACCGCGCCGAATTCTTCTTTCGCCAGCTCGTAACCCCACGTTTTGAACGCGCCTTCAGTAAACTTCATGATGTTACCTTTATGTACCAAGGTAACAGAGCTACGGTCATTGTCGATGGAGTACTGGATCGCTTTACGCACCAGACGTTTCGTGCCGTCCAAGGAAACTGGCTTGATGCCAATGCCAGAGGTTTCTGGGAAGCGGATTTTGGTGACACCCATTTCATTGAGCAGGAAATCAACAACTTTTTTCGCTTCAGGGGAACCCGCCGCCCATTCAACACCCGCATAGATGTCTTCGGAGTTTTCACGGAAGATCACCATATCGGTTTTTTCCGGCTCTTTTACAGGGCTAGGAACGCCTTCGTAGTAACGGATTGGGCGCAGGCAAACGTACAAATCCAAGTCTTGGCGCAGTTTGACGTTCAGGGAACGGATACCGCCGCCGACTGGCGTGGTCAGAGGGCCTTTGATGGAAACCACGAAATCCTTAACGGCAGCAACGGTTTCGTCCGGCAGCCATACGTCTTCACCGTAAACGCGGGTAGCTTTTTCGCCTGCGTACACTTCCATCCAAGAAATTTTGCGTTCACCGCCGTAAGCCTTGGCTACGGCAGCATCAATCACCTTGATCATGACTGGGCTAATGTCGACGCCAATGCCATCACCTTCGATGTAAGGAATAATAGGGTTGTTCGGCACATTCAACGAGTAATCGGCGTTCGTTGTGATTTTCTCGCCTTGTGCGGGAACCTTGATATGCTGGTACATGGGTAGTCTCCAAATTTAGTAAGCCCTCTCGGCACGCCGGGCGATTATAAGCGAAGCGGAAACTGATGCCCAGTTAACCCAGCCTCAAGCCAACAAAAAAGCCAGCGGTAGCACTCACGCCTTTGCTGGTAATGTGGGATAGGCGCTCCACCAAAAAGTTACCAGAAGATTTGGCAACGTCGGCGGCAGCACTGGCTGCGTTTTGCAAGTTGCCATCTGAAACGTGGGTCATGCCGTTGTATTCAGTAACAAACAGCAATACCAACGCCGCACCTCCCAGAAACAGTGCTAAGCGCAACATCTTTTTGGCGAAGTACCCGACCGCCAAACCGATGACGAAAGGCGCACCTACATTACCCAACAAAAAGCTGGAGGATAGAAAATCAGGGGCTTGGGATGGATTGAGAGCGTAGTCGTTCATATTGCTTCCTTCAGGTTCTGATAATGCGTGCCGTCGACTAGTGACAGTCTGCGGTGAGGATTATAGATACATTTTTTCACATTGCATCAGAAAAATCGTTCACAAATTAATCAGACATACGTTACAATGGTCACGAAAACCCCACGCTTTCACGGTTTATCTAATGTTTTTTTGACATTAGTTATGATTATTTCGCCTTCATTTGTTCATCTTCTGTTCATTATTTTGCTAGAATACACGTCCTTGATGTAACCCCAAAAAAATGCATGGTTCTTTCAACCAGCTTGTGGGTGGCTTGGCTCACCTAACCACGGCATTTACGGTTACATTAGTAGTGGGGCGCAGCGAAGTAGAGTGTCAAGGATTGACTAGGCATGGCAGTTGCGCCCATTTGTTTTATTTTTGAACAAGGCGCGAGGTTTACCCCCACCATGATGCAGCAAGTTATTGCCAGTATGTCCGTTGTGACACTCCCTTCCATGACCGTAGCGGGGATTGCATAAATGGCTATTTCTACTCCTGTCGCTGGCGACCCAAAACGCATCCGCATTGCCACCATGCTCAGTACCAAGCCATTGTTTATGGGAATGAGCGCAGTTGATATTGGTTGGTTATTCCACTTGATAGCTGCTGTATGGATGGGGTACTACGCTTTCCACGGGGAAAACCCGCTGTCATTCACTGGCCTTAACGCCCCTCCATACAAAATCGGCGTTGTTGCCCTCGCCGAAGGCGCACGTGCCATCCTCAGCATGGCGAATGTCTGGGAAGAGGAAATCAACTGGGTAGCTTCGACCGTACTGGTCTTGATCCTCATGACTGCGGGTGGTGCTGACATGAACCGCGTTTCCCAAGCCGTTCCGGGCTTTCAATACAACTCCAATATCGCGTTTGTCCAAGCACGCCAATATGACATGAGCCAATGCAGCTTTTACAGCTCTGTCTTAGGCCGTTCGTTGAACCAACAAGAGAAGAACGAATGCCTTGCCATGAACAAAGCGGGGACGCTGGATGGTAAGTGGGCCAAAAACTGCGGGTGCGGTGGATGAGGCAAGAGTTGACAGAGGGGCAGCGGGTATTGATGGGAGAGCTGCTGCCTGTCCAGACATTCGCGCCGCCACCGCAAGACCCGGTGCAAGTGCATGTCCATGTTGGGAGCGGTGCTGGAAGTGCCGCTTCAGGCATTTCATGGCTTGGGCTGATCGGCGCTGCAACTGTCGGAATATTGGCATATTCCCTCTATCAAGGCCAACCTGTATCCGTCACGGTTGGGCGTATTGAAACATCATTGGCTGCGGCAGCTACACCACAATGGTGGGATAGCGTGAAGAATTGGTGGGAAGGCAAAACGACTGCTGCTACTCTCCCAACCACCAAACCCGCGAGCACGGCCACGGAGGCCAAAACTAGTGTCCCTTGACTTCGTTAAAACATTACCACAGCGACAACCCGCACTAAAAACTGTCATTGACTGGTGCGCGAAACACAAAATCGGCGTCCTCCCCGAAGCTTGGCGTACCGCCAAACCCAATCCTGCTGACTTGGTTGACATGGCAAAACCGACCTTGGTTGGTATCCCTGCCCTCTTTGTCTTGTATTTAATTTGGGAAATCCCTGGCTTTGCGACTGGCCTTGCGATCATTGTCGCTATCGCCATTCTGGATGCCACCCGCCCACTGCGCGGCGGACATTGGTTAGCCAAACCCGAAGTGGCGAAAGCCGAAGAAATCAAGCACCGCTTTCTGGTTGAAGAAGGCATGGATCCCGATAAATGGTGGGGCAAAAAAGTTCAAGATGCCTTAAATGCCCACGGCGTTAAAGCCAATGTCGTGGTCTTAGACACGTCGGGTGCGACCTTGGACATGTACGAATTGGAAGTGCAGCAAGGTTTCGACATCAACAATATCGCCACCTTGGGGGATAACTTTGCGCGTTCCCTGAAACTGCCCAAAGGCGACCACATCACCGTGGATGCCAACATCGGTAATGGGCGGGCGGCGTTGTATATCCCCAAAACCAAGTACCGCGCAATCCGTACTTTGGATATGTTGCAGACTGCCCAGAAGTCAGGTTATCCCCTGCCCGGCCTTGTTGGAGAAGATTTGGTCGGCAATCCGGTGGTAGTGGACATTACCCATGCCCCCCATTTGCTGGTGGGCGGCGAAGTCGGTATGGAACGTGCCGGACAGATGCTCAATATCTTGCTTAGCACGGCTTACAGCCTGCCACCGGATAAGTTGCGCATCACCCTGATTGACCCGAAAGTACTGGAATTGGCGGTTTGCAACAGCTTGCCGCATGTCACCGAACCCGTCATTATCGAGATGCATAAGGCATACCGCCGCTTGTTGCATATCCGTGAAATGATGAACCAGCGTTGCCAACTGTTTGCCGAGGCTGGTGTGAACAACATCGCAGCCTACAACCGCCGTTTCCCCGAACAGCCAATGCCTTACCAACTGATTGCTTTCAGTGAACTCACCATTGGTTTGAAATGCGGCGTCCCCGTATCTGCTGATGACGACCGTGAGGTAGGCGAGGCGATCAAGGCGTTATTGCTGGAAATGATTGGTGCTGCCCCTACCCAAGAGGCCGGTATCCACTTCCTGTTTGGTATCCAGTGTTATGACCCTAAAACCTGCGGTGAAGCACTGCGCCACGGTATCCCTTCCAGTATCGGAATGCGGGTGCGTGCCCATGAGTTCAGTGAATTGCTGATTGGGCAAAAAGGCTGCGAAACCTTGGGCGAGCAAGGCGAATGCTACGTCTTCATGGCGGGTGATGCCTCCCCCAAACGCGCTTTGGCAGCCGCTATCTCTGGCGAAGATATTGAACAAGCTGTACTTGCTATCCGGGAGAAATGGCTGGATGAATAGCATCCATTACCACGTAGGCGCTCCTGCTGTCATGAGCGTCATCCATCGGCATTGGTTTGGTTTCGCGCTGGGTCTGCTTGTATCCCTATGGGCTGCGGGCACGGCATTCCAAGGCCATGCCCCGTCGGGTACGCTCAAAAAACTGATACTGGAAGGTGAAGCAGGCACGCGCGGTTACAACAGCTACAACCGTGGCTCAATGCGTTGCGCCAAAAGTAACCGGGTCTCGCTGAACCTCACAGGCATGACCATTGGGCAAATCCAGTATTACCAATCGCTACCATCCTGTTCCGCGCAAAAGCTGTTGGCAGTCGGGCATTACCAGATTGTGCCGGAAACCTTGGATCGGGCGGTCAAAGAACTCGACCTTTCAGCCTCCACGCCCTTCACCCCCAAGGTACAAGACACCATTTTTGCCCTGTATCTGGCAAAAGAAAAGCAGCCTGCCATCCATCGTTGGGTACGTAATGGGGAAGACCTTTATTCCGCCAGCTATGCCGTGGCACGGGAATGGGCTATTTTCCAAGCCCCCACCGGACGTGGCGTGTATGACGGTAAAGGCACGAATAAGGCACGGATCAGCACCGCACGGGTTAAACATGCATTGGAAAAAGCTAGGGAAGATTTTCTCAAGCTGACGGATACGGGCTTAGACCCTGATTCTGCCTATGCTAAAGCCTTGGGTGTCCTCATGTAAGAAACAGTAAGGGCATGTAAAAACACGCCCTTACCTGTTGCAACCTTACTTCGCTGCAACACGCATGTCGATAATGTGCTTCCAGTGCGCGGGGCCGGTGTTGTGCACCGATTCGCCGTTACTGTCGACCGCTACCGTTACCGGCATATCCTTGACCTCGAATTCGTAGATTGCCTCCATCCCCAATTCTGGGAACGCCAACACTTTCGCGCCGGTAATCGCTTTCGATACCAGATAGGCCGCGCCGCCGACTGCCATCAGGTAAACCGCGCCGAATTCTTTGATCGCTTCAATCGCAACCGGGCCGCGTTCGGATTTACCGATCATGCCCAGCAAGCCCGTTTGTTGCAGAATTTGGCGGGTGAATTTATCCATGCGCGTAGCCGTTGTTGGGCCTGCTGGCCCCATGACTTCCTCACGTACTGGATCGACCGGGCCGACGTAGTAAATGAATCGGCCTTTCAGGTCTACAGGCAGTTGTTCGCCCTTATTGAGCATGTCGATCATGCGCTTGTGTGCCGCATCGCGCCCGGTCAGCATCTTGCCGGACAGCAATACGGTTTCGCCCGGTTTCAAGTTGCGTACTTGTTCGGGGGTGATGGTGTCGAGATTGACGCGGGTCGCTGTAGCACCACCTGCCAACGAAATTTCAGGCCACAGCGCAATATCTGGCGGGGTTTGCAAGGCAGCGCCGGAACCGTCCAGCACGAAATGGGTGTGGCGCGTGGCAGCACAGTTGGGGATCATGCACACGGGCAAAGAAGCCGCATGGGTGGGGAAATCCTTGATTTTGACATCCAGCACCGTGGTCAAACCGCCCAAACCTTGTGCGCCGATGCCCAGATTATTCACCTTTTCGTACAATTCAAGGCGCAGTTCTTCCACGCGGTTTTGTGCGCCACGGGCAATCAGTTCTTGGATGTCGATAGGTTCCATCAGCACTTCTTTTGCCAGCACAGCAGCCTTTTCGGCAGTACCACCAATACCAATACCGAGCATTCCCGGTGGACACCAGCCCGCGCCCATCGTTGGCACAGTTTTCAGCACCCAATCCACAATGCTGTCGGAAGGGTTGAGCATGACCATTTTGGACTTGTTTTCGGAACCGCCGCCCTTAGCTGCAACGTCGAAAGACACTTTGTCGCCGGGAACGATTTCGTAATGGATCACCGCTGGGGTATTGTCCTTGGTATTTTTACGCGCACCAGCAGGGTCGGCAAGGATAGAAGCACGCAAGACGTTATCCGGGTTCATATAGGCACGACGCACGCCTTCGTTGATCATGTCGGTCAGGCTCAAGTCGCCTTCCCATTGCACATTCATGCCGACTTTGACAAAAACCGTCACGATGCCGGTATCTTGGCAAATCGGGCGGTGGCCTTCGGCACACATACGCGAATTGACGAGAATTTGGGCAATAGAATCTTTTGCCGCTGGGGATTCTTCACGTTCCCACGCTTTATGCATGGCCTCGATAAAATCGACCGGATGGTAATAGGAAATGAATTGCAACGCATCCGCTACGCTGTCAATCACATCTTGTTGTTTGATGATGGTCATGGCTCTACTCCTAGGGTGGTTAATTCTACTGCGTGCGGAGTCTATTTTTGTTGTGCTGCACAAGCGTATGCGAAACTGGACGCCGACAGCAAGTTTTGTGTGTAAGTGTGTTGTGGTCGGTAAAAAATAGCATCTACTTGACCGTGCTCGACGATTTCACCGCGATACATCACGGCTACCCGGTCGCACAATCCGCCCGCTAACGGCAGGTCGTGCGTCACCAGTACCACCGCCATGTCGCGTTGGCTGCGGATGTCCCGTAACAGAGCCATGATTTCCGACTGCACGGTAACATCCAACGCCGTGGTCGGTTCGTCGGCAATCAGCAATTCCGGCTCGCACAGCAATGCCATCGCAATCATGACCCGCTGGCGCATCCCGCCAGACAATTCGTGCGGGTAACTGTTGAAACGCCGCGCAGCATCGGAAATGCGCACCTGTTCCAGCATCGCAATCGCTTTGTCCCGCGCTGGTTTTGCACCCATGCGCTGATGCACTTCCAGCACTTCGGTCAATTGCCGCCCGATAGTCAGCAGCGGGTTTAACGCAGTCATCGGGTCTTGGAAAATCATTGCCATGCGCTTGCCCCGGTACTGGTTCAAGACGCGGGCAGGCTGGTTGAGTAATTCTACCCCATTGAACAAAACACTACCGCTAGCGCGGGCATTGCGCGGCAACAAACCCATTACTGCGTGGAATAGCTGGCTCTTCCCTGCCCCAGATTCGCCCACGACTGCGAGGGTTTCGCCGGGATGCAGTTGCAGGCTTACGTTACGCACAGCTTCCACATCACCCTCATCAGGGCTGCGGAAACGGATATTCAGGGATTGGATAGATAGCAATGACATCAAGGAATTAGGGCATTCAATAGGCTATAATGCGGGCTATCATACTCCAAAGCGAGCCAAAACATGAATGCACCTACCAACAATAGCGCCAGCGACCCCATCTATAAACAACAAGCCACCTTGAAACGCTTGTCGGATGCAGATGAGAACGATGTCAAAGAAATCGCCATTGCCCAGCTTGAATTGCTGTCCAACTACTACGAGTTGTCGCTGTCACAAGCCTCCCGCAGTTTCCGTTGGGCGTTAATCGCCAGCATGGTCGGGCTGGTATTCTTCATGGCAGCGATTTCCTTCTTGCTGAACGGCAATGGTTCCCCCGAACTCGCCATTGTCAGCACCATCGGCGGCGCTGTCACCGAATTCATTGCCGGGGTCAATTTCTTCCTTTACGGCAAAACCCTAGAGCAACTCAACCTGTTCCAAGGCAAGTTGGAAGCCACCCAACGTTTCCTGCTTGCTAACAGCTTGTGCGAAAACCTTGGCGGCAACCTGCGAGACAAAACCCGCGCCCGCTTGATTGGCAAGCTCGTGGGGGTGGATGACCACAGTTACCTCAACGACGCCAGCGCCAACAACCACGGTAACAATCCTGCGGGGGATGCAGTGAATGGCAACCCGCAAGTGGACATGAGCGGTGATCCGTTACCGATGGAAGAAGGTGCTGCGGCAGCGGCAACACCTCAGTAAAACTGCCATCAGCTAAGCTCAGGCAACTGTAATTTTCACCCCAGCCCCCGCTGCCAAATCCACAAAACCGGGGAACGATGTATTCACATTCGCGCAGTCATTGATCGTGATCGGCGCTTTGGCACATAACGCCGCCATTGCAAATGACATGGCAATGCGGTGGTCGCCGTGGCTTTCAATCGTGCCACCGCTGAAATTACCGGGATTGATGATAATGCCGTCCGGGGTCGGTTGCGCATCGACACCGCAAGCAATCAGGCCGTCTGCCATCACTTGGATACGGTCGCTTTCTTTCACGCGCAACTCTTCCGCACCTGTCAATACGGTTTGGCCTGTCGCAAACGCGGCTGCGATGAACAGTGACGGAAATTCATCAATTGCCAGCGGAACCAGCGCTTCGGGAATCTGGATGCCTTTGAGCGGCGCGGAACGCACGCGGATGTCGGCGACAGGTTCCCCACCCACTTCGCGCTCGTTGAGGATGTCGAGGT
Organism: Thiothrix sp.; assembly: GCF_028714775.1. Lineage (GTDB taxonomy): Bacteria > Pseudomonadota > Gammaproteobacteria > Thiotrichales > Thiotrichaceae > Thiothrix. The sequence continues at coordinate 165,146 of NZ_JAQTLS010000006.1, read as the reverse complement.
TTGCCCCCATTAGGCGCAAGATGTCGATCACGCCAGTGCGGGTCGGGTTCATGCCGACATGCTCAATCGTCAGGTCGGAACCTTGCGCAATGCTTGCCCCGACCATGAAGAACGCGGCAGAGGAAATGTCAGACGGCACGTCAATGTCCGTCGCAGTGAGCTTGCCACCGCCTTGTAAGCTGATGTGGTTGCCGTCGGTTTTTACTGCATAGCCGAAGCCGCGCAACATGCGTTCGGTATGGTCGCGGGTCGGCGCGGGTTCGGTGACGGAGGTTTCGCCTTGCGCATACAAACCTGCCAGCAACAGTGAGGACTTCACCTGTGCGCTGGCTACTGGCATGTCGTAATGGATGCCTTGCAGTTTGCGAGCACCATGCACCAGCAGCGGCGGCGTACCTTTTTCGGTGGCGTCGATTTCCGCGCCCATGCTAGCCAACGGCACAGTCACGCGCTTCATCGGACGTTTGGACAGTGAAGCATCGCCGGTCATCCGCACATCAAACGCTTGCCCGCTCATCAAGCCCGACATCAGGCGCATGGACGTGCCGGAATTGCCCATGTCCAAATCGCCCGCTGGCACTTTGAGGCCGTGCAGCCCTACCCCGTGGATGGTTACTTTGCCATCATCGGTGGGGCCATCAATGTCGACACCCATCGCACGGAACGCTTTCAGGGTACACAGGCAATCTTCGCCTTGCAGGAAGCCGCTGACGTGGGTTGTGCCTTCCGCCAATGAACCGAGCATGATGGAACGGTGCGAAATGGATTTGTCGCCGGGGACACGCACGCTGCCATGCAAGCTGCCGCCGGGTTGGACGATAAAAGTCAGGTTGGTGCTGGAATGGCTCATGCGGGTTTTCCTGTAATCTTGGCTTTATTGGGCGGAGGCAGGATAAATCCAGCCAGAAATTAAACCACCCGTCGAATTTTTGACACTATTTGCTGCAACATCCACCAGCCGGTAACGTCCACCCACCTCAAACAAGCGGATTTGACGCGCATAATGGCTGGGATTTTCCCACGGCTGGTTGTTGTAGTTTTGTTCTGCGACAGCGACTAAACCGCGTTGCTGATCAACATTCACCACCACGGCAACGTGCCCGTGCCGCCATTTTGGGTCGGTTGGATTCGGGTAATAGATCAGCAAGTCACCGCGTTTCGGCGGGCGGTGGGCAGTACCATTGATTGAACGTGCCAAGGGGAATTTGGCCTTGGTATGGATATTTTCGCCTTCCGTCAGATACAGAATATCGAAGGCGCTGTCGACATCACCGAAGGTAATGCCTTGGTTAGTCATCCACCAGCGCCGCGCATATTCCACGCATTGGTAGGTCAAACCGACGTAGTGCAACTGTGGGTCAGCAGGTGGCTTTTCGTGCAGTGATACTGCTTTGGTGCGCAAATCCATGAAGGAAAATTCAGACCGCGCACACGTCGATTGGCAATTGGAATAGGCTTGCACCCCATCCGCCACGCCCAGTAGTTTTCCCGCCGGAGTGACGCAGTGGCTGGAACACGACTGCTGCGCCTGCTGATAAGCTTGCTTTTGCGCGTCTGCCGGTAACGGCGCAGGTTTCGCGGACAAACCGTAACCATCAGTATTGGGCAATGCCGCTGCCAGCGCCGCCGGATAAGCGGCTGACGCTGCCGTCTTCGGCGTGGATATTTCGCCAACAGACGCGCAACCACTTGCCAGCAAAACCGCGCTGAACGCAAAAGCACGCAGCGCAAAAGACATGTTAATAACCATTAGGCCACCTTACCGTTTTCCAAATAAGCGATGTAATTGTCGCGGGCTTGCTTGGCTTTTTCCATGCGGCTGTGCAGGGCTTCCCCGTCTTGTTCGTCGATCATGGTAGCGAATTCGCCCAAATTTTTCTGGAAATCGCCAATCACACCCAAAATGGCTTCTTTATTCGTCAGGCAAATGTCGCGCCACATCACCGGGTCGCTGGAGGCAATGCGGGTAAAATCGCGGAAGCCCCCGGCGGCGTAGCGCAAAATGTCTTCGCGCTGCGGCATGTTCAGCAAAGTATCCACCAAGGAAAACGCCAGTAAATGCGGCAAATGGCTGGTAGCAGCAAGCACCCGGTCGTGTAGATCAACTGGCATTTGCTCAACCAACGCGCCCGTTACTTGCCACATTGCGTCGACACTTGCCAGCGCTGCCGCATCGGTCTGTGGCAAAGGCGTTAGGATCACGCGGCGGTTGTGGTAAAGGTCGGGAATCGCCGCTTCCACCCCGCTTTTTTCGCGCCCCGCAATCGGGTGTCCGGGGACGAAACGGGTATAGCCTGCGCCGAACACCTGTTCCACTTCCGCTACGATGCTGCCTTTGGTGCTGCCTGCATCAGTCAGGATCACGTCGGCAGGTAAGGCGGGTTTGATTTGCTGCAAGAGCTTACCCATTGCGCCCATCGGTACGGCGAGCAACACCATGTCGGCGTCTTTTACCGCTTCTTGCGGGTCGAGGGTAAAGCTATCAATCACGCCGAGGTCAACGGCAGTTTGCAGGTGGGCGGCGTTGCGGCTGCAACCGACGATGGTTTGGCAATAATTGGCTTGGCGCAGAGCTAAAGCCAGCGAACCGCCGATCAAACCGACGCCAAAGATGACAAGTTTCTTTATCACGCTGCAAGAACCTTCTTTAACGCATTGATACAGCGTTGATTTTGTGCCTGCGTACCGATAGTGATGCGCAGGTGTTGCGGCAAACCGTAGCCTGCAATCGGGCGCACAATCACGCCTTCACGCAGCAAGGCATCATACAACGGCGCTGCGGGGCGTTTCATATCAACGGTAATGAAGTTACCCACGGTCGGGATGTATTCCCAACCATTTTCCGCACATGCCGCAAACCACTGCTGCAAACCAGCGGCATTAGTCGCCACACTGCGCTGGAGGAAAGCATCGTCGCCCAACGCAGCTTGTGCTGCTGCCAGCGCCAATGAATTCACATTAAACGGCTGACGTACCCGGTTGAGAATATCGGCAATTTCAGGGCTGGAAACCGCATACCCAACCCGCAAGCCCGCCAAACCGTAAATCTTGGAAAAAGTACGCGTCACGATCAGGTTAGGGAATTCCGCCAACCACGCCAGCGCATCCGGGAAATCCGGGTCGGTAACGTATTCGGTGTAGGCTTCGTCGAGTACCACGATGACATCGGCAGGAACGCCTTGCAGGAAAGCGTGTAACTCGGCCTTACCCAGCCACGTACCCGTCGGGTTGTTGGGATTGGCAATGAACACCACACGGGTTTTCGCGTCAATCTTCGCACTCAAGTTCGCCAGATTGTGACCGTAATGCATGGTCGGATGGTCAGGCGGATTGGCCTTAGCAACGCGCAATTCCGCCCCAACGGCTTGCGCCACAATCGGGTAAACCGCAAACGCATGTTCGGCGAAAACGGCAGCATTTTGCTTGTCGAGGAAAGCTCGGGCAACCAGCTCCAACACGTCGTTGGAACCATTGCCCAAGGTGATCTGCGGACTTTGCAGGCCAAATTTTTCGGCAATCGCTGCCTTCAACTGATAACCGCTGCCATCCGGGTAGAGTTCCAGCGTTTTCAGGGCGACAGCTAACGCGGCTTGTGCCTGCGGGCTTGCCCCCAACGGGTTTTCGTTGGACGCCAGTTTGAGGATGTTGGTAATCCCCAATTCGCGTTCCAATTCCTCTATCGGCTTGCCGGGCTGGTACGGTTGCAGCGCCTGCACACCGGAAACTGCCAAGGCGCGGTAATCAATGGTTGCTTGCATAATAAATATGGCCTGAGAAAAGTCAGGCAGGCATTCAACCATACACCACCCGGTTTGCCAAGAGTGCACGCTCAGCCACACCCGGATTGCTAGCAGGTACTCAGTGCCGTTTGGCTTTTTTGGGCTTGGATTTAGCGCTGGCAAGCAGCTTTGAACTGGTCAATTTCTGATGCCCCTTCAAGTCTCTGAATACCACCACATCGTAGCGTTTGCCGTTGGTCAGGGTAATATTCATGCGGAAATTGGTTCCTGCCACCACTTGAGACGCAGCACTGTTCACAGACTTTAACTTGGCCTTTAAGCTACCCGCAGCGAAATTCGCAGCCGCCTTCACGTCGACATCTGCCACAGAAATCGCACTGTAACCCCCGGTAATCACGGGTTTCGCCGGAGCTGGGCATTCGTTACGGAACAGTGCCCACTCTTCACAGCGCACACCATTTGGGAGGGTGCAATAACTTACTTGCCCTTGTGGGGTGTTGACTGTCTCCAGTTTTCCACCTTGCTTCGTGCAATTGACGGATGCAGGGTTGGGCATAGCACTTGCCGACTGAATGCCAAAACCAATAATCAACCCCAACCCGGATAACCCTAATAATGCTTTTTTAATGATAGACATATACGACCTTTCTAATCCATTTGACAAAAACGTTCCCACGCCCAAACACTGTTGGACTCGTTCAGTTTGACGTAGTGAATATCGTGAAGGTTCAATGATGTGACTTAGCGGCTTTACAACATCCGCTTCAGAAACTCCCCAGTAAACGACCCCTCGGTTTCCGCCACCTGCTCCGGCGTACCCACCGCAATAATATGCCCGCCACGACTCCCACCTTCCGGCCCCAAATCCACCACCCAATCCGCCGTCTTGATCACGTCGAGATTATGCTCAATCACCACCACGGTATTGCCGCCGTCACGCAAGCGGTGCAGCACTTGCAGCAACTGGTCAACGTCGTGGAAATGCAGCCCTGTGGTCGGCTCGTCCAAAATATAAATCGTCTTACCCGTGCCGCGTTTGGACAGCTCTTTTGCCAACTTAACGCGCTGCGCTTCGCCGCCCGATAACGTAGTCGCATTTTGCCCCAGCGTGATGTACGACAGCCCCACATCCATCAGCGTTTGCAGTTTGGTGTGGATCGACGGCACGGCGGCGAAGAATTCGCAGGCATCTTCCACCGTCATCGCCAGCACTTCGCTGATGTTCTTGCCCTTGTAGCGGATGTCGAGGGTTTCGCGGTTGTAACGCTTGCCATCGCACACTTCGCAGGTCACGTACACGTCCGGCAAAAAGTGCATCTCGACCTTGATCAAGCCGTCGCCGGAACAGGCTTCGCAGCGTCCGCCCTTGACGTTGAAGGAAAACCGCCCCGGCAAATAGCCGCGTGAACGTGCCTCTTGCGTCGCCGCAAACATATCGCGAATTGCGGTAAACACGCCCGTGTAGGTGGCGGGGTTGGAACGCGGGGTGCGCCCAATCGGGCTTTGGTCGATGTCGATGATTTTGTCGATTTGCTCCACGCCCAGCACTTCGCGCACCGGAGCAACTTCCACGCTGCTATCGTGCAGATGCCGCGCCAGAAACGGGTACAGCGTGCGGTTGATCAGCGTCGATTTGCCCGACCCCGACACGCCGGTGATGCAGGTCAGCAGCCCCAGCGGAATTTCCAGCGTCACGTCATTGAGGTTATTGCCGGTCGCGCCGATCAGCTTGATGGTGCGTTCGGGGTTGAACGGGGTGCGTTGGGCGGGCATGGTGATTTTGCGCCGCCCGGACATGAATTGCCCCGTCACCGAATCCGGCGTGGCAAACACCTCTTCGGGTGTGCCTTGCGCAATAATGTAACCGCCATGCACACCCGCACCGGGGCCAATATCCAGCACATGATCGGCGGAACGGATCGCGTCTTCGTCATGCTCGACCACGATCACGGTATTGCCAAGGTCGCGCAGGCGGAACAGCGTTTTCAGCAAGCGGGCGTTGTCGCGCTGATGCAAGCCGATGGATGGCTCATCCAGCACGTACATCACCCCGACCAGCCCCGCGCCAATCTGCGAGGCGAGGCGGATGCGTTGCGCTTCGCCGCCGGAGAGCGTTTCCGCGCTGCGACTCAGGGTCAAATAATCCAGCCCAACGTTGACCAGAAATTCCAAGCGTAAGGCAATTTCGCGCAAAATCTTGTCGGCAATTTGCCCCTGTGTCCCCGGCAAATTCAGGCTGCGGAAAAACGCATGGCTTTCGCCAATCGGCAAATGGGTGATCGCAGGCAAATTGCGCCCCGCGATGAATACGTTCCGCGCCTGTTCGTTCAAGCGGGTGCCGCCGCAATCGGGGCAAGCACGGCTGGCGAGGTATTTCGCCAATTCTTCGCGCACCGCACTCGAATCGGTTTCGCGGTAACGGCGTTTGAGGTTGTTCAATACGCCTTCAAAGGTGTGCGAACGGGTGTAAATTTGCCCTTTTTGCCCGACGTAGGTGAATTCCACCTCCTCCAAACCGCTGCCGTGCAAGATCAGTTTGTGGATAGACGCGGGCAATGCGTCCCACGGCTGTTCCACGTCAAAGCTGAAATGGTCGGCAAGCGAGGTGAGCATTTGAAAGTAGTAGGCGTTGCGCCGATCCCAGCCGCGCACCGCGCCACCCGCAAGGCTCATCGACGGATTTGCCACCACCCGTTGCGGGTCGAAAAACTGTTCCACGCCCAAGCCGTCGCAGGTCTGGCACGCGCCAGCGGGTGCGTTGAACGAGAACAAGCGCGGTTCGAGTTCGGTCAGCGACCAGCCGCAATGCGGGCAGGCGTAGTTGGCGGAAAAAATCATGTCTTCGCCGTCGCCATCCATCCACGCCACTGTTGCCAGCCCGTTGGCGAGTTTCAGCGCGGTTTCAAACGATTCGGCGAGGCGCAACTGCATATCGTCACGCACTTTGAAACGGTCAATCACCACTTCGATGGTGTGTTTCTTGCGCAATTCCAGCGTCGGCGGCACGTCCAGTTCGTAGACCACACCATTCACCCGTGCCCGCAAATAGCCTTGCGCCCGCAACGAATCAAACAGTTGCACATGCTCGCCCTTGCGTTCGCGCACCACCGGGGCAAGCAACATCAGCTTGCTGCCTTCGGGCAAACTCAACACCTGATCGACCATCTGGCTGACGGTTTGCACTTGCAAATCAACGTGATGTGTCGGGCAACGCGGCACACCTGCCCGCGCATACAGCAGGCGCAGGTAGTCGTAAATCTCGGTGATCGTGCCGACGGTGGAACGCGGGTTGTGCGAGGTGGTTTTCTGCTCGATGGAAATCGCCGGGGAAAGCCCTTCGATGTGGTCAATGTCCGGCTTTTCCATCATCGACAGGAACTGGCGGGCGTAGGCGGACAGCGACTCGACGTAACGCCGCTGCCCTTCCGCAAAAATCGTGTCGAACGCCAGCGACGACTTGCCCGACCCCGACAAGCCCGTGATCACGATCAGCTTGTCACGCGGCAGGTCAAGGTCGATGTTTTTCAGGTTGTGGGTACGTGCGCCGCGAATGCGGATGAATTTTTCCATGAGTGCAAGCTCGTGCCGAACAAAAAACGAAGTTTAGCAGGTTTTGGCAGAAAGGGAGATTTCCCTACTCACTGAGATTGGTTCTCGCAAAACTGTCACACAGATGGCAACGCCACCCTGACCACAGCAAAACTATCGCTGGCAACGGTATCCGCCAATAGCTCGTCTGCAACAACAAATGCCCAATCTTGCTCTGCCAATAAACGGAAACTGGCGAACTGCAAGGCATCTAAAGCTCGCAACCGATACGTTCCAGCCTTCTGGCGTAGCAATCCGTCAGCTTCAGCCACGACAACTTCATTGAGCGGATGGATATTGAATCGTGACCATTCGACATCAAAACCCGCCAGAGCTTCTTGTAACTGAGCTTCATCCACGTCCCCGCGCCGCAATTTACGGTACAACGCACTGATGAACTCAACACGCGCAAGATCAGAAACCCAAATCTGATGGGCCGAATCCTCTATCAGGTCAATGACTTGCTGTGAACCTGCCTCAATATGGAAGTATTTAACTAAGGCTGAAGTATCGAAAAACAGGTTCACAAGCGATCTTCCCGATCTTCGCGTACAGCGTCGGATAAGCTGGTTTTCAGCCTAGATAATGCTTGCCGTGCGTGTGCAGCACCGTTACCACGTCGGTTTGTTACGGTCTTTTTGGCTTTTTTCAGTGCCATCAACATGGGCTGCAAGGCTAACAGTTCCCTAACATCCAGCAGAGCAACCTCTTGCAGCACTTGGCTTCTCAGTGCGTTCATATTTCACCGTCCAATCAATCAAGATAAGCTAACTTAGCGCAAATCCATGAAAATGGCACTTACTACAAGTAGCAGCAACTTCTGTATATCAGAGATCGGCACTTAGGATAACATCGTCAGCAAACGTTTGGCAGAATCCAAGCCCGCGTTTACCAACCACCCTTTGGAAACCACCGCAATGCCACTACCCGCCCCAACCACCAGCATTCCATTCAGTGACCTGACCAGCTTGCTCCCGTTGCGTGACCACCGTGCTTACGCCACGCAATTGCAGGCGTTGGCGCAACAATTACCTTACCCCATCAGCCGCTGGCCTGCTTTCGGTGAATACGCCGAGGATTGGTTGTCGGTGGAAATCAGCGAATTTAAGCAGCAGTTGTTTTACTGCGAACGTGGCGGATACACCCTGCAAGCCAGCGGCGAAAACCTGATTGACCTAAGCTATCAGATATTCAGGGCAATCATTCCCGCCATGACCCCAACCGCGCAGCAAACCGCCGCCACCCTTGACCGCATCAAGGACCAACGCCAGTTAATCTGGTTACGTATGAGTTCCGAAATCTACCGGATGTTCCAAATCAACCCACAATTTGGAATGCGCACCGCCTACGCAAATGTGGCGTGGATGTGCGAAGAGCTGGTACGCGCCGGAGCTTTCCCAACGCCCCAAGCAGCATTCAACAACCGGGAAGCCATCTTGCACGGATTGACCCTGAGCGGTTTACCACACGCTTATGCGGTAAATGTGTATGAGCAATTAGCGCCACCATGCCCGCAAGTAACCTGACAGATGCGGCTTTTGCAAGGTTGCCGAGGAAAGCAGGCGCGTCAATCATTTCCGATAAAGCACTTCAGGCTCATGCGCCTTCCCCGATGAGGTGTGGAATGACTGCGCAAATTCAATCACCTCTTCCAAGGATTCATCCGGGTGGGCGGTTGTAATCAGGCTGTACGAGTCATCCCAATAATCTGTCACCAACAACCAATCCAAGGCGTCTTCCCAAGATCGGGCATCCGCACCAACGGCACAAAAAAGCTCAATTTTGCTTTGCAGCAGTTCGTGCAACAACGCAGCGTCACGCTCAGGTTGGTAAGCGGAGGTTGAAACTAGAATGACTTTGCCGGGGTACTGCATGATTGGTTATCTCGTGGCGATGCGCTAGCTGCGAGGATAGCAGTTCGGACTTACACCAGTGAAATTTGATAGACTGACACCATTTTAAACAGGCCGCATCACGAGGCACAAATGCCAACCCCCAGCCACCGCCCAAATACCTTCAAGGCAAATCGCGTTTTCACCGACCGTGATGAAGCGCGTGATTTGTTTGCCCAACAATGCGCCGCCCAGCAACACCAAAACGAATACCGTGTGTTGAACTTTTACGGCGTAGGTGGACAAGGCAAATCGGCATTGTGCGGACAATTTGAAAAGCATCTCGACAGCCTGCCTAACAACGAAGACCACCAACTCGCATGGGCAAAAATCAATTTTGAAGACAGCAACAAACGTAACCCCATCGCTGCATTGATGGCACTGCGTCTGCAATTGGCGGCTAACGGTAAGCTCTGGTTTCCTGCGTTTGATACCGCGTTTGCGCGTTACTTTGCCATCACACAGGCAGGGCGCAATTTGGAAACCAGCTACCCCGAACTGTTCAAACAACCACATGACTTGTTACAAGGTTTGGCAGCAACAGCGGAGGCTTTGAGTGGCTTACCACTATTGGGGAAAGCACTCGAACGCCTGCACAAAGCTGATGAAAAACGTATTTTGCAACGCTGGATGGAAACACGCGGCACAGAACTATTGGCTGGACTCGAAGGATTCTCCGCCTACAAATTGGAAGACGAGTTACCCAGCTTTTTTGGTGCTGATGTCGATGACTGGCTGCATAACGAAACCAATGCTCCCCAACGGCGAGTTGTGTTCCTGTACGACACTTACGAAGCCTTGTGGCGTGACCAGCCCAGCAAAACTGACCTGTTGGTTGACAAATGGGTACGTAAGTTGGTCAATGAAACGCCTGCCGTCTTGCACGTCATATTGGGGCGCGAAACACTGGCATGGGCACAGCAAGACCCCGAAGAATGGCAAGGCATCATCACGCCCTGCCCATTGGATCACCTGACAGATACCGATGCTGACAACTTCCTGCAAAGCATTCCCGTGGTCGAAAATGACATACGGGCGCAGATTATGGCGGGTGCTAAAGGCATTCCGTTCTACCTCAACTTGCAGGTTGACCAATACGAAAGCTGCAAACGGCGCAACCTCACCCCACAAGCGGATGAATACGGCGGCAAAGAGCCGGAAATGCTGGCGCGTTTCATCAGTCATTTACCCGATATGACGCGCCGCGCTTTACGGCTTGCCTCTTACCCTCGCTGGCTGGATGAAATCTTATTCCTCAACTTGTGTGAAAAATTTCTGGGCGGCGCAGCCGTCATCAGCTTGCATGAATTGACCGCTTATTCTTTCTGGACGAAACAAGAAAATCGGTATTTCCTACACGCGGTCATGCGTGATTACCTGCAAGCAGAAAGCCTTGAACACGAAGCCACCCTTTACCGCAACATCCACCAACACTTGTTCGACCACTATGACAACAAATTGCAAGCCCTCACATCCGCCAGCAAATTAACGGAAGGACACAGCGAAGCTCTCATCGAAGGTGCGTACCATCTGGAAGCCGTTGACTGCCCCAAAATCCCCTACTGGGTAGGCAAATACCGCGAAAAATTTCATCTGGCTGGGCAATGGATAACGCTAGAACCGCTGCTGGCACTTTCACTCCAGATTTCGCGAGAAATCGGCGACAAAAAAAGTGAAGGCGCAGTGCTCAACAATATCTCGCAAATCTATGATGCACGCGGCGACTACGACACCGCTCTCGACTTCCTCAAAAAGTCGCTCGCCATTACACAGGAAATCGGCGACAAATCCGGCGAAGGCGCTACCCTCGGCAATATGGCGACTACCGCATATGCACGCGGCGACTACGACACCACTCTCGACTTCCTCAAAAAGTCGCTCGCCATTCAACAAAAAATCGGCGATAAATCCGGCGAGGGCACGACTCTCAACAATATGGCGACTACTGCCCATGCTCGCGGCTACTACGACACCGCTCTCGACTTCCTCAAAAAGTCACTCGCCATTACACAGGAAATCGGCGACAAATCCGGCGAAGGCACGACCCTCAACAATATCTCGCAAATCTATTCTGCACGCGGCGACTACGACACCGC
>NZ_JAQTLS010000006.1:0-153730 GCF_028714775.1 Thiothrix sp. | reverse complement strand
TCTCGACCTCCTCAAAAAGTCACTCACCATAAGACAGGAAATCGGCGACAAATCCGGCGAAGGCACGACCCTCAACAATGTCGCTGGGATTTACCACGAACGCGGCGACTACGACACCGCTCTCGACCTCCTCAAAAAGTCACTCACCATAAGACAGGAAATCGGCGACAAATCCGGCGAAGGCACGACCCTCAACAATGTCGCTGGGATTTACCACGAACGCGGCGACTACGACACCGCTCTCGACTTCCTCAAAAAGTCACTCGCCATTCAACAGGAAATCGGCGATGTGGCGGGTCTGTGCGTGACTTTATTCAACATGGGGCATATCCATTTGCAAAATGAGGAAGCCGCAGAAGCCGTACAAGCATGGGTAACGGTTTACGGCATCGCAAAAAAGACCAATCTGGCAAATGTGCTGCAAGCATTGGAAAGTTTGGCAGGGAACCTTGGCTTACCGGGCGGGCTACAAGGCTGGGAAATGCTGGCGCAGCAGATGAACGAAAGCGAATAACGCGGGAAATGCGGTTTCCTCCTCCCTTCACCCCTTGCGGGGGAAGGGCTGGGGATGGGGGGAAGTAAAGGCGAAGCTTTTACCCCTTACCGATAAGAATCAACCGAAGGACACGAACACACCAAATTCCGATCCCCGTACACATTATCAATCCGGTTCACGGTAGGCCAATACTTCGCCGTCGGGCTAACACCCTGCGGGAACACCGCCTCGGTCTGGCTGTAAGGGCGTTCCCAAGCATTCACCAAATCATCCAGCGTATGCGGCGCATTCACCAGCGGATTATTGTCCGCAGGCCACACACCCTCCTGCACCTTGCGAATCTCTTCCCGAATCGCGATCATCGCATCGCAAAAACGGTCAAGCTCCTCTTTCGGCTCGGATTCAGTCGGCTCGATCATCAGCGTCCCCGCCACCGGAAACGACATGGTAGGCGCGTGGAAACCGTAATCCATCAAGCGTTTAGCGATGTCCGACTCATCAACGCCGGAAGCCGCCTTCAACGGACGAATGTCGATAATGCACTCATGCGCCACCCGCCCATTCGCCCCCCGGAACAGCACCGGATAATGCTCAGCCAAGCGTTGCATGATGTAATTGGCGTTCAAAATCGCCATCTCCGTCGCCCGCTGCAAGCCCGCCGCCCCCATCAACTTGATGTACGCCCACGAAATCGGCAAAATCGCCCCACTCCCATACGGCGCAGCCGACACCGCACTATTCCCCAGCGCAACCCCATCCGGCGGAGTCACCGCATGGCTGGACAAGAACGGAGCCAAATGCGCCTTCACCCCAATCGGCCCCATGCCAGGGCCACCGCCGCCGTGCGGAATCGCAAAGGTCTTGTGCAAGTTCAAATGCGACACATCCGACCCCATTTTGCCCGGTTTCGACAAGCCCACTTGCGCGTTCATATTCGCGCCATCCATGTACACCTGCCCACCGAACTGATGCACAATGTCGCAAATTTCCACGATGTCCTGCTCAAACACCCCATGCGTAGACGGATAAGTCACCATCAAGCACGCCAAATTCGCCGCGTGTTTTTCCGCCTTGGCACGCAAATCCGCCACATCCACGTTACCGTTCGCGTCGCACTCGACCACCACCACCTTCAGGCTCACCATTGCCGCCGAAGCCGGATTCGTGCCATGCGCCGAACTCGGAATCAAACACACATCCCGATGCCCCTGCCCAATACTCGCCTGATAACGGCGGATCGCCACCAGCCCAGCGTATTCGCCCTGCGCCCCCGAATTCGGCTGCATCGAAATCGCATCATAGCCAGTGATTTCCACCAACCAATCTTCCAACTCCTTGATCATGGTGCGATAACCCACGGTCTGCTCCTGCGGCGCAAACGGGTGAATATCCGCAAACTCTGACCAAGTAACCGGCATCATTTCCGTGGTCGCATTCAGCTTCATGGTGCAAGAACCCAGCGGAATCATCCCATGCGTCAACGAAAAATCCTTGTTCTCCAAACGTTTCAGGTAACGCAGCATTTCAGATTCAGAATGATGCGTATTGAACACCGGATGCGTCAAAAACTCGCTGCTACGCTTGTAACCGGATGGAATCCCGCTGAAACCTTCTGCCACAACCGCAGCATCCAGCGCATCCACATCCAAGCCATGCCCAGCACCCAGCAACACATCGAACAGTTCGGCGATGTCAGCACGAGTCTTACGCTCATCAACGCTGATACCAATCTTCCCGTCAGGGAAATGACGGAAATTGATCGCATTCGCTCCCTGAGCGAAGTCGAAGGGAGCAGCCACCACCACCGTATCAAACCACGTATCATTCAGCAGCGTCACACCCTTCTGCTGCAACCCTTTGGCAAGGATATTCGTCAGCCGATGAATCCGTCCCGCAATCGTCTTCAAACCTTCCGGCCCGTGATACACCGCATAAAATCCCGCCATATTCGCCAGCAACGCCTGCGCCGTACAAATATTGGAAGTCGCCTTCTCCCGACGAATATGCTGCTCACGGGTCTGCATCGCCATGCGCAACGCCTGCTTGCCGTGACTATCAATCGAAACCCCGATCACGCGCCCCGGCATGGTGCGCTTGAACGCATCCTTGGTCGCAAAAAACGCCGCATGAGGCCCGCCGAAACCCATCGGCACACCGAAACGCTGTGAGTTACCGACCACGACATCCGCGCCCATTTCGCCCGGTGCTTTCAACATCACCAACGCCATCAGGTCAGATGCCACACACACCAAGGCTTTTTGCGCGTGCGCCTGCTTAATCAAGGCTTCCAGATCGCCGACTTCGCCCGTAGTGCCAGGGTATTGCAACATTGCCCCAAACACTTCGTGCTGCGCCAGCTCGGCATACGGGTTGCCGATAATGAGTTCAAAACCAAAATAACCAGCCCGGGTTTTCAGCACGTCGATAGTCTGCGGATGCACATCCGCACCCACAAAGAATTTGTCCGATTTGAGCTTGTTGGAACGCTTGCACAACGTCATCGCTTCCGCCGCCGCCGTCGCTTCATCCAACAACGAGGCATTGGCAATGTCCATGCCCGTCAAATCCATGACCATTTGCTGGTAATTGAGCAAGCCTTCCAGCCGCCCTTGGGAAATTTCCGGCTGGTACGGCGTATACGCGGTGTACCAACCGGGGTTTTCCAGGACATTACGCAAAATGACCGGCGGCACGAGCGTGTCGTAATAGCCCATGCCGATGTACGACTTGGCAACGGTATTTTGCCCCGCCAACGCTTTGAGGTAAGCCAAGGTTTCGGCTTCGGTGCGGCTGCCATCCAGTGCCAGCGGCGCTGGCAAGCGGATGCTCGCAGGCACAGTGCTGTCAATCAGCGCATCCAGCGAGTCTGCGCCCACGGTTTGCAGCATCGCGGCGGTATCGGCTTCACTGGGGCCAATGTGGCGGGCAATAAAATCGTCGTGTTGTTCAAGTTCGTACAAAGTTGTCATTCAATCGCTACCTTATCTTATTCTTCCGCTTCTGCTTGGTACGCTTCCGCATCCAGCAGTTCGTCCATCGCATCTTCGTCATCCACGCGCATCACGAACATCCAGCCATCGCCGTAAGGGTCAGAATTGACCAGTTCCGGGGAATCTTGCACGGCTTCGTTCACTTCGACGATCACGCCGGGGACTGGCGCGTAAATGTCGGAAGCGGCTTTCACAGATTCCGCTACCGCGCAGCCATCTTCCGCACCGTATTCTGTGCCGACTTCTGGCAATTCGATGTGTACCAGATCGCCCAGCAATTCTTGCGCGTGGTCAGTAATGCCAACGGTGACAGTGCCGTCGCCATTGTCGCGTACCCATTCGTGGGATTTGGTGTATTTCAGGTCAGATGGGATATTGCTCATAAATAACTCCAAAAACTTAATTCAAAACAGATTTGCCATTGCGTGCGAAGACAGGTTTTACCACCTTTGCCGGATGCAGTTTGCCGCGAATATCGACTTCGCAAGTGTCACCGCAAGCTGCCGGAATACGTGCCAGCGCAATTGCTACGCCGAGTGTAGGCGAAAATGTGCCGCTGGTGGTTTCTCCTTCACCCGCTGCGCAAACAACTTTCATGTGGCTGCGTAAAACACCTTTGCCTTCCAGCACCAAACCGACGAATTTTTGCGGTACTCCGGCGGCCTTCTGTGCTTCCAACGCAGCACGCCCAATAAAGTTACGGCTTTCTGGCTTCCAACCGATTGTCCAACCCAAGCCGGAAACCAGTGGGGACGTGGTTTCGTCCATGTCCGTGCCGTACAGGTTCATGCCCGCTTCCAGACGCAAAGTGTCGCGTGCGCCCAGACCAATGGGTTTTACCCCAGCAGCCAGCAATGCATCCCAGGCTTCGGGGGCTTGCGCGTGCGGGATTATGATCTCGAAACCGTCTTCGCCCGTGTAACCTGTGCGGGCGATAAACCAATCACCGAGGTAGTCGCCGTAGAAGACGCCCAGTTTGCTGGCTACTTCCGTATGGCTTTCCGGCAACATACCCAATACCCGCTCACGGGCAGTCGGGCCTTGTACGGCAATCATCGACAAGTCATCACGTTCGGTCAGGGTAGCGTCGAAAGGTGCGATTTGTTGCTGCATCCACGCGATGTCTTTTTCACGGGTGGCTGCGTTCACCACGATGCGGTAGGTGGTATCGGAAAAGTGGTACACGATCAGGTCGTCAATCACATTGCCTGCGTCGTTCAACATGCAGCTATACAGCGCTTTGCCGTGTTCCTTGAGTTTTTCAACGTTGTTGGCAAGCAGGTGCAGCAGGTAGACCTTTGCACTGGGGCCTTCGAGGTCAAGCACGGTCATGTGGGATACGTCGAACATGCCCGCGTCAGTGCGGACGATGTGGTGTTCTTGCAGTTGCGAGCCGTAGTGGATGGGCATTTCCCAACCCGCGAAATCGACCATTTTCGCACCGGATTCAAGGTGCTTGGTGTAAAGGGCAGTACGTTGCATTTAGTATTATTCCAAGGTGTTAGGCACAAAAAAAGGGCGGCAGGTCGCTTGAACCTGCCGCCCCTCTGTCCTGTTACCTGAGAGATTCCTTGCCGGGTGGCAAGTTACTACCCTTCGGTGAGCGCATCCGCGCTGCTCTCCAGAGTCAGATATAGTCCTGACAGTCCTTTTGCCTGAGCGTTTCCGGGCGGAATTGCGCCTTCGGCGTTTGTCTGCACCAACGTCTAACGTGGGCGGGCAAAGCTCTTCTGCCAGTTTTTACTGAATGCGGGGCATTGTAGCGGATGCAATGCCACGGGGAAAGCGCTTTACGCTACGCTTGATCTGTATGGCTTCTGACGCTATTTACCCTACTTTTAATGGTGCAATCCCCGTTTGGCGACCGCGTTTATCGTAGCTATAGAGCAACCCGCCTTTCTGCACGCTAACACTTTGGGGCGTATAAGCTTTCAGCCCGTCATCCGGGCAACGACCCGGCGCGGAAATGGAAGTGACTGCCATACCGTCTTGATCATAAATATAGATGAGCGTGCCTCGCTGCACGGCTTTACTGATTGACATATTCAATATCCTTTGAATGATTTTTGTGGATAATCCGGTTAAAAACCTTTTTATATTTAGTGCTATTCTAACGTTTAAACAGACCCGTGCATATTGATATAAGTCAAACGGTGGAAGATCACAACCAAAGTGTAACAGTCTTTCAACGGGTAGCCAGCCCACGCACAATCTGGCTTGCCAAGTCATTAACTAGGCTGCTCTGGGCATCAACAATACTACCGATACCGCTGCTGCCCACCTTGCGTTCTAGGGCAATGGGTTCGCTGGATACTATCCGCCCATCCGTTGCTGCCTGAAGTTGCCATAAGCCGCGCAATACCGCTTTCCCACCGACTGCCCCATCAAACTGGTTGAGCTTTACCACGACTTGATACTGCGGAGTCTGGCTAATATCCCACGGAATGGTTTGCACCCGTGTTGCAGGCAAACGCAGCGACAATTGCTGCACCAATGCCCGCAGGAATTCATCTTCCAGTTGCCCACCCCACAAATGGGTGTCTGAAACTTCCACGGTGGTGGCATCTTTGCGGAGTACCATGCCCTCGCGGTCAAGCAAAGTGGGCAGGTCGATTGGCCCTACACCCAAACTGTGAATCCGCTGGGAAACATCCGTGGCGATTTCCGCACCCGCCGTATTACTTGCCAACGTGTGATACAGCGTCGGGGAGCTGGAACAAGCGGCTAACGACAAAGCCATTGCCAGCGAAAATAGGCGTATAGCGTGCATGTTTAGTCTCCTTTCTTGCCACGGAGCAGCGAACTGGGCTGGCGTTGCAGGGTTTCAGTCAAGGAACGTACCGAGCGTGAAGCCGCCGTGACTTCCTCCAGCATTTCCTGCAACTGGTACTGGGTTGGGGAATTCTGCGCGGTCAGCCGGTCAAGCTGTAGCATTGACCCTTGGATTTTTTGCAAGGTAGCGCTTAAATCACGGGTTACGGTTGGCAAAGTTTTTTGGTCGACCGTATTAATCGCAGTTTTAGCAGCCTTCACTGCCTGTTCCGCCTCGACCAACACATTGTTAAGGTTATCAACGGCTTTATCCAGCTTACCGCTTTTCACCAGTTTTTTGATGCCATCCAGCGTTTCCTGCAAACTTGCCATAATGTCAGTTGCCATCGCAGGCAGGTCATCCAGCGCGGAAGCCACTGTCGGGAATTCGCTGTAGAATTGGGTGGAAATAATCTGTGCCGGTTCCGGTTTTTTCTCCATGCTCAAGGTAATCAGCTTTTGCCCGGTTAGCAGGCTGGCGGTGTCCAGTTTGGCACGTAAACCCTGCTCGACCATTTTACGCATGGCAGTTTCTGCATCGCCTTTTGTCAACGTTTCATTGAATTGTTGCGGCTGGATAGAAACCAACACGGGGATGCGCACCTCCAAGGTTTTGGCATCCATTTTCATGTCAATATTCTCGACCTTCCCCACAGGAATACCTTGGAATTCGACCGGCGCACCGACTGCCAAACCGCGCACAGAGCCGCCAAAATACATGACGTAATATAATTTCTGGCTATACTGCTTTTCTTGCGTAGCATCAAAGTTCCGGTAGAGGATGAATTCGCTGCTGTCCTTACTGGCCTCCCCCGGTGCAATCGACTTAGGCGTTTCAAAGGCAATCCCGCCGATCAGCAGGGAGGTAAGCGACTCCATGCGGAATTCTGCACCCGCTGCGCCCACTTTGAATTCCGCCCCACTGGCATTCCAGAAACGGGTATTGGTGCGTACAAAATCGTAGTAAGGGTCGCGGATAAACACTTCCAGCCTTACCTGATCTTGTGCCGGTAACAGCTTGTAATCAATAACTTCACCGACTTGAAGTTGTTTGTAAAACACGGGTGCGCCGACATCCATTGACCCTAAAGAATCTGACAGCAGGAAGAAACGCTTGCCGTTTTCAGATGGGGCAATCACTGGCGGGCGGTCTTCGCCTTGATAAAAGCTTTGGTCATCGGTATTCGTGCCGGGATCCATACCAATATACGTGCCGGAAAAGAACGTAGTCAGGCCAGATACGCCCGAACGGTTAATGCGCGGGCTAACCACCCAAAAACGGGCGTCACTACCAAGATGCGAGCCGATTTCCTTATTCAGTTCGATATGCGCTTCAATGTATTTCAGGTCGTCACTTAGCTTGAGTTTTTTTAATTTCCCGACGGTAACAGCTTTATAACGCACTTCGGTTTTGCCGGATTCAATCCCTTCGGCATTGGCAAACTGGACAATCACGGTCGGGCCTTGCTGATACCAAATTTGGAAGAGCAACCAGCAACCAATCAGCAAAGCCGTCAAGGGAATCAGCCAAACAGGTGAAGGCCAGCGCTGTTCACGCACATTAACGTCCGGTAAATCTTCTGTGTATATTTCGACGTTATTCATTTATCCCGTTCCTCTTGCCGGGTAATATCCCAGATCAGATGCCCATCCAGTGTTTTGGCGGCAAACATGGTCAATACCACCACGGCTGCAAAAGAAAAGCTGCCGGAATTGGCTTCCACCCTCGCCATATTGCCAAACTGCACCAAGCCGGTCAGGATGGCAATAACAAACACATCCACCATCGACCAACGCCCTACGTGCTCGGTAATTTTGTACAGACGCATCCGGTCAAGCTGACGCCAGTGGGATTTGCGTTGGATACTGATGAGCAAAAAAGTGAGCGTAATCAGCTTCATCAACGGCACGACAATACTTGCGGCAAACACAATCAGCGCTAACGGCCATTGACCAGACCCCAACAAACGGAAAACCCCGCTGAGAATGGTATCCGGCTGCCCTGCCCCCAGCGAATAATAACTCATGACTGGCAAGGTGTTCGCCGGAATATAAAGCAATGCAGACGCGATCAACAATGCCCACGTCACTTCAATGCTGTTATTGTGTTCGTGCAAGCGCAATTTAGCACCACAACGCGGGCAGCGCATGACCTCGTGCTTGCCCAAAACGGCAGGTGGATGGCTCAAACCAGCACAGGTACGGCATTGGATTAGACCCGCCTCGCGGGCAGTTTGCGGCTTAGTTTGTGGGTACACGTTTGTCCCGCCCCAACTCACGCCAAACGACAAATGGTTCCAACAGGGAGGTCGCAGCCGTCATTGTCACCACCAGCCCCGCAAATGACCACAAAGCCGTCCCCATAATCAAGGTTGCCATATCCCCCAGTTTTACCATTGCCACCAGAATCCCCAACATGAACACTTCCAGCATCCCCCACGGCTTCAACTCACGCATCCAGCGGAAAAGCACAATTGCCAACGACGGCTCCCAACGATAACGGATGGTCAAGAGCACAATCAATAAGGCCAGCAATTCAAACAAGGGAAACACGATGGTATTGAGCACGATCAACGCTGCTAGGACATGATACCCCCCATCCCAGAAGGCGATGCTTGCCCCCAGCAGGTGAAATTCCTGCTCTATACTCTGCGCCCGCAACCCCAGTAACGGCAACCAGTTGCTCAAAATGAACAATACCAGCCCTGCCAAAGTCAGTGCCAATACAGATTCCAGCATGTGGGGACGGTTGCGGTAAAGGACTGAACCACAACGCTGGCAAGTCGCTGTCTTTCCGGGAGCAACGGGATTATAGCGGTGCAATTGCCCGCATTCCTGACACGCTACACAGGAAGAATAATCAATCATTAAGTTTTCCGATTTTAACCCACTCCAGTATAAGATAAATACAGCTAAGCGACAGCCAATAAAAATTACTGGTCAGCATATCACACGGGAAGTTTGCGGATTAGCGGGGACGGCAGGCGGTAATGCCTAAAAAGGGAGGGTGTTGCGGCGGAAAAGTGATGATGGTGGGCAATACCACTGCATTGCCCACCATCCCTAGATGGCTTATTTAGCCTTGTTTTTTACTTCTGCATCCAGCATTTGGACTAACTGATCAGCCGGACGGAAACCGGGGATCATCATGCCATCAGCCGTGACCAGCGCAGGCGTACCGTTAACGCCCAACTTTTGACCCAGCTCAAACTGTTCGGCAACTGGATTGGTGCAATCTTTAACCGGAACATCCTTGCCATTTTTCATATTGGTCATGGCTTCTTGTTTGTTGTCTGCACACCAAATACTAACCATTTTTTTATACGTTGGTGAACCAACGCCAGCACGTGGGTAAGCCAAGTAACGTACCGTAACACCCTTGTCGTTCAGTGCTGGCACTTCTTTGTGCAGCTTGGCGCAGAATGGGCAGTCAACGTCAGTGAAGGCATACAGGACGTGCTTTTCTTCGCCCTTGGCTTTGAATTCAATGCTCTTGCTCGCATCAATTTTACCCATGACTGCCTTGCGGTCGCCAGAGCGGGACAATTCAGTCAGGTTGCTTTTGCTTTGTGCATCAATCAGGTCGCCAGCGAAAACGTAGTGCGCATCAGCACTGACATAAATCATTTCGCCGCCAAACTTGGCTTCAAACACGCCCGCGACAGGCGTTGCTTTCAAGGAATCAGGAGCGCCGCCAAAAATAGGCTTCATTTTTTCTGCCAAGTCAGCAGGCACGGTGCTATCTGTTTGAGTCGTGGTCGGTGCAGGTGCGGCAGCAGCAGGTGCGGCAGCAGCAGGCGCAGTTGCAGCGGCTACCGCAGGCGCAGCTTCTTCAGCTTTCTTTTCTTCGGCAACAGCCCAAACGCTTGCCAGCGCAACGCTGATAGCTACGCCCAAAATCAATTTTTTATACATGGTTTCTCTTTCCTGAATCAAAAATACCGTATCAGTAAATCAGTTATTGTGTAATCAGCCAAGGTTTGCAACCTTACCACGCTTGCTTAAAGCTGTACACGTCCCCCCACTCAACCAGCGTTCTGGTATTAGGATTGGATTTCTGACCACGGTAATCCCTGAAAGTGCCTAAAAGCGGCAGCTTTCACACCCCGCCGCTATGCACCGTCTCATAGTAGACCTTCTCAAGTTCATTCTTGTGCTTGGTTTCTTCATTGGCAAGGTACAAAAACAGGTCGTGGATCGCTCCCGGTTCTGTGCTTTGCGCCAGTGAATGATACTGCTCCATCGCCGCATGTTCGCGCTTCAACGCATACTGTAGCACGGCCTGATCATCCGGCTGTTCGCCGAGATCGGGCAGGTGGATGCAGTCGGAAAACTTGTGATCGTTGACCGGGCGTTCCACTTCGGTTTGCAGTTGCTGCTCAAGGTCATCACGTTCCGCCATTTGGGTAAACAGGTCGTAGTGGCGCTGTTCTTCTTCCGCCAGCTCCTGCACCAGATAGCGGAGATTTTTCTGCACCTTAGGAGCTAGGGCTGCGTAGAAATCGCGGGCGGTGCGTTCAAATTCGGTGGCGACTTCCAGAATGTCCTTGAGGGTGGTTTTGCTTTTCAGCCGTTCGATGCTGGCTTCGCTCATGATTTTGCCTCCTGCTGGGTGAATACGCTGTCGATACTGATTGCGACGCGATGTCCGTCAGCAACGGCGTTGATGACATCCGGGCCTTTGACGCAATCGCCTGCTGACCACAGCCAGTTTTCGGAAGTGCGTCCGTTGGAGTCGATCTGGATGCGACCACGGTTCCATTCCAGCTTTTCGGTGAGTTCGTTGCCGAGTAGGCTGACATCCGCCATCTGCCCGATGGCTTCCACGACCATTTCACCTTCGTGGATTTGCTCGTCAGATTCGTCGTATTGGGGGGCGAAACGGCGCTCTGCGTCGAAAATGGACAGCACTTTCCAAGTTTTTAGACCAAGCAATTTGCCGCTATCGTCGATGACGCAGGCTTGCGGGCCACGGCTGTCGAGGATATTGATTTGCTCTTCCAGCGATTCCTTGATTTCCACCGGATCGGCAAGGAAATGTGCCTTGTCTTCCAGTGCGGTCAGGGTTACGCGGATTTCGCCGTGCTGCTGCAATTGCAGGCGTGCCATGCTGCGGGCAATGTCCATCGCCACGTTGCCGCCGCCGATCACGACCATGGATTTGGGCGCTTCGATCTTTTCACCCGTCGTAATCTGGCGCAACAGGTCAACCGCTTTGCGTACCTGCGGATGATCCGAACCGGGGATACGGGTGGAACGTCCCTGATGCAGGCCGATTGCCAACATCACCGCATCGTAATCGCTTTGCAGTTGCTGCATGGCAATGTCCGTGCCGACCCGCTGGTTGTATTGGATGTCGACACCCATTGCGGTAATCACGGCAATGTCCTTGTCCAGTGCATCATAGGGCAGGCGGTATTCGGGGATGCCGTAGCGGGTCATGCCGCCCGCAGCCGCTTGTGCTTCAAACACCGTAACCGCGTGGCCTTTGCGGGCAAGGTCAAACGCAGCGGTCAGGCCAGCGGGGCCTGCACCGATAATGGCAACTTTCTTGCCGGTGGGTGCAGCGGGTTTGCCGATCAGTTCAAGGACTTTTTCCTGCGGAACCTGATCAATGATGTGGCGTTTGAGCCAACGAATGGCAATCGGGTCGCCTTCGTGCCGTGCCGCACAGGAGTCCTCGCAACGGTGGGTACACACCCGCCCGCACACCTGTGAAAACGGGTTGGTTTCATAGAGCAATTGCACGCCACGTTCGTAGTCGCCGTCACGCACCGCCTTGATGTAGTCGGGAATTGCCATGTGCGCCGGGCAAGTGGCAATACACAAGCCGCAGGAAACGCAGCGGTCGGCTTCCAGTTTGGCCTGTTCGATGCTGTAACCGTCGACGATTTCGGTAAACGAGCCGATACGTGCTGCCGGTTCCAACTCCGGCATTTCGACCCGTTCGCCCGGTGTCAGGTGTTTTTCAGCATGGCGCTGGTAGCCCAGTTCAGCATTGTCCCAATGCTTTTTGTCCACACCGGGGGTGAAGCGGAACAGGTCGGGGTTGCTTTCCACCCATTTGTATTCGTTGGACATGGTGAGCGAGCCGGTCATGCACACATCCACACACAGCGCACACCAGCAGCAACGCCCGTAGTCAATGCGCGGGCGCAAGCCGGAATCGCCTAGTTTGGCGGGCACGCCGGACACTGGCAACATGTCGATTGCACCGTTCTGGCAGATGGTTTCGCACGTCCCACAGCCGATGCACTTGTCCATATCGTTTTTGTGGAAGCCGCGATAACGTGCCGCACCGGGGCGTTCATTGAGCGGGTCGGCAATCGTCACCGGATCGCGGAACAGGTTTTTCCACGCAGTAAACGGGGAAAGTACGTCACGGATACTCATCGTTCGATCTCCGGTGGATAGGTGTGGAGCGACACCAGCAAGGCGGCGACATCGGAAATATTGGCGTTGACGACCAGCCGTTCAAATAGCGCAATCGAGTGCGTGTAGGATGGCCCGCGCACATTGACGCGGCGCGGATAGCCGCTGCCATCGGTGACGAGGTAATAGCCGTATTCGCCGCGTGAACATTCGCCACGGATGTAGGTTTCGCCACGCGGGATTTTCCAGTGCAGCACGTTGGGCAGCTTGGTCATCACCGCACCCGACTTGGGCATCTTCACCAGAATTTGCCGGATCAGGTCAATCGACAGCAGTAGGTCACGGCGGCGCACATCAGCACGGGTGTAAATATCGGAATCCTTGCCCGTCACCGCCTCAAAGTCGAGTTCGGGGTAAACCAGATAGGGCTGGTCTTTACGCACGTCTTTGGCAACTCCGGCAGCACGGGCGTTAGGGCCAGTAATGCCGTAGCTGTCGAGCAGTTCCGGGGCAATGATACCCACGCCAACGGCACGCTTTTTGAACACGGCATTGTGGAACATGACCCGTTCGACATCACCCAGGGTGCTTTCGATTTCTTGCAGGGTTGTTTCCATACGGGCGGCAAAGCCTTCCGGCAAATTGTCGCGCACCCCGCCGGGGATAATGAACATGTGGTAAATACGTGCGCCGGTCAACTCTTCAAAGCGGTCGAGCATCAGGTCACGCACATAGGTTGTCCATTGTCCGATCACGCCTTGCCCGAATGCACCGGCTTGTCCGCCAAGGTACATCAGGTAGCTGTTGATGCGCCCCATTTCCAGAATCAGGGTGCGAATCCAGTGGGCGAGTTCCGGCACTTCCAGCCCGGCAAGTTCTTCCACGGCAGCAGCGTAACAGTATTCGTTAAAATCGGGTTCGGGTACGCAGATGCGGCAGACGATGGGGAAGCACTGCATGAAAGTGCGGCGTTCCATCAGCTTTTCAAAGCCACGGTGCAGGTAGCCGACGTGGGTTTTGCCTTCCACCACTTCGTCGCCGCACACAGTCAGTTCGATGGCCATATTGCCGGTAATGCCGGGATGCTGCGGGCCTTGCCACAGCTTCAGGTATTTGCCGGAAGCAAGGTCAATGTCCAGCGTGCCATCGGCTTTCTTTTGCGGGTATTGGCTGCGGTCTGGTTGATAGGCCATCTCAGTCTTCCCCGTAGAGTTGTTGTTTCATATGCTGTGCCGGGTCGCGGGTTTCACGTCCGGGACGGTCGCGGTAATTTTCCTGCGCATACTTGAGGGTATCGAAATCACGCCGGTAGGGCGGGATGTCTTGCCAGCCTTCCAGAATGAAGTCCTCATGCAGGCGCGGGCTGTCGGGGAAGTCGATGCCGAACATTTCGCGCAATTCGCGTTGGTAAGTGGCAGCCGCTGCCCACAGGTCGTGGATGCTTTCCATCGTGGCATTGTCGCGGGCAATCAATACCCGCAAGCCCACATCCTGCCGTTTGGCGCGGTTGTTCAGCAAATAGGTGAGCTGGAACTGACCGTCTTCCAGCCAGTCCACGGCGGTCAGCAGCACCAGATGGGTGAAGCCTTCCTGATCACGCAGATGCCGC
The DNA here is from genome assembly GCF_028714775.1 of Thiothrix sp. Lineage (GTDB taxonomy): Bacteria > Pseudomonadota > Gammaproteobacteria > Thiotrichales > Thiotrichaceae > Thiothrix. The sequence continues at coordinate 139,452 of NZ_JAQTLS010000006.1, read as the reverse complement.
AACAGTGCGTGCAACCGTACTGCTTCCACGGTGATAAAGGCCAAGTCATCACGCTGCTTGGTAAATTCGCCCAGCAGGAAGCGTGGTTTCAATGTGTCGTAAAGTGCTTGCATAACCATCACCAGTTGTAGTCCGGCATATCCCAGTCGTGGATGACGCTTTTCTGGTTTGCCTTGTACCATTCAAAGTTCTCGGCATACTGGTTAGCGCCTTCCGCCTTGCCTGCGCGGATCAGCTTTTTCAGGTCTTCAAAACCTGCCAGCAAGGCTTCCGGGCGTGGCATACAGCCAGCGATGTACAGGTCAACCGGCAAGTAATCATCCAGCCGCTTGATGGTGTTGTAGGAATCCCAGTACATGCCGCCGTTAATGGTGCAAGAACCCAAGCCCACCACGTATTTCGGGCTTTGCATCTGCTCGTATGAGCGGATCACACGCTTGAGCGTTTTGGTGGACAAATAGCCAGAAATCACGAACAGATTGGCCTGCCGGGGGGTAGGCCGCCACTGGATGCCGTAGCGGTAAGCGTCGAAACGCGGTGTCATCAACGGGCGCATTTCAATCGCGCCACAACCCGTGCCGAACCCCAGAATCCAGATGGATTCGGAACGCGCCCAGTTGAACAGCTTTTCAATGATGGCGGTGTAAGCCGGGGTCTGTACCGTGGGGCCTGCCTCACAGTAATAGTCACGCAACGGCTCGACTTCAAACTCGACCCCATCCGGCCCTTTGACCATGCGTTTAAGTAATTCTTCTTTCATGTCATTACACCCGTACAACGGCGATGATGCCCAGCGGCACTGCCCAGATCAAAAACCAGCGGATTGACTGTTCAACCCGGAAGCGCGGGAACACCACGCCGACAAACGCCGACACCATGTAAATCAGGAAAACCTTGAGGAAGAATACCGGCCAGTTTGCCGCGCCCCCAAAAAACAGGTTCATGTAGATCACGATTTTGGCAACGGGGAACAGCACCCGGTTGGTCTGCATCAACGCCAGAAACGAGGAATGGTATTCGGTCGGCGGGCCAATCGGCACTTCCTGCGGAGCCAGCACCACGTCAAACGGCGGGCGCATCATCGAGCCAAGGAACGACAGCATCGCCGCCGCTACCGCAAACGGGTTGGTGAACAGTGTCCAGTTCAAGATGCTACCTTGCTGTGCCGCCACAATGTCGGTCACGGACAAGGTTTGGTATTGCAAGGCTACCGCAAACACCGCCAGCGCAAACGGCAGTTCCGCCGCCGTCATCTGCGACAGCCCACGGGTAATGCCTATGGCAGCGTAAGGATGCCCGCTTTCCGCAGCCCCTAGCGCCATACCCAGTGTGCCGAAGAACACAAAATACAGTGCGAGGATCAGATCACCCGCAAACGAGAAGTTGCTGAACATCTCCGAGCCGTAAATGCTGGGCACAAACAGCAACAAGCCGACCCCGCCGGACAGCCGGAACACCGGCCCCAGATAAAACATCACCCCGTGGGTAATGGAAGTGCGCAACCCGTAATTCTTGAGCAGGTCAATGTAGTTCTGCCAGATCGGGATGCCATGCCGCCGCCCCACCCGTGCACCAATTTTCTGCACCAGCGCCGTCATCAGCAGGCCATAGTTGATGACAATAAACAGTGTCAGCAACGCCCACGGGATTTTCATCCATTCAAATTCCATCACTGCCCCCCATCCATAACAGGTATACAACCACCACAAAGGCCAGCAAGTGAATGGCGTAAGTTTGTCCATTGCCGGTATAAATGCGCCGCAACACTTCAGCGGCGGAATGCAGCAATTCTGTGACTGCCTCCCAGAAGCGCGTCACCAGCGGCTGGGTCAAAAAGCCCAGTGCCTTGCGGTAAGGGGCGAAGAAATTCCACGCATAGTGGGTGGTTTCCGGGCGGAACGGACGTTCGGCGGCAAACACGATATTGAACTGCTTCACTGGCTGTGCCTTGCGGTTAACGAACAGCAACCACGCAAACAGCGTGCTGAAAATCACCCCGATAATGACCATGATGGCGACTGGATTCCAGTAACCAAAATCACTGCTAATGGTCAGCCCTTCCCAATTCAAATGACCATTACCCGCAAAGAATTGCGACAGATAAACGTCTACCTTGCGCAGCGCCACCCCCGGAACCAACGCAAACACCATCAGCGCGGCGACAAAAATCATCTGCGGCAAAATAATCCAGAACGGTGCTTCCTTAATCTTGCGGAACTCATCCTTCAACTGCCCCAAGAAAACAGTGTGGATCAGGCGGAACAGGTACAGGAATGCAATCGGCCCCGCGAGGAAGATAATCACCATCGGCAAGCGGTAATCCGCCGTCATAATGGCATTGTAGAAAATCCAGCGACCACCGAAGCCGGACAGCGGCGGCACACCCGACACCGCAATAATGCCAATCAAGGTCGCAATGAACGACAACGGCATTAGCGTGATCAAGCCGCCCATGCGGTACATTTCGCGCGTGCCAGTACGTTTGGCAACGCCACCCACGGACAGGAACAGCATGGATTTATAGATGTAGTGGTTGATGACAAACATCAGCGCCATCAACCAGCCCAGATGGTTCATCAGTGCCAAACCGAATAGCGCATAGCCCATTTGCCCGACGGAAGAATACGCCAGCAGCCGTTTGGCATCTTCTTGGAAAATCGCCAGCAGGTTGCCGACCAATGCCGAAATCGCACCAATCCACAGCATCACATGGGTCAGTTCCACGCCATACAATTGCTGTTTGCCCATCGTCATCAGCAATACGAACAGCCCGAACAGCCCTGCTTTGAGCAGGATGCCGGAAACCATCGGCGATACATCGGTTTCAGCCTCGGCATGTGCGCCGGGCAGCCAGATATGCACGCCTACCGATGCCGTTTTGGTCATGAAACCAATCGCCAGCAGCGCAAATACCCACGGAGCAAACGGTTTTGCCACTTGCGCCAGTGCCGCGATTTGGAAATCCATCACACCCTGTGCTGCCAGCGCAAACCCTGCCAGAATCAGGAATGCCCCACCCAGTGAGAACACCAGATAAGACAGCGCATGGGGTTCAGAATGCTTGCCACGCAGGATCAGGAAATACGACCCCACCGTCAGCGTTTCCCACGCCGCAAAAAAGTCGAACGAACCTTTCGCCACGATCAACATCGACAAACCAGCAAACATTAGCATCGCCGCCGGGTAGAAACCCACCCGCCGTTGCTGGGTCTGAAAACTTGCCAGCAAAATCAATGCCCCACCCGGTAACATCACTGCGGCAAAAATCAATTGGAAAGCATCGTAAGACGGGTAACTGAGGTAGAACCAGCCCACCAGCCCGGCAATTGCCATGATATTCTTGACCTTAGCAGGCAACCATTCCAGTGGCAGGAACAGCAGCGCAAACAACAACGGAATTGCGTGCAACAAATTGCCATGACCGGAAAGCTGTCCCCACAAATAAGCCAGCAACCAAGCAACCACCACCGCACCCAGCGTGGCATCCACTTTCATCGGCTGTAACGCCAAACCCGCCTCAGAACCTTCGCGCTTGATAATGTAACCAAACCAGCGGAACAAATAAGCCGCTTCCAGCAGCGCCCCAAACAGGATCAGCCCCAGCAACCACAAGCGCCCGTCAGCCGCGAGCAAGTGCGCCAAATCCCACTTGGCATAAAAGCCGGGGAAAGGTGGCAAGCCGACCAGCAAGGCAATAAAGGTAACAAACGCAAACACCAGCAGCGGCTGAGAACGCAAGGCCGCCCAATCCGTCAGTTGGCGTTGTTTCACCAGCCCTGAAAGCCAGAACAATCCGGCCTTGGCAACCGCATGAGCCAACAGGATACCACCCGCGATAAAGTAGTAACGCTCACCCAGAATGTCCTGTTGCCCCATTACCGTGAAAATCAGTCCGATCTGCGCCACTGAGGAATAGCCCAGCAGCCGCCGGTCATTGGTTTGCACCAGCGCAAAGAGATTGGCGGCAATAAAGGTGACAATACCAATGGCGCTTGCCATAGGCAGCCATTGCGCCCCACCGATCAGCAGTAGCTTATCGACTGCATACAGGGTTGCGCCCCCGGTGGCGACCGAAAACAACGCCGAAAACGCCGGGTGCGCTGACTCATAAATATCCAGTCCCCAGCCATTGGCAGGGAAGGGTTTCAACTCGGCAACCACCGCCATGAAGATCAGGAAAAAGGCCAGCGAACCGCCTTTGAACAGGTTAATGTGCGCCGCCGCCATGCCGTCGATATTCAGTGTGCCGGTAGCGTGATAGGCAAACACGATCCCGATCAGCATCAGCATGGAAATCAGTTGCGACACGATCAGGTACTTGATGCCCGCGCCCAGCGCCCGTTGGTCAGACGAGAGCAGCACCAGCCCCCCCGTTGAAATCATCACCAATTCCATGAACACGAACAGGTTGAACAAGTCGCGGGTGAAAACTACCCCACACAGTGCCATGATGAAAATCAGCAGTATGGCCATCGCCTGCCGCCCCTGTTTGAACAGGGTGTCTTTCATATAAAGTGCGGCGTGCAGGCCGGTTAAGGTCATCAGCAAGGCCAGTGCTGCTTCGGCAAGCCCGACGCGCAAATTGATCGCAAACGGTGGTTGGGTTCCCGCCGTAAAAATTTCAACCGGCAACGCGCCATTCACCGCAAAGGCATACAGCCAGCTCCCGGCAACCCAACTCATGAAAGCGAGGGTGGCAAGAGTGATGCCATAGGCAAAGGTACGCCATTTCGCGGGCAGCAAGCCGAGCAGGAAGGCAGCGCCCAGCCCGCCAGCAATGATATAAATTGGGCTTACCATTTCAAATCCTTGCATTTGGAAATGTCGAGGATGCCTTTCACTTCATACAACTTGTAGGCGTAGGTGAGCATCAAGGCTGTTACCCCAAGGCCAATCACAATCGCAGTCAGCACCAGTGCTTGCGGCACGGGGTCGATAATGCGGGTGACGGCTTGTGCGGCAGATACGGCTTCATCCAGAATCGGCGCGGTGCGCCCGTGCATATAACCCACCGCGACCAGCACCAGATTAACCCCGGTATCGGCGACAGTGAACGAGACAATAATGCGCAGGATATTACGGTTGGTGAGTGCGCCGTAAAGCCCCATCAAAATCAGGGTGAAGCCGGTTCCCATAGCGATCCAGTCCATTACGATTGCTCCGTTTCTGCCAGATTGGTCAGCATTGAGGTGAATTCGGCACCGACTTTCAGGCCGACGAAACTGTAGATAACGGGTATCACGCCCGCTGAAAAGAGCGCACCGAAAGTGCCAGTCGAGAGGATACGGCTGTCGAGGAAACCGCCTGCATACAGGATGCCCAGCACGCCACTGGCAACAAACACCAGCCCGGAAACCGATTCCACCACGGAGATAAGCCGATGGCTAAAACGCCGTAGCGGATCGGTCAGCAGCAACAGCAAAGCCGCCGAAGCGATAATCGCGCCGCCCTGAAAACCGCCGCCAGGGGTGAGATGCCCGTTAAGGAAAACATAAGCCCCCAGCAACAGGATCAGCGGAACCAGCAAGCGGCTACCCGTGGTCAGCAGTTCCCCGGATGGCGGCAACTGGCGCTGTAACGCCCGGTGCTTTTGCCCTTGCGACAACACCATGCCAATGATGGTGGCAGTCAAAAACAGCACGGTTACTTCGCCGAGCGTATCCAGACCCCGGTAAGTAATGACAATCGCGGTGACGATATTGGCAGCACCAATGTCTTGCGCGGTATGTTCCGCATAGTAGCGGGCAGTCAGGTTGAGTTCGCTGTCAGGCACATAGCCCATCAACAGGTTGACGAAGATTGACCCAAGGGCAAGCAACAGCAGGAATACCGCAAAACGCCTGATCATGACCGACCTCCCCGCACACGCCCTAATACAAAGAAGAACAGGAAGGTGGTCAAGCCGCTACCAATCGCGGCTTCGGTCATTGCCACATCGGGCGCTGCCATGAACAGGAACAGTACCGAAGCAAACAGGCTCACCAAACCCGCCGCCAGCATTGCCGTGGCAGGCCGTTTGGCGAGGATGGTAATAAACGCCGCGCCAATCATTGCCACCGCCAGCAGCACGCTGATGGCAAACATTACCGTATTCATGACTTATCCCCCCGGTCTTCTGCCAGATGGTCAACTTTGGTTAACGGTGTTTTCTGTGTCCCGCGCCGATGGGCTGCATTCGCCAACACTTGTGCGGAAACCGGATTGGTAAAGATCAGGAACACGCCGATCAGCAACAATTTCAAACCCCACGCAGGTTGCAAACAAGCAGCCCCGGCAAGGGTTAACAGCGTCCCCAACGTGGTGGTTTTTGCGCCCGCCTGAATACGGTTAAAAATGTCTGGCATCCGCACCAGCCCCAAACCGCCAAACAGCAGGAAAGACGCGCCGGAAACCAGCAGCAAACCGCCGATCATGTCGAGTATCAGTCCCATCAGTCCCGCCCCTCAAGATAGCGGGCGACAGCGATCACCCCAAGGAATGACAGCAGCGCATACACCAACGCCACGTCCAGATAAATGCCCCGGCCTTCGATCAATGCCGCCAGCACAATGAAGGTAATGGCAATGACGGTCAGTACATCAAAGGCGACCACACGATCCAGCCGTGTCGGCCCCAATAGGAAGCGCACTAGCGCGAGCAGAAACGCCACGCCCGCGATTATCGCGGCGAGCGTCACCAATACATCAACCATACATCACCTCAAGATAGGACTCGAACCCGCTGACAATTTCTGCCGTTGCCGCCTCAATGTCGGCTGATGCCACCGTGACGCAGTGTATGTAAAGCCATTCGCCTTCCATCTCGACGGTCAGGGTTCCCGGTGTCAGCGTGATTGAATTGGCAAGCATCAAACGCCCCATGCGGCTTTTCAGCTTAGTGCGCACTTTGACGATGCCGGGTGCAATTGGCAGCGATGGCCTCAGCACAATGGCAGCCAGTGCAAAGTTGGATTTGAACAGTTCCTTGAAAAAGTAACCGTAGTAGCGGAAACCAGCAATGATCCCCGCAGGGGTGAAGCGGAATTCGGTGAAGAAGGACAGGCCGTCACGGTAAAGTAAGGCGATGACCAGCGAAACCACTGTGCCAACGATGAGGATGTCGGCTTCCAGCTTGCCTTCCAGCATCAGCCAGAACAGCATCAGGGTCGCAAACAGGATGGCGGTATCACGCCACTTGCTAGATTTGCCCTTGTCCATATGGTTCTTCTTCTCCCTCGTTATGCTATCAATATTGCTATCGGGCTTATTAGAATGTAACTATATTCTTATTTGCCAAGCTAGGAAACCACCTTGGTGATCTTTCGTCGCCTATTCTGATGAAAAGTAGGGTTTAACTCAAGCCTTTTTGTTGCAGCGCGTCAAAGCACTTGTAACGGCCTTTTGGGTTCGTAGCGGCAAGCTACTTGCGAAGTCTAGCATTGCTGGAACAGAATTGAGCCTGCCTGATAAGCTGTGTCACAAATTCTTCACCATGCAGAGAGCCACATTTGCCCCATGACCACCTACGCCATCCTCGACTTTGAAACTACCGGCATGTCCCCTGAATGTGGCGCGTGCCCGACCGAAATTGCCGTTGTGCTGGTGCGTGACGGGCAAATTCTCGACCGCTACCAAAGCCTGATGAATGCCAATACGTGGGTTCCGCCCTTCATCGAATCCCTGACTGGCATCAGCAACGCGATGGTGCGTAAAGCCCCGCCGATGCATCAGGTCATGGCTGAGGCCGTCGAATTCGCGGGTGATTATCCGCTGGTCGCCCACAACGCATCCTTCGACAGCAAATTCTGGGATGATGCCCTCTCCCGCCAAGGCAAACAGCGCCAACAGACATTCCTCTGCTCCATGCTGATGGCGCGGCGGGTTTTTCCTGACGCGCCCAACCACAAGCTGGGCACGCTGGTGAATTTCCTGCGACTGCCGATGAGCGGGCAATTTCACCGGGCGTTGGCGGATGCGGAAGCAACAGCGCACTTGTTCATCAAGATGCACCAACGCATTCAGGAACGGTTGAAATGCCCTAAGCCGAGCTGCGCACAGCTATTGGCGGTACAACGGCAAAAAATTGGCACTTTTTAGGCACAACCATGCAATTCGACTACACACTGATATTTATTCAGCTTATGAAGGGCTTCTTGCTCTACCTATTACCTGTCTATCTGCTAATAGCCTTCTTCAAGTCACCCCGTTTCATTGGTGGCCTTGGGGAATGGGCAGTCAATCTTGTGACGAATCTCACCCTCGACAAGGATGAATACCACCTGATCAAGAATGTCACCCTGCCAACCAAGGATGGCGGCACAACCCAGATTGATCATGTCATCGTGTCTCGCTACGGCATCTTTGTCGTAGAAACCAAGAACATGCAGGGCTGGATTTTTGGTAAGGAGCACGATGCGGAATGGACACAAAAAATCTACAGACACACCACCCGCTTCCAGAACCCGCTACGGCAAAACTACAAACATATGAAAGTATTGGAGGAATGCATCGGTATTGATCCAGCTTGTCTACATTCTGTCATCATTTTTGCCGGTGATTGCACCTTCAAAACCCCGATGCCAGAAAACGTGGTGTATCCCAGCAGCTACAACTCCTATTTGAAGTCAAAACGGCACGCAATCTTATCCGAGCAGCAAGTGCAGGAATACATCGCCCTGATCAACGCCTGCCGGTTAACCCCATCGTTTGCTACACAACGTGCTCATATCCGCAATATCAAGCAAATGCAGAATTCCAGTCAAACAAAAAATCATTCGTCAGCACCTCCCTGTCCAAAATGCGGCAGAGCGATGGTGAAGCTAAAAACCAGACACGGCCCCCACGCTGGACAAATGTTTTGGGGTTGTCCTAGCTTCCCGGACTGTAGAGGATTTATCAGCATCCAAGAAGAATTCACTACCTCAGATTAGAGCGCACACCTGTTATCAGCAAACGGGCTGTCTTGGCGCGGGAAACCGATGGTCTTTTTCTTGAGCTTGACGCTGACGCCACCATTTGCCCATCCCCAACTGCCTTTGCCGTACTTGTTGGAGTCCGCGTCACAGGCATTGCCCAAATAGAGGGTGGTATTCTTGGATTTGAGGACAACGCCGTGGGCGTTTTTAGTCATTTTGTAGGTGACGCCGTTACCGTCAACATACCCGCCAGCCAGTGCAAGGCTGCTGGATAATAACAAGGCGCTGGCGATAACCAGCTTGATCTGCATTTTCATAAGACACTCCATTTGTCTGTCCGATTCCGATAAGCATTTGTGTAGTAGCCTGTAGGGCTGCGTGCAGGTTTTCAGCAGCCTGTGCACTTATCCCCTCCCCCAGTTCAAACGAGTAACCACGAATCCGCAGCAAGTAAGCAGGCGGTGCATCCTTGCCGTACACCTGCCGGAAGGCATGGAGCACGGCAGCGGGTGACATGGCATGGCTGGTGTAACTGCCATCCTGTTGCGCGGTGAGGGTTTCCAGCACATAAGGCTCGGCACAACCCACATCCGCATCAATGAACAGGACGTATTCACGCCCTTCCAAATCGGTAATGTGCTCGACTTGGAGTTGCATGTCAGTTTGGCACTCGACACCGGGGAGCTGTTGGACGGTAATCGCATCCTGCAACAATACGCCCAATGCATCATCCCCACGCCCCGGATTGCCATACCCAAACAGCAGGATTGGGGGAACCGCACTCACAGCGTGCATTCCACCACGCCATCCATGTTTTTGCTGACGCGGTTGAGGAGTTCTCCGGTCGCACTGATCAGTTCCACCTGTAATGGCATCTTGCCTAAGGCGTGGGTAGCGCAAGACAGGCACGGGTCATACGCCCGCACAGCGACCTCCAGATGGTTGAGCAAGCCTTCGGTGATCTCGTGTCCGTCGAGATAGTGGTTGGCTACCGAACGCACCGACTCATTCATCGCTTGGTTGTTGCTGGTGGTGGAAACGATTAGGTTGGCTTTTTCAATCAGCCCCTGCTCATCGACCTGATAATGGTGGAACAGTGTGCCACGCGGTGCTTCAATCACCCCAACGCCTTGCGCCCGCCTTGTGCCCTGCGCTACTACCAAGTCCGTGCCGGTAATGTCGGGGTCATGGAGCAGCATCTGGATGGCTTCCGCGCAATGCAGCATTTCAATCATCCGCGCCCAATGGTAGGCCAAGGTATCATGCACATACGCGCCGCCTGCAAACGCACGGAAACGCAACCGCGCTGCTTCCGCCAAGGGTGTCGGGATACTGTCGCAAACATTGACCCGTGCCAGTGGCCCAACACGATACCAGCCGTTTTCCTTGCCTAAAGCAGTCAGGTAAGGGAATTTCATGTACGACCAGTTACGCACTTCTTCACGGATCGCAGTGCCATAGTTGCAGTAATCAAACTGGTCGAAAATTTCACTGCCATCCGCCTGCCTAGCCCGCAGACCACCGTGGTAAAGCTCCATTTCACCTTGCACCCCGATCATGCTGAGGTAATTGGTGGTCAAGGTGGCAAAAGCATGGTTTTCAGGATGCCCGATGTGGATGGTTTCATTCAACGTGACCGCTTCCTGTGACCACGCCACCACATCCGCAATATCCACCAGTAATGCCTTGCGCTCATCGTTACTCAGCGACTTGTTCATGCCGCCCGGTATGGCTGCCGTGCCGTGGATACGCTTGCCCGCAATTGCGGCAATCACTTGCTGCCCATATTTGCGTAGCTTGACCCCTTTAAGAGCCAGATCAGGATAATCTTCCAGCACACCGACAATATTGCGGTGTGCCAAATTCGAGCCAAACCCAAACAAAAAATCCGGCGAAGACAAATGGAAAAAGTGTAAGGCATGGGATTGCAGCACCTGCCCAAAATGCAGCAGGCGGCGCAATTTGGTGGCAGTGGGCGTTAGTTCATCTACACCTACCAATTGGTCGACCGCTTTGGCGGCGGCTAAATGGTGCGAAACCGGGCAAATCCCGCAGAGGCGTTGCACGAAATACGGCACTTCCGTATACGGGCGACCTTGGATGAATTTTTCAAAGCCGCGAAATTCGACGATGTGCAAACGTGCTTCGTGCACGTGGTTGTCGGCATCCAGCAGCAGGGTAATCTTGCCATGCCCTTCTACCCGCGATACCGGGTCAATCGCGATCCGGCGCAGGTTAGGCGCTGGTTGATTCTGTTCCATATCCAATTCCCTCAATCGTAGTGCAGCATGGCTTTGGGCAAGGAAGGCTCACGCCCTGCCAATAAGTCGCTCAAAATGTTGAAGAACGCATCACCCGATGGCGGGCAACCCGGCAGGTAATAATCCACCCGCACCACTTCATGCAAGGGGTGTACCTTGGACAACAGCAGTGGTAGTTCCGGGTCATCCGGGATCATCGGGTTATCCACGCCCACGCCATTCAGGTAGGCTTCTTCCAGACATTCCTGCACCGAATAATGGTTGCGCATTGCCGGTACGCCGCCATTGATGGCACACGCCCCGACCGCGATCAGGATTTTGCATTGCTGGCGGAATTCGCGCAGTACGTGCACGTTTTCAGCATTGCACAGGCCGCCTTCGACCAAGCCAATGTCGCATGGCCCGCAGTGCTTGATGTCGGTCAACGGGGAACGGTTAAATTCGACGTGTTCCAGCAAGCCAACCAAGCGCTCATCAATGTCCAGCAGCGACATGTGGCAACCGAAACAGCCCGCCAGCGAGGTGGTGGCAATACGGATTTTAGGCATCGTGGTGCTCCGTTTTTTTCAGGGTAACGGGGGAAGCAACATCCGACTCAGCAACTGAATGCAAGTCAAAAGTACGCATCCCGATTGGCACTTCGTAGCCATGATCCTTGATCAGGATAGCGCCTACCGGGCAGATGTGCGCCGCCATGTCTCCGGTTTGCAAATCGCTATCGCCCAGCTTGCCGCTGACGGTATTCACGATCAGGTGAGATTGTGCCCCGCGCCCGCTAATGGCAAACACGTTTTTGCCATCCACTTCACGACTAGCACGCACGCACAATTCGCACAGGATGCAACGGTCACGATCCAGCATTACGCTGGGGTGGGAAGCATCCACTTCACGGCGCGGGTAAAACGGTGGGAAATGCCCGTCCAGCATCCCGAAGTGGTAGCCCAGCGCCTGCAAGGTACAGTCGCCGCTCTTGCTGCATGTGGGGCACAGGTGATTGCCTTCCACAAACAGCATCTGGGTCAGGGTCTTGCGCACTTCGTTCAGCGCCGGAGTATTGTTGTCGACCTGCATCCCGTTGCTGGCGGGCAAAGTACACGCCGAAGCGCTGCGCCCATCCACATCCACGGTGCACAGCTTGCAACTGCCGTGCGGGGATAACCCCGGTTTGTGGCACAGGTGCGGGATGTAAATGCCTGCGGCGAGTGCGGCATCCATGATGGTTTGCCCGGCCTCGAAAGGGATTTCCTGACCGTCGATAAAGAGTGTGTTGTTAGTCATGACAAATGTGCCTCCGCATCGTCGCGGTGGGTCAAGGTACGAGTGGTAGCCAGCGCGGCATCCAGATTGAAGAAGGGTTCATAGTCCTGATGCAGCAGGCGGTCGGTGCAGACATGCGGGAATCTTTCCAGCAAATCCAGCAACGGATTCGCCGCCGTTTGCCCCAAGCCACAATGCGAACGCCGTTTCATGACCTTTGCCAGCCGTGCCATTTCTTCTTGGTCGTAAGGCGTACCGTGCCCGGAGGCTATCTTGTCGACGTATTTGCGTAACAACGGCGTGCCGACCCGGCAGGGCGTGCAGAAACCGCAGCTTTCATGCGCAAAAAAGTGGCTGAAATTACGCACCACCGCCAGCAGGTCACGCTGCGCCCCGTATACCATGATGGAGCCGCCGGTTGCCAAGTCTTCAAACGCCAGTTTGCGCCCAAACTCAGCTTGCCCTACTAACGTGCCGGAAGGGCCACCGACCTGCACCGCTTGCGCATCCTGCCCTCCGCAGGCATCCAGCACCTGTTGCAGGGAAGTACCGAAGGGGAATTCGTAAATGCCGGGGGTAGCACAATCGCCACTGACGCTCAGTACCTTGCTACCCGCCGATTTTTCCGTACCCTGCGCTTTGAACCATTGCCCACCCTGCACGGCAATGTGTGTCGCTGCTACCAGCGTTTCCACATTATCCACCACGGTAGGTTGTCCCAGATAACCGTGGGTCACGGGGAATGGTGGGCGTACCCGTGGCACTCCGCGCTTTTGCTCCAGCGATTCGAGCAGGGCAGATTCTTCACCGCAAATGTACGCGCCTGCGCCGACGACGATACTGATGTCGAAGTTGAAACCGGGTTGCTGGAGAATGTTTTCCCCCAGCAAGTTGGCGGCACGCTGTTCCGCCAAGGTGGCTTCCAATGTGGGTAACAGGTAACGGTATTCGCCGCGCAAATACAAATAGCCGTGTTTCGCCCCGATGGCATAGGCACACAAGGTCATGCCCTCGAATACCTGCTGCGCATAGGTATTGAGCAGGACACGATCCTTGAATGTGCCCGGTTCGCCTTCATCGGCATTGCACACCACATAGCGGGTCGTGGCGGGGGCATCACGGCAGAGCTGCCATTTCAGGCTGGTGTTGAATCCAGCCCCGCCCCTGCCGCGCAAGCCGGATTGATTGATTTCGGCGAGCAGATTTTCTGCGCCACGCTGGATGGCAGCTCGCAGGCCAGCACCGGGTTGCAGCGCATCGTTGAGCAACAGTCCGGGGTGACGCACATGGTCGGGCACGGCAAACCATTCAGCAGGCCACGCATCCAGCGGCGTACCCGCGTTTACCAGCCCGGCAATCTGTTGCAAGCGTTGCGGGTTGAGTCGGGTCATGATGCGCCCATTCACCAGCAAGGATGCACCTTGGTCACACATGCCGATGCAGGAGGTTTCATCAATACTGACTGCACCATCTGCACGGGTAATACCGGGGCTAACGTCCAGCGAGGTACACAATTGCTGCATCAGCGACAGGTCGCCGCAACTGGTGCAATTGCTGAATAACAGGTCAATGCGCCCACGCGGGCTACGGTGAAAAAAGCTGTAGAAATCAATCACCGCTTCCACTTGGCTGATGGGCAATTGCAGCTCAGTTGCCAAAGGGGGAATTTCCTGTGCGGGGATATGCTGGAAACGGGATTGCAAGTCGTGCAGGCGATGTAGCAAGTGATCAGAGCACTGATTTCCTGCTAAGGAGGATCGGAGTTCCGTTTGCATGATATTTTGCCAATTGTGTTATTTTGTTTAGGGCTAGTATAGCACTCCTGCTGCAAGCGCACACTTATGCTTAACCCAATGTGTGACTTAACTTATGATGGCATAACCCCAACCTTCCTGCCCCTGACGAGCTTGCCAACCCTTGCCGGAAATTATTGGTGGGGTACACTGGGCAAAATATCTGCCACCTAAAGGGTTTCCATGCCGCCTTTCCAGCTTCCAGTCGCCCGCTACCGCTTCACGTTCCGGGCAGAAACCGCTATCCAATTTCCGGCTTACGCGGGTTCGACATGGCGCGGTGCATTTGGTCATGCATTGCGGCGTACCGTGTGCATTACCCATCAGCCGGAGTGCAAGCATTGCCTGTTGCAGGGGTCTTGCGTTTACAGTTATGTGTTTGAAACCCCGGCAGGCCAAGAGCCATTGTTGGAAAAGATTAATGCTGCACCCCACCCTTACATCCTGCATCCGCTGGCAACGTCGGGTAAACAGTATGTGCCGGGGGAGTGTTTCGAGTTGTACCTGACGTTATTGGGGGGTGCTGCGGCGCACTTGCCCTATTTGATCCATGCCTTGCAGCAGGTGGGTGAAAGGGGTTTAGGCAAGGGGGATGGGCGTTGCCAGTTATTGCGGGTGGCCCAGGCCAATGCGTTGGGGGATGCGGCGTGGCAACCGATCCATGAGGTTGGGGGCAGTTTGCAGGCATTGCCAATAGGGGTTCCACAAATCCCACCGTTGCCGGAGTCGGTACGCATCCATTTTAAGACACCGTTGCGGATAGTTCAGGATGGCAAACTGGTGCATGGTGGGCGGTTCAATTTCCAGAACTTTTTTACGCCGTTGATGCGGCGCATTTCTTTGTTGCACGCGCATCATGCTGGGGCAGAGCTAACCTTGGACTTTAAGGCGCTGAGCCAGCGTGCCGCCGGGATACCTGTGTTGGCGCAGGATTTGCACTGGTATGAGTGGTCGCGCTATTCCAACCGCCAACAAACCAAGGTGCAGATGGGGGGGCTATTGGGGAGCTTCGGTTTGCCAGTGGAACAATTGGCTGAATTCTGGCCTTGGTTGTGGTTGGGGCAATGGGTGCATATTGGCAAAGGCGCGGTGATGGGAATGGGCGAGTATGCAGTGGAGTTGACCTGACGGGTTCCCCGTTTGGCACATGCGGATACTGACAAGCTTGTCATTGCAGACAACCCAGCCCCTTTCCCGCATGATTTCCCATAGAGCTACAGCAAGCCGGGGAAACCACCATGACCGAGCGTGTCCTTTACCTCGCCGCTTACGATGTGTGCGACGACATCCACCTGCCGCTAACGCGCCGTGTCCACTTATCAAGGGATGTGGAAAAGTTGCTGCTATTGGAGGCGTATTGGCTGGTGCTGCATGGCAATGTACCGCAGCCCACCGAGCGGGGTTGGCGTTACAGCATGGTGCAGTTTTACGAAACGCAGCAGGGACATTTTGAGGAACGCGCCCGGATTGCACTCAACCGGCTATGGCGTAGCCTTAAGCATCAGGAGGCTGACTGATGGCAAACCGCCGCTTACCACACATTATTGCTTATGACATTGCCAACCCGAAACGGCTGGGGCGGGTTCACCGCTATTTGAAAAAGATTGCTTTGCCCTTGCAGTATTCGGTATTTTTGGTGGAATTGGATGGGGAACGCCGCCAAAAGGTCATCCGCCACCTGCGGACATTGATCCACCCCAAACAGGACGACATCCGCATTTACCCCCTTCCCGATAAGCCTGAGTGGGTGAAGTTGGGTAAGCAATTCTGGGATGACGGGCTGATGCTGACTGGTGTGAAGCTACCCGTAGAGTTGCGCTATAATCTGGATTCGTTGGAGGGGTAATACAACCCGGTTCACCTTGCGGTGTGGCGTTGTCATAATGCTTTCACCGCCTGCCTGATCGGTATAGAATCAGGCCATTAACACGGGAAACCTGACCGTGTAGTTGGTTTAACAATATGACTTGATCAATTTTGTGCCAAGGTAACTTTTTGTACCGCGCATTTTCTGCTAAAGGTCTGTGTAACCAATTGATTCAAAAGGCCGATTCGACACGAGCCAATTTGAATGATGCCCTGATTTAGAAGGGATTAAGACTATGCTATCATACATGAGTTGTGACATAATCATTATTTGAATGATGCCCTGATTTAGAAGGGATTAAGACTCCTGACCTTTCGTGACTTCGACTACTGCCAAACATTTGAATGATGCCCTGATTTAGAAGGGATTAAGACAGCACATAGTTTTGTTTAGCTTGTTCCATTTCTATTTGAATGATGCCCTGATTTAGAAGGGATTAAGACATATACAAGGATGCGCCCTTACCTGTTTGGTCAGCATTTGAATGATGCCCTGATTTAGGAGGGATTAAGACCACGACGTGGAGTGTTTGCGGTTTCATATCAGCATTTGAATGATGCCCTGATTTAGAAGGGATTAAGACGTGGGTTCATTTTGTTTCCTTATGGCCTTAGCGATATTTGAATGATGCCCTGATTTAGAAGGGATTAAGACTCATCAAACCCTCGCCAATCCTGCACCGCATCCCATTTGAATGATGCCCTGATTTAGAAGGGACAGAGGGGTGTTTGTTGGCTATAATTCCCACATGCAGCAAACACCGATACCCACGCCCCATACCTACCCGCGCCGCATCCTCGTGGCAGTCGAAGCCTATTCGCCCCAAACCATTACTGAGGCACTCTACGCCCTCACCCAAACCTCTGAACCCGCCTACATTCCAACCGAGATTCACATCATTACCACCGAACGTGGGTGTGATCTGGTACAGCAAGCACTCGTGCATAACGGCTGGTTGCTGCGCTTGTGTCAGGACTACGGCTTACCGATGGCCTGCACGACACCCGTGTTTCATTTGATTACTGACCATCAAAATAAGGTGTTATGGGATGTGCGCTCAGAGCAGGATAATGAACATACCGCAGATTTTATTAGCCACCGCTTGCAGCAATTTACCGCCGACCCAACGTCAAGTTTGTGTGCATTGTTGTCAGGTGGTCGCCGCACCATGACGTATTACATTGGCTACGCATTGTCGCTGTTTGGCAGGCCGCAAGACCGACTCAAGCATGTATTGGTGGATGACTGCTATTTTTTCCTCAAGGATTTTTACTACCCACCCCCACAAACCTGCTGGCTGAAAGACCGGGATGGCGCGGACTTTGATGCATCGGCGGTTAACGTGACGTTGGCAGATATTCCCTTTGTGCGCCTGCGTGATGGATTGCCAAGTGATTTACTGGAAGGCAGCAGCACGTTCAGCG
Organism: Thiothrix sp.; assembly: GCF_028714775.1. Taxonomy (GTDB): domain Bacteria; phylum Pseudomonadota; class Gammaproteobacteria; order Thiotrichales; family Thiotrichaceae; genus Thiothrix. The sequence goes on along the minus strand of NZ_JAQTLS010000006.1, from coordinate 121,957 downwards.
CCACTATCGCCGCCGCCCAACGGGGTTTTGACCTGCCTAAAGTGCATTTTGACTGGAATCGTGCGGTACTGACCTGTGGTTCTGTGCCCGTAGCTATGCAACCCGTGCAATTGGCATTTTATGTTTGGATGTTGGAAAGGCGTATGCGCGACCTTCCCCCTATCCATTGGACAGATAGCGAAACGCCGTCATTGGCAACCCAATTTCTGGGTGTTTATGCCCGCCTGCACGGGGAAAATGGCAGCTTTGAACAAGTTGCGCACGCCCTCAAAGGCGGCATGAATAAGGCATGGTTCGATGAGCGCAAGTCCAACACCCACAAAATACTAAAAAAAACATTGGGTATCGCTGGCGCAAAACCGTATTTGTTGCAGGCACATGGCAACCGTCCTGTGACAAGATTTGGAATCACGTTGCCAGCAGCATCATTGACGTTTATTATGGGCGCATAAATTATGCTAACTGTTGTTGGGTTGACAAGCTTGTCATCACTGACACACCCAACATTATTCACTTACAATTGACCCATATTAATTAACACGCACATTCAAAAACCGGAAGAAACCTACGCAAAGCGCACAATAACACTAAGGCAGAATTAATAGGATTACACGCCCAACAACAGTAAACACTAAAAAATAAGCGATACTGCAACAATCCATCACCTCGACCATTGTCGTGTTCGTTATCATTAAAAACCATATATCTAAAAGTCAATTGCAACAAAATAAAACGGGAGCGAGCATCATGACTATCATTCAAAAGTTTAAAAATGAGATTTTGGAAATTGAAGGCCGTCAGGATATTAATGATGACACCAAGGTTTCCCGTATCACCCATTACGCCTGTATTGCCTGCGCGGGTATTGCGGTGCAACCTATTCCATTTGCGGATATTTTTATTCTGACTCCGATTCAAGCGTATTTTTCCAGCCGTATTGCAGCAATTCGTGGCGTACCCGTCAGTGAATCAGAAGCACTGGATTGGGTGAAGGAAATGATTGGTCTACTGGGGCTGGGTTTTATTGCACAACAGGTAGCCATCGGAATCTGGAAAACGGTGACATGGGGCATGGGCGGTGCACTGACCATTCCGCTGGTGTATGCCCTGACCTACGCCATCATGACTGTTGCCGATTTCTATTTTTCTGCGAAAGCACGTAACGAAGCCATTAGTGACTCAGTGTTGAAAGCCGTCTGGCGCGATGCATTTAAACAGGGTAAACGTCAAGGTAAAGTCGCGGAACAGGATGTAAAAACGGCAGGAACACCCTTGTCATGATACAGCACAAGCCCCTAGTGCAATATCTGCAAACACGATTGGACTCGCTTGCCATCATTGCGGCCCTCGCCAGCGTCGCCCGCACCGATGCGTTTGCGGCTCTTGATGATACTGATAGGATGGTGTTGGCAGCACTAAAACGTGCCAACCCGTTTTTGCAAGATACACCGTTATCAGGCATTCAAGACTATTTGTATAGCATGAATGAGGCTCAGCAACTGGGCTTGATTTCCAACGTAAAAGGCATCTTGCATGAGATGGAATTTGTGCGCATCGAAAACACCGACGGCGATAGTGTTCATGCCTCGTTTTTTGCTGACACCAATCACCCCGATACTGATATTCAACTGGTCGACGATGATAGTGGCGAAACATGGGAGGTGCAGCTAAAAGCCACCGACAGTAGCTTTTATGTGCAGGATTGGTTGGATACACACCCCGATGGTCAAATAGCCATTACCAGCGAACTTGCCGACAAGATGGAACTGGAGAGCACTGGCATAGCCAATGAAGACCTCACCACTGATGTGGAAAGCTTTGTCGATAAATTGCTGGAAGCTGATGCCACCGACACGCTATGGGATTATGTGCCGACCTTTAGCGTGATGTCTCTTAGTATCGTGATCTGGAAACTATGGCAACGCTATCAACGTGGCGACATCAGCTATGAGCGCTTCAAATGGCTTGCGGCTTGGGCAGCAGGTAAAAAAGCAGTCAAAATAACTATCCTTGGAGCATTATTATCACTGCCCGTCGTAGGAGCATTGACAGGTGCAGCCTTAGTTGTTAGTTTTATCGTCGGTCTGGCAAAACACTCACAATAAAGCAGGCAAAGACACCATCGTGCATATTCACATCTGCATTATTTCGGATCAGTTACTGGCAAACTACATTCCCGTGTTGGTGGAAAAGCCGGACTTGGTGCTCATTCAAAGCACCGCACTAATGGCGCAACGCGGTCTGACGGCTCGCTTTGAAGGCTTGCTGAGTGCCGAACAATTTGAGTTTACTACCCATTTCAACATGCCAGATACGCGCATGAGTGTAATCCATGCTTATGCCCGCAACCTGTATGTGCATATCGGAACGGCTTATCCGAATGCTCGAGTGACTTTAAACATCACAGGGGGCAATAAACTCATGTCGCTGGGGATGCTGGATATTTTCGGGGCGGTCGGTTGCCGTGTTATTTATGCAGATACTGCCAACAACTGCATCGAATACCTCAGCCCTAGCACTTACGATGAACCTATTCCAGCGGTGTTGGATATTCCCCAATATTTGCGGGCATACGGCGCTGTTTTCACCGAAATTCGTTCGGATAGCCCCGCGTGGCAAGAATGTGCGATGCGCCGCAAAACTACGGCGGTGCAACTTGCACGACTCAGCATTGATAGCACAAGGTCTGGGTTGATTAGCGTTTTAAACGGCATGGCAAGTTCAGCTCTTGCCGTTGACCATAACAGTCTGGAAGCCCCCGAACAGCAATTTACCAGACCGCTGGAATATGTGTGGCACGATATTTTACAGCACATGGATGTGTTGAATATCGTACATTTCCGCGCCAATCAATATCTAACCTTCCTTGATGTTGAACGCACTGAATTCGTCAATGGGCTATGGCTGGAAGAATTTGCCTATCACACCGCCATCGACATCGGGCTGGGTGACGACGGTGATGTGGGCTGCGGTATCAAATTGCGCTGGCTGAACTCCAACGTTACCAATGAACTGGATTTATTGATCGTGCACCGAAATCGTCTGCTGATGATGGAGTGCAAAACCATGAAGCTGGAACACAAAAACGTCGTTGCCAACGAAATCGTCTACAAAACCAGCAGCATTGGTGAGCAACTGACCGGCTTGTTTGGCACAAAAGTCTTGCTCAGCGCCCTGCCGCTGCCAGAGCCAGCCTTGCAACGGGCGCATTCTAAACAGATCAAAGTGGTTTACCCGTGGGAGCTGCGGGACTTTCTCATGAGCTGGATGGAGGGGATTTCCCACTGACAAGCTTGTCAGTGATGACATACACTGATGTTTACTTAATACTCATATTTATAAATTTATTGCATCAACGACAAAAAGGCTAATCATGGCACTATCCTTCAAAGAACCGCATAGTATCCGGGCAACATACCGGATTGTGACCCCGATGTTCATCGGGGATGCAGAACAAAAAGCATCCGGCATCTCCCCCGCTTCGGTCAAAGGTGCGCTGCGCTTTTGGTGGCGGGCGTTGATGTGGGGCAAGGTTGGCGACTTGAAAGAATTGCACAAGCAAGAAAGCGCGTTATTTGGCTCATCCGCTGATAAAGGCAACGCCGCCGCGTTTACGTTGCGGGTTATTTCTGAGAAGTTAACCAAAACAACTACTGGGGCAACACATTCAGAATTCACGAAACAGGCGGCGGCTCGCTACTTGGGTTATGGTCTGATGGAAGCGTTTGCTAGCCGTGCGAAAGGTACTCAAGCCGGACAACTTGTTCGTGACTGCCTCAATGAAAATCAGACATTCACGGTAACACTGACTTCATTCAATCCCCTTGAAGATTCACTTAAACAAGCCTTGATGCTCTTTGGCTTAATCGGTGGCTTAGGCAGCCGAACACGGCATGGCATGGGTTCGATTACCCTAGAAGCACTCCATGAGAAGCTCCCCAAACAAGCAGAAAAACAAACATGGTCAGCACCAAAAACAAACGCTGAATACACTGCAACCATTCACGGCATACTCAGCAACCTAAGCACCATTGCACAGCCACCGTTTAGCGCATTTAGTCAAGAAACACGCATTGACCTATTGGAGAAATCAGCAACCCCATACGATGCGTTGAACGCCTTTGGTAAAAAAATGTTGCTATATCGCAGTTGGGGGAAGGATGGAAAAGTGCTGAATGAACCATCAGAAAAGCGTTTCAAAGCCGATCATGATTGGAGCAAAGGTCATTTCCCCAGAGATTTTCATCCCAAACGGGTAATTTTTGGTTTACCGCACAATTACGGCAAAGGTGAACGTCTATCAATCGTGCCAGAAAGTCATGATCGCCGTGCTAGCCCTTTATTCTTTCACGTCCATAAAGTAGGTTCTGAATACATCGGAATTTCACTATTGCTACCCTCAACATTCCTACCACAGGGAGAGAAAATCAATGCGGGTGGCACAAACGTTCCTGCAAAAATCGAATGGTCAGTCCTAACCGACTTCTTAGACGGCAACGATAATAAAGGCAATGTGCGTTTTCAGGGTAAACAAAGCATTGTCAGCGGGGTAACTATACGATGAGCAACAACACCCACTATTTTCACTTCACTCTCGGCCCCGTGCAAGGCTTTGTATCGCAAGCTCGCCGTACCCGCGATTTCTGGGCAGGGTCATTCATCCTGTCATGGCTGGCAGCCGTAGCGATTCAAGCGGTGAAACACCAAAAAGGGGAAATCCAGTTCCCAAATGCCGATGACAATTACATGGGGTGGCTGACTGGTAAAGGAGAAAAAGGCACTGAACCAAAGCAAGGCAGTATTCCCAATCGTTTTAAGAGCTTGGTTGCAGCGGTTGACCCTAAAACCTTTGAACCAGAACAAGTAGCCGCTGCTGTGCAGGAAGCATGGCAAGCCCTAGCTACCGAGGTTTGGGCGCAAGATTTAGGGCTGGGTTCTGATACACCAGCAAACACTATCTGGGAGCAGCAAATTGCTAATTTCTGGGATATGAGTTGGGTCATTACCGCTGATAAGAGTGACAGTGCCGCACTCGACAAACGCAAAAACTGGCGTTCTTACACCCCACCGAAAGAACCCGGCGTGAAATGCGCAATGATGGAGGGCTGGCAAGAGCTTTCCGGCGAACCCAGCCCCAACCGTGCGGATATGAACAAGTTCTGGAATAGCGTGCGTGCCAACGGGCGTTATGGCATGAAGAGCGACTTGGCAGAAAACGAAGCTTTGTGTGCTATCGCCTTCGTCAAACGTCGTTTCAGCCGCCATTTTGCCAAGCTGCAACATTCCATGAAGCAGGGCTGGCAACTGAAAGGCTGGGAAGTGCCCAGTGCCGTGCCATCCGTGACTTACATGGCAGCAGTTCATTGGCTGGAAGCAACCCTGAACAATGCTGACTCACATATTTTACAAAATTTCCATGATGCGGCTGCTGAACTGACGGGCATGGAATACGGTGAATGGGCAACGAATATTCATTGCCTCGAAAGGCTGCCGAATGCCAAAGACTTCAAACGCCTGCGCTCACTGGACGGTAACGTATTCTTTAGCAACATGCTGGAAAACAAAAATATCTTTGCAGACCAAGTACAAGCTAAACGGGTACAAATAGCACTAAGCGCCATCAGCAAAAGTGCCAAATCTGATCCTGTATCCCCGTTCTACGCTATTTTACTGATGGATGGGGATTCACTCGGTTCGCACATGAGTGACTTGGGTAAGCAAGGGCAAATCACCAACGGTTTAGCCAAATTTACCAAAGGTGTTCCCCCTATTATTGAAAAGCACAACGGCTTTCTGATCTACGCGGGCGGTGATGATGTGTTGGCAATCCTGCCGTTGGAAGATGCCATTCCCTGCGCGACTGAACTCCGTAGTCACTACATGGGCTGCTTTGACCGTAAGCAAATTCCCACCACGCTTTCCGGTGCGATTGAGTTTGTGCACATCAAAACACCACTGACCAAAGTGCTGAAAGACGCACATCACCTGCTGGATGAAGTCGCTAAAGACGGGCGTGGGCGTGATGCCTTGGCTATTCGCGTGTGGAAACCGGGCGGCTTACAGATTGAATGGGCACAACCGTGGGAAATTGCCCTGAATCCGCAGACTGATAAAACCTATCTGGAGGAAATTGCCGATTCCTTCCAAAACATCAAGGATGACAAAGAGCAGTTCTCCAGCAAGTTCTTCTACAAAATTCGTGAGCGTTTTAACTTGCTAAACCCTGATGCAAAAACGGGGGAGGACAGCATTCTGCAATCCGAAGCAGCCTTGAGTCTCATGGCGATGGAATACCTGAACTCCGGTAAATCTGACTTGAAAACGATGGATCAAGCCAGCGACCGGATTCGCCCCCTCATGATTCAATGCCGCCCCGTTACCCGCGACAAAGATGAAACCGACAATAAAAAGTGGAAGCGAAGTAAACGACTGGAGGCTGATGGTGCATTACTGGTGCGTTTCTTGTCACAAAAAGGGGTTGAACGATGAGCAAAAAAACATTGGTATTTAACGCCACTGACACGCTGTTTTTCCGCGAGTCACGCCCGATGGAATCTATGGGCGAATTGCAAAGCGTTTTCCCACCGCCAGTACGTACATTAGCAGGTGCAATCCGCACCCTGATCGGCGAACAGATGCAGGTTAATTGGCGCGAATTCGACGTGAACCACCCCGCTGTCGCGCATATCGGTTTTGGCGATGACTTGGGCAAGCTGCATTTCCAAGGTGTATGGCTGGCATTGGATGGTCAACGCCTCTACCCAGCACCCTTGTTGCTAATGCAAAAAGACCAAATATTTTATCGCTTAACGTTGGACACTAAAGGCATCTGGTGTGACTTAGGCAAACAGGTACGCCTACCGAAGTTACCCAATGACAATGCCAAAGGCAGCAAACCCCTGGAAAATACGTGGCTAACCGCCGATGGGCTGATTGCCGTATTGAATGGTGACAAGCCAGACGCCAAGCACGTTAAAACTGCCAAAGACTTATTCGGGCGGGAATCACGGGTTGGTATTGCCCGCGATAACACCAGCCGTACTGTCGAAAAGGGCTTGTTGTATCAGACCCAGCACATCCGCCCTCACCAAGGGCTGTCGGTTGAACTGGATGCCAGCGGCTTGCCGAATGATATGCCACCCAAAGCGATGATCCGTTTAGGGGGTGAGGGGCGTACTGCTTGCATAGAAGTTAAAAGCTCACCGGATGCGTTCCCCAGCGCAAGGATACTCAGCAACAAACCACAAGGGCTGCTGTTGTACCTGCTAACGCCGTTATCCATCCAACCAGCAGGCAAGGAATGGCAACCGCTCCCCGGCTTTACTCGCGAAGAACGCGATAACCAAACGGTCTGGACAGGCACACTCAATGGCATTGAACTGGAATTGCACGGAGCAGTTACCGGCAAAGCCTTGCGCGAAGGCGGCTGGGATATGGCAAAGCACCAACCCCGTGCTGTCACCAGCTTGATTCCGGCAGGTAGCGTGTTCTTCTGCACCGCCAAAAATGGCGATACGCAAGCGGCTATCCAAGCCTTAAACAATACACAAATCGGCGAACTCAGTGCATATGGCTACGGTCATCTGGCGGCTGGGCTGTGGTCAAAAGATTAAAAGGAACAACATCATGCAACAAGCAAACACTATTCTGGGCTTACTGGCACAAACCTCAATCCACGCTGGTACAGGTTCAAACACAGGCGTTATCGACCTACCTATCCAACGTGAAGGGCATAACGGCTACCCTTGCGTATTTGGCTCGGCGATGAAAGGCGCATTGCGCACTCGTGCTGAAACCCAATACGGCAAAAGCAATACCAGCGTGACTTTCGTTTTCGGCCCTGACACCAACAACGCCAGCGAACACGCCGGGGCAATCATGGTCAGCGATGCACGCTTGTTACTATTACCGATCCGCTCCCTGACCTCACAGTTCAAATGGGCAACATGCCCCGATGCGTTAAAACGTTTCCAACGTGATGCCGACCGCTTTGGGGTAAACACTGCAAAAGTGGCCATTCCAGAGGTGAATGGGAATAACGCCGTTGTACCAACGCAAACCACCGCTGGCGCACTCTTCCTGGAGGAATACCGTTTTGAGGCAAAATCAGAAAACGTGGATAGCCTGATTTCCTCACTGGCAAATCTGATCCAGCGTGATGATGCGCAAGCAGCCTTGCAACAGCAACTGGTGATCGTCAGTAACGATATGTTCGCGCATTTGTGCCAACATGCCACTCCCGTCAATGCTCACATTGCTATTGATTCTGACACCAAAACCGTCCGCAGTGGTGCATTGTGGTACGAAGAAACCTTACCACCGGAAACGCTGTTATACGTCGGTATCAGTGCCGTCAACGCCCGTGCCAAAGATGCCGAAATGCCCGCAAGCGCCATCTTGGGTGCGGTTACAGGCTTGTTTACTGATAAACCGTGGCTACAAGTCGGTGGCAATGAAACCGTCGGTATGGGCTGGTGTGCAGTCAAGAACATGGGAGGCAAATAATGCAAACCATCCAGCAACAACGTGCTAAATATGCCCTGGAAAAAGTCAATCAAGCAGCGACTAACCCACGTATTAGCCACAAAGAATACAAAAGCTACGCCTCCAACTTACCCGCGATGATTCACATGAATGGATTGGGGCAAGCTGCCGCGTTTTTCAAATCCAAAGGTGACACGCATGGCGAGTTGTATAACCTGCTATCTGGTTGGTTGTGCCAACAAGGTCAGCCGTATGCAGGCTGTGCCAACTTGCTGGAAGGCATTACAACCAAAGACATGCACGCTTACCGTCTTGCTCAAGCCGAAGCACAAGCCCTGATGGATTGGGTCAAGAAATTCGCCAAAGCCTTCATGACTGATGGCGATGATAATCAAGGGGGAAGCGGACAATGACAGCACCGTTATACGCCAACTGTGAAAAACCCACTAAATGTGAAGGCAACCTTGGGCTGTGGTTCGAGCGTTTCTTTGACCAATACGACCCGCGCAACTGGGATGTATTAAAACCAACCACCAATAACAACCAGATGGGGAATGCTTACTGGTTGCTCAGAAATTTCGCCAACAAGAAAGCAGGTGATGACAAACAGCTTGCCGCTCATATCCAAGCCCAAATGCGGTTAGCCGCCAGCTTGCAAGGGCAAAGCCATGTATTCAAAGCCAGTTGGCATTTTGTGACTGGCATGGGCAATCCGCATCCGGTAGAAAATGGTTTCGCGTGGCATCCAACCTTGGGCGTGCCCTATCTAATGGGTGCTGCGGTTAAAGGACTGGTACGTAGTTACATTGAAAACTATCTGGATGATACGCTTGAAAATCGCCAGAAATTGCTGTTCGATTGGTTTGGTAGTGACCACAAAGACCCTGCGAAACAGGTTTATGACAGTCAAGCGGGTAATCTGGTTTTCTTTGATGCGTTGCCTATCAAACCCGTGACATTAGGTGTGGACATCATGACCCCTCACATGGGGAAGTGGTATGAGAAAGGTGGGGACATCACTGATGTTACTCGACAAACCGAAGCCGTTCCTGCTGACTGGCATGACCCTGTTCCGGTTTCATTTTTGGTGGCAAAAGAAGTTACTTTACTGTTCAGTTTTGCGCTGCGCCAATACCCAAATGCTGACAGCAAACGCCCAGCGATTGATTTAGCCGATGTCGCGGATGTATTGAATCGCGTCTTGGAGCAAGCAGGTGCAGGTGGCAAAACAGCAACAGGTTATGGCGGAATGCAGCCAGAGTCTGCTAACAAAACCAATGCACCAACGATCCAGAAACAGGATGAGCAATGGGAAAAAGCCACATTCCAATACCAAAAAGGCAGTGGGGAAATTACCGCACTTGGCAATAAGAAGCGTGCGTCCATCAAGGGGGAAACCGCCAAAGGCTTATTGGCAAAGCTATCCGATGACAAGCGCAAGCTCTTGGAAAAAAACAGGTTAACAGCAACTGCTATTGTCCGTAGCCAAGGCAACTTAAATGAACTGTTAGATATAATGTGATGTTCATTTATATGACAAGCTTGCCAAACCTGCCAATCCGTTTCCCTTGAGGTACATTGCGCATTCTTGTAACAACAAAGGCATACCATGACTACCTACTTCATCTCCCGCCACCCTGGTGCTGCGGACTGGGCAGAATCCGAAGGCTTTCACGTCGATGAGCGACTAGCGCATTTCGATGTGGAAATCGTGCAGCCGGGTGACACGATCCTTGGAACACTGCCAATCAATCTGGTAGCTGAAGTAAACGCACGCGGCAGCAGGTATTTCCATCTTACGCTGGAACTGCCTGCTGGTGCGCGGGGCAAGGAATTGACAGCCGATGATATGCGCAGCTACGGTGCACGGTTGGAAGGCTATTCTGCCCACAAATCACAATGAACGTTATATCATGATAAATAAGGACACCAATACCTTGAGCAAGCCTACCCTAATTAGCTTTTTGGGTAAAAAGCCCCATAGCGGCTATAGCCAAACCAGCTACCAAATCGACGATAAATTATACAAAACTGCTTACTTTGGGTTTGCTTTGGCTGAACATGTGCAACCGGGAAAAATTCTGTTGCTGGGGACATCCGGTAGCATGTGGGATGTGCTGATCGAAGACCATGCCACCGACACAGAACAAGAAAGCAGCCGCTTGCGTCTGATGGAGTTGACGCAAAGCAACAGCGTGAATGAAACTATCTTGAACGAATTCGCACCACTAATTGAAAAACGTCTTGGTTGTGCCGTCGAGATGAAGATCATTCCCTATGCCCGTGATACCTCTGAACAGATTGGTATTCTTGCCGCAATTGCTAACCACATCCAACCACAAGAACATGTCATCATGGATGTAACCCACGGTTTCCGACACCTTCCCATGCTAGGTTTATTGGCAGCGCATTATCTGGAACGGGTCAAGCGCATTGAGGTCGAAGGTATCTACTACGGCGCACTGGATATGACCCAAGCGGGTAAAACCCCTGTGCTGAACTTGCGCGGCTTGTTGCGAACGATGGATTGGATTCAAGCCTTCGCCGCTTACGATGCTAGCGGTAACTATGCTCCATTTGCTGACTTATTGCCAAATGAAGGTTGGAGCGATACCGAATGCCAAACCCTACGCGAAGCAGCATTCTTTGAACGTACCACTAATGTGGTCAAAGCACGGCAAAAGCTTTCCAGCCTAAATCAGGCATTAGATCGGCGTAACGGCACATTCCTTTCCTTGTTTGGTGACGAACTCAAACGCCGCCTCTCATGGTGGAAACCAAACCAACGTGCCGAATGGGAAGCCTCACTTGCAGATGCCTACTACCACCAAGGTGACTATCTACGTGCCAGCATCTTTACTCAAGAAGCTTGCCTGAGTGACTCAATGCCTAATGACCAGCAAAGTGAATTTAACGACCAGCGCGAAACCAACCGAAAAACCATGCAAAAGACTGATGGACGTTTTGCACGTCTCAGTGACATCCGTAACGGCATGGCGCATGGCATCAAAGGCTGGCGACAAGAATCTAGTAAAGTTCTGCAAAATGAGCAATCCCTGCGTGCCACCCTCGGCGACTACATCAAAAACTGGCGGACACTAGGAAAATCATCATCACAGGGCATCAAGCATGACAACAATAACTAAAACCAAACCGGAAGACTTTGAGCAGCGTATTTTATTGGCGGTCGCAGGCGGCACACCTGCGATTGTTACTGAAACACTTTACGCACTGACCCAAAAAGCAGAACCACCTTATCTGCCGACGGAAATATATATCATCACCACAGCAGGAGTTTACGCAAATCTACAAGAAAAACTGCTGGGTGATACGGGCAAGATTTACCAACTGTATCGTGACTATGGAATGATACCCCCCGCTTCCAACAAAATTCACCTGTGCTGCATTGGTAAAGACAAGCGGTATCTGAATGACATTACCACATCAGAAGAAAATGAAATTGCCGCAAACTTCATCACCGATAAAGTGCGCAAACTGACAAAAGAAGATTCCAGCCTGCATGTTTCCATTGCTGGTGGACGTAAGACTATGACCTATTATCTTGGTTACGCCATGTCAGTTTTCGGACGCATCCAAGACTGTATGTCACATGTATTGGTCGATGACCGCTACGCTGTACCCGGTTTTTACTACCCCACTGCACAGAGTCAGATAATTACCAACCAGTGGACGGGTGATAGCTTCGATGCCCGCGATGTCAACGTAATGCTGGGCAAATTACCCTTCATCCGCCTGCGTGATGGTTTGACTGATGATTTATTGAATGACTCCGACAAAAGTTACAGCGACATTATCGCCATTGCTCAAAGGCAGCTTGCACCTATTAGCGTGCGTATCGTTTACGAGGCTGTGGTAACACTGTATTGCGGCGGGGAAGAAATCAAGTTGCCACCTGCTCAACTGGCATTATATGTATGGATGTTGCAACGTCACAAAGCCGGAAAAGTTGTCATTACGTTAGCTGACAAAGTGACAAAGTCGGTACTTGCCGAAGAATTCAAAGCCGTTTATGCCGAACTATCCAAGGAATCTGGACATTACATCCATGCTGAGGAGAGCGTTAATAGCATGGATACCGACTACTTTGGTGCACCACGCACGAACATTAATAAAAAACTTAATGCGACACTCGGCAAGCCCAAAGCAAAAGCCTATTTACTACAATCAAGCGGAAAAAAAAACGCCATGCAATACAGCTTATCTGACGAGTTGAAGCCTGAACACATCAGTTTTGAATACCCTGTAAAACAACTCAAGAAGCCCATTTTTTAACCAGCAAGCTTGTGTAAATCGTTGCCCTGATTTTTTCATTCAAACTGTCCCCATCGAAACAACAGATGAGGACAACAACATGAACTGCATCCCACGTATCCCCAAGGATAAGCACTTCCCGTTCCATGCCCGCCGTCCACGTGATTGGTGGGACATCCTCCACGACGTAATCATCGTCCACTGAGACACCGACCGATGGCAAGTTCGCAAGTTTGCCATCGGTTAAGCAGCCATCCAAATGCCTTAACCTACGCCCACTTTATTACACGCCGTTAAGGAGGCAACCATGAACCTGATCATCAACATCATCACTGCCATCGTCACCGTAATCCTCGACCATAACTGCGACTGCGACAACGACGACTGAGCCACAACCAACGTGCAGGCGGTCATAAGGCCACCTGCACAAAATAAACACAGTAATCCGTAAAAGCGAAGGAGAACACTATGCCCATTATCCTAATCGTCATGATCGTCGCGGCTGTTGTCGCTAAAGCCAACTGCCCCTGCAACAAACCCTAAACCGACACAAGGAGAACAACCATGCTGCCAATCATTGCGGCCCCCGTCCTCACGGACATCATCATCCCGATCACCATCGCGGTGGTGACAACCATCCTCAAACACAAGTGCAAATGCGATACCAAACGCTGACGCACACCAGCGGGTAGCCCTGCGGGGCTGCCCAACCCTATGCGAACCATTCAACTCCCACAAACGCAATAACCAATGAGGTGATTCCGCATGGCACTGAAAATCCGCTTCCTGCTGACCAGCCGCTGCACGGCTACCTGCGCTTACTGCCACAACGAAGGGCAGGACAAACAAGGTGCATCATTGCTGCATCTGCACACGGTCACGTCGATCCTCGACAAACTGGCGGCGGCGAACATCGTTCCGGCGGAAATCATCCTCAGCGGTGGTGAACCAACCCTGCACAAGCAAGTGGGTGAAATCGCCCGCCAGTGCAAAGCTACCGGCACGCACGTCTCGATGGACTCACACGCAGGCCATCCGCAACTGCTGCAAGCCGCCCTGCCGTACCTCGACGAGCTGAAAATGCACATCGACTCGTTCGACCCGGCAACGCAACAGGCCAGCATGGGCATCAGCATCCACAACGTGCTAGGCAGCATCCGCCTCGCGCAACAGTTCCCCGTGCAACTGCGGGTCAACCACCCACTGCGTGACGTGCAGGAAACTGCTGAGTTCGTGAAACGCACCCGTGAACTGGGCGTGGACTGCAAGGTGATCGAGATGTTCGGTGATGATACCTGCACCGCTAACCTGCGCACCGTGAACTGGGAAAAACTCGGTTACAGCCGTCAAGCCTGCGGTGACTGGCTGCACACCGATGGCGCACACCGCGTCTTCCACAAACGCTGCGGCGCAGAACACAACCAGCATGATAATGCGCTGTTCATCGGTGCGGATGGTGTGCGCCGCGCCCTCGACAGTGACGTGATCGGTACAGCGGACAACTTCCATGTGGACATGCTGCAAGGGGTCAACGCATGAAACGCAGCGCCGCCGTCATCGCTTACGACATTGTGGAAAACAGCCGCCGCCGTCAGGTACACCGTTGCCTGAAGGCGTGGGGGCTGGCTTCCCAATACTCGCTGTTTGAGTGCCAACTGGGTTCGCGGGAGGCGGAGGAGCTGTTCCTGCAACTCAGTGGGTTAATCGACCCGCAAACGGACAGCCTGATGCTGGCGTGGATGGATAAGCAACGCACCCCGCGCATGGTGACGGCGGTCAAGCAAAACCACCATTTCCAAGCGCCACTTTGGTACGAGGGTTAGCCCATGAAGCAATGGCACATTCTGGCGTATGACGTGCGTGATGAGAAACGCTTGCGCAAGGTGCATTACTACCTGAAAAAACAGGCCGTGCCACTGCAAAAATCGGTGTTTTTGCTGCATTGCTCGGCGGCTGACCTTGCCCAAACGCTGCAAGGGGTACGTGAACGGGCGCATCTGCGTGAGGATGACATCCGCCTGTACCCGGTGAATTCGCCGCACAGCATTTGGGCTGCGGGGCAACAAAGCAATGCCATGCAAGGGCTGTATGCGGGCAAAGCCGCTGCTACGCCGGAACAGGGCTGGATAGGTCGTGTCGTGCAAACCTTATTTGGGTAAAGGAGGGGAACCATGTTACTGGTCATTGACCGTAAAGAAACCACCGTGCGCCATGTCACGGGGGCATTACGTATCGAACGCCCGGACGAACCTGCCAAAACTGTGCCCATCCAGATGTTGGGGCAGGTTGTGGTCTACGGCAACCCGTTGGTGGAAAGCGCGGTGTGGCGTGCCTTGGCTGATGCGGGTGTGCCCGCCATCTTGGTGGACTTGCGTGGCAAGCAACAAACGGCCTTTTTGGGGGCTGGCTTGGCAACCCAATTGCCCGTGCGCCGGATGCAACACCGTTGTGCTGATGACGCGGGCAAACAGTTAGTGATGGCGCGTTATGTCGTGCAACAAAAACTGTTGGGTTACAGCTTGCCTGCACAATGCTTGCAAAGCCTGTTTGCTGCTGACCCTGATGGCGTGCAGCGTTTCCAACAACAGGTGACACAAACCTTGGCGAAACTGCCGGATGCCGCCAGCATCAATAGCCTCACCGGGTTGGAAGGCCAAGTGGCGGCAGCATGGTTTGCCCTGTTAGGGACAGTGCTGGCAGAACCATGGGGGTTCAATGGGCGCAACCGCCAACCGCCGCGTGATCCGGTCAATGCGTTGTTGTCGTTGGGGTATACGCTGATGCTGGGGGAAGTGCGCCATGCCGTGTTGCTGGCGGGGTTCGACCCGGCGTTGGGTTTTTTGCACCAAGATTATCCGGGACGTGAGTCCTTGCCGCTGGATGTGCTGGAAATCTTCCGCGCCAGTGTGGATGCCTTTGTGTTGGGGTGGTTGCATAACACCCGCTTGGATAAGGGCAGTTTTTACTACCGTGAAGCCGAAGGTTGCCGCCTGAGCAAGGGGGTGCGCCCACTGTTTTATGCGGCTTGGGCGCAATTCCGCCAGCATTGCCCGCGCCCATTTTGTCCTGATGGGGGTGGCGATTGGCCCCACGCGGGTTTGGGGGAAATCATCAATGGGCAGGTGATGCGTGTGCGTGATGTGTTAAAGCAAACTGATTTGGGATAACAAGGGGGAAAGACCATGAGCATTCTTGAAACGGCGATGCAGCCTGACATTCTGGACAAGGCATGGAATTTGCTGAAAACCGAGCATACGCCGTGGTCGGTGACGGTTGACCGCGACCAGTTGCAGCGCAACCTGATGCGCCACTTGCTGACTTGCCGGGAGGATGTATTATCCGGGCGTTACCAGCCGGAGCCACTGCGCCAGTTTGCAATGACCAAGCCCGATGGCAAGCAACGTATCATTTCTGCGCAATACTTGCGGGACAAGCTGGTGCAGCGTGCTTTGCTGATTGTGCTGGAACCGAATGCAGAGGCCATTTTCCATCATGACAGCTACGCTTACCGGCGTGGGCGCAGTGTCAAAATGGCCTTGGACAAGACCAAGGAACGGGTGCGGATCGGGCAGGATTGGCTGGTGGATGCGGACATCAGCAAGTTCTTTGACAATATCCCGCTGACGCCACTGCAAAAGAAGTTGAAAGCCTTCATCAAAGACAGCGACGCACTCAACCTGATCGACAAATGGCTGAAACAGGGTGTCCACAGCAGCAGCTTGTTTGGGACTTCGCGGGGGATTTCGCAAGGGGCGATTTTGTCACCGATGTTCTGCAACTTGTACATGAACGAGTTTGACCAAGCATTGGGTAATGCCCACATCCCATTCGTGCGCTTTGCGGATGATTTCCTGTTGTTCGCCACCGATCAGGGTAAGGCAGAAAAAGCCTTGGTGTTCGCCCGTAAAAAACTCAATGACATGGGCTTGACGTTGCACCCAGAGAAAACCCGCGTCATCCGTAGTAACCGCCGGGTCATCTTCCTCGGTGAGCCGTTGCCAGAGGCCAGACGGGTTGCCGCATAATCTTATGCGGCGCTGGTCGGAAAAACATAGTCCGGCTGAGCGTTTCGTTTTATTATGGAGGTATGGGTAATGGTGTTTACCCATGTTCTTGTAAAATTTGTCGACTGAAACCATGTCGTGTATGGCTGTTACTGGTCTATTCGTATTCGATCCATGCGCTGTAAAATGCTAACTCTGAAGTGTCGATTTGATGTCATTTTTCATACACCGCAACTCGTTGAAATTTAAAATATTTTTACGAAGCACGGGGTTTGAATGCTGCCCTGTTTGAGAAGGGATTAAGACAATCATAACCATCTTCAATATCGTCAACATCAACCGTTTGAATGCTGCCCTGTTTGAGAAGGGATTAAGACTAAACTCGTTCGGCGTCTCTATCCTGTCATTTAATGTTTGAATGCTGCCCTGTTTGAGAAGGGATTAAGACTAATAGATCGCCAACTGTTTCCTGTTTTGCAGAAAGTTTGAATGCTGCCCTGTTTGAGAAGGGATTAAGACATCAACATAACTGTTGACTTCCTCAATGGTACCGTTTGAATGCTGCCCTGTTTGAGAAGGGATTAAGACTTCACACCATTAACCAGTGTGGTCCACGCCCAGCGTGTTTGAATGCTGCCCTGTTTGAGAAGGGATTAAGACGTAACCACAGACGCAACTAAATTATGCTCTTCAGGTTTGAATGCTGCCCTGTTTGAGAAGGGATTAAGACCATTCAGCGCGGCATCATTGATTTGTTGAACTGGAGTTTGAATGCTGCCCTGTTTGAGAAGGGATTAAGACTTTAGCTCAAGTATGGAAGTACTTGGGGTAATAGGTTTGAATGCTGCCCTGTTTGAGAAGGGATTAAGACTACCAGTAGAGATGAAGCTTTCAGTCGCTGATGAGTTTGAATGCTGCCCTGTTTGAGAAGGGATTAAGACCTCAATCACCTTGGCATACCCAATACCAAGACAGTGTTTGAATGCTGCCCTGTTTGAGAAGGGATTAAGACTAACTTCAGAAAACCAGTATAGATGGCCTTAAAGTTTGAATGCTGCCCTGTTTGAGAAGGGATTAAGACTAATAGCTGCATACGGTACTGACGATAACATTGCCGTTTGAATGCTGCCCTGTTTGAGAAGGGATTAAGACGGTAGTGTTGCTGCCTATTATTTTAATCTTCCTGTTTGAATGCTGCCCTGTTTGAGAAGGGATTAAGACCTTCCTACTTTAAGGAAGTTAACAAATCTATCTGTTTGAATGCTGCCCTGTTTGAGAAGGGATTAAGACATTCTCAGTGGTTGCGCCAATACAGGCCATCTTAGTTTGAATGCTGCCCTGTTTGAGAAGGGATTAAGACGTTACAAGAGTACCAGCAGCGTTATGGATTCCATTGTTTGAATGCTGCCCTGTTTGAGAAGGGATTAAGACACTTTTACAGCCTCCAGTGCTTTGGCAACTGCGGTTTGAATGCTGCCCTGTTTGAGAAGGGATTAAGACTGAAAAAAGCTACTCCAGCAGTAAATCCAGAAAGGTTTGAATGCTGCCCTGTTTGAGAAGGGATTAAGACGGCCATCTTAAAATGTTGCCCTTCGCTAAGGGCGTTTGAATGCTGCCCTGTTTGAGAAGGGATTAAGACACCTGCGGCCTTCACCTTTGCTTTCGGAGTGACGGCGTTTGAATGCTGCCCTGTTTGAGAAGGGATTAAGGGCGACACAAACTGTACATTCCAGCCAACGGCCAAAGGGTTTGAATGCTGCCCTGTTTGAGAAGGGATTAAGGGTACCAACACTTTTCAGTCAGAT
This sequence comes from Thiothrix sp., assembly GCF_028714775.1. Classification (GTDB taxonomy): domain Bacteria; phylum Pseudomonadota; class Gammaproteobacteria; order Thiotrichales; family Thiotrichaceae; genus Thiothrix. The sequence continues at coordinate 103,392 of NZ_JAQTLS010000006.1, read as the reverse complement.
CATGTATCAATCGTTTGAATGCTGCCCTGTTTGAGAAGGGATTAAGGGGGTAGCCCGCGCGTTTCAGCAGCTCAAACACAGGTTTGAATGCTGCCCTGTTTGAGAAGGGATTAAGACACTGTGAGACTCGGTGGCTCCAGAAGTGAAACGGTTTGAATGCTGCCCTGTTTGAAACAACCTCTGACAGTGGGGAAAAAGCCGAAGACGCTCAGGAGCGTTGACCTAAACACTGGGGACAGGCAGGGATACAGGGTGATGGTTTTCAGACTTGGGGGGAATACGCCGCAATGATGGCGCAGGAGCAGCACACACTGGCGGCTGGATTCACACTCTCAAAAAATGTCAACCGTATCCGCAAGGGTAATGCCACAGCCATGATGACCAACGTAGCACCGACATAGTAACGAAAAACGTTGGCTTTTTGACAACGAACAAAAAATCACTTAACTTGCTGATTTAACGGAGTTCGTTTGACGTATTAATGGTGCCCGGAGCCGGGGTCGAACCGGCATGACATCGCTGTCGAGGGATTTTAAGTCCCTTGCGTCTACCTATTTCGCCATCCGGGCAAGAGGGATAGCTGAAAGCTTAAGCAAAAGTAAGGCGTGCATTATAGGGATTCAGCGCCACCAACGCAACGCTGAGGCTACTTTTCAAGCGGCTTCAGCAAATCCATCAGATCATCGGCACTGAAACGTAACCCTTCGTCGGCTTCCTTGTCTGAATATAGCCCATCTGCCAGTGCTTGCTTCTTTTCTTGCAGCTTGAGGATTTTTTCCTCCACGGTTTCTTCTGTAATCAGCTTGTAGACAAACACCGGCTTATCCTGCCCTATGCGGTAGGCACGGTCAGTGGCCTGCTGCTCCACCGCTGGATTCCACCATGGGTCGTAATGGATCACGGTATCAGCAGCAGTCAGGTTCAGCCCCGTCCCCCCTGCCTTCAAGCTGATCAGGAACACTTTTGCGTCACCCTCTTGGAACATTGCCACCGCCTCGTCGCGGTTTTTGGTCTGCCCAGTTAACTTGCTGTAACTGATGTCCTCTTTGACCAACTCTTCCTCAATCAGCGCCAGCATGGAGGTGAATTGCGAAAACAGCAGCACCTTGCGCCCTTCTTCCAGCATTTCCGGCAACAGAGTCATGAGCAATTCGAGCTTGGCTGACTGTTTGACCTTTTGCGCTTTTTCAAGTTTGACCAGACGCGGGTCACAGCACACTTGGCGCAGCTTCAGCAGGGCATCGAGGATCATGATTTGGCTGCGGGCGAAACCTTTCTTGCTGATTTCTTCCTGCACCTTTTTATCCATCGCTAGCCGCACAGTTTCGTACAGGTCACGTTGTTTGCCATCCAGCGCTACGCTACGGATGATTTCGCTTTTGGGTGGCAATTCGCTGGCGACATGCTCCTTGGTGCGACGCAGCATGAAGGGTTGCACACGGTTGCGTAGTTGTTGCTGCCGCCCCATATCGCCCTGCTTTTCAATCGGGGAACGGAACAGCCGAGTAAATTTTTCATGCGCCCCCAGAAAACCGGGCATCAGGAAATGGTACATCGACCACAGTTCACCGAGGTGGTTTTCCAGCGGCGTCCCGGTCAGGCACAGGCGGTGGCGGGCTTTGAGGGTGTAAATGACCTGTGTGGTTTTGGAGGCGGCATTCTTGATGGCTTGCGCTTCATCAAGGATCAGGTAGTGGAACGCCTGCCGTTGGTATTGCTCTTCGTCACGCAGCATCAGCGGGTAGGTGGTGAGGATCACATCGTATTCGCTGAAGGAATCAAAATGCTGTTGGCGATCAGAGCCGTGGACAATCTGCACGCGCAAATCGGGGGTGAACTTTGCCGCTTCGCGCCGCCAGTTGCCCATCAGGCTGGTGGGCGCAATCACGAGGGAAGGCAAATCCATGCGCCCGCTTTGCTTTTCCAGCAACAAATGCGCCAAGGCTTGCAGGGTTTTGCCCAAGCCCATGTCATCCGCCAGCGTGCCGTTAAATTGGTATTCGCGCAGGAATTGCAGCCAGTTGATACCTTCGTGCTGGTAGGGGCGCAAGTCGGCGTTCAAACCTTCCGGCAAGGTAACGGTTTGGATGCCGCTGAAATCTTTGAGCTTTTGGGTCAGCGCCAAAAGTTCTTCCGCGCCTTTCCATTTCATACCGGGGGCATTGAGCAGGTCGGCAAGGTTTGCGCCTTGGTATTTACTCAGTTCCAGATTGCCGTCAGCGTTCAATGGCTGGTGATCGTAGAGTTCAACCAAGGTTTCCATGATGCTTTCGAGGCGGCGGGATTCGAGCTTTGCCCAACGGCTCTCAGAAACGGGCACGAGGATGTATTCTTGGCGTTGCAACAGGTCGCGCAGGGCTTGCGGGCTTTCCATCTGTGACAACATTTCAACCAGAATTGGCAGTAAGTTGATGCGCTGACCCTCGACTTCAAAGCCGAGGCTGATTTCAAACCAATCTGTACCGCTATCGCTTTCCTCCCAAACGGCTTCGAGGTCGTCTACCAAGTCGAATTGCAGGTCAAAATTATCCGCCAAGGTGATATTCCAGCCATCTAGCCGCAGCGCGTCTAAGCCGTGATCAAGGAAATCATGCCAGCGCAAGGCCGATAACGTCTTACTTTCAGCCAACATCAGCATATCCAGCGGGTGCAGGCTGGAAAACCGCGCAGGGGCAGGCTCAAAACCGTAATCCCGTAAGGCGTCGATAGCTTCCTGTTCGCCCTCTTTGTCACGGTGAATACGGTAGCGCGTACCATTCACCTTCAACAAACTGGTCACAGCGGGTGTTTCAGGGCGCAAGATATGCCCACTGTAATTGAAGCTTACGCAAGCCGTGTGGACAGTGCGACCCAATTCCGGCAGATGCACCGACTGCAACAGCAAACCGGGCTGCAATTCGCTGAGCAGGTCTTCCACTTGCTGGCGGGCTTTGGGGGAAGGTGCGGGAATATCTGCATCAGGCAATAATTCCAGCAAACGTTCGCTGACTGCTTCGGCTTGCTCCTCGGGGATCGGCGGGGCATTAAGCAGCTTTTCTACCTGTTGCGGATTGAGGTCGGGGTGTTCCAACAACCCGCATTCCAAGGTGCGGTTGTCGACGTACCACGCCTTGCCGTTCAGCCAGAAGTGCATGTCTATGGCTTGCTCGGGTTCCAAACTGACGGTGTATTGCGCCGCCTCGTTTTTCTTCCACTGGAACTGGAAATAGCGCGGTTCACCCGCCTGCAAGGCACGCGCATCGTGCTTCCAACCTTCTACCGTTGACCAAAACAAACGCCCGGTTTTCAGCACTTCGGTTAATACTTGCTCGCCCGTTTTACCTGTCAGCGCACCGCTGTTCCAGTAAGGCGAAAAGCGTAAGTCGGGAACCGCCAGCAGTTGCGCAATCATCAAATCATGCGGCTCGTAATGGTAGCTGCGTGCGCGTTGCGTGGTCAGCAGGCTATCCAAAGCCACTGCCGCCGGTTTGCCATAGCCGCCTTTTTTCAGCAGCGAGGATTTATACAAACCGAGTGTCACCAAGCCCTGCCTACGCAGGTCGGTATGCAACAAATACAGCAATTGGCTTTGGTAAGGTGCGGATTCTACGCTTGCCTGTTCCGAACTGGTCGTGGGTTTACCCGCCATCGCTACCGTCTGTAACCACATATCTATCGGGTTAACGGAAGCCGCACGTGCCGTTGGCAAGCTAGCCGCCGTAAACAGTGGAGTCCCCTTGCGCAGGGTTTCAATCACCTTTTGGCGGGAAGCGTATTCAAGGTAGGCAAACAGTGCCGCAACCGTGTGTTTGCAGCTCATGGTCACGGGGCAAGTGCATACGCCCGTAATCCACTTGGGTGCATTTTCATTGTAATTGACCACCGTCAAATACGGCTTTTTGCCACTGCCTTGAACTTTGGCGTGTAAGGATACATTGCCATTAGCGCTTTTTTCGGCATGGAAGCTGACAACCTTGCCAGCAGCAAAGTAGCTTAAACCACGCTCAATGGTGGCGGTGTCAAACACATTAAACAAAACCGGCTGGGGAAGGTTGCCGTCAGCCAGGAGGTCAATATATTTGGGTAACAGGTGCATGTATCCATCCGTGAAAAAAGCAAAATCGTGTTACTATGCCCCGATACCGGCAGCAATGCCACAATGACCACCAAAAAAGGATTTCGCCGTGATTACAGCAGAGCAGCAAAAGCAAGTCGATGGTGCGATGGAACTCTTGAGTGCCTACATCGCCAAAGCCCCGTGGGAAGAATGGATGGTCGAAGTGTTCACCGAAGCCGTCGACTACGCCGCCGAAATGCTGGAGCTATCCGCTGACGAAGTGCTGGATTATCTCGAAGAACAGCCGCTGGGGCAAATGGCGCACGCGCATGTGTTTGAACATTTTGTCACAACCGAGACCAATGAAGGCGACGAAAGTGTACTGAGCGAATTCATGCGCACCCGTGTCGAACAGGACGAAAACTCATTTGCCTGCCAATACTTAAAAGCGCTCAGCAAATCTGAACTCGCCATCTGGGAAGTATTGAACTTCAAAGCCGGAAAAACAGCGCAAGTACGGCGTTTGGGTACTGACGGCCCTACCCTGCAAGTCCCGATGGAAGCCGACAGCATCCCCGCGAACATTTGCATTGCCTCACGCCTGCTGCAATTGCCGGACGGTAGTTATACCTTCAGTTTCGGTTTGCTGCCGGTTGAACGCAGTGAAGCGGAAGACATCCTTGCCTATTTGCAGCAAGTGCGTACAGAAATGCTGGAAACCGCACAAAACGAAGACCAAACCTACGAAGCCGCCGATGTAGAAGCCGCTATCGCTGAAGAGTTAATTGACGTGATTTTCCATGAAACCTTTGCTTCATGGATTGCCCAAGGGTTTGAGGAATAAGCCTAACCCGCGATAGGCGGGAAGCAAAACAGGCGGCTAAACATGACCCACTGCGGCTTGTTCAGCCATGCTCGCTTCCCGCGTCATATTCAGCAGTTCAATCAAAGACGTAGCGTGCATTTTTTCCATCATGTGGCTGCGATGGAATTCAACTGTTTTGACGCTGACTCCCAGTTTTTCCGCCATTTCCTTATTGGAGTGATTATTTGTGACCAACTCCATCACTTCACGTTCACGGTCAGTCAGGTTAGCAATCCGCGCCCGGATCATGGTCAAACGGATACGTGCTTGTTGGTTTTCCTTATCCAGCGCTAAAGCTTCATTGACGTAATCAAGCAATACTTGGTCTTCAAACGGCTTTTCCAGAAAGTACATCGCCCCCGCTTGCATGGCACGCACCGCCATCGGAATATCGCCATGCCCGGTAATAAAAATGATCGGCACGGAATACTGCTGCTTGGTCAGGTGTTGCTGTAATTGCAGGCCACTCATACCCGGCATCCGCACATCCAAGATCAAACAACCAACCATGTGCATGGTATAAAACTTCAGGAAGGCTTCGGCAGATTCAAACGTTGCCACTTTCAGGCGCATGGACTCCAACAGCCAGCGCAAAGAATCGCGTACTGCCGGATCATCATCGACAATAAAAACGGTAGGCGGGTAATTCATCTGTGGGCATTTCCTTATAACGGCAGTACGAAGCTGAAGGTTGAGCCTTTGGTAAGGTTATTAGTGGCCTCAAGCTTACCACCATGCGCTTCGATAATGGAACTGCTGATCGGCAAGCCCATCCCCATCCCGTTCTTTTTGGTAGTGTAGAACGGGCGGAAAATATTCACCTCGAAATCCCCTGACAACCCCGTTCCTTGGTCAACCACCAAGACCCGCAAGGCATGTTTGCCCTCTTTTTGGGTGCGGATGCGCAACACCCCGGTTTTGCCATTTTCCGCTTCCGCCATCGCATCCAGTGCGTTTTGCACCATATTGATCAGGACTTGCTCGATCTGGATTTTATTGATGGAAACCTTGGGCAAATCGGTATCCAGTTCCACCACCAGTTTCACTTCCTTGAATTGCTCGGTTGTTTCCAGCAAATACAAAGTTTCTTGGATGACATCGTTAATGTCGCATGAAACCCGCTCAACATCTTGATCCTTGCGGGTAAAGTCTTTGGCATAACGCAGGATGTCGCCCGCCCGCCGCACTTGTGTGCTGACCAATTGCATCACTTCGCGCAACTCATCCATGCTGCACTCATCCATCTCTAAACGGCGCTCGCAGCCCCGAATATAGTTGGCAATCGCAGACAATGGCTGGTTGAGTTCATGCGCAATACCGGAAGCCATTTCCCCCAGTGTGTTGAGGCGCATGATGTGGGCAAGCTCTTGCTGGCGTTCGGCAAGCAATTCCTGCGCTATTTTCCGGTCGGTATGGTCGACAATAATCGACATGATGCGCAGTTCATCATCAGCAAGATGGATCAGCACCGAATGGATTTCTAACCAGCGGCTATTGCCCTTGAGCGTCTTGATCTTAACTTCACGTTTGCGGACTTCGCCTGTTTGCCCTATGCTGGTAAGGCAGTGTTCGATCTCGGCAACGTATTCGGGGAACACATATTCCTTGAGTGAATGCCCCACCAATTGCCCCGCATGTTCCACTTCCATAATGGTAAAACCTGCCGGATTGACCTCTTGGATAGTCCCATCCAAGGTGCAGATATTAATCCAGTTAGGTTGGCACTGAAAAATGGTGTCGAGCTTGGCACGTTCGATTTCCAAACGTGCTTCCGCCCACTTGCGCTCTTCAACTTCGTGGGTCAATTGCTCATTGGTGGCTTTAAGCTGTTGGTTGGCAGCTTCCAATTCCGCACTTTTGACGCTGACTTCCTGATTGACCGTGCGCAATTCTTCATTGGTGGATTGCAACTCCTCATTAGAGGTTTGTAGCTCTTCGGTGGAAGTATAAAGCTCCTCGTTGGTTGACTGGGCTTCCTCGTAGGTGGATTGCAATTCCTCGTTGGAGGTTTCCAGTTCTTCAATGGTGGTTTGTAAACTTTCGCGGGTTTCGCGTAATTCATCTTCCAATTCTTTCAGGCGGATGGTGTCAATCACCTGTTCCGCCGCACGTTCCGCCGCACCCGGATCGTTATCAGGCAGAACCTCAAAAATGACCACGCTGACTTCATTTTCCGTCAATTTACCTGCCGGAAAATGGCTGACGCGCATCACCACCCGTACATTTTCGCCATTGATACGCATGGCAATACGGCGGCTCGTAAGGGTTTCATCAGTACGCCGGGCTTTATACAACATCCCGCGCATATCTTGGCGTAGTTCAGGACGTATCAATTCCAAGGCACTCAGCGCGGCACGCCCTTCCATAAAACGCAGGAATGGGTCTACTTGGCCACGTACATAAGCAATTTCTTGGCGGTCATCCAGCAAAATACAGGCAGGCTGGTAGATGCTAACCAATAGTTTATCGAACACATCTTGGAGCTTCACTTGGCTCTTTTCACGCACGCCCGCCCCTTGGTAAGCAGTGCGTTGTTCGCGCTGGTGACGGTGTTGCAGTAAATATGGCAGATGGCCTTTCACATCACCCCGGCGGCGGTAGATGCGTGCCTTGCGATCAACCACGGTAAACAGGTGGTCAGTATTGCCAATGGTTTCGGATTTTCCCAGCAGCAAGATAGCCCCAGTTTCCAGCGCGTAATGGAAAGACTCCAGCACTTTACGTTGTAAATTCTGGTTAAAGTAAATCAACACATTACGGCAAGAAACCAAATTCAAGTGCGAAAAAGGCGGGTCACGTACCAAATTATGCCGGGCAAACAGCACCATATTACGGATCGACTGCACAAGCTGGTAAGCACCATCTTTTTGGATGAAATACTTATCCAATAATCGCGGCTCAATACCTGCTACCGCCGCTTTAGGATAACGTGCCTGACGCGCAATCGACAGCACCCCTTCATACAAATCAGTACCAAAAATTTGGACTTTATAACGGGTAATGCGATTACCCAAATACTCCGCCAACATAATGGCAATGGAATACGCCTCTTCCCCAGTTGCACACCCCGCAATCCAAATGCGGATTTCAGTGCCATTTTGCGGCAGAATATCTTCCAAAGAGCGGTGCAATGCTTGATACGCATCGGTATCGCGGAAAAAAGCCGTGACGGAAATCAGAATATCGTTATGCAACTCATACAATTCTTCCGGCTTTTCTTTCAAGAACGCAGAATATTCATCCAGCCGCTTGCATTTGTGTACAGTCATGCGCCGTTCAATGCGCCGCAGCAGGGTATTGCGCTTGTAATCACGGAAATCCGTACCAGTCTGCTCTTGCAATAAGCGCAGGATTTCCTGTATCTCGTCTTCGGAAGGTTCCGGCTTGTGCGCAAACAGGAAGGATGAGTTCGGTTGGCTCAGTAAGTCTTGGATTTGTTGGGCAATATCTTCCGGGGGCAGCACCAAGTCGACATGCCCGGTATTAATCGCCGCGTGGGGCATACTGTCGAAACGGGCGGTGGATTCCAATTGCGCAATGGTAATACCACCTTCCGCCTTGATCGCACGGATACCATGCGCCCCATCCATACCTGTACCGGAAAGGATAATGCCAATGGAACGTTCGCCGTGGTTTTCCGCCAACGAAGCCAGTAAACGGTCTACCGAAGGTTTAGGGCCAATACCAGTGGCTTTTTCCAAGAAGATACGTTTCTTTGCGTAATAAGCATCCATTCCCGGCGGGATAATATAAAGCTGGCCCGTTTCCAATACTTGGTCGTGCTGTAATTCATTAACCTGCAAATGGGTTTCACGCGCCAGAATCGGCACTAACATACTGCTGTGTTTAGGGTCAAGGTGTTGGGCTAGAATATAGACAACCCGATTATCAATCGGAAGTTTCGGAACCAGTTGGCGTAATGCCTCCAGTCCTCCTGCTGATGCCCCAATGCCGACAATGATTAGACCCTCATCATGATTATCATCATCAACTGAGCCAGAAGAACCCGTCATATACTGATCCTTGTCGTATGTCCTGAAAATTATGAAGTGAGTATGGTGTGAAGCAAACCTAAAGCCGATTATCAAGAAGGTTACGAAAAAAGAAAAGGGTCAGGGGAACTGACCCTACGATATAGGCTTTTTCTTGCTTTTGGCTTGGTTCTATTATTCTTACAAAACGTTATCACAACGTGAAAAGATGTACTTGCGTTCCTCCTAGCTTTGCGTCGAGCGCGTCGTCCAGCGCAAGTACAGGCTCGTATTATAAGTGGCAGGACTGCTAATGCGAATACTTTGCTACCAAGGAATATTGCAGTGCTGCCAAGGGTTTTCCCTAAAACGGGATGTCATCATCAAAATCTTCAAATCCACGGTCAGGCGTATGGCTTGCACTCGGGGATGCTGCCGGAGCGCTGCTACCGCCGCCGCCATAACCACCTGTATTAGCGCGTGGTGCTTCATCATAGTTACCAGCACCCATGCCACCACCTTGACGCCCGCCTAACATTTGCATTTCGTTGGCAACGATCTCGGTAGTGTAACGGTCTTGCCCATCCTGCCCCTGCCATTTGCGGGTACGCAGGCTGCCTTCAACGTATACTTGCTGGCCTTTGCGCAGGTATTCCCCGGCGATTTCAGCCAAGCGATTGAAGAATACAATGCGATGCCACTCAGTGATTTCCTTCTTTTCCCCAGTATTCTTGTCTTTGTAGGAATCGTTGGTTGCCAGCGTCACATTAGTGATTGCACCGCCGCTGGGCATGTACTTCACTTCCGGGTCGCGCCCCAGCGTGCCGACCAAAATAACTTTATTGATACCACGTGCCATGTCTTTATCCTTGCTTTAAATACGGTTGCCGATTTTACGCAGAAGGGGCAGAGAATGCATCCAGTGCCGCCTCATCCAAGGTGGCTTTATCGTATTTCAGATAAGCGATACATTCGTCAGCGGATATTGCCACTTCCTTGACCCCCGCGACTGCCGTTAGCTCGTCATACAGGCGTTGCTTGTCTGAGAAAAGCAACGGGTCAAGTTTGAGTATCTTGCTAGTATAGAACGTTGGGGCTGGCAATTGCAGCGCAACTAACAACCATACCAAGGTGATAAGTGCGCTAAAAATAAACACGCCCGTTGCACCCCACGTATGGTTGACCATGCCGCCGAGTGAACCGCCTGCAAAAATACCTAAAAATTGTGAGGTGCTGAACAATCCCATTGCCGTACCTTTGGTGTTGACCGCCGAGTATTTGACGACCAAGGAAGGCTGCACTGCCTCCAAAAAGTTGAAGCCAATAAAAAACAGTAAAAATGCTACCAACAACCAAACCGTATGCGTGTATCCCCAACCCATGACGAGTTCTGCCACAATCAGGGCAACGGTACAGCCCAGTAACAATGGACGTATCTTGTGCTGCTTTTCTGCGATGATAATCAAGGGGATAGACAGCAAAAACGAACCGAGGAAGACGGGCAAATACACTTTCCAATGTTCCGCACTGGGCAAGCCCAACTCATTTTCAAAAATGCTCGGGAGCACCAAAAAGTTGGCCGTCATGACCAAATGCAGGATAAAGACCCCCACATTCATACGCAATAAGGCAATATTCGCCAATGCTTTGCCCAAATACCCTTTAATAATGCCCGCATCATTATGCTGCAAAGTCCGTGCTGGGGTGGGGATGGCAAATATCACCAAGGCAATGCCGATGAATGCCAGCAACATGGTGAACCAAAAAATACTCGGTACGCCGCCGAGTTGGCTGATCACTGGCCCCAACATCATGCCCAACATGAAAGAGATGCCGATGGTCAAACCAATGATACCCATCGTGCGGATACGGTTTTCTTCACGGATCAAATCCGCCGCCAGCGCCATTGTCGGTGCAGCGACTGCGCCCATGCCCTGAATCGCCCGCCCCACCACAATCATCCACATGGTGTGCGAAAGGGCTGCTACCACGCTCCCTATTGCAAACACCAGCAAGCCACCGATGATCACTGGCTTACGCCCAATTTTATCAGAGAGGATACCCAGAGGGATTTGGAAAAGTGCTTGTGACAAGCCGTAAATGCCGATCGCCAAGCCCGCCAGCCACGGGGTGGAGTCGGGCAGTGTTTCTGCATACAGGGCGAACACGGGCAAAATCATGAACAATCCCAGCATCCGCACGGCATAAATCGCCGCTAATGAGGCTGTGACGCGCCATTCCAAACTATTCATTGATACAAGCTCTAAATTTCGAGGGGAGTGAAAAGGATGGCATAATAACACAATCGCCCACAAGCACCCGCCCTGCGATAAGGGCTTGGCGTGTGTTATCCTCTACCTCAAATAAAGCAAGCAAATGGATGTTATGCGAAGCAAATTTCTTCATTTATGGCTGGTGTGGCTTGCCCTGTGTGTACTGACCGCGTTGCCGGTACAAGCGGATAACAGCGCCACCCCAGCATTGTTGGAACCCATCAACCAGCAATTGGATGCTGCCGAACAAGCCTTGCCAGAAGCCAGCGCCGACCCACTACGTCTGGACAAATTGGCAACCCAAGCCGCCGCGCTATCGCAACAAGCCCAAACCTGCATCAACGATTACGGGCAACAACAAACCCAAACCAAACAAGCCGTCGACAGCTTGGGCGAAGCCACCCCAGAAGAGTCCGCCGATGTCAAACTCAAACGCAAGGAGCTGGAAAAACAGCAGCAGCAAACCGAAAAAACCCTGTCGCAATGCCGCCTTTCCAGCCTGCGGGCAACTACCTTATTGGAAGAAACCAACCGCATCCGCCAACTGATCCTCAAACAACAACTGTTTACCCCCTCCCCCTCAGTACTGGCGCATCTGTATGCCATCCTACTGGAACCGGGTGTGTGGAAGCTGGAAATCATCGACACCGTTTCGCGTCTGTTCCAATCGCCCATCCAGTGGGGCAACCTGTTGATGGCAATCCTGTATGGTAGTGCCGGATTGCTTGCCGGGCTATTTTGGCGCAAAAACATGCAGCAACGCCATCAAGGGCGAGCGCTTACTATTGCTACCAGCAGCCCCACGTTGGGGTATATGTGGCGTTACGTATTGCGATTCCTGCCGTATACGCTGTTTGCCCTGCTAATGGCATTATCCTTGTACATCGCCCCCGTTGGTTTCCCCTTGCTGCCAGAAAACCACCTGATTGGCCTGACGAGGATTTTCGGCGGAACGCTGCTGGGGCTGGTGCTGATCCGCTTCATTTGGTTGATGTCCGGGCGCTTTCCGTGGTTGCAAAATACCCGCCTGTACTTTTTTGTTTCGATTGCCTTGCTGCTTGCTGTTGGCAGTTTGTGGCTGGGATACCAGAATTTCTCGGCATTCTTGTTTAGCGGTGTGATCGGTACGCTGTGCCTGCTGCTGCTTGCGGGGCTGTTACTCAAAATTCCAGCGGAAATATTCGACGGACTGGATGAAGGCCGCGCCCCCTGGCAACAACGCATCCGCCAGCATCTGGGTTTGAAGGACAAGCAATTTGTACCGGGACTGGTATGGTTACGCCTGACCCATACGCTGACCATTACCGGCTTGGCTGCACTCCTGATGTTGCGCCTGTGGGGTGTGCCAGAACAATATCTGGCGCTATTCCTCAATCGACTCGACAATGGTTTTGAAATTGCCGGGTTCACGCTGGAACCGTTACGCATCATCGGTGGGCTGCTAGTGATTGCCTTGCTGATCAGCATGACCCATGTCCTCAAGACACATTTGGCAGACAATTGGCTGCAACGCACCGGCCTTAGCCGCGCTGCACAAGAAACAGCGACCACCGTTTCCGGTTATGTGGGCATTTTGCTGGCGATATTGCTGGGCTTGTCGGTGGCGGGCATTGAGTTCAAGAACCTCGCCATCATCGTCGGGGCACTGTCGGTCGGTATCGGTTTTGGCTTACAGAATATCGTCAATAACTTTGTTTCCGGCCTGATCCTGCTGTTTGAACGCCCTATCCGCAAGGGTGACTGGATCAAGGTGGGCAATGCGGAAGGTTACGTGCGTGAGATCAGCATCCGTTCCACCACCATCCAGACCTTTGACCATTCGGACATTATCGTGCCGAACTCGGACATCATTTCCGGGCAAGTGACCAACATGATGCTGACCGATAACATGGGCAGGATCATCGTCCCCATCAACGCCGCCAGTGGTTCGGATGCCGAACAGGTCATGCGGATTCTGCGTGAGGCTGCGGAAGCTCATCCGGCAGTTATAAAAGACCGCAGCAACATGAAAATCAACGTATTATTCCGTGGCTTCGGGGAAAATGGCCTGAACTTTGAACTGCGCTGCTTTATCCGCGAAATTGAAACCCGCTTCACCATCGCCAGTGACTTGAATTTGGCAATCAACAAGGCTTTCCGTCAGCAACACATTGAAATGCCACTCCCACAGCGCACCATACACTTGCTACCGCCGGAAACAGAGCCTGCCAAACCGACAAAAACGCCAGATTCATCTGCCAAACAGGTTGATTTGCGCTAGAATACCCAACCTGCACGGTGGCTCCATAGTTTAATGGATAAAACGGCCCCCTCCTAAGGGGCAGCTACAGGTTCGATTCCTGTTGGGGCCGATGCCCTCCCACCACCTCAAACATCGGTCGGATATATGCCTGCACCCCCTACCCGCTTTGACTTGCTGGACGCGCTACGCGGCTTTGCCGTGGTACTGATGATGGCTTTCCACTTCAGTTTTGACCTAAGCATGTTCGGCTATGTGCGGATTGATTTCTACCAAGACCCTTTCTGGCTGAATGCGCGGATTTTTATTGTCACGCTATTTGTCGGAGTAGCTGGAGCCAGCCTGTCGCTGGCAACGCGGGATGGCATCCATTGGCAACGTTTCCTGCGGCGTGAGGCTATCTTGCTGGCTTGTGCCTTATTGGTCAGCGCTGGCAGTTATGCCATGTTCCCGCAAAGCTGGATTTTCTTTGGTATCCTACACTTTATGGCCTTGGCGGGTTTGCTGGCAGTTCCATTCCTGCACTTTGGCATCAGCAATCTGGTAGTGGGCGTGCTGATCTTGCTGGCAAGTTGGCTATTTACCCACCCGCTGTTTGATGCGCCTGCGTTGCAATGGCTGGGGTTCATGACCCACAAGCCGATTACGGAAGATTACGCGCCGCTGGTTCCGTGGTTTGGTGTCTTGTTGCTGGGGATATTCATCGGCAAACAACTCCCGAACTCCAACCTGTTCCAATACCCGTTGCACACACAACGCTGGGCAAAACCACTGTTGTGGCTAGGCAGGCATAGCTTGCTGGTTTACATGCTGCACCAGCCCATTTTTATCCTCCTATTGGTGTTACTGGCACTGTGAATACCCCACTCCTTACCCTGACCGGTATTGTCAAACGCTTCGATGCGCAGGAAGTGCTGTCTGATTTCAGCTTGAGCATCCATAACGGTGAATTTTTTACCCTGCTGGGGCCTTCTGGTTGCGGCAAAACCACCGTACTGCGCCTGATTGCCGGTTTCGAGCAACCCGATGAAGGCAAAATCCGGTTGGATAGTGCCGATATTACCCAGCTTCCGGCAGAAAAACGCCCGGTGAATACCGTGTTCCAAAGCTACGCGCTGTTTCCGCACATGAGCGTATTCGACAATGTGGCTTTCGGCCTGAAAATGGCAAAGATTGGGGTGCAGGAACAAGCCTTGCGCGTAGCGGAAGCCTTGGCAACAGTGCAACTGACCGAATACGCCAGCCGCAAACCGCATCAGCTTTCCGGCGGGCAAAAGCAACGTGTCGCCATTGCCCGTGCGATGGTTAACCGCCCTAAAGTCTTGTTGCTGGACGAATCCCTCAGCGCCCTCGACCACAAATTACGCCAACAAATGCAGATCGAACTCAAGCAGTTGCAGCGCAAGTTGGGTATCACTTTCGTCTACGTGACCCACGACCAAGAAGAGGCACTTTCCATGTCTGATCGGGTCATGGTCATGCACAATGGGCAGGCGCAACAGGTCGGTACACCGCGCGAAATTTACGAATCCCCGCGCAACCTGTTTGTTGCCCGTTTCATCGGTGAAAGCAATGTATTTGCCGCCACCATCCTGCGTGACCTCGGTGATTACCGCTATGTTGTCGACATTTACGGCGTGGAAAAGGAAATCCGCACCAGCCAGCGCTTTGAAACCGGCGAACAGGTCAACGTCATCTTGCGCCCGGAAGACCTGCGCATTGATTGCCGCACCGATACCATCCGCCAAGGTTTCCCCGGCAAGGTCACAGAGCGCAACTACACGGGGCAAACCTTAAATTCGCAAATTCTGTTGGAAAACGGCCTGACGGTGATCGCGCATGAATTTTTCGACGAAGACGACCCGGATTTTGATTACCGCATCAACCAACAAGTGGGGGTAGATTGGGTCGCTGGCTGGGAACACGTCATTCGGGCGGAGTAGCTTGCTGCACGGCTAAGCACGCTGCTGCCCGCGCTTCAATCTCATAGGGGTTATCCCAATACCGATGCTTGCCCTGCCGCTGCACCCGCAAGCCCGCCAAGGCATAGATCAGCGGAAACAGCACACCCCAACGCTCAAACTGTGCCACATGGGTGCGCTCGTGTACCCGGCTGCATTCCAGATGGGCAGGTGAAATACCCACCACCAGATGCCCCAGCGTAAATGCATTCACCGCCCCGAATACCGGCAAACCACGATCCAACCATGCACCGACCTTACCGCCCCAAACTTCCAACACCCCGGTATGCACGGCAAAACCGCCCCCCGTCCATTTCGCCAGCCACGCCAAGGGCAAGCACCACAAGGTAATCGGTGCAACCCACAGGTAGAGCAAAACTTTCAGCCAAACGGGACGTGTTTTCATGCTTATAAAATGAACTATCCAGCAACAATAAGCGTCAAGAATAACGGAGATGGCATTTCTGCAACTGAATGTATTTGTTGCACCCGCCGAATCCGTTAAACTCTATCACAGCGACAGGCATAAATACTTCAAGACATGCAAACCTGCGCAAAGGGGACTATGTGGGACACACCATTGATCTATTACACGGCATCCTGCTGCTGCTGGTGCTTTCTGTTGGCGCGGTTACAGCCTTCCGCTCATTCAACCTGCCCCCCATTCTTGGCTATCTGCTGGTCGGTGCGTTAACAGGCGAATACGCACTGGGCTGGCTTAAGGAAAATGCCGATTTTGCCTTTATGGGTGAAGTGGGCGTGGTGTTCCTGCTGTTTGCCATCGGCTTGGAATTCTCGCTCAAACAATTTCTGTCCATGCGCAATACCATCCTCGGACTGGGCGGGATGCAAGTGCTGTTTTCGACGCTCGGCGGGCTGGCGATACTGTCTTACTTCGGCGTGCCTTGGAAAGGCGCTTTGGTCGCTGCTGGGGCGCTGGCGATGTCTTCCACCGCCATCGTAGTCAAACAATTGACTGATCAGGCAGAAATGCGGGCGCGGCACGGGCAACTGGCCTTGGGGGTTTTGCTGTTCCAAGACATTGCGGTTGTCCCGTTTCTGGTCATTATCCCGATCCTGTCAGGCGCTAATGCAGAAACCAAAACCGCGTTGGAAATCGGCCTGAACGTGTTTGCGGCTGCGATCCTGTTCGTCACCATGCTGGTGGTCGGACATTACACGCTGCGCCCGCTGTTCCATTACATTTCCCGTGCGCAATCCACTGAATTGTTCAACATTACCGTTTTGCTGGTAGCACTGACTGCCGCGTGGATTACTGAATCCCTTGGCCTTTCGCTGGCGCTGGGGGCATTCCTTGCCGGGATGTTACTGAGCGAAACCGAATACAAACATCAGATTGAAATTGAAATACGCCCCTTCCGCGATATCCTGATGGGGATTTTCTTTATTACTGTCGGGGCAAAACTGAATGTCGCTGTATTGCCAGAACTGTGGCAACCGATCCTGCTGCTGGTATTGGGGCTGACTGTCGGTAAAAGCCTGCTGGTGGCTTTCTTGACCCGTTATTTCGCCGCTGACGATGGCACTTCGCTGCGTACTGGCTTGGTATTGGCGCAAGGTGGGGAATTCGGTTTCGCTTTGCTGTCACTGGCGCTGAGCAACCATTTGCTGACGGCTAACGAGTCCCAAGCGGCGCTGGCCTCCATCATTATCAGCATGGCGCTTTCCCCAGTGATTATCCGTTACAACGAAACCCTGACTAAAAAACTGCTGGGCGACACCTACCTGAACCAACGTTCCAAAGACGCACACGATGTCAGTGCCGCCATACAGGAGGTTGAAGGGCACGTCATCATCTGCGGCTACCGGCGTATGGGGCAAAGCCTAGCACGCTTACTTGATACGCAGGGCGTACCTTACATCGCGCTCGACCTTGACCCTGCCATCGTACAAGAGGCGTGGGAAGCAGGTGACAAGGTGTATTTCGCCGACGGCACACGCCCCGAAATCCTGCTGGCTGCGGGGCTAGACCGCGCCCGCATGATCATCATCACCGTCATCGACATGGAAGTTGCCAAACGCACCACCGAAGCTGCCCGCCAAACCCGCGCAGACATTCCCATTTTGGTACGTACCCGCGATGACCGCTACATGGAATTGCTGGAAAACCTCGGATCAACCTGCGTACTACCGGAAAACCTCGAAGCAACGGTGATGGTTGCCGAACGCATGTTGCAGCAACTCGGCATGGCTCCTGACGAATTGTTGCCAGTCATCGAAAACATCCGCAGTGACGGCTACAAGAGCTTGCGCAGCTACTATCACGGCGATAAGGCAAAATCCGCCAAAGACACGGGGGAAACCTTCCTGCGCACCTTTATCCTGCAAGACAAAGACTACGCTAACGGCAAAGCCATCGGTGAACTCAACATGCTGCGCTTTGGCATCAGCGTCAAGACCTTACGGCGTGGGAACATCCGTGGTGATCACCCGGATATGTCCACCCGTCTGCAAGCGGGTGACAAGTTGGTGCTGGAAGGTAAAGTTGACCGCTTCCGTGAAGTTGAAAACCTGCTACGTAGCGGCGGGAAAGCCGCCAAGAATAACCTGTCAATGCTCAAGGAAGCGGAAGATAACCCCCACTAATTTGCCCGTTTCAACTACAATTAGACAGCTTTACACATTGAACCTTAAGAGGGACTCGACTGTGAACAAACGGATTCACTACCTATTTGTTTTTCTTTTCTGTCTGGGGATGCTCGGCGTTGCCTTGTTTTTCCAGCTAGTCGTCAAACTGGAACCCTGCCCTTTGTGCATCTTCCAGCGCATGGCAATCATGTTCATTGGGCTGGTCGGGTTACTGGCTTTCCTACATAACCCACGCGGCATCGCCGACCGGCTGTACGGGCTGTTACTGATCTTGGGTGGAATCGCCAGCGTCAGCGTTGCCTCGCGCCATGTTTGGCTGCTCAGCCTGCCCAAAGACGAAGCGGCATCCTGTGGCCCTGGAATGGAAATCTGGCTTGACCGTTTCATTGCGCTCCTTCCACAGGGGCAACTCACCGAAACCCTGCTCCGCAGTGGTGCAGAATGCACAGAAGTTACTTGGTCGTTATTTGGCCTTGGCATCCCTCAACTGACTTATCCTGTGCTTATTCTGTTCGCAGCCTACCTCGTATGGCTTTTTTTCAAACAAGATAGAAGAATGTTTTATTAAGCATTCTTGATAACATCTATTGTTCATTGAATAAGCTATGATTCTTCACTTTAGTCGCTTTTTTAGCCCGCTAGTCGGCTCAGTGAGTGATTTTAGTGCTGATAGTGGTAATCTTTTAGCTGAAGTTATGCGTTATCTGGATGCTTAGCATAGGTTCATATACACTGAAAAATAATCTGTTTCTCGCGCCCATGGCAGGAGTCACAGATTATCCATTTCGGCGTTTGTGCAGGCAGTACGGAGCTGCTGTAGCAACCTCCGAAATGCTCAGTGCGGATATGAGTTTATGGGGAAGCAAAAAATCCCGGACGCGGTTCCCCGAAGAACTGGAAGTTGCCCCGCGCAGCGTCCAGATAGCAGGCAGTGAACCTGAGCAGATGGCCAAGGCAGCATACGCGAGTGTGCAAATGGGCGCCCAGATTATAGACATCAACATGGGATGCCCTGCCAAGAAAGTCTGCAACAAGGCCGCTGGTTCTGCCCTACTTCGGGACAAACCGTTAGTACAGGATATTTTGCAAACCGTTGTTTCTGCTGTCGACGTGCCAGTGACCCTAAAGTTTAGGACTGGTTGGTCGGTATCAACACGGAATGCCGTGGAAATTGCCCAAATTGCCGAACAATCCGGCATAAAGGCAATCGCCATCCACGGGAGGACTCGTGCTGATGCCTATCAAGGATACGCCGAATACGAAACCATCCGGCAGGTTAAGGCTAACGTCACCATCCCCGTAATCGCGAATGGTGACATCCGAACCCCGCTGGATGCTGCTTTCATTCTGGATTACACACAGGCAGACGGCCTGATGATTGGGCGCTCCGCTTGGGGTCAGCCTTGGATATTCCAGCAAATTGGTGAATTTCTCAGAACTGGGGAACTCTCCGACGCGCCAGATGTCCATATTCGGCTACAGGTGGTAGTTGAGCACATCAGGGCTATTCATGACTTTTACGGTGCGGATACAGGTGTCCGGGTCGCAAGGAAGCACATCGGCTGGTATTTTGATCGGATGTTGTCCGATCCAAGGTACAAACAACGGATTTTCGCCATCACTTGTCCCAGTAAACAGTTAGCTGCGGTCAATGATGTATTAAATATGATCGCACTAACACAATATTAAAAAAGGTTATAGAAACATGACGAATACATCTTCTCGTGCAGTTGGTCTGGATTCATCCTTGTCAGAAACGGTCAACCGTACTCTGCAAGATTATCTGGATACATTGGGTGACCACGAAGCGAGTAACATTTACCGCCTCGTGCTGGATGAAGTTGAACGCCCCATGCTGGAAATCATGATGCGTTACACACATGGCAACCAGTCGCGGGCAGCCCAATGCTTAGGGATCAACCGTGCAACCCTGCGTACAAAACTGAAACGCCATAACCTGCTTTAATTGCGGATAAAATGGCATTTCTCCGGTAAACAGCGCCCGTAGTGGGCGCTGTTATGGTTTTTTACGCGCCTTTATTTTGCGCTTGAAAATCTTTCAGGCCTTTCCAATCGCCTTCTGCTGCCAGCTTAGCCTGCGCCGCCCACGTTTCTGCTGCCGTTTTGTTGTAGCGTACCCCGCTTTCGCTCAAGGACTTGCTTAGCTCATCACTGCTCATCGCTGCGATTTGTGCATAAGTCGTAATGCCTGCCGCATTCATCGCTTCCGCCAGTTTAGGCCCAATGCCGCCCAAACGGGTCAGGTCATCATCCTTTGCAGCTTCAACGGCTGGCGCTTCGGCTTCAAGCGTTTCAGCAACAGACTCTAGTTCCTCTACAACAGCTTCTGCCACGGGCACTTCAACCTCAACAATAGGCTCTGCTTCCACCGCTACAGGTGCTACCGCAGGTACTGCAACAGCCTTGAGGGACGCCTGCAATTCGCGGTTTTGTTTTTGCAGGTTTTCCACTTCCTTACGGCTGGCTTGCAAAGCAAGCTCGACTTTCTTCTTTGGGTTTGGCACAAATAAACGGACAAATATCCACTCCATCAGCCAGCCACTAAGAATCCCAAGAATAAATACTCCTAATAATGCGGACATCACAAACTCCATTAATTTTAAATATATGAGCGATCATAAACTGTTAGCTAAATCCTAAACCGATACGTACAGGGAAGGAATACACCAAATGGTAGGGATAAGCAGACAAACTACCTCTCTCCTTGAGCGGTGACGGTGTGATAATACTGGCATAAACCCCAAACATATTGCCTATATCATGCAGTTAAAATTTGTCGCATTGGCTTGCACATTGCTATTGGTTGCTTGTGAGGAAAAGCGTCCTCCTGATGCCGATAGCCATACCCCTTCCAACAGCACTGCCCCGGTGTTGCGCTCGGAGTTGGATATTACCCTGAACCACATTATTCAGCAGCACGGACTGACAGGTAATCCGGCACAGACGCCCTTACCCTCAATAGATTCGCCCAAAGCCCAATTGGGCATGAAGCTATTTTTCAGCAAAACGCTGTCTGGCAATCTGGATGTGGCTTGTGCCAGTTGCCATCACCCGCTCTTGGGCGGTGGGGATAATTTATCCCTGTCTATCGGCGTGGACGCTTCTGACCCGGACGTGCTCGGGCATACCCGTACCCTGAAAGGCAACAAAGCACCGGGCGTCCCGCGCAATGCCCCAACCACCTTCAATATTGGCTTGTGGAAACACGTCATGTTCCATGATGGGCGGGTTGGGCAAGTCACCGCAGGCATTACCACGCCCGACAGCACCTATCCCCAAGCTGACCCGAAGGCGGGGGATAATCTGGTCCATGCGCAAGCACGTTTCCCCGTTACGTCCTCGGCTGAAATGCGCGGCAAAAACTTTGACATCGGCGGTACGTCCCAATCTTGCCGTGACTTGCTAGCGGCACGTTTAGGTGGCTATGCGCCCGCACCGCATCCACTGCAATCGGCGGAAACCGCCTATTGGCTGACAGAATTCCGCAAGGTTTACCAATCGCCCGACAACAGTGCTAAAACACTCATTACGGAACAAAACATCGCGGCAGCATTGGGGGAATACCAACGTTCCCAAGTATTCGTAAATACCCCGTGGCGTGATTATGTGCAAGGTAATCTGGATGCGATCAACGAAACAGCCAAACAAGGTGCATTACTGTTCTTCAAGAAACGCGAAGATGGTGGGCGCGACTGTGCAAGCTGCCATAAGGGAGATTTCTTTACCGATGAACAATTCCGCAATGTACTGATACCACCGATAGGCCCCGGTAAAAATACCCCGGATGATGGTTCGCAGCAGGACTTGGGGCGTTCACTGGTGACAAATAAACCGGAAGACAAATTCCGTTTCCGCACCCCTAGCCTATTGAATGTGGCAGTAACTGGCCCGTGGGGGCATAACGGCGCTTACACCACGCTCAGCGGTGTTGTGCAGCACATGCTCAACCCCTTCGATACTGCCGTCAATTACGACGTGGCGCAACTGAAGCAACCTAATGTCCAGACGAAACAACTCCAGCAAAACCTGCGCGAAATGTTGGGGGAAAATACTGACCTCGCCGGGCAGCAGTACGAGGAACAGGACGTGCGGCAACTGGTGGCGTTCCTACAAACATTGACTGACCCGTGCGTAACAAACCCAATCTGCATGGCGAAATGGACACCACCACCGGATCAGCAAGACCCAATGGGGTTGCAATTGAACGCTAAATTGCCCTAATCAAATACCGTATTGGTTGCGGTATGCTTGTACTTTTTCCAACAGGGTGGGATCGTTCAGGCTGCTGCCAACGTGGTTGATCACTTCTTTTAGGCCAACAATGCTGATCACGGAAATGCCGTACAGGGCTTCGACTTCTTGCACTGCCGACTGTTTGCCCGTGCCACATTCTTGACGGTCGAGGGAAATGGCGACACCCGCCAGCGTTGCGCCCTGCCCCGCCACGATGTCAGCAGATTCGCGGATTGCCGTTCCGGCAGTGATCACGTCATCCACCACCAGCACGCGACCTTGCAAAGGAGCACCGACAATCGTGCCGCCTTCGCCGTGGGCTTTGGCTTCCTTGCGATTGAAGGCATAGGGGTAATCTTTGCCATGATGTTCGTACAGTGCCATCGCCGTAGCCGCAGCCAGCGGGATACCTTTGTAGGCAGGGCCAAACAGCATGTCGAATTCCAAACCAGAATCAACAATTGCCTGTGCGTAAAACTTGCCTAAGCGGGACAACGCCGAACCCGTTTGGAACAAACCGGCATTGAAAAAATACGGGCTGATACGGCCTGATTTGAGGGTGAACTCACCAAACCGCAACACCCCTTGGGAAATGGCAAATGCCAGGAATTCCTGTTGATACGCTTTCATCACATCCAGTCCTATGCTTGTAAATCTGCTAATGCCTGCCCCAATTGCAGCGGGACATCCGCGCCAAGGCCGTTTGCCCATGCGGTTTGCGGGTTTTCCAGCAGCAAAATGACGGTGGAACCCATGTTAAAGCGCCCCATTTCCGCACCTTTTGCCAAACTCACATCCGGGAACACTTGGCGCTTTACGCCCCAACCTTGCGGTGGCGTCACCAAGCCATCCCACACAGTTTCAATCGCGGCGACATTGATTGCACCGACCAGCACCATTGCCAGCTTGCCGTAAGCGGTGTCGAACATTGCCACCACCCGTTCATTGCGGGCAAACAGGCGCGGGATGGTGCGGGCGGTATGCCCTGCCACGCTGAACAAACGCCCCGGCACGTATACTTGCTCGGTCAGCGTCCCTGCCAGTGGCATGTGGATGCGGTGGTAATCACGCGGCGACAAGTAAATGGTTGCAAACTGCCCATTCATGAACGGTGCAGCACACTTTTCATCCCCGCCCAACAATTCCAGTGCGGAATAGTAATGGCCTTTGGCTTGGAAAATGCGACCTTCTTCAATCTTGCCCATCTGGCTGATACAACCATCCACCGGGCTTGCCAGCACGTTTTCACCTTCGGCGAGTGGGCGTAACCCCGGCTTTAGCGGGCGGGTGAAGAATTCGTTGAAGGTTTTATAACTGGCGGGATCAGGGTTGGTAGCTTCTTCCAGATTGACTTTGAAAACGTCGCTGAACAGGCGGATCGCGGACGGCACAAACGTCGGACATTGAATCCGCGTCAAGCGAAAAACCAAGCGGGAAATAAAATGGTGCGGCAACACATACAGTGGCCAAGATTTCAGGATGTCCAGTATGTTCATTTGAGTTGATGTACCCGTTGCAAATGCGGGATGATACGGCAATTTTAAGCCAGTGTATAACCCATGAATTTTAATCACGCCGAACTGCTGACCATCAAGGACTACATCCGCTGGGGTGCAAGCCGCTTTGCCGAAGCCGAATTGAGCTTTTCCCACGGCATGGCGTCTGCCATCGACGAAGCCGCTTATCTGGTGCTGCATACCCTGTTCATGCCAGTGGATACGCCTGATTTGTATTTCGACAGCCGCCTGACTATCGTTGAGCGCGAAGCCGTTGCCGACATCCTGCAACAGCGCGTGGAAACCCGCAAACCCGCCGCCTACCTCACGAATGAAGGCTGGCTCTGCGGCTTGCCGTTTTACGTGGATGAGCGCGTGCTTGTGCCACGTTCGCCGATTGCCGAATACATCGAAAAGCAGTTTGCGCCGTGGATTGAGGCTAACGACGTTAACAGCATCCTTGACCTTTGCACTGGCAGCGGTTGTATTGGTATCGCTTGTGCCTACGCTTTCCCTCATGCGCGGGTGGACTTGAGCGATATTTCTGCGAATGCCTTGGAAGTTGCCCAAGCCAATATTGAACGCCATAACCTGATCGGGCAGGCTGAAGCGATCCAATCCGACCTATTCGAGGGCTTGCGGGGGCGTAAATACGACATCATCGTCAGCAACCCGCCGTATGTGGATGCGGATGATATGGCGGCACTTACCCCCGAATTCCTGCACGAACCGGCGGATTTAGCACTGGCTTCCGGCAATGATGGCTTGGATCATACCCGCCGCATCCTGCGAGAGGCAGCCGAGCATTTGACCGACCACGGCATTTTGGTGGTGGAAGTGGGCAACAGCCAGTATGCGCTACAGGCCGATTACCCGGATGTGCTGTTCCATTGGTTGGAATTCGAGCGCGGCGGTGACGGGGTTTTCCTGCTCACCGCCGAACAAGTGCGTGAACTCGCAGCTTACTGATAGGAATAGTAAGAGCCATCCCCACGCCCACCTGTGTAGGGGTAGGTTATCCCATCGCTACTAGTGGTAGTGCTGGCGCTGCTATTATTGCCACGGTAGCAACTGGTGCGCTGCGCCCCCGGCAAGTCACTAAACAGGTAATAACCGTATGACCTTGCTGCGTTCACTGCATCGCTGGGGATGCTGAAAACATTGATTTTGCCATCCGCCCCGCCGCAGAACGCGGGGTACATGCGCCCATCCATCCCGCAACTGCTATTACTTACTGGAATGTTAGCGGCCTGTAATTCGCGCTGCATTTCAGCCAGCGGTACACCGCCGTTTTCGCACTGACGTGAGCCTTGGTATTTGTACACGTCGACGTAAGAAATCGGGGCTGGCGCGGGTGTTGAGTAAGGCGGTGCCCACGGGTTTCCGAGACCACCGTTTACCATGTTTGGCGGCAAACAGGCAGTCAGAAACAGGCTGGAAAACAGGGCAATTCCCCCAAGACGAATAACAGACATAATCCGCTCCCTAAGTGGTTGTTGTGTTGCTGGTTTGACCGGGAAAATACCACGGCAGTTCCCTGCCAGCACGTTATCAAAATTTCGTCAGACCGTCTGCCAATCTGCTCAAGTCGCTGACGGTTTCAACGTGTTCCAGTTGTTCATCGCTGATGGCAATATTGAATTCTTCTTCCATCGCCATCGCAACTTCAATCATGCTCTGTGGGTCTGCACCAAAATCTTTGAACAAGTGGCTTTCCGGCCTCACATCCAGCGCGACCAACCCCCACTCAATACAAATGATTTCTCTGATACGGGCGAACAGATCAAACAGATACCTACCATCTTGCTGCCCGAAGTGCAGCACTGTAGAACTCGCTTCCTGCATTTTTGACACTCATCCATCTACGTTATTATTAACCAGCACCGCCCCCTCGCTTAGTGGCAATGCTGACCTACGCTTAGGTAGACCGTGATAAACGTTATTTGTTCTCTGTGATTTTATACACAGAATCCAAACCCGCTGCGTTGTATGCTGAATCCCATCAACAAAACAGCACAGAACGGAGGGAACGCGAGATGAAACGTTTAATTTACATCAGCTTACTGGCAGCAGCCCTGATTCCTGCCGCAAACGCCAGCCAAGTAGCCGTAGAAAATTGGTACATGGGTGATTCCAACTGCACGATTGACGGTCGCCCTGCCCGCATGAACTGGAAAGTGGTGAGCGAATGGGTCGGCAGTTGTAGCGGTGACATTTGTTCGGGCTATGAAAGCGCGAAACTGGTCGGCAAGTTCAGCGACAACGGCGGCGCATGGGTTCCATTGGCGCGTACCAGCAGCAGCCACAACGCGCTGAACATCCGCTACTTGGGCGCGGAACCGGATAACTGGATGCTGCAATACAACCCACGCCTACGTCGTGCCATTGGCTGGACGACGTGGCATGGGAACCATTACCCATTGGTATGCTGGAAGTAGTACTCAGTCATCAGCCGCCTTGTACTGCGCCATCAACGCCTGCTGGGTCTTTTCCGTGGTCGGCTCGTAGTGGCTGAACTGGATGACCCAGCTACCTTCCCCGCCAGTTAGCGAGTTCAGGCGGGAAGCATAATCACTCAGCTCAGCCAGTGGAACCTTGGCCTGTACGACCATGTTACCTGCCGCATCAGCTTGCGTATCATGAATCTGCGCCCGGCGGGTCGCCAAATCGCCGGAAATGTCGCCCATCGCAACGGCAGGAACGGTCACTTCCAAATCAACCAGCGGCTCCAGAATAATGGGGCTAGCCTCGGCAACAGCTTGCATGAAGGCTTTGCGCCCTGCCACCACGAAGGCAATTTCTTTGGAATCGACGGAATGCATCTTGCCATCAACCAGCGTTACCCGAATATCCATCAGCGGGTGTCCGCTAACCACGCCGGATGCCAGTAGCTGACGCACACCTTTTTCCACCGCCGGTATCAATGAGCCAGAAATCGCGCCGCCCACAATGCGGTTGACGAATTCAAAGCCTGCACCGCGTTCCAGTGGCTCGACTTCAATTTGCACTTCGCCAAACTGCCCCGCGCCACCGCTTTGCTTTTTGTGGCGGTATTGCGACTGCACCGACTTGGTGATGGTTTCACGATACGGAATTCGGGGTGGGGCTGCATCGACTTCCACATGATATTGCTTGTCCATGCGTTCCAGTGCGATACGCAAGTGCAAATCGCCTAAACCGCGCAGCACGGTTTCATTGGCTGCCGCATCGTATTCAATGCGCAGGCAAGGATCTTCCGCGACCAGCTTGTGCAACACATCCGACAGTTTCTGTTCATCGCCGCGTTTCTTGGCACGCAGGGCAAAACCTACCAGTGGCGTGGGCAGCGTCATACCGGACATTTCGACGCCATCATCTTCATGGCGCTCGTGCAAAATGGTGTCTGGCTCAATTTCGCTGATCTTGGCAATGGCACAAATATCACCCGCTACAGCCTGCTGAACAGGAATGCGCTCTTTACCTTGTAAGCGATACAGATGACCGATTTTGACAGGTTTGCCTTCAGCGCCAACCAGTACCTGAGCGCCCAGTTTCAAGCTGCCTTGATGCACACGCAGCAACGCCAACTTGCCCACAAACGGGTCGAATTCCACGTGGAAAACATGCGCCAGTAAGGGCTTATCCGGGTCGGGAACAGCCCACGTTTCTACCGTCTTTTCACCTTTGTGACGAATAAATGGATGTGGCGTGGCCTCTAACGGATTGGGCGCAAGTTTGGCGATAATATCCAGCAGTTCGGGAATGCCAGCCCCCGTCCTAGCGGAGGTGAAGCAGACCGGAACCAGATGGTTTTCACGCAATGCTTGTTCAAAGGCTGCGTGCAATTCCTCTGCTGGCACTGTGCCCTCTTCCAGATAATGTTCCATCGCGGCTTCATTCGCCTCGACTACCTGCTCGATCAGCGAGGTATGGGCGGCATCCACGGAGGAAAAGTCCGCTTCGCCCGATTCGTGGTCATACACTTCCACCACAGTTGCGGCGTGGTTGACGGGCAGCTCCAGTGGCAGGCATTCACGACCGAAGACTTCGGTAATTTCTTGAAGGCACTTTTCCAGCTTTTCCGGTGCGGCGTCGATGCGGTTGATCACCACCATGCAGGGCAAATGCTGGTTGCTTGCCCACTCCATGATTTTGCGGCTCATTGGCTCAACACCCGCCACGGCATTGATGACCACCACGACAGTATCTGCGGCTGACAGGGCGGTCAGTACTTGCCCCTGAAAGTCGGGGTATCCCGGTGTGTCGATGAAGTTGATATGGCAACCAGCATGATGAGCGGTGGCGACGGAAACGTAGAGGGAATGTTGATGTTGCTGTTCGAGCGGGTCAAAGTCAGTGACGGTATTGCCTTTTTCAATATCGCCTTGTTGGGTGGTTTCGCCTGCTTGAAATAGCAGGGCTTCGATCAGGCTGGTCTTGCCAGAGCCTGTATGTCCGGTGAAGACAATATTTCTGATGTCCTGAGTAGTATGCACGCTGACTCCTTTTGGTTTGAGTTTTCCGCCCATTCTACTCCGCAGGGAGGCTGGTTGTCTGACCTATGTCACGTAAAATCCTCCCCCAGTCCCCCATAAATTCTTCCAACCTACATTGATGGCAACCTGAGACTTGAAAGAACTTCAGCATTATACTCTGCTGTATAATAGGTCAGCGTTCATCATTCACGGGAAATCTCCGATTAAAGGAACCATCATGAACTCCTCAAGCAAAATTCTCTTGCCGTTACACAACCCAGAGGCGGAGCAAAACGTTGCGTCTAGTGCGGAAGCCCTATCTCAGCGGCAGTCCGACGCACTCAAGGCGAATGTGTTTATCTCTCATCGTAAGCACGATACTGAGCTGGCGGAACGCCTGAGCCAGACATTGGAGCAGGCTGGACATACGGTATGGTTTGACGAATGGGAAATTAATCTTGGCGACTCCATTGTCGAGCGTATTAACCAAGGGTTGGAAGGTATGTCTTACTTGGTGTTGTGTTATTCTTCAGCAGGCATGTCCCCTTGGGTTAACCGCGAATGGATGTCTACCCTGCATCGGCAATTGAGCGACCAAAGTGTGAAAATTCTCCCCATCTTGCTCAGCGGCAACGGAAAACCTCCCGCGATTTTAGCGGACATCAGACACGCAGATTTGGCCAAGGATTGGGATAAGGGTGTGCAAGCCTTGCTGAAAGCGATTCGATAAATAAAAGACCGGGAACCAGTATGAGCATTAAAGTCCTGATAGCCCACGCCGAAGGCGAGGAAGATAAAGCGGAACTGCTGGCAAAGCCATTGGAGGAAGCTGGTTATGAGCCAGTGCATTACGGCACAATTCTGGTCGGTGAATCCTTTACCGAGGAAGCATCCAAGTTATTGAGTTGCAATGGTCCGGTGGTACTTTGTGGCAGTATCAAAGCGGCAGGTACTGGTTTGCCATATCGTTTAATCAATGCTGCTCGTAGCGGCGATAACATCCGCATTTTTCCAGTGTTGATGGAAACTGGCGCGTATCTGGGGCCGTTGGCACAAGATGGCAAAGTAACCAATTGGCAAAACCCCGCTCAAGCCGCGCAAGAACTTGTCGCCGCCCTCACCCGCCATTACCCTCTCGATGCTGACAGCCGTCAGGTACTGCAACAAAACGACCTTGAATCCCGCTACCGCGAGTTGCTGCTGAAGACCTACGACATCGTTGATTTGGCGGAAATGGGTGACGACGACCGCCATCTGGCGACACAAGACCTGAAAATCCGCCGACTGTATGTGGCGTTGCGGATGCGACTGGAAATTCAGGCCGGGGATGAGGTCAACGATGCCACTTTGGAAAAATTAGAAAAACGCCGTGCCACTGGCTGGGATTGGGAACAACAGCATTCCCGTGAGGATGAAGAAAAAGTTTCTTTGGGCGATCGTCTGCAAGCGGCACGGCGTTTGGTGGTGTTGGGTGATCCCGGTGCGGGTAAGAGCACTTTGCTGCGCTGGCTCACCACCGCTTATTTGTTGCGCCTGAAAAGCGACCCCGACTGGAGCGATTTGCCCGACATAGCGACCTTGCCAAATCAGGAATGGCTGCCGGTGTTGATTCGCTGCCGGGATTTACCGCCGAATTGCGGCACACTGGATGAGATGCTGCACCACAGCCTGCGTAAGGCGCAATTGAACGAGGCCGAATGCTGCGGTCTGCGTGATTTGCTGCGCGGTAAACTGGAACGTGGCGAAGCCCTGCTGCTAGTGGACGGATTGGATGAAATCACCGACCCCACCGCCCGGATTCGCTTTGCCAAAGACCTGGAACAGATTCATCGGAGGTTTTCCGATGCACCTGTCGTTATTACCTCGCGCATTGTCGGCTACCGTGAAATGGGCTACCGCATCCGCAGCGGTTTTGAACACCTTACTGTGGCGGATTTATCCAAGGAGGACAAAGACGAATTCGCGCAGCGCTGGTGCGAACTCACCGAAAAAAGCAGACCGCCAGCGGACGTGGCGGCAGAACTGATGCGCGACATCCACAGTAACAACCGCATCGAGCGCCTCACTGGCAATCCCATGCTGCTCACCACCATGGCGCTGATCAAGCGCAAAATCGGTCGCCTGCCGCAACGGCGGGTGGATTTGTACGAAAAAGCGGTGGAAGTGCTACTCAACTGGCGACGCGAAGTGGACACTCCGTTGGACAAGCGTGAAGCCCTGCCGCAACTGGAATACTTGGCTCATGCCATGTGCGATCGCGGCGTTCAGCAAATTCGCGAAGACGAAGTACTGGACTGGCTGCGCCAAGCACGACAGGACTATCCGAATATCCACTCTATGCAACAGCACAGCCCAGAAGAGTTTCTAGTTTTGCTGGAAGGCCGCACTGGATTGCTGATTCAAAGTGGTCACGTGCGCCACAACGGGCACAGTGTGCCGGTATATGAGTTCCGCCACCTAACTTTTCAGGAATATCTGGCGGGTATGGCATTGGTGCAGAAACATTATCAGGGGCACGACAAGAACAAGACTTTAGCTGAAGTAATTGCACCGTTGGCAGGGCAGGTAAAGAAAATCAAAAACCAAATAGGAGGGGAAGAATCCGCTGTGGTTGAAAACTGGCGCGAAGCATTGCGCCTGTGTTTGGCTGCCTGCAATGACGATGTGGTCGATACGGCATTGCTGGCGATTTTACGTCCGTTGCCGGAAGAAACCGATACTGAACGTGCACGTGCAGTGATGGCGGCACTATGTCTGGCGGATGAACCGAATGTCAGCTCAGCGGTGGCACGGGAGGTACTGGAGAGATTGACGGTACAGGTGGGGGACGATGATGGCAATGGAAGTGTTCAAACCGCCATAGATGCGGCGACGATGGAATTGGCGGTCTCGCGTTGGGCAGATAACTTAAGCGAGAGTTTGTTGAGTGAGTTTTTCCAGTGTGAGGCAGGAAGACGTGGCACTCTAGGAGTCCTTTGTAGCATGGTGCGAGAAGCACAAACACCGACGGAAGAAACCGCCTTCACTGCTTGGTTGAACACCCAAGCTGAACGCTTGTCTGGATGTGAGGAACAGGAAGCCACAGCCATTGCATTGACTGTAATGATCAATGCCTTTCGCGGTAAAAACTGCCAAGTGTCTGGCATGACGGATGCGCTGATTCAACGACTATCCGGTGGTACAGCATTGAGCCATGCGGCGGCTTGGGCTTTGTGCTGGATGAATCAACAAAGCAGTTGGCATCCATCGCCGGAGCAACTTTCTCAATTATTGGCGGCGACCGCCAATCCGAACTGTGATAGCGAAACAGTGCGCTGGTTGACCGAGATTTTCAAAAATGAACACACCGTCCAAGCGGTTGATGCTTTGCTGCTGCATTTGCCGCGAGTCCTAAACAATACTCGCAACGCCATTGTTGGAGCTTTAGTGGCTATCGGTGATGCCCGTGCCGTGGATGCCCTGCTGGAACGCCTCCAAGACCAGCAGGAGGACAAGGAACTGCGGGGCAAGGTGGTTGGGGCTTTAGGCCAAATTGGTGATGCCCGTGCCGTGGATGCCCTGCTGGAACGCCTCCAAGACCAGCAGGAGGACAAGGAACTGCGGGGCAAGGTGGTTAGGGCTTTAGGCCAAATTGGTGATGCCCGTGCCGTGGATGCCCTGCTGGAACGCCTCCAAGACCAGCAAGAGGACAGGGAACTGCGGATGAACGTGGCTGGGGCTTTGGGTCGAACTAATGATGCCCGTGCCGTGGATGTCCTGCTGGAACGCCTGCAAGACCAGCAAGAGGACAGGGAACTGCGGATGAACGTGGCTGGGGCTTTGGGCCAAATTGGTGATGCCCGCGCCGTGGATGCCCTGCTGGAATGCCTGCAAGACCAGCAAGAGAACATGGAACTGCGGGGGAGTGTGGCTGGGGCTTTAGGTCAAATTGGCGATGCCCGTGCCGTGGATGTCCTGCTGGAACGCCTGCAAGACCAACAGGAAAACAAGGAATTGCGGAGAACCGTGGCTGGGGCTTTAGGAAAAATCGGCGATGCCCGTGCCGTGGATGCACTGCTGGAACGCCTCCAAGACCAGCAAGAGGGCATGGAACTGCGGGACAGAGTGGTCGAGGCTTTAGGAAAAATCGGCGATACTCGTGGTTTGATAGTGGTGCGTTCTTACATGAAAGATGAAGACAAATCTCTACGTTGTACCGCGATGAAAGGCTTGGCACAGACCTGCAAAGATGAAATCGACCGCAAGTTGTTATCCCGAGATTTGGATGCGTTTGGTCCTTGGATAGACCCACAAGCCGTCATCCTGAAAAGCCGCATTGAACAAGCAGCACAAAAATTGAAAAAAACACCAGAAGAGATAAGGCAACACTACGCAATACTGGCGGAGCGGTTCGACTTGAAGTTGGAACGGCGAGAGTCAATCAGCATTCAAAAATGACTATTCAACTGCAAAACCTTCGTCAAATGCTGATGAGCAGATGAATGTTTTGCTAAAGCCCCCCTCACCCGTTTGGTGGGAGAGGGGGAGATGGTCTTTACGCGATTGCCAGCATCAGCCTGTTCAAGCGATGTACGAAGCCCGCCGGGTCTTCCAACTGCCCGCCTTCGGCAAGGATGGCCTGATCCAGCAGCACGCTTGACCATTCGGCAAAACGCGCATCGTCAGTTTCCGCTTCCATGCGCTTGAGCAGCGGATGGGTCGGGTTGATTTCCAGCACAGGCTTGGTAGTCGGCATTTCGTGCCCGGCTTGCTTGAGCAGGTTTTGCATGTACAGCGCCATATCCTGATCATTCAACACGATACAAGACGGTGAAGTGGTCAGGCGGTGGGAAACGCGCACGTCTTCCACTTTGTCAGCCAGCACTTTCTTGATGTGTTCGATGATATTTTTAGCTTCTTTTTCGACTTCTTCCTGTGCTTTTTTGTCTTCTTCAGACTCCAGTTTGGACAGGTCGAGTTGGCCTTTGGCGACGGATTGCAGGGATTTACCCTCGAATTCCATCAAATGCTGCACGAGCCACTCGTCCACGCGGTCGGAAAGCAGCAGCACTTCGATGCCTTTCTTGCGGAACACTTCCAGATGCGGGCTGTTTTTCGCGGCGGTATGGGTATCGGCAGTGATGTAGTAGATTTTTTCCTGACCTTCCTTCATGCGGCTGATGTAATCAGGCAGGGAAACGGTCTGCTCGGCGTTGTCATCCTGCGTGGAGGAGAAGCGCAGCAGTTTGGCAATTTCTTCACGGTTGGAGAAGTCTTCGCCGGGGCCTTCTTTCAACACCTTGCCGAATTCTTTCCAGAATTTTTGGTATTTTTCTGTCTCGTTGGTCGCCATGTTTTCCAACAAACCGAGGACTTTTTTCACCGAGCCGCTTTTCATGTTCTCGATGATTTTGTTGCCTTGCAGGATTTCACGCGAAACGTTCAACGGCAGGTCGGCGGAATCCAGCACCCCACGCACGAAACGCAGGTAGCGTGGCATCAGCTTGAATTCCTTGTCTTCCATGATGAACACGCGCTGCACATACAGCTTCAAGCCATGGGTGTTGTCGCGGTCAAACATATCAAACGGGGCTTTGGATGGCAGGTACAGCAAGGATGTGTATTCGTATTTGCCTTCCACGCGGTTGTGTGACCACGCCAGCGCGTCTTCCCAGTCGTGGGAAACGTGCTTGTAGAATTCTTGGTATTCCTCATCCTTGATGTCGGACTTGGAACGTGTCCACAGCGCGTTGGCTTTGTTGACAGTTTCCCATTCGTCCTTGATTTCGCCAGCTTCGGTTTTACGCATGTTGACCGGCAGCGGAATGTGGTCAGAATATTGGCGGATGATATTGCGTAAACGCCAGCCATCAGCCAGCAACTTTTCGTCCTCTTTCAAGTGCAGGACGATTTCAGTGCCACGGGTAGCCTTGTCGACATTTTCCAATGAGTAACCGGATTGTGCATCAGATTCCCAACGCACACCTTCGGAAACCGGCGTACCAGCGCGGCGGGTAGTCAGCGTTACTTTGTCGGCAACGATGAAGGAGGAATAGAAACCAACCCCGAACTGCCCAATCATGTGCGAGTCTTTTTTCTCGTCGCCAGTCAGTTTGCTGAGGAATTCCTTCGTGCCGGATTTGGCAATCGTACCGATGTTGTTGACGACTTCATCGCGGCTCATGCCAACGCCGTTGTCACGCACGGTGATTGTGCCTTCCTTACTGTCGTATTCCACTTCAACGCGCAGCTCGCCGTCGTTTTCGTAGAGGCTATCATTGGCAATCGCTTCAAAACGCAGCTTGTCGCAAGCATCCGAACCGTTGGAAATCAGTTCGCGCAGGAAAATTTCCTTGTTGGAATACAGCGAGTGGATCATCAGGTGCAGAAGCTGGTTCACTTCGGTCTGAAATTGCAGGTTTTCCTTATTCGCAGTCGCAGTCATGGGTGGTTGTTCCTCGTATCATCAGAATATAGTGGGGAGGAAGATGGGGCGGGCGCGAGGGATTTCAAGGGGAGCTTGCCCCCAATCCCAATGCACGTCTAAACTGCCCTACACTCCGCCACCAAGGTTTCCCATGAATTCAAAACTGCTTCTCATCCCCCAACTCGGTGCAGTCGTGCTGCTCGGTTTGCTTTGCGGCAACTTTATGGCGTTTACGCTGGATATTTCCCCCGCCCTGCAACATTTGGATGCCACCGCCTACACCCAAATCCAGCAGCAGTTGAACCAAACCGTCAGTAACAGAGGCTTTGCCGTGCTGTTTTTCGGCGCAACCCTGTTCCCCTTCCTGTCGGCGGGGTTCGCTGCGTGGCAAAGCCGCCGCTCTCTGGCGATGTACTGGCTGCTCGTGGCTTTGCTGCATTTTATTGGGGTGTATTGGGTCAGTGTCGTTACCAACATTCCCTTGCATCAGGAAATGCTGGCATGGAACCCACTTGCCCCGCCTTCCGATTGGCAAAGCACACGGGATAGCTGGGCAAGCAGCAACCTGATACGCACCTTCGTGGAACTGGCGTGTTTCAGTGGCGCGTTGATGCTCGTGGTGCTGCGCGGGAAGATTGCCGCACAGCCCGTATATGTGATGCGCAGGCAGCACTGAACTGATGCGCCCACATCCAATCGGCACTAAACTTACAACAATAGCCTTGATTGGCGAGAGGAGAATCCCATGAAACACTACCAACGCATTCTGGTTCCGGTTGATTTTTCCGAAATGGGTGATGTTGTGCTTGAGCAAGCGCAAGCCGCAGCGACCGCTTACCACGCGCAATTGACCTTGCTGCATGTGGTGCAAGACATCCCACCGAGCCTTGAACCCTTCGGCGAAACTTCCGGCTTGATACTAAACGGCGAACTGGAACAACAACTGCTTGAGGACGCCGCCGAGAAGATGCGCCAGTTGGCAGAAAAACTGGGCTTACCCGCCGAAGCCGCCCAAGTGGAGATGGGCATCGACACCACCGACACCATCCTGCAAGTCGCCGCAGACAGTCATTTTGACCTGATTGTGATCGGTCACAGCGGCAAAAAAGGATTTTTCGGGCTATTGGGGTCTACCGCCACGGCAGTGGTCAAGTCCGCCACCTGCGATGTATTGGTGGTGCGGCGCTGAAGCGCATTGGCAAATTAGCGTAAATTGCTGGTAAAACACTGGCGGGACGTGGCAGACTTCCCGCCTTATCATGGTCGTATCCTGAAAGCCCGGCGAGATGCATAGCCGCTCCCTAACCCTAGCTAACAACAAAGCACAATGACCAACAACACCTACAACGCCTCTGCCATCGAAGTTCTGACCGGGCTTGACCCCGTGCGCAAGCGCCCCGGCATGTACACCGACACCACGCGCCCCAACCATTTGGCGCAAGAAGTGATCGACAACAGTGTGGACGAAGCGCTCGCCGGACACGCCAACCAAATCGACGTAACTCTGTACCTCGACGGCTCCGTTTCCGTTTCCGACAATGGGCGCGGGATGCCAGTCGACATCCACCCCGAACAAGGCAAACCCGGCATTGAGGTCATCCTCTGCACGCTACACGCAGGCGGTAAGTTTTCCGACCAGAATTACCAATTTTCCGGCGGCTTACACGGCGTCGGTGTCTCCGTGGTCAACGCCCTCTCACGTAAACTGGAAGTGACCATCAAACGCAACGCCCAGCTTTACCGTATGACCTTCGCCGACGGCAACAAAGCCAGCGAACTGGAAATCATCGGCAAAGTCGGCAAGCGCGAAACCGGGACGACCGTGCATTTCTGGCCTGACGCCAAATATTTCGACACGGTAAAATTCTCCGTTGCCCGCCTCAAACACAACCTGCGGGCAAAAGCCGTGCTGTGTCCTGGCCTGCGTATCCGTTTCACCGACGCTTCGACCACCGAACCCGAAACGACCGAATGGTATTACGAAAACGGCCTGCGGGATTACCTGCGGACAGCGGTCAGCGAATACATCACCCTGCCCGAAGACCCATTCACCGGCTCACTTTCCGCCCCGCGTGAAGCACTCGACTGGGCGCTGCTATGGCTACCGGAAGGCGGAGAAAGCGTGCAGGAAAGCTACGTCAACCTGATCCCCACCGTACAGGGTGGCACACACGTCAACGGCCTGCGCACTGGCGTCACCGATGCACTGCGCGAATACTGCGAATTCCGTAACCTGCTCCCGCGTGGCCTCAAGCTGACTCCCGATGACGTGTGGGAAAACATTGCATTCGTGCTGTCGTTCAAGATGCAAGACCCGCAATTCGCCGGGCAAATCAAGGAACGCCTGTCTTCCCGCGAAGCCGCGAGCTTTGTCAGCGGAGTCATCAAGGACGCTTTCAGCCTTTACCTCAACCAGCACACAGGCATCGGCGAACAACTCGCGCAACTGGCGATCAACAACGCCACTAAACGCCAAAAAGCTAGCAAGAAAGTCATCCGCAAGCGCGTCACCGCAGGCCCCGCTCTGCCCGGCAAGCTGGCGGATTGTTCTTCGCAAGATACCACCCGCACCGAACTGTTTCTGGTCGAAGGTGATTCCGCAGGCGGCTCGGCGAAACAAGCCCGTGACCGTGAATTCCAAGCCATCATGCCCTTGCGCGGCAAAATCCTGAATACGTGGGAAGTTGATTCCGAACAAGTATTGGGTTCGCAGGAAGTCCACGACATTTCCGTCGCCATTGGTGTGGAACCGGGCAATGTCGATTTAAGCCAATTGCGCTATGGAAAAATCTGCATCCTCGCCGACGCGGATTCGGACGGGGCGCACATTGCTACGCTGCTTTGTGCCTTATTTGTCAAACACTTCCGCCCCTTAGTTAAAGCTGGGCATGTCTTCGTAGCGATGCCACCACTGTACCGCATCGACATTGGCAAGGAAGTCTATTACGCGCTGGATGAAGCCGAAAAACAGGCACGCCTCGACATTATCGCGGCTGAAAAAAAACGCGGCACGGTTGCCGTCACTCGTTTCAAAGGCTTGGGTGAAATGAACCCATTGCAACTGCGCGAAACCACCATTTCCCCCGACACCCGCCGTTTAGTGAAACTCAGCATTGACGACAGCGATGCCGCCGATACGGTCATGGATATGTTGCTGGCAAAGAAACGCGCAGGCGACCGCAAGCAGTGGCTAGAAACCAAAGGCAATCTGGCGAGCATCTGATGGATACGGCTGCCCTCACCCAACACCTGCGCCTGTTGCACACCAGCTTCCGCCACTACCTCGGGCGTGAGCTGGGCGGTCTGGCATGGCAAGGTGAAAGCACGGCACTTGCCCTCGACCAAGCCCCCTTCGTGCTGCTGTCGCACAACACCGCTGCCGACCCGGTTTTCACCTACGGCAATAAAAAAGCGTTGGAACTGTTTGAAATGGATTGGGAAGCCCTAACCCACCTGCCCTCGCGTTATTCCGCCGAACCATTGGCGCGGGAGGAACGCGAACACCTGCTGCAAACCGTCAACCGGCAGGGTTACATCGACCATTACGCGGGAGTACGTATTTCCAGCACAGGCCGCCGCTTCATGATCCAAAACGCGATTGTCTGGAATTTGCGGAATACGCAAGGCAATTACTGCGGGCAAGCGGCGTACTTCGACAACTGGCAATATCTGGCGTAAAAATCCCTATCTTTCCTGCTTCATCCACAAATCGGCACTTTTCATCGCGGATTAGCGCATAGCAGCTATACTCAAGCACATAATCACCCAACCAAAAACCAAAAGATTGCGGGGGTTCCCCCCGGATCGCCAAGGAGTTGTCCGCATGTCCAATGATGTAGAGAAGCAAATCAACGAAGAACTCGCGGCATTCGCCAGCGATACCATCGCCTTCATGAACCGCCAGCCGCCCAAGAAAGATGCAGCGGGCAATGAAATCAAAGGTTCCACGCTCTTTTCGGCAAAACTCATTGCTAACAAGGGTTATATCGAAGCCCGCGACAGCCAGCGTGCACACATCCTGCACCCTGCGGGGGAAATCGCTACCCGTGCGCCTATTGAGGCCAATGATAAGGCCGAAAATCTGGTTGATACGTTCAAGTACCAAAAACTGGATGAAATGGAAGCGGCTGGGCTAATGCAGTCCAAATTGGATGAATCCCCGTGGTCGGACGACTATTGGGGCATTTACAAAGGGATACTCGGCGCACGTTACGCTGACCCCAGTTTTCCGTCTGACGGGGATTGGAAGAAAAATCAGGATTACATCCGCGCCAACCCGACTGCCACCATCCTCAACAGCGGCAGCATTGCACGCATCAACAACCTGTCGCCTTCAGAAAAATATGACGCGCTGGTCGGCGATACCAGTGAAAGTTTGACCCGCCATTGCTGGGCAGAAGGCAAAGGCTATTACGACTCCAACGGTTCGGTAGAAACATGGATGGGTATCTGCCACGGTTGGGCTCCCGGTGCTTATATGCTCCCCCGCCCCACCAAAGCTGTTATCCTGAAAACCCCCAGCAATGTGCCGATTACCTTTTACCCTTCGGACATCAAGGCACTCTCATCGCTGCTGTGGGCTAATGCTGCCAGCAGCACCCGTTTCATCGGTGGGCGTTGCAACGATAAAGACCCTGCCACTGACACAGCAACTGGGCGCGTGACCTCAGGGCAATGTTTCGACACCAACCCCGGTACGTGGCATCTGGCTATTGTGAACCAAATCGGTGTATCGCGGCGCGGTATGGTGATGGACGTTACCTTCGACTACGAAGTTTGGAACCAGCCCACTTACGGCTACAATTACCGCTATTTCGACCCACAAACCCGCATTTACAAAGCCACGCTGGCGGAAGCCACCATCCCGATGGCGAGCTACACTGCCGATAAGTTCCGCACTTTCCGCAGCCCTGCGGCAAAGTTCGTGGTCGGTATCAAGATGACCGTGTTCTACGTGGTAGAAACCCGCCCCAGCCACCGCGAAGAAGATAACCCTAGCCACGACGCCATCCAGCAGGTCGATTACTATTACGACCTTGAATTGGATGCAAGCCAGAAAATCATCGGCGGCGAATGGTATCAAAACAAACACCCCGACTTCCTGTGGACACCGGGGAAAGGTGCAAAAGCCCAAACCAAGTACGAAGCACAAGCAAGCGGGACGTGGAAACAGGGCGACGCAGTGCCAGCAGCATGGCGGGTAGCGGCGAAATCGGCTGCCAGCAACCAAGGTGCACCACTGGCTGCTATCGTTGAGAACTTGATCAAGTTTTCCAATGCCAGTGCGGTAACGGTAACACCTACTCCGACGCCCGTGCCGACACCAACCCCAGTTCCAACGCCTACACCCGTGCCGACACCAACCCCAGTTCCAACGCCTACGCCCACATCGACCCCGGCTCCAACACCTAGACCGACGCCCGCACCTGCCCCGTCTTGGCTGACACGTCTGTTACGTAACTGGTTTCGCTGAAACCTGACGCCGTGCGCGGAAAAAAGCCCTCAAGCTTTCCGCGCACGCCTCTTCCAACACACCGCCGGTAACAGTTAGCCGGTGGTTATGGCGCTCATCCGTCAACAAGTCAAACATACTCCCAGCCGCGCCAGTCTTGGGATCAAATGCTCCAAAAACCACCCGCTCTACCCGTGCATGAACCATCGCCCCGGCACACATCGGGCAGGGTTCGAGCGTTACGTACAGCGTGGTTCCGGGCAGGCGATAATTACTGGCAGCAACTCCGGCAGCACGTAACGCCAGCATTTCGGCATGGGCGGAAGGGTCATGGAGGGTAATTGGCTGGTTCCAGCCTTCGCCGAGGATTTCCCCGTTACGCACAATCACTGCACCGACCGGCACTTCGCCTTGGGCAGCGGCTTTGTCGGCTAGGCTTAGCGCATGGTGCATCCAGTATTCATCGGTGGAAAAATCGTGTTCTTCATTCATGGCTCAAGCTTTACCATAAAAATCCACGCGACACAGCTTCAACGCACTTCCAGCACTGCTGCGGCAAAGGATATATCCGGTTTTGCCCGGCAAACGTCCAGACTTCGTTGGTAAAAAGCCGCAGTATCTGCCGAAGCGCTATGTTTGTTTTGCTGGCTCGGCATCAGGTACGCCCCCAACCACGCCTTGTAAACTGCTTCCCCCAAGCGCGAACGGGTACGTTGGACAACGGTTCCGCACTTATTCCTCCCAATGCCGACCACGGCAGCATCCTGCAATACCCTCTCGCGGTACTGCGGCTTCAAGGTGTCGGAGAGCTTGATGCCGATTTTCTCACGGGGATACACACTTGCCAAACGTTGCGCCAACACCTCACTGACCAGCGCGGCATAGTCATTTTTGTGTTTGCTATCCGCGCAACGGGCAACCGCCTGCTTGATCATGAAGGTATTGCTGGCATCTTTGGGGGTCAACATTTCCGCATGATTGGAAGCCAACAGCGCTTGGTTGTAGCGGGTTGTCCTGCCGTCAATCAGGGCGCGGTAGAGCAAAAAGGTTCCCGGCGCATCCGTTGCCTTGCCTTCGAGGCTGCCCAATAGCTGTGCGCACGTCCCATCGACCTTGAGGGTAACGGGGAAAACGCTGGCTTCATTCGCTTGCAAAAAGCTGCAACTCAACAGGAGGCAAAGGCAAAGCACTAAGGATTTCATTGACACACTTTTACGCTGACACAGGGGTGTAGCTTATATAGCAGTAAAAGCGCTTATCCACACCCTGCTTGCCAGACCAGCGGCATTATGGGCGGCTTATTGGGGCATTTTACTGACGCAGGGGTTTCTTAAAGCGACCGTGAATCCTATAATCCTGCCTTTGCCATAGCCGATATAGAAAAGCACAATGCGAGTATCCCGTTTCCCCCTGACCACCCTGCGTGAAACACCCGCAGACGCAGAAATTATCAGCCACCAATTGATGCTGCGGGCTGGCATGATCCGCCGCCTCGCTTCCGGCCTGTATACGTGGATGCCGTATGGCCTGCGCGTATTGCGCAAAGTCGAAGCCATCGTGCGCGAAGAAATGAACAACGCAGGCGCAATCGAAGTGCTAATGCCTTCCGTGCAACCGGCGGAACTGTGGCAAGAATCCGGGCGTTGGGAAAAATACGGCGCGGAACTGTTACGCATCAAAGACCGCCACCAGCGCGAGTTTTGTTACGGCCCGACCCACGAAGAAATCATTACCGACTACGCCCGCAAGGAATTGAGCAGCTACAAGCAGTTGCCGATCAATTTCTACCAAATCCAAACCAAATTCCGTGACGAAGTACGCCCACGGTTCGGCGTGATGCGGGCGCGTGAGTTTTTGATGAAGGACTCCTATTCCTTCCACCTCACGCAGGAATCCTTGCAGGAAACCTACGACATCATGTTTGCTGCTTACTCGCGCATCTTCCAGCGGTTGGGCTTGGATTTCCGCCCCGTACAAGCGGATACCGGCTCGATTGGCGGTAATGCTTCGCACGAATTCCACGTATTGGCAGATTCTGGGGAAGACGCAATTGCCTTTGCCAGCGGCAGCAATTACGCGGCGAATATCGAGTTGGCGGAAGCGGTTTGCCTGATTGCCGAACGCGCTGCCCCCACCGAGTCCATGCGCGAAGTCGATACCCCTAACGCCAAAACCATCGAAGAATTGGTCACGCAATTCAACCAACCAATTGAAAAGACAGTCAAAACCTTGATCGTTGAAGCCTCCGACACTGTTGATGCTGATTTCATTGCCCTGCTGGTGCGCGGCGACCATAGCTTGAATGAAATCAAGGCGGAAAAGCTACCCGAAGTCGCTGCTCCACTGCGTTTCGCCCGCGAAGACGAAATCCGTACCCTGATTGGCGCAGGCCCCGGCTCCCTCGGCCCAGTCGGTTTGAACATCCCGGTGATTGCTGACCGTACCGTTGCCAATATGTCCGACTTCAGCGCGGGCGCAAATGTCGACGGCAAACACCTGTTCGGCGTCAACTGGGAACGCGACGTAGCATTGCCTGCGGTTGCTGACCTGCGCAGTGTGCAAGAAGGCGACCCTAGCCCCGATGGTTGCGGCACACTGTCTATCGTGCGCGGCATTGAAGTCGGGCATATCTTCCAATTGGGCAAAAAATATTCCGAAGCGCTGAATGCCACCGTGCTGGACGAAAGCGGACGGGCGCAAGTCATGACCATGGGTTGCTATGGTATCGGCGTTTCCCGTGTGGTCGCTGCTGCCATTGAGCAAAACAACGATGAATACGGCATCCGCTGGCCTGCGGCGATTGCCCCCTTCACCGTGGTGATTGCCCCGTTGAATATGCAGAAATCCCCTGCCGTTGCCGCCAAAGCCGAAGAGCTTTACGCACAACTGCAAGCTGCTGACATCGACGTACTGCTGGACGACCGCGTATTACGCCCCGGCGCGATGTTCGCCGACCATGAACTACTGGGTATTCCGCACCGCATCGTGGTATCCGAACGTGGCTTACAGACAAGCGAATTGGAATACAAAGCGCGTAGCGGCGGTGATGCGATGAAAGTGCCAGTTGCTGAGATCATGGCGTTTGTGCAAGGTCTGATGGGCAAATAGCACGTAATAATCCTGTATGGACAATTCAGGTTGAAACGGACACAAGAGTCATGTAGCGCAGTCGGGTAGGTCACTCTGCTATAATCGGCACATTGACCAATACCAGCGAGCTAATTCATGACTCCGCAAGCACTGCAAACCCTCATCCAGCAAGGCGAAAACGTTGCTGTTGAATTCAAAGCGCTACCTGTTCGCCCAGAAGTTGTAGCGCGGGAAATGGTAGCATTTGCGAATGGTGCAGGCGGAACACTGCTGCTAGGTGTTGCTGATGATGGCACACCTACTGGAGTCGATGATATGGAACGGCTCGAAGAATGGGTGATGAATATTGCCCGAACTTTAGTTACACCAGCCATCGCTGTTCATTGTGAATTCGCTCAGTCAGCAGACAAACAAGTTTGCGCCGTTATCGTTCCCAAAGGCAAAGATAAACCTTATCAAACAGGTGACAAATACCTGATCAGGGTCGGCTCGACCAATCGACTAGCCACACAGTCTGAACTGATGCGTCTATTCCAAATGTCCGGGGTCTTCCACTACGATGCCATCCCTGTTGCGAACGCTTCCCTTAACGACTTGAATATGGCGGCACTTGATCGCTTCTTTGTCAGTTACGGTTTTGAATTCTCTAAGGAAAGCGAAGAGGCGCGGCGGCAATTACTCATTAACACTGATGTGTTAGCGACAACAGGTGAACCAACAGTGGGTGGTTTGCTGATGTTTGGTATTAACCCGACCCGTTACCTGTCACAAGCAGCAATTATGTTTGCGCATTTCAAAGGCAAGGAGATTTCGGATGAACTGATCGACCGGCAGGA
This sequence comes from Thiothrix sp., assembly GCF_028714775.1. Lineage (GTDB taxonomy): Bacteria > Pseudomonadota > Gammaproteobacteria > Thiotrichales > Thiotrichaceae > Thiothrix. The sequence continues at coordinate 59,449 of NZ_JAQTLS010000006.1, read as the reverse complement.
AATTATCGGCACATTGCCTCAGCAAGTGGATACGGCAGTCGCCGTCATAAAGAACAACCTGCTGCAACCTTCCGTTATTGAAGGAACTAAACGCAAAGATACGGTTGACCTTCCACCGGATAAAGTACTGCGGGAAATGGTGGTGAATGCCTGTGTACACCGCAATTACGCCATCACCGGATCACGTATCCGCATTTTCATGTATGACGACCGAATTGAATGCATCAGTCCGGGGCGTTTACCCAATACCGTTACAGTGGAAAAACTGCGCTCCGGCGTTTCTTACGCCTCCAATCCCATACTGCTGAAATTTATGGATAACTTGCGCTACATCGACCGGCTAGGGCGTGGTTTTCCAATGATTTTCCGCGAAATGCAGCAGATTGGAAAAGCTGTGGAAGTGTATGAATTTGGTGAGGAATTACGGGTAGTGCTACCTTTATAACCCGCACTTACAATCACACACTGCGCAACCATTGCCTAGCTTCAAGGGAAGATAATGACCAGACGCTACGCCCCATAGGTCTTTTAAGCAATATTTCAGGCACTTCGCCATAATGGAGCTCGCAATATGCAGCGGCTTGTAAGCACACTTGGTTCCAGAAGAAATATTCCCTTCTCCTGTATTTTGTGCAATCCGTGTACGATGTGCGGCTCTATGCACGGCATGTTTCGCCAAGAATTTACTTTGTGACCAGAAAAACCGATGCCACCAACGTTTATTTTGGCTTTCACGGTTTTGACGACGCACAGCGAAACCCGAGTAGCTCGTCAGCTCTTCGGATCAAGCGCATCGCGCAGCCCATCCCCCAGAAAGTTCAAGCACAGCAATGTCACCGCCAAAAATCCGGCAGGGAACAATAGCATCCACGGCGCTGTTTCCATCTGCGCCGCACCTTCTGCGATCAATACCCCCCAACTGGTAAGCGGCTCTTGCACACCCAGCCCCAAGAAACTGAGGAAGGATTCAAACAGGATCACCTGCGGCACGGTCAAGGTTGCATACACGATCACCGCGCCCAACGTATTCGGCACGATGTGGCGGCGGATAATCCCGAAATGCCCTACCCCGCTAACCCGCGCCGCCTCAATGAACGCCCCGCCTTTCAGCGATAACGCTTGCCCACGCACAATCCGCGCCATTGTCAGCCATTCCACCGCACCAATCGCCACGAAGATCAGGAAAATACTGCGCCCGAAATACACCATCAGTAAAATCACGAAAAACATGAACGGCAACGCATACAGCACATCCACAAAGCGCATCATCAGCGCATCGGTGCGCCCCCCCAAATAACCCGCCGTTGCCCCATACAGCACCCCAATCAACAGACTGACTAGCGTCGCTGCCAAACCCACCATCAGCGAAATGCGCCCCCCGACCAACGTGCGCACTAACAGGTCGCGTCCATTTGCATCCGTACCAAAGTAAAAACCCGCTGCACTATCCGGCGGCGTGCCCATGTTATCCCAGTAAATTTCGTCGTAAGGGTGAGGGCTAAATATCGGCCCCAGCACGCACAGCAGCGCAATCGCCAGTAATACCAACGCACTGCCGATTGCCATGCGGTTGCGCATCAGACGGCGTAAGGCTTTTTGCCATAGGCTTTGGTTATTCATAGCGCACCCTCGGATCAACCAGCCCATACACCACATCCACCAGTAAATTCATGGCAATGATCAGTACCCCGTAAAACACCACCACGCCCATCACCAGCGTGTAATCGCGGTTCAATGCGCCTTGCACGAAATGCCGCCCAATCCCCGGAATCCCGAAAATCTGTTCAATCACCACCGACCCGGTAACAATTGCCGCCGTCGCAGGCCCCAACCACGAAATCAGCGGCAACAACGCGCCTTTCAGCACATGCCGCCATAACACCAGCCGCAGCGGCAAGCCTTTGGCAAAGGCCGTGCGGATATGCGGGCTGCCCAACGTTTCCAACATACTCGCCCGCATCATGCGTGCGGCGTAGGCAATCTGCGGTAAAGCCAACGCAATTACTGGCAGCACCACCGCTTTCCAACTGCCCTCTTGCCAACCCGCGACCGGCAACCAGTGCAGGAACACCCCAAACACCAAGGCCAACAACGGCGCCATGACGAAATTGGGGATGGTAATGCCCGTCATTGCCAGCGCCATGACTGTGTAATCCAGCGGACGGTTCTGGTTCATGGCAGCGAGCATTCCCGCCGGAATCCCGACCAGCAAGGCCAACAGCATGGCAAATGCGCCCAATTGCAACGACACCGGGAAGCCTTGCGCAATCAGTTCGCTGACACTGTGATCCTTGTATTTGAACGAAGGGCCGAAATCGCCCTGCACCACATTCAGCAAGTAATACCCGTATTGCACCGGCAACGGCTGGTCAAGGTGATAGGCACGTTCAAGGTTAGCGGCAATTTCTGCCGGAACCGGACGTTCGCTGTCAAACGGCCCGCCGGGTGCAAGGCGGATGAGGAAAAATGCTAGCGTAATGATCACCAGCAAGGTAGGTAATGCGCCCAACAAGCGCCTGACAATGTACCGCAGCATGTAAAACGCGACCTTTGTAAAATTTACAGGTGACAAACCATCCCAAATGGCATATTATTTAGTTTATTCTAATATACTAATAATCATGTACCTGCTAGGAACCTTTGAAAACATAACCTGGACGGGATAAATGATGCACGATCAAGATTACGATTTAACAATGGATGGTGTGCCGGTGCAAGAAGAAGACATCGAAGCTGCCTGCCGCTCCCTCAAAGCCATCGCTCACCCGTTGCGCCTGAAAATCATGTGCGTATTGGAAAAGCACGAGATGACTGTGCAAGAAATTGTCGATCACGTCGGCACTAGCCAAAGCAATGTTTCCCAACACCTGACCATCATGCGCGAAAAAGGCTTGCTGCATTCACGCAAGGATTCCAACCGCGTGTTCTACCGTATCTCTGAAAACCGCGCCAGCCTCCTCCAAGCCTGCTCATCCCTCCGCTAAACCGCCGCATCAAGGCTTGATGCCCAGATATTGCGTCTGATGCACATCCATCACATTATCCATCCACCCGGTGACTGCCGGGCTGAGCAAGTGTTGGGTGGTGTAATGGTACACCGGGATGATCGGCATGTCGGCGAGCAGCACACGTTCAGCCTGCTCCATCGCTTCTGCCCGCTTTTTCGCATCCGCCTGATTTTCCGCCTCTTGCAGCAAACGGTCGAATTCTGCATTTTTGTAATTGGACGGGTTCATTTCACCCACATCTGACTTGAACAGGCTCAAGAAGGTGTGCGCGTCATTGTAGTCGCCGATCCAACCGGAACGGATTACTTGGAACTGTTTCTGGCTGCGGGAACTGAGGTACACCTTCCACTCCTCATTGCGCAGCTTGGTTGTTACCCCCAAAACCTGTTTCCACATCGCCGCAACCGCAACTGCCAGCTTCTTGTGGTTGTCACTGGTGTTGTAGAGGATTTCGAGTTCCAAAGGCTTATCGGCGCTGTAACCGCTTTCGGCATAAAGCTGTTTGGCAAGCGCCGTGCGGGCAGCCTTATCCAAGGCTTTTTCTTCCATGCTCTGCTGGGTATAGCCCTCGACTGCCGGAACCCAACCGTAGGCAGGAATTTCACCGGACTGGGTAATCTTTTCGGTCAATATCTCGCGGTCAATCGCTAAGCTGAGGGCGCGGCGCAGCTTGGGCGCATCCTTGAAAGCAGCATTATCCAGATTGAGCGCATAGTAATACGTGCCGATGTAAGGCGAATTGTGGAAAGCATCCGGCAGGTTTTCTTTCACCCAACCCGTTTGGTCGGTGGGGATGTCGTCGGTAACATCCAACTCCCCAGCACGGAAGCGCTTGAGTTCAGTGTTTTTGTCTTCGGTGGGGATGTAATACACCGTGTCGACACCAACTTCCTTGGCGCGGCGGTAATTGGGATTCTTTTCCAGCTTGATCTGCGCTTGTGGTTGCCATTCGCTCAGGCGGTATGCGCCATTGCTGACGAGGTTTTCCGGCTTCGTCCAATCTTTGCCAAACTTTTCCACCACAGCTTTCGGCACGGGGTAAGCCATGTGGTGCATCAACATGCCGAGGAAATACGGGGTCGGGACTTTGAGATGGACTTCCAGCGTTTGCGGGTCAAGCGCTTTCACACCGATGCTGGCGGGGTCTTTCTGCGCCCCCTTACTGTAGCTTTCCGCACCGTCGATAGGCCACAGGATGAAGGCGTAATCCGATGCGGTTTCCGGCGCGAGCGCACGCCGCCATGCATAAACGAAATCATCGGCACTGACGGCATCGCCATCCGACCATTTGGCATCGGGGCGCAGGTGAAAAGTGTAAGTCTTGGCATCGGGACTGATGTCCCATTTTTCTGCCACACCGGGCTGGAGTTTGCCATCTGCACCTTCCGTAACCAGCCCTTCAAACAGGTCGCGCTGAATATTGGCCTCTGGGACACCGGAAGATTTGTGGATGTCGAGTGTTTCAGGTTCCGCACCATTGCCACGGTGCAGGACAGTTTCCGCCAACGCCAGCGGTGAGCAAAGCAAGTAAGACAGCAGTGCCAAACGGAGTGTTTTTCTTAACATCGGGTGGATTCCGGGGCTTATTGTTGGATACGGTGCGGGCATTATGCCACAAGGCTTTCCCAGAAAATATTCGCAAGCCCTTTTCTGGCATGGATTTATCTGTTATACCCTTTGGGCAACTTCCAATGCTAACTATTGGAAGTTTCAATGATTATATAATGAGGAGGAGCTTTACATGATCAAACACACGGCAATCGTATCCGGCCTGTTACTGCTGGCATCTACCCACGTACAAGCGGGCGAATTCATGGACGCGGCTTGGGCAAAACAAGCCTGCGCCGCATGGAACGCCGACGCCACCCTAACCGCAGGTCTGATGGATGCTGACGGTTATTCTTGGGTCAAAAATAACGCAGGTCGCAGTTATAAGCTGGTACAAATGTACCGCACCCAATGCGGCGACACTACTAAAGTCCAGCTCAATATTGTTGAGCAAGATGGCAAAGCTATCTGTAACTACGGCGGCGCACCGGATGGTAAAGCCATGGATTACGGCGTTGATTACCTGATGCACGCTAACGATGCCGACTGGACTTGCATGGGCAAGGGCGAATTCGGCTGCGGGGCAATGGGTGCAATGATGTCCGGCAAGCTGAACTTCAAAGGGCCAAAAGTCGAAGCCATGAAGGTCATGACGCCGTTTGAAAACTTCCTGAAGTTGACAGGCAAAGTTCCCGGCGACAAAAGCGAGTGCAAAAAGTAAGGATGCACCGGAGGGCGTAGCCATACGCCCTCTTTCACCCCGGTTTCGTGCTATATTCAGGCGCATTGAAACAGGATAATCTTCATGTCAGAACAAATCCCCCCCCCCTCCCGCCGCAGCTACTTGACTAGCCTTTACCAGTCGCTGGGCTTCCGCACCGTCGTGATCGCCTTGTTGGTACTGTTGATGTTGATCCCCTTATTCATGGTGGAAAATATCGTGCGTGAGCGCAACAGCTACCACCAACAGGTATTACAGGACATCGCCGCAACGTGGGGAGGCAAACAAACCCTCGTTGGCCCGGTCATGGTATTGCCATATGTCGAACACTTCACCAGCGTGGATACCGTAACTGACAAGGACGGCGAATCCCGTATCGTCAGCAAAGACATTTACAACGACCGTACCGCGATCCTGTTGCCGGAAAATCTGGAAATACGCGCCGACATCAAAGAAGAACACCGCCAACGGGGTATCTATGACGCGCTGGTTTACACCGCTAACCTTAGCCTGACGGGCAAGTTTGACCATGCGGTACTGTTGCAGGGCAATGCCGAAGGCGAACGCCGCATCCTGTGGGACAAAGCCTTTATCATGATCGGCGTCAGCGACACCAAAGCCATTGATACCGCTTCCGGTTTCATGCTGGATGATGGGCGTATCGGGCTGGAACCGGGAACACGGATACCTGCCTTGCTGCCTGCCGGTTTCCACGCACCGTTGCCCGCCAACAACAATACCGCGACTAGCCACGATTTCAAATTGACCATGAGCTTGCGTGGCAGCGACAGCTTGCTTTTCGCCCCACTGGGGAAAACCACCAAAGCGCGGATGACATCAAGCTGGACGCACCCCAGTTTCCAAGGCGAGTTGTTGCCGGATAAGCGTGAAATCAACGATCAAGGTTTTAATGCCGAGTGGGACATCCCCCATCTGGCGCGTAATTACCCGCAGCACTGGGTGGTTGAGGACAAACAGGATTACAAGCTGAATGAATTTACCGCTGGAGTAAGCCTGTACGAGCCTGTTTCCTTGTATACGCAAACTGCCCGTGCCGTTAAATATGCCATCTTGTTCGTCGGCTTGACCTTCCTAGCTTTCTTTGCTTTTGAAATCAGTCTGAAACGGCGCTTCCACAGCTTGCAATACGGGCTGGTCGGGGTGGCATTGGCGCTGTTCTACCTGATCCTATTGGCATTGGCGGAACACATCGGCTTCTTGTATGCCTATCTGGCGGCGGCAAGCACTACGGTGTTGCTGATTACGGGGTATCTGCGGGCAATCTTACGCGAGAAATGGCGCACGCTGGGCATTTTCTTGCTGCTATCCGCGCTGTATGGCCTGCTTTACCTGCTGTTGCAGATGGAGGATTACGCGTTGTTAGTGGGAGTCGGGCTGTTGCTGTTAGCGACGGGAACCCTGATGTACGTTACCCGTCACTTACCACAAGCGGATTAACTGGGACGCCGATGCCGTGAGGGTTTCCCTTCGCGGCGTGGGGCGTGCTGACCATCACCACGGTGATGTTCTACCCGTTCGCGCTGGGTACGTTGCGGGCGACGCAAATCAGTTGGCAGCAAATCAGCAGTGATTTTGCTGACCGGGATGGATTTACCCACGTACTCTTCGATTTCCGGCAAGTAGAAGGCAGTATCCTCGCACGCGAAACTGTGCGCTTCACCGGATGCCCCTGCCCGCGCTGTACGCCCGATACGGTGGACATAATCTTCCGCCATTTGCGGCAAATCGAAATTGAACACGTGTGACACATCCGGGATGTGCAAACCCCGCGCCGCCACGTCGGTGGCAATCAGCACTTGGAAATTGCCTGCCTCGAAATCTTTCAGCAAACGCTCGCGCTTATTCTGGCGCACATCACCGGAAATCAGGTCGGAAGAAATCCCGTTACCGCGTAAATAGTCATCAATCTTTTCCGCAATGTGCTTGGTATTCACGAACACAATCGCGCGGAACGGTGTCAACTTGCGCATCAGGCCAATCAGCAGCGGAATCTTTTCCTCATTCGCAGGAAAATAGACATGCTCGGTGATATTGTCCGCACGTACTGATTCGGCTTCGATCTGTACTTTTTGCGGGTTGTTCATGTGCTCGTAGGCCAGTTCCAGCACCCGATGTGATAGCGTGGCGGAGAATAGCATGTTCAAACGCTTATCCGGCGGCGGCAGCTTACGCATCAAGTAACGCACGTCTTGAATGAACCCCATGTCGAACATGCGGTCTGCCTCATCCATCACCATCGCCTGCACGTATTTGAGGGTAAAGACGTGCTGTTTCCAGTAATCAATTACCCGACCCGGCGTGCCGATCAGAATATCCACAGGCTCTTCAAACTGGCGGCGCTGCTTGTCATACCCTGCCCCACCGTAGACCAAGACCGTGCGCAAACCAGTGTGCTTACCCAAGCTTTCAGCATCACGGGCAATTTGGATCGCCAGTTCGCGGGTAGGCGCGAGGATCATGCAACGCACTGTCCCTGCTTCCGGGTTCGGCAAGGGGTTATCCAACAAACGTTGGAAGACCGCAATCAGGAATGCGCCAGTTTTGCCCGTTCCTGTTTGTGCTTGGCCTGCCACATCTTGCCCCGCCAATGCCAGCGGCAAAACCTCGGCCTGAATCCGTGAGCAATACTCAAAACCAGTCTCCCGCACCGAGGCCAGCAGACGTTCATCCAAGGGAAACGCATCAAAGCGTGTTTGACTTAAGTAGAGATTTTCCATGGTGCGAGAATATCACACTGACGGGTTTCGACGGCACAAAATCCATGATTATTTATTGGGACTTTAGCCAAAAATCTTTAAACCCAGACCATTATCAATAATGCGCCTGAATTAAAGCATTTTAGTGCCTAACATTCTTCTAAAAGTCGACAATATGCCTTATCATTCTTCGCCTCCTTCTGCTATACACACACTATTGTCGACACATATCCGCCACCGGAGGCGTAAAATGAGCACAACAACCGTCTTGGCACAACACCTAGCAAGTACGCTGGGTTTGGACAAGTTACAAAATATCCACTGGAACCAATCATCCCCCGTCCTCTACGAGCAAGCACTCAGCCGTTGCGAGGGCAAAATCAGTGCAGATGGTGTGTTTGTGGCCTATACCGGCATGTTTACCGGACGCGCCCCCAACGACAAATTCATCGTTGACGAACCTGACTGCCACGACAAAGTATGGTGGGGAAAAGTCAACAAAAGCATGACTGAAGCCAACTTTGACCGCATTCTGGGCGATGCCATCAAGTTTCTGGAAGGCAAGGAAGTATTCGTGCAAGACTTGCTGGCAGGCGCGAATGAAGCTGACGAACTGCCAGTGCGCATCATTACCCAATACGCATGGCACGCACTGTTTGCCCGCAATATGTTTATCCGCCCGGATGACCTGAACCGCACTTTGGGCGTTACCGAACCCAAATTCACTGTCGTCCACGTGCCAGACATGCAAGCTGACCCGGATGAACACGGCACAAATTCCGGCGCATTCGTGCTGCTGAGCCTGTCACGCGGGCTGATACTGATCGGCGGCACGCATTACGCGGGCGAGATCAAGAAATCCATTTTCTCCGTGCTCAACTACCTGTTGCCGCAACGCGGGATCATGTCCATGCACGCTTCCGCCAATGTCGGTACAGAAGGTGACGTTGCCATCCTGTTCGGGCTTTCCGGCACGGGTAAAACCACCCTTTCCGCCGACCCTAGCCGCGCCCTGATCGGCGATGATGAACACGGCTGGAGCGATCATGGCGTCTTCAATCTGGAAGGCGGCTGCTATGCGAAAGTCATCAACCTCTCGCATGAACAGGAACCACTCATCTACAAAACCACCCACACCTTTGGTACAGTGCTGGAAAACGTGGTAATGGATCAGGCCACCCGCATCCTCAACCTCGACGACAACAGCATCACGGAAAACACCCGTGCCTGTTACCCCATTACCCAAATTCCGGGCGCACTGTATCCCGGTAAGGCCGGACACCCGAAACACATCATCATGTTGACCTGTGATGCCTTCGGCGTGTTGCCACCGATTTCCAAACTGACCACCGAACAGGCGATGTACCACTTCATTTCTGGCTACACCGCCAAAGTAGCGGGCACTGAAAAAGGCGTTACCGAACCGAGCGCCACGTTCAGCACCTGCTTCGGCGCACCATTCATGGCGCTGCATCCATCCGTTTACGCAGGGCTGTTGGGCGAGAAAATCAACCAACACGGCGTTTCTTGCTGGTTGGTCAATACCGGCTGGACAGGTGGCGGCTATGGCGTGGGCAAACGCATGAATATCCACCACACCCGCCGCATGGTCAACGCTGCCTTGAATGGCGAATTGGATAACGTGGAAATGCGCACTGACCAGATATTCGGCCTGAACATCCCTGCTTCCTGCCCTGATGTACCGGCGGCGGTACTTGACCCTGCCTCCACTTGGGCGGACAAAGCGGCCTATGAAAGCAAGGCTACCCAGCTAGCTAAAGCATTCCACCAGAATTTTGCTGCTTACAGTGCTGGCGTAGCGGAAGAAATCCTTGCTGCGGGGCCATTAGCAGGCCGTTCCTAATACGAAAGCCAGCATCTGGTCATTAAGCCATTTTTTCAAGCCGTATCGGTTTTTTACTGATACGGTTTTTTTTCGCCACTAGCACCCTGATTTTTTCCCAAAACTCACCCCATTCAGACAATATTCATAAAACTTTTCTATTAATGCATTTTTTAGGCAAGATTAACCTATAATGAATGTAAGGAAAGATTTTTATGTAACGTAACTCAGCAGTGTCACGACACAAGGAGAGTTGTATGGTTATCAAATCAATACGTTTGATGGTTTTGGCTTCATGCATTGGTGCTAGTTTGTTCTTTACTTCCGCTGTTCCAGCAGCAGAAAGTCCTGTAAAGGGAAGCGTCAATCTGATGGCGACGCTGAAAGATGCACCGGCTTTTACGCCAGTTGAATGGAAAGTACTCAGGTTGGACAATAACAGTACAATTAAGACCACCCATGCCCATTCCCTCAACCTGCCGCTTAGTCCGGGGACTTACAAAGCTGTCGCAAGCTATCAGGATGTTACCCGTGACCGCACGTTCACGGTCAACAACAATGGGCAAGTCAACATTATCATCGCGATGGATAAATAAGCTGGCGATGGGTAAGGCCCGGCAATCTTAGTCCGGGCTTGTTTTTTGGCGAGGAGCTTTCCTCAATTCATTCAGCTTATCCCTGATCTTGATTTCCAGCCCGCGAGCTACGGGTTCGTAGTAGCGTCTGCCACGCAGTTCTTCCGGGAAGTAGTTTTCCCCCACTGCATACGCGCCCTTTTCATCATGCGCGTAACGGTAGCCTTTGCCGTAATCCAACGCTTTCATCAGCTTCGTGGGCGCATTGCGTAAGTGCATGGGTACATCCAGTGAGCCAGACTGTTGCGCATCTGCCTTCGCCAACTTGTACGCCGTGTAAACCGCATTGCTTTTGGGTGCGCAGGCCAAATACACCACAGCTTGGGCAATCGCCAGCTCACCTTCGGGGCTACCCAAACGCTCGTAAGTATCCCACGCATTCAGCGCCAGTTGCAGGCCGCGCGGGTCGGCATTGCCAATGTCTTCGGTCGCCATGCGTACTACCCGACGGGTAATGTACAAAGGGTCGCAACCGCCATCCAACATCCGGCACAACCAGTAGAGCGCCGCATCGGGGTCAGTGCCGCGTACCGATTTGTGCAAGGCTGAAATCTGCTCGTAAAACAGGTCGCCACCCTTGTCAAAACGGCGCACATTTTCGGTCAGCACTTCCTTTACTGTGCTTTCGGTCAGTTGTAAACCAGTGGGGGTTTCTTCGGCAAGGTCAGCCGCTTGCTCCAGCCAGTTGAGTGCACGACGGGCATCACCATCGGCAGCCGATGCCAAAGCATCCAGCACCACCTCACTGACTTGCACCTGCAAGCCACCCAGACCTTTATCTGCATCCTGCAAAGCCCGTTGCAGCACCTGCTTGATGTCAGCCGGAGTCAGCGAACGCAATACGTAAGTACGCACCCGCGACAGCAGCGCATTGTTCAGTTCAAACGAAGGGTTTTCGGTAGTCGCACCAATGAACAGCAAAGTCCCATCTTCAATATGCGGCAGAAAAGCATCTTGCTGCACCTTATTGAAACGGTGGACTTCATCGACGAACAGCACGGTGGTACGCCCAAATTGCTCACGGTTCTGGCGGGCAACATCGACCGCTGCACGGATTTCCTTTACCCCTGCCAATACGGCGGAAAGGGTAAGGAATTCGGCCTTCCAGTAATGGGTGATCAAGCGGGCGAGCGTGGTTTTGCCAGTTCCGGGTGGCCCCCAGAATAGCATCGAATGCGGGCGGGATTCCTCAATCGCTCGCCGCAGCGGTTTGCCAACGGCGAGCAGGTGAAGCTGCCCGGCATACTCATCAAGCGTTGCCGGGCGCATACGTTCAGCGAGCGGGGTCAAAAGTTGCCCCATTGGATCAGGATGGCTTGCCGATCACATCCGCCCCGGCTGGTGGTGTGAAACTAAAGCGTGAAGCGTCAATATTGCCGTTGGTGCTTAAACCTTGGAACTTGATGTAAGTCTGTTGCCCAAACTTATCGTTCAGGATCATTTCTTGGATACCAACATCGCTGATACCCAAATCCATGGTAGTAAAATCGGAATCCTTCTTGTGCGGGGTCAGGCGGAACCACTCCAGTTTGCTGCCATCCGCCTCCATGTCTTGCACGGAAAACTGCGCATCCACCGCCTGCTTTTGCAGCAACATGCCGACAGGTGCAGAAGAAAGCGCCTGTTTCATCGGTTTGACGGTGACTTGATCTAACTCCACGTCGTAAATCCAGACGTTTTTGCCATCTGCCACAATTTGGTGTTTGTCCGGTGCGGCATATTCCCAACGAAACTTGCCGGGGCGTGACAGGAACACATTGCCACTGGAAGACTGGCGTACTTTGCCCTTGTCATCCACCACCTGCTGGGTGAAAGCGGATTGCATGGTATCTACTTGCGTGAAAAATTCGTTGAGCTTTTCGCGCCCCCCAGCCCATGCGCTGTTAGTCAAACCAGCGACCAACAAAACCAACAATGTTTTAGCAAATGTTTTTTTCATCATAAACCTCTATGTATTTAATCCTTTACAGGCGGTGGAGCCAGCACGTCACGAGTACCATTACTCAGCACGGGGCTTACCACACCTGCGGTTTCCATGTCTTCTATCATGCGGGCGGCGCGGTTGTAACCAACCTTGAGGCGACGTTGCAGATAGGAAATAGACGCACGGCGGGATTCGGTCACAACCGCAACGGCTTCATCAAACAGCGGGTCTGATTCGCCTTCCCGTTCCGCCAGCGGCTCCAAGCCCGGAATGGAATCCGATGGAGACGTTGTATCAGCTAAGACATCATCAATGTAATCCGGTTCCCCTTGCAGCTTGAGGTAGTTGGCGACATCTTCAACTTCACGGTCTGTCACCAACGCGCCATGTACCCGCAATGGCAGCGACGTACCCGGCGGCATGTAGAGCATGTCACCGTAACCCAGCAACTGTTCCGCCCCGCCCTGATCCAAAATCGTGCGAGAGTCGATCTTGGTGGAAACTTGGAACGCAATGCGCGTGGGGATATTCGCCTTGATCAAGCCAGTAATGACATCCACCGAAGGACGTTGGGTTGCAAGGATCAAGTGGATGCCGGATGCCCGCGCCTTTTGTGCCAGCCGCGCAATCAGCTCTTCCACTTTTTTGCCCACGACCATCATCATATCGGCGAATTCGTCGACGATCACCACGATGTAAGGCAAGGTTTTCAGCGGCAATGGATGCCCATCCACCGCCGTCAGCGGGTCAAACAGCGGATCCATGATCGCTTCGCCGCGATCCTGTGCTTCGCGGACTTTTTCGTTGAAGCCTGCGATATTGCGCACCTTGAGCTTGGACATCAGCAGGTAACGCCGTTCCATTTCCGCCACACACCAGCGCAAGGCATTGGCTGCGTGTTTCATGTCCGTCACCACGGGCGCGAGCAAGTGCGGAATATGTTCGTAGCTGCTCAACTCCAGCATTTTGGGGTCGATCATGATCATGCGCACTTCTTCTGGCGTGGCCTTGTACAACAGGCTCATCAGCACCGCATTGATGAAAACGGATTTACCTGAACCCGTCGTCCCCGCCACCAGCAAATGCGGCATCCGCGCCAAATCCGCCACAATCGGTTGCCCGGAAATATCTTTACCCAAGGCCAAGGTCAGCGGTGAAAGGTTTTTCTTGTAAACCGCCGCACTCAGCATTTCACTGATCGTCACCACATCGCGGCGGTCGTTGGGCACTTCGATCCCAATGGTCGGACGCCCCGGAATAACTTCCACCACCCGCACACTAGAAATGCACATATTGCGTGCCAAATCAGACGATAGACCGGAAATCTTCGAGGCTTTCGTGCCTTCGGGCAGTTCCAATTCAAAGCGGGTAATGACGGGGCCGGGTTCTGTCCTGACCACTTTCGGCAAGCCTTTGGCTTCGTCTTTGATACCGTAATGCCCAAGGGCTTCAACCAGCTTTTCCGCAAGCTCATTCAGGCGTTCTTTGGACTGGGTAACACGTTCGCTGGGCGGTGGGTTCAGCAAAGTCAGGCGCGGCAATACCAACATCCCGTTTTTGCCGCCAAGGGCAGGAATGTCATCTGCCACATTGCGCAGCACATCTTCATCGGCATCAGCGGTTTTCTTAGCGGCACTTTTTTCTTTGGCTGCGGCTTTGCCGTTACTGACGGCAGCAGCGAATTCTGGCACGCCCAATTCTGGTTCGCGCCGTCCACCGGGAGCATGTAAATCTGTCAGGTCAACACCTTCGCCGTCCAGCACCGGGTCAGTTCCCCGATTGCCGCTCAAACCACCCGTAGCCCGTTCCACCCAACTGGAGGCTTTCCCCAGTGATTCCTTGCCTGTTTTCAGGTAATCCTTGCTGGAACCCACGACACCAGAAATGCTACCCAGCAAGCCGGGTTTGCCGTTCGCACTGGCTTCAGCCTGTTGGTTTTTCACATCCTGCGCTTTGTTAAACAGTAGCAGCACGTAATCGCCCAATTTCTCTGCCACCACCGGCCAAGAGATGTCCGTTACCAGCGTCAAGCCCCCCAGAAACAGCGACATCAACAGTAACGCTGCCCCGTAAAGCCCCAAGAATGAACCTGCCACCAAGTTGCCAATCACCTTGCCCAACATGCCACCACCGCCGTAGTTGCCGTGGCCTTCAAACAGCAAATGCGCCAAGCCACTGCCTGCCAGCAGCAACAGCACCGCACCAACGGTACTGATGACATCGTTGATCCCACCCACCGGATTGTTAGGGTTTTTCATGTAAGGGCCAATGCGGAATGACACCAGCCCCATCACCACCAGCACAATCGGCAAACCGTAAGCGAAATACCCCATCAGGCCAAACAGGAAATCTGCCAACCACGCTCCCGGCGCACGTGCCAAGTTGTACACCATACCCGGATTACTATTGAGGTTGAACGGCCCCGGATCGCGCGGGTCGTAAGTCAACAATGCCAGCATAATGACTGACGCAATCCCAAGAAAAATGATGACCGATGCCTGTTGCACCGCGAGCCGCTTCTTCGGGTTGAGAATAACTTTGTTAGCCAAACCAAATATCCCTGTTCGTTTTGTGACGGTTATACCGTAATATTAGCCGATTCAAATGGGCGGATGTTCCTGACCCGTCCGTATAAAAGGAGAATTATACATGAATACAACGAAACATTGCCGTTTACTCATTCTCGGTTCTGGCCCTGCGGGTTACACCGCTGCTGTGTATGCGGCACGTGCCAACCTCAACCCTGTACTGGTAACAGGTATGCAACAGGGCGGGCAGTTGATGACCACGACCGAAGTGGACAACTGGCCCGGTGATGACGCAGGGGTCATGGGGCCGTCCCTAATGGAACGGATGCAGAAACACGCCGAACGTTTCAATACCGAAATCATTTTCGACCATATCCATACGGTAGACCTGCAAAACCGTCCGTTTACCTTGACGGGCGACAGTGCCACTTATACCTGTGACGCGCTGATTATAGCAACAGGGGCATCTGCCCAATATCTGGGCTTGGATTCCGAAGAAAAATTCAAAGGCCGGGGCGTTTCCGCCTGTGCGACCTGCGACGGTTTCTTCTACCGCAACCAGCGTGTTGCGGTCATCGGTGGCGGCAATACTGCTGTAGAAGAAGCGCTGTACCTTGCTAACATCGCTTCCGAAGTCATTTTAGTACACCGCCGCGACGAATTGCGTTCCGAAAAAATCCTGCAAACCCAACTGTTTGAAAAGGCCGAACAAGGCAAGGTCAAACTGATGTGGAACCACAACCTTGACGAAGTACTGGGTGACAAAACTGGCGTCACTGGGATGCGCATCAAGCACACCCAAACTGGCGAAACCCAAGACATCGACCTGCAAGGGATTTTCGTTGCCATCGGTCACAAGCCGAATACTGAAATTTTCAACGGGCAATTGGAAATGCACAATGGCTATCTCAAAGTCAAAAGTGGGATGGAAGGCAACGCCATGCAAACCAGCGTTGAAGGCGTATTCGCAGCAGGTGACGTGATGGATCATGTCTATCGCCAAGCGATTACCTCCGCCGGGACAGGCTGTATGGCAGCACTTGATGCCGAGAAATACCTCGACCAACTGGCGAAAAAAGGCGCGTAAGCCGTTTGACCCAATCGCTCAGCCTCACATTGCTCAATGCCAACTGGCAGGAAGAACCTTTCCCGCCAGTTGGCTTGGCGTGGGAAGAACCCAACGGTTTGCTGGCAGTCGGCGGTGATTTAAGCCTTAAACGCCTGCTCAATGCTTACCGGGGAGGCATTTTTCCGTGGTTTGGGCCACGTGAACCGATTTACTGGTGGTCGCCAGACCCGCGTACCGTGTTGTTTCCGCACAAAGTACGCATTACCCGCAGTTTACGTAAATCCCTGCGTAACAAGGGCTACCGGATTACCTTCGACACTTGTTTCGCCGATGTGGTGAATGCATGTGCTGCCCCGCGTGCCTACGCCAGCGGCACGTGGATTACCAATGAAATGCATACCGCTTACTGCCGTTTACACGCGGCGGACGTTGCCCATTCCATCGAAGTTTGGAACAAGGCTGGGGAATTGGTCGGCGGGCTGTATGGGGTTGCGGTCGGCGGCATTTTCAGTGGCGAATCCATGTTCAGCCGCGAGCCGGGTACCTCGAAAATGGCACTGGTGGCGCTGGCTTACCACGTACAAAAATGGGGCTTTGCCGTTATTGACTGCCAAATTGAAAATCCGCATTTGATGAGCATGGGGGCAGAAAACATCCCCCGCCGCGATTACCTCGCGCTGTTGCAAGCCAACTTGCAGCATCCACCGCCGCGTTGCTGGCAAGCTGATCCTGATTTCGACCTATCACATTGGGAACCTGAACAATATGTACGATGATGAGCCGCAAAAACCACCGTTCAGCGCCGAAGAAATCCGCATCCTCGGTTGCCTGATAGAAAAGCAACTGACCACCCCGAACAATTACCCACTGACCTTCAACTCACTGATGTTGGCCTGCAACCAAAAAAGCAGCCGTGAACCGTTGATGAACCTCAAGGAAGGCGTAGTCAGTCATATCGCCAAAGATTTGGTGGAACTCGGCTGGGCAATCATCCAAAACACCGAACGTGCCCAACGGGTCGAACACAAAGTTAACCGCAAACTGAAGCTGAGCCAGCAACAGCAGGCCATCCTTGCCGTGCTGATGCTGCGCCGCCCGCAAACCCTGAATGAAATAAAAATCCGCACCGAACGCATGGCGGAATTCGGCAGCACCGACGAAATCCGTGACATCATCGACGCATGGTTAGCCAGTGAAACGCCGTTGGCGATGCGTTTGCCTGCGGGCTCAGGCCGCCGCGAAGACCGTTACTACCACACCCTCGGCACAGAAAAGCTGGAAGATTTACAGGAAGAACAACCTGCTACCGCAGCGACGACTGCCCCTAAACAAGATTGCTGCGAAGCACTCGAAACCCGCCTTGTCGCATTAGAAAAACGCCTCGCTGAGTTGGAAGCACAACTGCGCTAAGGGCAAACATTTTCCCTCCCCCACCATAACATTGCTAACCGCTGGGGCTGCTAGGTTGCGCCGTTGGTAGTGCGCGACCTAGAGACGCTGATGCTTTTGTTTTAAACAAATGCAATACCCGCACGGGTTATCCCATTCATCGTCATCAGGGTTAGTAATACTGTATGTCAGATAGCGATTTTCCACGCTTGGCCTCCGGTGAGGAGGCGGATATTTGTTTGCTGCTGGAGGGGAGTTACCCCTATATACGCGGCGGGGTATCCAGTTGGGTGCACCAACTGATTCAAGGCTTACCGCAATACCGTTTTGCTGTCATTTTTGTCGGTGCGAGTCCCGAGCATTATGAGGGCATCCGTTATGCGTTCCCGCCTAATCTCTGCCACTTTGAAGCACACTTTTTAAATCAGGCATTGGATGTTTCCGCACCGCACGGGCGCAAAGGCAATGACGCATGGTTTCAGGCGGTAGAACACCTGCATTCGCAGTTCAAAAATCGGCGGCACGGGCTGGATTTGGTCTCTGTTACGCCCTTCATACAGCAGTTACTGAGGCTCATTAGCACTGGGGCAGATGACTTTTTCTACAGCGAACAGGCTTGGGAACGCATCACCCGCGAATACGAAGCCAATTGCCCGAATATGCCGTTCAATGAGTATTTCTGGACGATCCGTTCCATGCACACGCCGTTGTTTGCCTTGCTGACAATAGCGCAACAAGCCCCGACAGCGCGTATTTACCACACCATTTCCACTGGCTATGCAGGTGTTTTAGGGTTCTTTTTACGGGTAATGCGCAACCAGCCTTTGCTGTTAACCGAGCACGGAATTTACACCAAAGAACGTTACATCGACCTCTATCAGGCGGACTGGATCCAAGAACAAGAGGCGACACTTCCCATTGGCCTGCACGGGCAAATCAGTTACGTGCGGCGCTTATGGGGACGTTTCTTTGAAGGCTTAGGGCGTCTGGCGTATGCCGCTTCCCGTGAAATCATCACCCTTTACCCCGCCAACCAACGCACCCAAATCGAATACGGGGCAGACCCGGCGCGTTGCCAAGTGATTCCCAACGGGGTCAATGTTGAACGCCTGAAAGCCACCCGCCAACACCGTGCTGACACCATCCCCCCCATTATGGGGTTGATTGGGAGGGTCGTCCCCATTAAGGACATTAAAACCTTTATCCGCGCCGCAGGCTTGGCAAAGCAGCAACTCCCCAGTTTAGAAGCTTGGATCATTGGCGGAGAAGATGAAGACCCCGGTTATGCCGCCGAGTGCCATGCCTTGGTTGCCCACATGGGGTTGCAGGACACGGTGAAATTCTTGGGCTTCCAATCGGTGGATGTGATGTTGCCGCAATTGGGCTTGGTGATCTTGAGTTCCGTCAGTGAAGGACAACCCTTGTCAGTGCTGGAAGCGTATGCCGCTGGCGTCCCCGTTGTCGTCACCGATGTCGGCTCCTGCCGGGAATTGGTGGAAGGTTATACCGAAGCGGATAAGGCATTAGGCAAGGCAGGTTGCGTCGTGCCGCTGGCAAACCCACAAGCCATTGCCGATGCTTCCGTCGCGCTGTTAGGCAACCCCGAAGCGTGGTATGCCGCCCAAACTGCGGCGATTGAGCGGGTTGAACGGTTTTATACAGAAACGGAATTTTTACGCTGCTACGACAATTTGTACCAGAAGGTATTGGAACATGGCCGGAATCGGATTTGAACTCAAAAAAATGATGGATGATGGAAGCTGGTTCGGGCTTGCCAAGGCGTACACCTATGCAGGCATTATCGGCTCTGGCCCGTGGGTATTGTCCATTATTGGCATCCTGTTGGTGGGCGGGCTTGGCTTGGCGGGGCGCGGGACGGCAACAGGCGATGAATTTGTCTTATCCGTAACCTACCTCATTTCGCTCTCGTTAATCCTCAGCGGTGCATTGCAATTGGTGTTCGTGCGCTTTGTTTCAGACCGGATTTACCAAGGCGACGAGGATTTAATCTTACCCAACGTATTGGGCGCTATTGGTGTGATGACCTTGGTTTCGGGGGTAATCGGCACGGTACTGGCACTGACTTTGTTCCGTTATGACCCGGTTTATGCCGTGTTGATGCTGGTGAATTTTGTGGTGCTGTGCAATGTCTGGGTGGTAGTGGTGTTTGTCGCTGGCATGAAAAACTACCACGCGGTACTGATAACCTTTTTTGCGGCCTACGGCGGTATCCTTGCGCTGGCGTGGCTACTGCGCGGAGCAGGCACGGCGGGCGGTTTAATCGCGGTGTTGGTAGGGCATTCCTACCTATTACTGGCGCTATTGGTAATGGTGATGCGCGAATACCGGGCAGACATGTGGTTACGCTTGGATTTTTTGCAACTGGATAAAATACAGCCCAGCCTGATCGTCACAGGCGTTTGCTTTAACTTGGGCGTGTGGGTGGACAAGTGGATTTTCTGGTTCTACCCCGCCACCTCAGATGCGGTGAACGCGGTATTGCGGGCATCAGTCATTTACGACCTGCCCTTTTTTCTTGCCTACCTTTCCATCGTGCCCGGCATGGCGAGTTTCCTGATCCGGGTTGAAACGGATTTCGTCGAAACTTACCGCGACTATTATTCAACCATCAACGGGCGCAGTACTTTGGCAGAAATCAAAGCCAAACGTGAAACCATGATCACCAGTGTCCGCGATGCCTTTTGGGAAATTGTCAAAATTCAGGGGCTTACGCTGATGATTTTTTTCTTGCTAGCGGATGACATTATCGCGTGGCTAGGGCTGTCATCCTTGTACGTGCACCTGTACTACCTTGATCTAGTCGCCACAATGCTGCAAGTGCTGTTCCTGACCACGCTAAGCATCACGTTTTACTTCAACTTATTGCGGCAGGCCATGTGGATGACGATAGGGCTGTTTATAAGCAATGCCACGCTGACGCTCATCAGCTTATGGCTAGGCCCTTCATTTTATGGCTACGGGTTTGCACTGTCCCTATTAGGGATGACAGTGGCGGGCATGGCGGCTTTATCCGGCAAACTGAACCGCTTAGAGTACCTGACATTTATGATGCAGCGCTGAGGTCTACCCTTCCCTTAAAGCTTGCGAACTTATGGATAAGAGGTAAATTACATCATGAAAGATACAGTGGTAAACAGCCATCGGCTGAAATTCTATTTAAATGCCACATTAATTGGATTAATCAGCATTGGCTCACCCGCGATGGCGGCAATTACCATAGATGGTGGTATCACAGATTGGACGGCGGCTGACCGGATAGATACATCTGCTGGCTTTACGGTTGCCGGTTATGAATTGTCGGGGCGCTATGAAAGTGGGGCATACAAATTTTTGTTAAGGTCAGTTCCACAAACAGGAACTACTGCTACAACAATTGGCCCTAACACCACCATTTGGTTAAATACAGATCAGAATGCCACAACGGGTTATAAGATTTGGGGCTGGGCAGGTGGTGAAGAATTTAGTGTTAACATCGCTAGCGACAATACACTGGACTTATACAAATATGCGACTGTTAATGGCGTTGCCACTGAAACTTTAGTTAAAAAACTAGCGACCACTGATTATGTATTAATGGTTGATGCCGCCACAGGCAGTCAAGCACTAGAATTCCAAATCGCTGAAGCTGACCTGACTGCCGCTGACGTTGCCACACCCAGCAGTGCAGGCATTAAGTTATATTTGGATGTCAATAACAGTTATTTTCTACCCGCAGCTTATGCTAATGGTGAATATGCCATTTCCCGCGCTGAGTTACCTGTCGCCGTAAAAAATGGCAGACGTATCGGTATTGTCTATTCTGCTACCAGCGCCAACCGTTTCTGGGCGTTGAAATCGTATTCACAATTAATCATGAGTGCGCAAGTCCAAGCTATGCAGTCTGGCATTCCATTTGATTTACTGAGCGAAGATGACCTGACTGACCTCACCAAGGTCATCAAGTATGACACGTTGGTATTCCCGTATTTTGCCAATGTCGATACCAGCAAACTTGCCAAAATTGAAGAAAACCTGACCTTAGCCGCAACAAAGTACAATATTGGTTTCGTAGCAGCAGGCAATTTCATGACCAATGACCAAGCAGGTAATGCCTTGCCGGGCGACTCCTACACCCGCATGAAAAACCTGTTGGGGATCACCCGCGTGAATGGCGCAGGCCCCGTAGCATTAACCGTCAATGCTAGCAATTCCACCCACCCACTATTACAGGGTGGTTATACGGCTAATGAAAATGTCCTGACTTACGGTACGGCATACACGGACTATTTTGATACTGCCAGTATTGCCGGATACACCGTAACCCCTGTGCTGAACCAAGTCCTTGGCGGCACTGATACCCGCAATGCCGTGTTAGCATCGACTGGAGCAAGTGGCGCACGCAATGTACATTTTGGCGCCCTCCAATTCATGCAAGATGCCAACTTATTATGGCCTGCTTTACAGTGGAGTGTTTACGGTGGCAAAGCACCCGCAGCCTTGAAGATGGGGCGTGAAACATCGCTCTTCGCTGCCCGGAATGACATGGATGAAAGCATGTATCCCGACGAAATCGCCACCGTAGAAACACCGCTGTTAACGTTGCTGACCACTTGGAAAAATACCTACAACTTCGTGGGTTCCTATTACATTAACATCGGTAACAAACCTAATGATGCCAATGACCAGCAAATGACTAACTGGGCTGTTTCAGGGCCACTCTATAAAAAATATTTGGCGCTCGGTAACGAAATCGGAACCCATTCCTACACACACCCCATCGACACCAATGTGTTAACGCCTACCAACATCCAATTTGAAATGGGGCAATCAAGAACTGAGATTGAAGCGAATCTTGGACTCACTAACCTTGGTGGAGCCGTGCCGGGTGCGCCTGATGCCATGCCTGCGGCGACTGAAATGCTCAAGCATGTCAGCTATCTCAGCGGTGGATATTCTGGCGTTGGCGCGGGCTTCCCGAACGCACTTGGCTACTTGACCCCAGCGGACACGAAGGTCTATCTCAGCCCCAACATGACCTTTGACTTCACTAATATTGAATTCCTAAAGAAAACACCAGCGCAAACCGAAGTTATTTGGGCGACAGAATTTGACAAATTGAATAAACATGCCAACCAAGCGTTAGTCCATTGGCCTTGGCATGATTATGGCCCAACGATTGGAACGGTTAAGAACTACGGCGGGACAGGCATTAATTATACCGTTGCGATGTACACCAACCTGATCAAGAAAGCATTTAATGCAGGCACGGAATTTCTCACGGGTGCTGACCTCAGCAAACGCATTGCCAGTTTCCGTAATAGCATCCTAACCATCACCCAACCGGATGCTTCGACGGTGAACGTCAACCTGACTTCTACCGATGCAGGGCGGTTTGCCATTGCCACAGGCTCACCGATTGCATCCGTGGATAATTGGTATGCCTACAACACCCAGAAAGTGTTTCCTGCACAAACTGGCGGTGCATATACCGTGCGTTTAGGGGCAACACCAACAGCAGTTACGCATATCACCAAACTTCCGATGCGGGCTAATTTGTTATCCACGAACTTAAACGCCAAAACACTCACATTTAGTTTTAAAGGGCACGGCTCAGTGGAAATCACTCCAAACTGTACCGCAGGCACCTACAAACTAAACAATGCCAGTGCCACCAACACAAAGTTCAACCTCTGCACGACCAAGAAACCCATCACCTGTAGCAAGGTATTACTTATGAAATTCATACCCGCTGCGACGGATTTAAAACCTGATGAGACTGTCCAAAATGCAAGCATGACCTGTCAGTAGTAAAAATGTGTGTCAGTAATTAAATCAAACGAGATAAATAATAAATGCATGTTTTATTTAAGACGCTGGTTTTGGCAATGGTCTTAGTTACATTGCCGTTACAGGCAGCAGAAATGCATAGCACCGCCGTGTTCTACGCGGCAGACTTACCCATTGACCTGCTGGGAAAATTCCAGCGGGTGATTGTGGAAGCCGATAACGTCAAGCCCACAGAATTGCAGGCATTACATCAAGCAGGAGTCAAGGTGCTGGCTTATGTCAGCATCGGTGAGGTCGCACCAAGCCGCAAATGGTATGCACAAGTCAAACCCGAATGGATATTAGGCAAAAATCGGGTTTGGGACAGCGAAGTCATGGATATTGCCAATCCCGGCTGGCAACAGTTTGTTATTGAGCAATTGGTTGCACCCTTGGCAAAACAAGGCTATGACGGCCTGTTTATGGACACCTTGGATAGTTTCCAATTACTCGCCAAAACCGATGAAGCAAGGCAGCAACAAGCCAATGCCTTGGCAGATTTATTACGCAATATCCGTAAAGAATACCCACAGATAAAACTGGTTGCCAATCGTGGGTTTGATGTCATGCCACAAATTGCTCCCTTGCTGGATGCGGTGCTTGCCGAATCACTGTATGCCTCGTGGGACAATGCCCATCAGGAATTCAAACCAGCTACCCCTAGTGATACAGAATGGTTATTACAGAAACTTAAAGGCATTCAACAAGAGTTTGGATTGGAAATCATCATTCTCGATTACCTGCCACCAACCCAAGTCGTTGAAGCCCGCCAACTGGCAAAGAAGATTCAGGAACAAGGTTTTGTGCCGTGGATCAGCACTGCTGCGCTGGATGGTATGGGAACCGGCATGGTTGAAGTTGTACCAAAAACGTTTTTGCTACTATTTGATAGTGCCAAAGACACCGCGACACCCTTACAGTCAAAATACTATCAGGCGGTGCAGCAAGCACTGGAAAAGCGCGGTTATCAATTACGTTTACACGATATACAGTCTGGTTTACCGAATGCCCCGCTGCTGGGTCGCTATGCAGGTATCCTGAGCTTCTTAGCTTTTACAGACCAACCTGCTTCATACCAAATTTGGCTTACTCAACAACAAGAAAAAGGTGTGTTGATCAAAAGCCTAAGATCAGAAGCAGATATTCCAACTGCTGATAAAGCAGGAGTAAAATAATGCAAAAATCCAGCCTATTCGCATCATCTAACTTGATGATTGCCACCACCTTATTTGGAGGGATGCTGTATGAACTGTATCCCAACCATGAAGCATTACTTCACATCGGTCAAAGCGGCGACGACTTAAAAACACAATTCGCCAATCCGCTTCAAGCCGAATACGCCCGTGTGAAAATCCGGGAAGATGTACCACCCAGCAAAGTTCTCGCTTTGGCTGAACAATTAACTGCGCAACACTTTTGGCGAGAATCCAGTCACTTATTAGGACGCTTATCCAACCATGCTGACCAAAATATAAGGCAGCAAGTTGATTGGTTATTATTGAAAAATCGTCTGGATGCTTATTACAGCACTACCACGAATAAAGCAATCAGCGAGCCAATGCGCAACGCTGCCAAACAAACCGTCCGTACCCAGCTCGTCGTGCTTGCCAAATACCCTGAGTGGGATAGCAAGAAACTCATGGCACTGGCGCAATATTGCTCAGATTTCAATCTATTACCGCAAGCCGCACGCCGTTTTGCACAGCTTGCGGAAGTGGACACAAAGAAACGGCAACAATGGCTGATAACAGCCGCATCATCGGCAGAGCTGGCAGGGTTATGGCCAGATGCCGAACGTTATTTGCGGAAAGTACGGGATGATAAAGCAACCGTATTCAGCAAAAGCTCGACGGCCTGCGCGTGGATGGAAGCAGCCATCAAGACGGGACAACGTTCAGAAGTTGTCGACTACCTGTCTACTATCCAGAAGAAATTACCGGATGACCCCGCAGCATTAGTACAGTTAGCCACGCTGAGTTTAAAGATTGGTGAGCCAAAAATAGCCGTATCCATCTACCAAAAACTTGCCAGCATCGACCTAAGAAATGCGCAAACTTGGCATGAAAAAGTGGCTCACTGGGCACAATCTGCTGGCTTATACCAAGAATCGGCTGATGCATTAGATTATGCCCAAGCCTTAGCCCAAAATCCTGCTGAACAACTTTCTTTACAGCGCCGTAGTATCGACCTGTGGATAAAAGCGAAGCAACCCGATAAAGCACTGGCAGCACTAAAACCCTTATTGGCGCATCCAGAGTATAAAGAACGGGTGCTAGAACAAAGTATCCGCGTAGCTTATTTGGCAGAACAACAGCAACAAAACAAATTGGCAGTAAGCTTATGGCAATGGATACTACCACGCAGTGATGAACCATCATTATGGAAACACGTAGCACTCTGGCAAAGTGGACATAAACGCTATGCTGCTTCATTGGCTACATGGGAACAAATAGAAAAACGCTTTGGGACGGACACCCAAATCACCTTAATGAAAATTCAGTTACATTGGGAGCTTCGCCAATATCAACAAGCATCCCAGTTAGCACGAAACCATAGTAATAAACTGGGAAAAACAGCTAGTACTTACCAACGCACTATTCTAGCTAAGTTACCAAGAATATCTAAAGAAATTTGAGGCTCGCCGACAAGAAGTCGCCATGAGGTAAGGTTATGATGGATCAAGCCATAGAGTTAACACGGTCAAAAAAGAAAATACACAGATGGATAGAAGTAACATTACTTTCCATCGGCTTGCCTGCGAGCGCATGGCTATTAAATATGTCTGATCCTTTCTTTTTAAAAGCTGCGTTTCCTTGGATTATTACGCCTCCCTTATTAGCTTCACTGCGCTATGGGAGCCGATGCGGATTTTACAGTTTACTACTATTGGCGGTACTGTCACGGACATATTTATGGACACAAGGCATTGAAACTGACCACAACTGGTTTGAACTGTGGGCAGGTGGCTTGTTTGTGTGCTTAGCAGCAGGTGAACTGGCAGGGCATTGGAAACAACATTATTTAACAGAAAAACACCGCGCCGAAGCAATGCAGTCGGAAGTCACCAACATCGAACAAAAAATTCAATTGTTACAAATATCCCACACCCAATTGGAAGTAGAATCAATGGGTTCCAACCGCTCACTCTGGCGTTCCCTGAAATTATTGGAAGATGAAATCCCTGCCGGACAAGCTTCACTGGAACGCCTGCCCAGCCTAGCGAAAAAAATGATGCAGATTTTGAAAACCTACGAATGGTTAGAAGTTGCTGCATTCTATGCCATCAGTAGCAGGGGAAAACTGTGCCAACAACCACTGGCTAGAACAGGAAATATGATAGCACTAACGCCTCAAGACTACCTCTTACAACAAGTACTTGAAACAGGCCGCCCGATCAGCTTGAACCGGAATTCCAGCCTTGCAGGCTCTTATCAAGAATTAGGGACTTCCCTCTTAGCGGCATTTCCAATAGTAGATAAACAGCAAACGGTACATTTGGTTTTAGCTGTCCAGCAAATTAACTTTTTAGCCTTTGAACCTAAAAACCTGAACTTGCTGGCGACCTTATGCGCTTGGCTGAGTGCACGGCTCGAAGATGCAACCGCACACCAAGCACTCATACCCACAAATCTCTCCCCGCTTTATAACCAGTGGAAAACCACCGAGAAAGAAGTCCACTCTGCCTTGGAATTGGTTGCTTGCCACCACAAATCGACATTACTGGTCGGATTCAATATCGAAAATTCCGCCGATAAAGAAAACTACCTCACGCATTTCGCAGAAAATATGCGCGGTGGCAACCACTGTTGGCGCGTTGAACGGGAAAGCGATACCGTACTGATTTTATTGCTACCGATGCTGGATGGGGAATCCTTTGGGATGTTGCACCGGAAGCTAGAAAACGATTTCTACCGGCGTTTTAACCAAACATTTACGCAAGCGGGTGTACTTTTCTACAGCCAATATTTTCACCGTTATCAGCATCGTCAGGAGCTGGTTGGCTATTTGGACTTACTGAGGCAGCCCCATTATGCACTGGCTACTGCTTAGTCTTGCGGGAATTGACACCCTCTGTCTGGCAGGGCTATTGGGTGTCTCCCCACAACTTAACACCGTATTTAACGCACCTGTGTGGCTAGCAGCACACCTCTTGGTGATACCGGTTGGCTCACTGTACTTGGCAAAAAAGACCCAAACGGTTACACCTGTATACACCTTATGGCTAGTGCTCCTCACCTTCTTGCCTGTTATTGGCTTAGTATTGGGCTGGGTGTTTTTGCGTAAGGAAGCGTGGTACAGACCTCCTGTCGTAAAAGCATTGTCACCGCAAGAAGCGGCAGGTTACTTTGACATTACCACTGAAGCACAAAGCCCTTATGAGTTCACCCAAGCTAGCCAACGGATGAGTGCCTTAACGACTGATGATTATTTAGACTTACTGAGCGCCACACGCCAATTGGATGGAAAACATTCCATTACCTTATTAAAAGATGCCCTCGATAGTCAGACAGAAAGTGCGTGGTTGTTAGCCCATGCCTTATACACCAAAAAAGAACAACAGTTAGCGCAACAATTATCTGCCCTCATTGAGCAATTTAAACAGGGGCAAGGACGCAATCCACAGCTTCATTTAGCCTTTGCGCAATTGTATTGGCATTGGTTCGGGCTTGGGGTATTGGGTGAGGAAGGATGCCGCGAAATGCTAGCTAAAATTCGCTTACATGCCGACTTTGTGCTGAAACTACTACCTAACCTCGCGCAAGCACATTGGCTAATTGCGCAGACCAACCTGCACAACCAACATTACCAGTCCGCCAAACAGGCTTTTCAGCAGGCATTGGTGCAAGGGTACAGACCAGAATTGGTATTACCGTATTTACAAGAAATTGCCTTCCGGCAAAACCGCCCAAATGCACACGAACATTTTAATAAGGAACTACCATGAAATTACCACTGCAAGTCATTCCTACCGGCTTATTACTACTAACTTCAGCTCATGAAGCATTAGCCGCAGAGTGGGATGGCTGGTCTGAAGTCAACGCCAGCACCGATCATTACGACACTTCCGACAATTACCGCAGAAATACCGTAAAGCTCAATTACCAACGTGTCAAAACCAATGCTGGCGCACTCACGCTGGGCGTCAATGCTGCCGAGCACCGCGTCAATAATAAGGGGGCAAATTACCAAGCTACCGAAGTGGGGGTCAAAGCACGCAAAAAAGTCACCGAACAATTCGCAGTCGAAGGCAATCTTGGGGTCATTAAGATCAAAAAACCTGTGGGTAGTAGCAACCAAACGACAGCAACCCACCGGGTACGGGCAGAACTTAAACCCAACGCCAAAACCATGGTGGCACTGGAACACAATAAGGATGTGCTGTTCAGGGAGGAAGTTGGGCTTAGCACCAGCGGCGAAATCCTGACTACCGAAGCGACCGCTATGGAAGTGATCGTAACACCAAGCAAACGGACTTCCGTTTCCAGCAAGTTACAACATAAAAAATTCAGTGATGGCAACCGTAACCGGGAAGCGTATGTGGGGGCGTTTTACGGTGTGACACCTGCTGCCGAACCGCGCCTGTGGGTCGGTGTTGAGGGGACGCAATTGGATCATGAC
Source organism: Thiothrix sp. (assembly GCF_028714775.1). Classification (GTDB taxonomy): domain Bacteria; phylum Pseudomonadota; class Gammaproteobacteria; order Thiotrichales; family Thiotrichaceae; genus Thiothrix. The sequence continues at coordinate 30,622 of NZ_JAQTLS010000006.1, read as the reverse complement.
CGGCAAGAAACCGGCTATTGGTCGCCAAAAAATTACCGCTATGTCGGCGTAAACGCACATGGCAACTTGCCCGTCAATGAAAAACTCGATTTAACCGCAAGTGTCAGCAAAGGCCGTAGCAAAGACGACAAATCAAACGGCTATGTATCAACCCTCAACGCTTCCGTGGGAGCTAAGTTCAACCTACAAAAAGACATGAACCTTTCACTGGACGTGCGGCACGGGCAATCTCACCGCAGCGGTGAAAAATGGCGCGGTGACGGCGTGATGATGGCATTCAATTATGCGTTCTAAGGCCACGCTACTGGGTTAGCGATGGGGGCAACACGAGGAAGTGCTGCTACATTTAGCGCCGCGTTGCAACAATGACCGTTCATGCGCATCACTTCAAGCGCATGGACTGCCTGCAGCAAACCTTGCGCTGCTGAGAGCTTAAACCACAAAGCGGCGTTTTCATTGCTTTGCAAAACCCCTTGACCGCCGTAATACATTGTCCCCAATTTATATTCCCCGATCGGGTTGCCCTGCTCCGCCGCCATTCCGTAGTAATACGCTGCCTGTGTGTAATCTTGTTCTATCAGCTTGCCTTCGCGGTACAGTTTGCCCAAGTGTAACTGGGCATCCACATCACCCACGGCAGCAGCTTGCTGATACCAGTACACTGCCTTGGGCATATCCGCAACATGCTCGTAGCTGGCTGCCCGCAGGTACAATTCATTGGGAGTTTCCGCCCAAGCAACGCTACTCAGGGCAACCAATCCCCCCCCAACGATCACAGCCAAACACTGATTCCATGTGCGCATATTTCACCTTTAGTTATCCATCGCAATGCCATAGAGTATATGCAAGCTTTGGTAAATTGCCGGTGGAAGCATTAGCCGCTGGCTGACGGAAGGTCGCAAATGTGCCGCCATGCAGGATGTGTGGCAATCGCCTGTAACGCAGCCTGCAACAGGGTTTTTCCCGGTTCCATGCGAGGCCACGTCGACAAGCCAGAGGGATGCGGCAAGGGAATAAAATCCACTTCACGCCCATCAATCACCTGCCGATGGCAAAATCCCACCACTTCATCCAGCTTTTTCGCGCGTAGGAACTGGTTTATGGCAAGTTTTCCCACCAAGATGACCAATTGCGGTTGCAGCAGGTGAATTTCGGCCTGTAACCAGCCCGAACAGTTCGCCACTTCCAGCTCTGACGGCATCCGGTCGCCACCTTTGGGGTTTTTGCCGGGAAAGCAGCGGCACACAGCAGACATATAAACCCGCTGACGGAAGGTTTCCTCATCCAGCCCAATGCCTTCAAACCACTTGAACAGGGTTTTGCCCGCCGTCCAGCCAAACGGGCGCATCACTTTCGCTTCGTGGATACCGGGTGCTTGCCCAATAGACATGACTGGCGACATCACAGGCTCGCCCGTGATCACCGGGCGGATCATTTGCGGGCAAAGCGTGCATTGGCGCAACGCCTGCTGGTGGATAACAAGTTCAGGATGTGGGTTGATGATACTGACCTTATGATGCAGGTGGTGGTGCTTCACGCCACGCCCGTATCCAGCGAACCAGCCCACGGATAAACCCGACGATAAACATAATCCCGCCCACGATGCCGAAAACAGCCCCCACAATCATTGACAATAATGGCCCTGCCACCGCAAATAAAACCTTAGCAAGGTATATGGGGAGCGCAAAAACCGGGTTATCTGTCTGCGTGCTTGGCGCTTGAATGGAATCGGTCGACCCACTGCTCATGTCAGGAACATAGAAAACCAGAAAATACGCAACAAGAACCATAATTGCCCCGACAACGAGGGTTCGATTCAGCAGATGTTTCGCGAATTGAAATGATCTCATGATTAGTCCTTGCTATGCTGGATAGCCATTAGCTTAGCACGCTTTGAAATAGCTTTCTGGAGAGGCCGACGACATGAAATTTGCCACCTTCAACCTTTACCAGTTTGTTGCCCCCGGTTGTTACTGGTATGCGCGGGATGAGCGCAACACCTACAGCCCCGCCGAATGGGAGCAGAAACAACATTGGGTCAGCGCCCGCCTCCAGCAAATGGCGGCGGATGTGGTCGGTTTCCAAGAAGTTTTCAGCGTCCCGGAACTGCAACAATTGTGTGCCGCTGCGGGCTACCCGCATTTTGTCACGGTGGATGAACCCGGCGGTCTCGCCGATGCCCCTGACATTTACCACCGTTCGGTCGTGGCACTGGCTTCACGTTTTCCGGTGCTAGCAGTACATCCGTTGGAAATCCCCGCTGAGTTACGCAGCGAATTGTCCTTGCCCGATAGTTTCCATTTCAGCCGCCGCCCCATTTGCGCCGATCTGGACGTGCCCGGTTTGGGCTGTGTGACGGTATACGTGCTGCACCTGAAATCCAAGCGTCCGCCCGGCCTCGACATGCATTACGACGATACGCTGGAATGGCGGCAACGCATCCGCGATACCCTGCTGCGCCTATCACGTGGCACGATTGCATCGCTATGGCAGCGCGGCATGGAAGCAACCTTGCTTTACCACCACATCAGCCAACGCTTGGGGCAAGATAGCCAACACCCCATCGTGGTCATGGGTGATTTCAACGACGCGCAAGATTCTATCCCACTGGCGGCACTGACCATGCAGGAACGCATCCACCACATCGGCAGTGTCGGAGAAGAAAACTGGCCGCACGGCATCAAGCTGCACCTGCACGAATACCGGCTGGCAGACACTTTCCGCTTGGCAGCCAACATGCGCCAGCGGGTACGCCCATTCACCCATATCCACCACGGGCAAGGTAATGTGCTGGATTATGTGCTGGTTTCCAACGCGCTGAACCCGAAAAATCCGGCAGCATTGGCAGAAGTCAGCCACTACGAAGTTTGGAACCAACATCTGGAAGACGATGGGGTAGAAAACCGCCTGCAATCCGACCACGGGCAAGTGTGTGTCGAATTCCTACCCTGCGACGTGCAACCCGATTACATCGCTACCCTCCACCAAAAACCTGCCCACAGCATCACCAGCGTGGCGGACATCGTAACCCGACAAGATTTCGTCGAATACGCAGGCGGTGTCTACCAATCACCGCAGCACTTCAAGCAATGGCAAAGTAACGACAAGTGGAAGCATTTCTGGTCATTTTTCTTTGACACCGAACACGGCTGGGTCACGGCGATTTACGGCACATCACCCGTCACCGAGTTGTACCAAAAACAGCGCCACAGCATTGAACACATTATCCCACGTGATTTCCTCGACCGTTATCTGGCGCACAAAGGCGTGCCGCGCCATGTGCGTTACGGCGCGACCACCAATCCCTTTAACTTTGCCCCTTCTGAGCGTGGTTTGAATGCCAAACGTTCCAACTTCCCGTTTGATTTCAATGACGACAAAATCGTGCGTCCCTACCAGTTGGAATTACACCCGGAAAACTTTTCCGGCACAGGTTTCGATGCCGACCACGAATGGGTGATCCCATCGCGTAACCGGGGCGATATTGCCCGCGCCATCCTGTACATGCTGCTGGTGTATGAAATCGACGAGCTTTACAACCAACATATCAGTACGTTGACTCACTGGGCGAAAATCGACAGCCCCAGCGCCTGGGAAATCGCCTACAACAATTGGGTCTATGCCCGCATCGGCATCCGCAACCCGTTCATTGATTCCCCGGAAAATGCGTTGCACCTGTTGGACAACAAACAACTGATGCAATCGCTGGAAGTGCGCTAAATCCAAACCGTGTTACACTTCCCCCCATCCAAACCAACGGACAACGACTGATGCAAACTCCCGACCCTAACCCTAATTTTTGGATTGGCAACGGCCTGTTGGCCTTGTCTTTGGCAATGCTGTTTTTTATGGACACCCTTTCCCAAATGCTTGGTCTTGGTGCAGTCGCCTTGTGGATGCTGATGGCGGCAGCAGGCATGTATTTCATGATGAAAAGCTAAGAATAACAAGCAACTAAAAGTAGAAAAGATGAGTAAGGATACCCAGACCCAGCACACGCCGATGATGCAGCAATATTTCCGCATCAAGGCCGAATACCCCGACATCCTGCTGTTCTACCGCATGGGGGATTTCTATGAACTGTTCATGGATGATGCAAAAAAAGCCGCCGCCCTGCTGGACATTACCCTCACCGCACGCGGCTCTTCCGCTGGCGAACCGATTGCGATGGCGGGTGTGCCTTACCATGCCGTCGAGCAATACCTCGCCAAACTGCTGAAAGTCGGTGAATCGGTTGCCATTTGCGAACAAATCGGCGACCCCGCCAAATCCAAAGGCCCGGTCGAACGCAAAATCACCCGCCTGCTCACCCCCGGCACTGTCACTGATGACTACTTGCTGGACGACCGCCGCGATAACCTGCTGGTAGCGATTGCCCGTACCGAAGACCATTACGGTATCGCCGCCATCGACCTCAGCACCGGACGTTTCACCGTACAGGAAGCCGATTCCGCCAACACCCTGCACAATGAAATCGAACGTCTGCAACCGGCTGAAATCCTGCACGATGAAGACTGGAAGCCCGCTTTCGTCCGCAACCGCATTTCCACCCCGCGCCCGCAGTGGCATTTCGATCTCGACACCGCCAAACGCCTGCTATTACGCCAGTTTGGGGTGCACGATCTCTCCGGTTTCGGTTGCGATCATTTACCACTAGCCATTGCCGCTGCGGGGGCATTGCTCAATTACGTGCAAGAAACCCAGCGTACCGCCCTGCCCCACATCAACAGCCTAACGGTAGAACTCAGCGACGAAGGCATCATTCTCGACGCTGCCAGCCGCCGCAATTTGGAACTCGAACACAGCCTGAGCGGTGAACACAAAAACACCCTGATTTCGGTAATCGACAAAACCGCCACCAGCATGGGTAGTCGCCTGTTGCGTCGCTGGCTGAACAAACCGCTGCGTGACCGTTTCACCCTGCGTAACCGCCATCAAGCCGTCGGTTCGCTACTCGACCAATACCGTTACGAAACCATCAACGATACCTTGCGCGGCATCGGCGACATCGAACGCATCGCCAGCCGTATTGCCCTCGGTAGCGCCCGCCCGCGCGACCTTTCCACTCTACGCAGCTCTTTGCATGTATTGCCACGCATCCATCAGCTAATCCAGCCACTCGATAACCCGCACATCCAGCAGTTGCAATCCCATATCGACCTGCACGCAGAACTGCGCCACCTGCTCGACAGCGCCATCATCGACAACCCGCCGGTAGTCATCCGCGATGGCGGCGTGATTGCCCCCGGTTTCGATGCCGAACTCGACGAACTGCGCAACTTAAGCGAAAACGCCGACCAGTACTTGCTTGATCTCGAAGCGCGGGAAAAAGTCCGCACCGGCATCACCAACCTCAAGGTAGCCTACAACCGCGTGCACGGCTATTACGTAGAAATTCCGCAAAGCCAGTTGAGCAAAATTCCACCTGACTACATCCGCCGCCAAACTTTGAAGGGCGTAGAACGCTACATCCTGCCGGAACTGAAAAAGTTTGAAGACAAGGTACTGTCCGCCCGCGAACGGGCGCTTGCCCGCGAAAAAGCCATTTACGACAACCTCTTGCGCGATTTACTGGAGCACCTCACCCCGCTGCGCAACAGTGCGCAAGCCATCGCTGAATTGGACGTGTTAAGCAATTTCGCCGAACGCGCCAACACCCTGAATTACAACTGCCCTGCGTTGGTTGACGGCGCAGGTATCCAAATTGAAGGTGGACGCCACCCCGTGGTGGAACGCACTTTGGACGCACCATTCGTGCCGAATGACCTGTACATGGATTCGCGCCGCCGCATGTTGATGGTGACGGGGCCAAACATGGGCGGCAAATCCACCTACATGCGCCAAGTCGCGCTGATCGTTTTGCTGGCGCATATCGGCAGCTACGTCCCCGCACAGACTGCCCGTCTCGGCAATATCGACCGCATTTTCACCCGCATCGGCGCACACGATGATTTAAGCACCGGACGTTCAACCTTCATGGTGGAAATGACCGAAGCCGCCAACATCCTCAACAATGCCACCGCCCATAGCCTTGTACTGATGGATGAAATCGGGCGCGGAACCAGCACTTTCGACGGCCTATCGCTGGCATGGGCATTCGCCGAATACCTCGCCCGCGACCGCAAGGCTTTTACCCTATTCGCCACCCACTATTTCGAGCTAACTTCACTCGCGGAACAAATCAGCACCATTGCCAACGTGCATATCGACGCAGTGGAACATGGCGACAAGATTGTGTTTTTACACGCGGTGAAGGACGGCCCTGCCAACCAAAGCTACGGCTTACAAGTAGCACAACTGGCAGGCGTACCGAAAAGTGTGATTGCACAGGCGAAAAAGAAACTGGTTTCACTCGAGAAACACAGCCAGCAAGCCCCAAAGCCGGGGCAAACATTGCCCTTGATGTTCGACCTACCTTCAGAACCCAAAGATGCGGTAGCAGAGAAAGTAAAAGCGGCGCTGCAAGCCATCGACCCGGATGAACTCACCCCACGGCAAGCGCTGGATGAACTCTACCGTTTGCGCAAACTATGCCCGTAGGTTGATGGCTTATATCCCCTGCCCGGTCAGTACAATGCGGGTCGTTTGCAGCAATATTTTCAAGTCCATCCACAGGCTTTGGTGCTTGATGTAATACATATCGTGGCGGTGTTTGTGCATCGCATCTTCAATCGACGCGCCATACGTGTATTTCACCTGCGCCAATCCGGTAACGCCTGGCTTGACCATGTGGCGAAAACGGTAGAATGGGACATGCTTTTCCAGATCATGGATAAAGACCTCACGTTCTGGGCGCGGGCCAATAATGGACATCTCGCCACGCAGCACATTGATCAACTGGGGTAACTCATCCATCCGGGTTTTGCGCAGGAATGCACCGACCCGCGTTATCCGGCTGTCATTCTTTGACGCCCAACGCACCCCGTCCTTTTCTGCATCCTGACGCATGGAGCGGAACTTGAGGATGTCGAATTCCTTATTAAACAATCCAGTACGGCGCTGGCGGAAGAACACTGGCCCCGGTGATTCCAGCTTGATCGCCAACGCAATCAATGCCCAGAAAGGCAGGGTCAACACCAACAGGGAAACCGCCATAATCGTGTCGATAGCAAATTTCTGCCACTGCCGTGACTTATCCAAGGAAAGGCGCATCAGGTTATTGTCCAACAAATAATCACTGTGCAGTAATTCCACTTCAACAAGACTCAAGCGTTGCTCAAGGTAGTCCAACAAAGCAACGACTTGTCCGCCAGCACTCACCGCGTTCACTAAAAAGTCCACTTGTGCATCGCTTAGGTTGCTGCGTTTATGGAAGCAGAACACTTTTCCAGCGTAATCACGAATCTCGTACTGATTAATACAGTGCCGAATTTTAGCGCGATCCAAAATACTGGCAACGTGCCCAGCCTCACCTTCCGGCGAATAAACATAAATAAATGCCGCTTGTGTGTCGGCGCTCTTGCTAAGGTCGCGGGTTTCGGTTTCCTGAAGGAAGGAGGTTGTTGCTAACCGAAATGCTAAGCTCGTATTAGACATGGCTCACGCTCCACTCTTATTTGTTATAAACATGATCAACATCCTTATCGGTCATTAATTTTTACTATTTATCTAATGAATTTTTTCATTTCTTCTAGGGTGACTATGCGACCGAAAGTCCCTATGTCTCAATGGCAGGGCTTACAACCGATGGCTTTTGGCTGACGAAATGCACAGGCAGCACTTCCAGCAACTGCTTGTTGTTACTGCATGATGGATGCTTGCCGAGTAGACCGATGGATTTTCTACGTGCTTGCTTTGGTGTTTTGTAGGATTAGCGGACGTTTATGCGCATTCGTCAAAAATATCCGCCTTTTCCAAGCTGAATACTTCTACACTTCAATAAATGCCCACAATAAGCACATGCCTTTAACCAAAAACCGGGAAATATGGAATGCACCCTGAGACATTGAGCAAAATACTGACTGACTTGAATGGAACTAATGCAGGCATTGAAGCATCCGCGCTCGTTACCATGACGGGTTTGCCTATTTACACAACACTTTCTCAGGATATAGATGAAGATAGTGTCAGTGCATTAAGTGCAGCCGTCATTTCATTGGGTAAACGTTCACTGGAAGAATTGCTTTGCGGGAATCTTGAGCAGGTCGTAATAACGGGAAAGGAAGGACATGTCCTAATAACGCAGGCCGGAAACAAAACAGTCTTGGCGATGCAAGTACGGCTGGATGCACCCATTGACCAAATATTGCAGGATGCCCGCAATATACCCTACGAATTTTAGGCTCCCTCCCCATTTTTCGGGGAGAGAGCTGGAGGGGAATTATCGACTAACGGCAGGCACATTCTGCCGAAGAAATCCGGTCATTCCAGTGCTCCCCGACATAGTTGTAATCGCCTTCCAAAAAGACCCGGCTACGCCCACCCAAACCTTCGTGGCTGTAGACCGTCAAGCTACAACCTTGCGGCACTTTGACCGAAGAGGCTTGGTCATTCATCCCTGCCCCCAACATGCTGTAGCTGTTGTTGGCTGCTAGCGCCAGTTCACCACCCACAAAATTTACGTCACGGTATACGCGGCATGACTGCCGGACAGGTGGCGGCGGTGGGCGGCGGCCAGCACCATCGCCGTCACGCCAATGATGCCAACGGCGACCGCTCCATTCGGGTGGCGCGGTGCAAGTACACATTGCTGAAGACGTTTGGTTATCCCACAAGCTGCCAAGGTAAGGGCTTGATGTGGAAAGTACTTTGCTATCTCCCCGGAAATTAGGGTCGGAATAGAGCGTCAGTTTGCAGTTTTCGGTGATGTTGGCTGAAGACGTGTGGTTATCCCAGCTTGCCCCCAAATTTCCCAAACGTTCACCCGGCCCCAGTGTGCGGGTTGCCCCCTGATAGCGTGCGAAATCGTACAAATTACAATCGGCATACAGCATCGGGGTAAACAGCAAAAGTACAGAGGCCAGCGCACCTGCCCCACCCAGTTTCATCCTTTTCATTGGCATTCCTCGTGTTCTGGATTTTTTAACAATAGCCACGCGCAACAGCGTGATCTAGTAGGTTTGACCGTTTCAGGAAAACAAGTTCAGCATGGGTTAATATTTTTAATTTTCCTGAGATTCATCAAGCGTCTGCCGATAGAGCGGCGTACTGTGGAAGTATAGGCAAAGATTCTTTAAACCCATCAAGGAGGGCGAAAAAATGAACGCATTCCGTTTATCACTTATCGGCCTGCTGGTAGCAGCACCATTATGCGTGGTTGAACCAGCCGAACCGCTGTTACCGAGCGAAGGTGTCGGCGTGGACATTACCCAACCAGCAGGAAAAGTCCTGCGTGAAGGCGGTTGGGAATTGCAAATCTGGTATCGCGCCAAAGGCAGCCGCAGCGAAGGCCAGCACGGTGTATTGTTGCATGATGGCAAGACCATCAAAGGCACAACAGTTGGTGCAGAGTTGGATACCGCACTCGGCAAGATGAAATATTACGGCACTGCACCGGGCGTACCGTGGAACCCCAGTGGTTGGCATTTCGCCGACAAGGGTTTGATCAAGCCATCTACGTTTTGCCCATGAGGGTGTAAAGGCTGAAAGTACGTTTCCCGTGCTAAGATAATGGCTCTTATCAGGAGAGAGCCATGAGTGCAGCGGATTCCTTTCACCTCAACACTAGCTACCAACCCGCTGGCGACCAGCCGGAAGCGATCCGTTCGTTGCTCACTGGGTTGGCTGATGGTTTATTGCACCAAACGCTGCTGGGGGTAACGGGTTCAGGCAAAACCTTCACGATGGCGAACATCATCCAGCAGACCCAGCGCCCCGCGATTGTCGTTGTGCATAACAAAACGCTGGCAGCACAGCTTTACGGCGAGATGAAGGAGTTCTTCCCGCACAATGCGGTGGAATATTTCGTGTCTTACTACGACTACTACCAGCCGGAAGCCTACGTGCCGTCTAAGGACGTGTACATCGAAAAAGATTCCGCCGTGAACGACCACATTGAGCAGATGCGCCTTTCCGCCACCCGTAACCTGTTCGAGCGTAAGGACGTGATCATCGTCGCCACCGTTTCTTCCATTTACGGCTTAGGCGACCCGGAATCCTACCTGAAAATGCTGCTGATTTTGGTGCGCGGCGACAAGATCGACCAACGCACCGTGTTGCGGCGGCTGGCAGAAATGCAATACAGCCGCAATGACCTTGACCTGCAACGCGGCACGTTCCGGGTGCGCGGCGAGGTGATCGACATCCACCCGGCAGAATCTGACCGCGAAGCCATCCGCATTGAATTGTTCGACGACGAAATCGAAACTTTGAGCTATTTCGATCCACTCACGGGCGAAGTGCTACGCCGCGTGCCGCGCCTGACGGTTTACCCCAAAACCCACTACGTCACCCCACGTGAAGTACTGTTGGAAGCGGTCGAACACATCAAAGAAGAACTCAAGCAACGCCTCACCCATTTACGCGACAATGACCGGCTGGTGGAGGCGCAACGCCTCGAACAACGCACCCAATACGACATCGAAATGATCATGGAAACCGGCTTTTGTTCCGGCATCGAAAACTATTCGCGCTACCTGTCAAAACGTCCAGCGGGTGCGCCCCCTCCCTGCCTGTTCGATTACCTGCCCAAAAACGCCATCGTGTTCGTGGACGAATCGCACGTCACCCTCCCGCAATTCGGCGGCATGTACAAAGGCGACCGTTCGCGTAAAGAAACGCTGGTGGAATACGGCTTCCGCCTACCTTCCGCACTCGACAACCGCCCGTTGCGTTTCGACGAATTCGAGCAACTGATCCCACAAGCCATTTACGTTTCCGCCACCCCCGGTAATTATGAAAAGGAGCACTCTGATAATGTCGCCGAACAGGTCGTGCGCCCCACCGGACTGGTTGATCCAGAAGTGGAAATCCGCCCGATTGCCTCGCAGGTCGATGATGTGATGTCGGAAATCAGCATCCGTGCCAAACGCAACGAGCGCGTACTCGTGACTACATTGACCAAACGCATGGCAGAAGACCTCACCGATTACCTGATGGAACACGGCATCAAGGTGCGTTACCTGCACTCCGACATCGACACGGTGGAACGGGTAGAAATTATCCGCGACTTACGCAAAGGCGAATTCGATGCCCTGATTGGCATCAACCTGTTGCGCGAAGGCTTGGACATCCCAGAAGTATCGCTTGTCGCCATTTTGGATGCGGACAAGGAAGGTTTCCTACGCTCCGAACGTTCCTTGATCCAAACTATTGGGCGGGCAGCGCGTAACTCGGCAGGCAAAGCCATCCTTTACGCCGACAAAATTACCGATTCCATGCAAAAAGCCATCGGTGAAACCCAACGGCGGCGGGAAAAGCAAACGGCTTACAACCTGCAACACGGCATTACCCCGCAAACCATCCGTAAACGCATTGCCGACGTGATGGAAGGCGCTTACGCCAATGCCACCAAAGGCAAGGGCAAAACGCGGGGAGAAAAGAAGGTAGCGGAAGAAGCGGCAGAATACCGCACACTTACCCCCGATCAAGCACTCAAGCAGATCAAAAAGTTGGAAGAAAAGATGTTCCAACATGCCAAGAATCTGGAGTTTGAACAAGCGGCATCTGTGCGTGACCAGATTGCCCATATCCGCGCACGGGTATTTGGCTTGGAGTGAGAAATCACCTTAATGGGTGGTTTCTTATGCCTGTAATTTGCATACACGGAAAGGATACGGAGTGCTAGAATCACCCTACTTTCCGGTTAGACCATAGGTTTCCATTGTTCATGAATCAAAACAAATGCACTCACCACAAATACCTGCGGGCAGGTTTGTTGGCGTCGACACTGTGGTTAGTGGTTGCCTCTACCTCATTGAACGCGGAAGACGTGACCGCATTGAATTTGCGGGATGTTTCAATTGCCAATGCGGTTGAAATTGTTGCCAAAGCGACCCATAAAAACTTCCTGATTGACCCCACCGCCCAAACCGATAATAAAAAGATTACCTTGGTAACGGGCGGGACGATGAGTGGAGACCAATTGTACGAGGCGTTCCTGTCCATTTTGCAGGTGCATGGATTGGAGGCGGTAGAGTCTGGTAATTTAATCAAGATTGTACCTTCCGGCAAGGCACGTTCCCAAGTCGCCCCGCTTGTCGCCAATGCCCGCGAAAGTGATGTGGACGAAACCGTTACTGAAATCGTCAAACTGAGTTACATCCCGGTAGCGACAGCCATGCAGACCTTGCAACCGCTGGTCGGCGCAGGTGAAACCCGTGTGTTACCCAACCAGTCAAGCAACGCTGTGGTCATTACCGGACGGGCGCAAAATGTGGCGCGGCTGCGCGATGTGTTGGAAAGCACGGACAAGCCGAATAATGACGATTTTGAACTGGTGGCACTGGATTATGCGGTTGCTTCGCAAGTGGCGGCTACTTTACAAGGTTTGATGACGACGGGAGCAGCAGGTGACGGTGCGCTACCCACCGGGGGTAAGGTTTCCGCCGATGAACGCACCAACAGCGTATTGATTTCTGGCGACAAACAGACCCGCGAGCGCATGAAAAATGCGATTGCCAAACTGGACGTGCAACGCGCTACCGAGGGTGACACCAAGGTTATTCCGTTACGTTATGCCAAGGCGGAAGATGTGGTGGCGGTGCTGAATGGGGTTTCCCCAGCCATCCAGCAGCAAACGGGTGATGCACCTACAACACCGGGTGGTGCTGCCCCTACCCCAATTCCTGCGGCAGCGATGAGTGCCAGTAAGGGTGGCGTGACGGTACTGGCTGACAAGTCCAGCAATTCCATCATCATCAGTGGCCCACCCACCTTGCAGAAAAGCATGATGAAAGTCATCGCGCAATTGGATCGCCGTCGTGCGCAAGTGTTGGTCGAAGCCATCATCGCTGAGGTTTCCACCGACTTGTCCAACAAATTGGGCGCGGCACTTGTATCTAACGGCGCAACAGATGGTTCTGGCCCAGTCGGGATCAGTAATTTCGGTGCATTATCAACCGTAGCTGGTTTGTATGGCAGCGTACAGGCTGGCGCAGTTCCCAATGTTCCCAATGGTTTATTATTAGGGGGCGGCAACCGAAGTTTTGGTGCGATTGTGGAAGCGCTGAAAGGTGATGCAGCAACTAATATCCTATCTACCCCAACCTTGGTAACGATGGATAATGAAGAAGCAGAAATCACCGTCGGTCAGGAAGTGCCGTTCATTACAGGAAAAAGCACCAGCAGTTCCAGTGACACCACCAACCCGTTCACCACCATCGAGCGTAAAGATGTCGGCCTGAAATTTAAAATTACCCCGCAAATCAACCGGGGCGAAACCGTCAACCTAAAAATCGACCAAGAAACATCCAACGTAGCTTCCAGCAGTGCGGGTGCTTCCGACTTGATCACCAATAAGCGCCGCATTACCACTAACGTAATGGTTGAGGATGGGCAAATTTTGGTGCTGGGCGGCTTGATCGAAGACAATTACCGTGATTCCGCCAGCAAAGTTCCGGTGCTGGGTGACATTCCGGTGATAGGCAGTATTTTCAGCAGCAACTCCACCAGCAAGACCAAGCAAAACCTGATGGTGTTCATCCACCCAATGATCATGCCGGATGCACAGTCGGCAGATGCCTATACGCGCCAAAAATACCACACCATGCAACAGCAGCAACAGCGCAGCAATGTGGCAAACCGGGGCATCCTACGGGAAGGTTCAGGTGTATTACCTGCGGACATGAGCCGGGTGGAACGCGGTTCAGCAGACGATTTGCACAATCCGCCACCGCCTCCCCCACGCAAGGTGCAGGCTGTGGGTAATGGTAAGTGCAATTCCATTGACCCCTTCTGTAACAGTTCCTTATGAGCACGACAGAGACTGCTGCTATCGGGCAAACCGTGCCATTGGTGCGGGAGTTACCATACAGTTTCGCCAAACGTCACGGGATACTGTTGCAACCCAGCGCCGGGCAAGTGGTGGTGCAATGCCGTGTGGGGGTAACACCGATGGCATTGGCAGAGGTGCAACGCTTCGTTCCGGCTGAACTGCATTTCCAAAGCGTGGATGCGGAAACTTTCGAGCGCTTGCTGACGACGCATTACGACCGTAGCCAAGTGGGCGCGTCGATGATGCAAGACATTGGCGACGATGCTGACCTTCAGGACATTGCTGGTTCCTTGCCTGAGCCAGAAGATTTGCTCGAATCTGAAGATGATGCGCCGATCATCCGCCTGATCAATGCATTGCTGACGCAGGCGGTGAAGGAAAACGCTTCCGACATCCACATTGAAACCTTTGAAAGCCGTATGTCAGTGCGGATGCGGGTGGATGGCGTGCTGCGTGAAATTATTGAGCCGCCGCGCAAACTTGCCCCCATGATCATTTCGCGCATCAAGGTCATGGCGCGGTTGGATATTGCCGAAAAACGCTTGCCACAAGACGGGCGCATTTCCCTGCGGATTGCGGGGCGAGCCGTGGATGTGCGGGTTTCTACCCTGCCCTCTGGGCATACCGAGCGTGTGGTGTTGCGTTTGTTGGATAAGCAGGCGGGACGTTTAAACCTGTCGCATCTGGGCATGTCCGCTGTATTGCATGAGCGTTTGCAGGAACTGATCAAAAAGCCTCACGGGATTATTCTGGTAACAGGGCCGACAGGTTCGGGCAAAACCACGACTTTGTACGCCGCGCTCAGCAATTTAAATGATGCCCGCCGCAATATCCTCACCGTTGAAGACCCGATTGAATATTACATCGACGGCATTGGGCAGACCCAAGTTAATAACAAGGTCGAAATGACGTTCGCGCGGGGCTTGCGGGCCATTTTGCGCCAAGACCCGGATGTGGTAATGATCGGTGAAATCCGTGACCTTGAAACGGCGGAAATTGCGGTGCAAGCCAGTTTGACCGGGCATCTGGTGTTTTCCACTTTGCATACCAATACCGCGATTGGGGCAGTGGCACGCTTACGCGATATGGGGGTGGAACCCTATTTGCTGTCATCCAGTTTACTGGGGGTATTGGCGCAACGCTTGGTGCGGGTGCTTTGCCCCAAGTGTAAAGAGCCGATTTTGCACGATAAGGCCGAACGTGATTTGCTACGCCAACATTTATCTGAAGGCGATGATTTACAAGGAATGCACCCGTACCGTCATGTGGGGTGTCCGGCTTGTAACCATTCGGGGTTCGTGGGGCGGATGGGGATTTACGAATTCATAGAAATGGATGACCAGTTACGCCAGATGATCCATGACTGCGCGAGTGAAATCCAGATGGGTGAATACGTCCACCAGACTGCACTGACCTTACGGGATGATGGCATCCGCATGGTGCTGGCGGGGCTGACCTCGTTGGATGAGGTCTTGCGCGTCACACGGGAGGATAACTAGTGCCCGCGTTTGAGTACGTTGCCCTGAATGCCGCAGGTAAAGAAGAACGTGGCATTATGGAGGCGGATACGCCCCGGCAAGTACGCCAGTTATTACGCAATGGCGAGCTGATCCCGCTGGAAGTGAACGAGGTTGCGCAAAAACAGAAAAGGGCTGAAAACCGTTCTTTTTTGGGCAGCGGACGCCTCAATCCCGCCGATCTTGCGTTGATGACCCGTCAATTGGCAACGCTGGTGGGTTCAAGCTCGCCAATCGAAGAAGCCTTAGGCGCGGTGGTGCGCCAAACCGAACGCAATGCTTCCCGCCGCATATTCTCTGCAATTCGTGCGCGGGTCATGGAAGGCCACACCTTTGCCAATGCCTTGGCCTTATTTCCGGGAGCATTTCCGGTACTGTACCGGGCAACCGTGGGCGCAGGGGAACAATCCGGACATTTGCCGGAAGTCTTGGAACGCTTGGCGGATTACACCGAAAACCGCCAGCACAGCCAACAGAAAGTCATGGCAGCGCTGGCCTATCCGACGGTGCTGTTGCTGGTCGCCATTGGGGTGGTGTCAGCATTGCTACGTTTTGTAATACCCAAAGTGGTGGAAGCCTTCGCCAGCTTGCGGGATGTGCATGGCAACCCACTCGAATTGCCGTGGTTGACGCGCATGTTGATTGCCTCCAGCGACTTTTTGGGCAGTTACGGCTTGGTATTACTGATATTCATAGCGTTGCTGATTGCCGGAATTGTGTGGCTATTACGCCGCCCGTTGTGGAAACACCGTTACCACCGCTTGCTGTTACGCCTGCCTGTGATTGGGCGGATTGTACGTGGTATCAATACAGAACATTTCGCCCGCACTTTCAGCATCTTGAGTGGCAGTGGCGTGACAGTATTGGACGCGATGAAAATTTCCGCCGAAGTCGTCATCAATATCCCGATGCGTGAGTCGGTTTTGGATGCCGCCGAACGGGTGCGGGAAGGGATGCCAATCCATAAAGCGTTGGAACGTTCCGGCTATTTTCCACCGATGATGGTTTATCTGATCGCCAGTGGCGAAGGCAGCGGTAAGCTGGATGCCATGTTGGAGCGGGCGGCAATCCAACAAGAGCGTGAAATTCAGGCGCGGATGGCGACTTTACTCAGCTTGCTTGAACCCGGCCTGATATTGTTCATGGGCGGCATTGTCACCCTGATTGTACTTTCAATCATGCTGCCAGTGATGGGTGGGATGTCACAGATCATGCATTAGGCAGCGCCCTACTGTAATTTTTTGCTTTTATCGAAGTAGGTTACATGGGGAAGTGCTTGAAAGTGGTCATCTGCTGTCACCAATATGGCTTCTTTTTGGCGGGCGGTGGCGTAAATGATGGCATCGGCAAAAGATAAGCCATGCTGCAATGCCAAATCTGCCGCCAGTAACCCAATCGCCGTATCCAATGAAACGACTTTGCATTGTTCCGTTAGTGCTATCACTTCTAAGGCTTTGATTTCGTCCCGCTCTCGTTTGACCCATTTGTACAGTTCAAACTGAACGACAGTGGGAACATATATCTCTTCAAGATTACCCAGCCACGGTTCAAATTCTGCAACTAATACACCGTCTGTCAGCCATTCAATCCAGCCACAGGTATCAACCACACACGCCATCAGAAACGATCCTCGCGGTCACGGTAGTTTTGGGTGTTTGCGCCCTTAAGAATACCGCGCATCTCACGCAGGGAACGCATCGGGACTAACTCAATTGCCTTACCTTTAACCAATACGGTGAACTGTTGCCCTGCTTGCAGGTTCAACAAGTCGCGGACACCTTTAGGAATCGAGAGTTGGTATTTACTAGAGAGCGTTGCAGTGTGCATTTTACGGTTCCTCGATCTATGTAGGATAACGTAAGATTACGCGCACTTGACTGAAACCTCAAGCTGAGAGATTTACTCAACTTCTAGCTAGAACTAACGGACAGAGCGTGTAAGACACCAAACTAAGCAATACACTGCAAAGCAGCACCACTTTACCCTGTCACTTTGTCTTCGAGCGAATGCTAACAATTCCAAGAGACTGCCGCCTACGATTCCGTTTATTACGACCTAAACGAAATCGCAGGCTACATGACAACTCCCGCAAATGCTGATTACGGCAAAAACGTCTTACCCATCAAGAAGCGGTCGCATTCCCGCGCTGCTTCGCGCCCTTCGTTGATTGCCCACACAACCAAACTTTGACCACGGCGCATGTCGCCTGCTGCAAACACACCAGGTAGGTTGGTGGCATACTTGCCGTAGTCGGCTTGCACGTTGCCACGCGGATCAGTGTCGAGCTTGAGCGCGTCGATCAAAGTTTTTTCCGGCCCGGTGAAGCCCATTGCCAGCAGCACCAGTTGTGCAGGGCGAACTTCTTCTGTGCCTGCGACTTCCAGCAGCTTCATGCGGCCTGATGCGTCGTGTTCCCAACGCACGCCAACGGTATGGATTTCTTTCACATGCCCGTTTTCATCGCCAACCAGTTTCTTGGTGGAAACGAGGTAATCACGCGGATCGCGCCCGAACACGGCGGCAGCTTCTTCCTGACCGTAGTCGATCTTGTGGATGCGAGGCCATTCCGGCCACGGGTTATCAGCAGCGCGGCTGTCTGGTGCACGCGGCATGATTTCCAGTTGCGCAACCGATTTGCAGCCGTGACGCACGGATGTGCCCACGCAGTCAGTGCCGGTATCGCCACCACCGATGACCACCACATCCAAACCCTTCGCGGAGATGTAGTTGCCGTCTGCCAAGTTGGAATCCAGCAAGCTCTTGGTATTAGCAGTGAGGAAATCCATCGCGTAATGCACGCCCTTGAGGTTGCGTCCTTCCACTGGCAAGTCACGCGGTTGGGTAGCACCTGCACACAAGACAACCGCATCGAAATCGTTACGCAGTTGTTCGGCAGGAATGTCTTTGCCTACTTCCACGCTAGTGACAAAGGTCACGCCTTCGGCTGCCATCAGGTCAACGCGGCGTTGCACGATTTCCTGCTTATCCAGCTTCATGTTGGGGATGCCGTACATCAGCAAGCCGCCGATGCGGTCAGCGCGTTCGTAAACGGTGACTTCGTGGCCTGCTTTGTTCAGTTGATCAGCGCACGCCAGACCCGCAGGACCGGAACCGACTACTGCCACTTTTTTGCCAGTACGCTCCACAGGCGCTTCAGCCGTGACCCAGCCTTCTGCAAACGCCTTATCAATGATCGACACTTCGTTGAGCTTGATGGTTACGGACGGTTCGTTGATGCCGAGGGTGCAAGAGCCTTCGCACGGCGCTGGGCACACCCGCCCGGTGAATTCCGGGAAGTTATTGGTCATGCGCAGGCGTTCAAACGCTTCCTTCCACAAGCCCCGGAAGATCATGTCATTCCATTCCGGGATCAGGTTATGGACAGGACAACCGCTCGCGCCGCCGGGTAAGATTTTTCCGGTTTGGCAGAACGGGATGCCACATTCCATGCAACGTGCGCCCTGTTCGCGGCTTTCCGCCTCGCGCTCGAAATGCAGGTGGAATTCACGCCAGTCCTTGATGCGTTCCATCGGTGCACGGTCGGCTGGTAGCTCGCGTTGATATTCGAGGAATCCTGTAGGTTTTCCCATGACTTACTCGCTCCTTAGTTGCCACCGACGCGCGAGGCATCGCTATTGTTTGCAGTGAAGGCTGCCATCAGCGCTTCTTCGCCGGAAAGCCCTTGTTCTTCAAAAGAACGGATTGCTTCCAGCATACGTTTGTAGTCGTTCGGCATGACCCGTACGAAGCTGCCGGAAAGTTCGTCCCAGTCCGCCAAAATCAGTTTGGCGCGGGCGCTGCCGGTATACAGCAAGTGCTTTTCGACCATCGCTTTGACTTCGGCCTTTTCGTCAGCGTCTGACAGCGGGCTGTAAGCCACCATTTCGGTGTTACCGCTGACAGCCAAGATGCCGGTCGGATCATAGACGTAAGCCACGCCGCCGGACATGCCTGCACCGAAGTTACGCCCAACTTTGCCCAGCACGACCACGCGCCCGCCGGTCATGTATTCGCAACCGTGGTCGCCCGTGCCTTCGACGACGACACGCACACCGGAGTTACGCACGCAGAAACGTTCGCCTGCCACGCCCCGAATGTAGGCTTCGCCGTTACTCGCGCCGAAGAATGCCACGTTACCGATCAGGATATTATCCTCAGCCGTGAACAACGCATCTTTCGGTGGGTAAACGATGATTTTACCGCCGGACAAACCCTTACCGATGTAATCGTTGGAATCGCCTTCAAGTTCCAACGTCATGCCTTTCGGGGTGAATGCGCCGAAACTCTGCCCTGCTGAACCGTGGAACTTCAGGCGGATCGTATCTTCCGGCAAGCCAGCAGCACCGTATTTACGGGTCACTTCTGAGCCAGTAATAGTGCCTGCCACGCGGTCAGTGTTCTTGATGGCAAATTCCGCTGTGACGGATGTGCCGTTATCAATTGCAGGTTGACAAGCCGTGAGGATTTCGCGTTCGTCGAGTGATTGGGCGATGCCGTGGTCTTGGACACGGGTGCAACGGATGCCGTCGCATTCTTCCAGTTCAGGGGTATGCAGCAAAGCACGTAAATTGACCATGCTGGCTTTCCAGTGGCCTTCGGCAGAACCTTGACGCAGTTTGTCGACACGCCCGACCATTTCATCAATGGTACGGAAGCCGAGTTTCGCCATGTATTCGCGTAACTCTTCGGCGATGAACATCAGCAGGTTGACCACGTATTGCGGGTCGCCAGCATATTTCTTGCGCAGCTCAGGATTCTGGGTAGCAATACCAACTGGGCAGGTATCCTGATGGCATACACGCATCATCACGCAACCCAAGGCTACCAATGGCAAGGTCGCAAAGCCGTATTCCTCCGCACCCAGCAAGGCAGCCACAGCAACATCGCGGCCTGTCATGAGCTTACCGTCAGTTTCCAGACGCACGCGACTACGCAGGTTGTTGAGCAACAGGGTTTGGTGCGTTTCTGCCAGACCCAACTCCCACGGCAAACCGGCGTGCTGTACGCTGGTTTTCGGGGAAGCACCCGTGCCGCCATCGTAGCCGGAAATCAAAATGACATCCGCCTTACCTTTGGCAACACCCGCCGCGATGGTGCCGACACCGACTTCGGATACCAGCTTGACGTTGATGCGGGCGCGTTTGTTGGCGTTTTTCAGGTCATGTATGAGCTGCGCCAAGTCTTCAATCGAGTAAATGTCATGGTGCGGCGGCGGGGAAATCAGCCCCACGCCCGGTGTCGTACCACGGACACGCGCTACCCACGGGTAAACTTTCTTGCCCGGTAACTGACCACCTTCACCCGGTTTTGCGCCTTGTGCCAGTTTGATCTGGATTTCTTGCGCATTGTTCAGGTAATGGCTGGTAACGCCGAAACGCCCGGATGCGACCTGCTTGATCGCACTGTTACGTGAATCACCATTAGCATCGGGCGTGAAACGTGCCGGGTCTTCGCCACCCTCGCCGGAGTTGGAACGCCCACCCAAGCGGTTCATGGCAATCGCCAGTGCTTCGTGCGCTTCTTGGCTGATGGAGCCGAACGACATCGCACCGGATTTGAAACGTTTGACGATGCTGACGGCAGATTCCACTTCGCTCAGCGGCAGCGGCTGCTCGGCGTAGTTGAAGTCCAGCAGGTTACGCAGGTTGAATTTCACCTCAGCGTCTTCGTGCAGCAAGTGGCTGTATTGCTTGTACAGCTTGTAATCTCCCGTGCGCACCGCCTTTTGTAAGGTGTAAATGGTCGCCGGGTTGTACTGGTGTTCCTCTTCCTCATTACGCCACTGGAACACGTTACCGGAACGCAATGAACGCTGTTCGGCATCATGGAAGTCATACGCGGTTTGATGGCGCATCAGGGCTTCTTTGGCGATCACGTTCAGGTCAATACCACCGATACGGGAAGCGGTCGCGGTGAAGTATTTCTCAATCACGGCGTTGCTGACGCCCAGCGCTTCAAAGATTTGCGCCCCACGGTAGGACTGGATGGTGGAAATGCCGATTTTCGACATGACCTTGATCACACCCTTGGTGACGGCCTTGATGTATTTCTGTACGGCGTAATCAAGTTTGAGGTTAGGCAGCAAACCTTCGCGGATCAGGTCATCAAGTGACTCGAATGCCAGATACGGGTTGATAGCTTGCGCACCGTAGCCAAGCAGAGTGCAGAAATGGTGCACTTCACGCGGTTCACCGGATTCGAGGATCAGGCTCACGAGGGTACGTTTGCCGCAACGGATCAAATGGTGGTGCAAGCCACCAACCGCCAACAGCGACGGGATCGGTGCATTATCAGCATCTGCCAAACGGTCAGACAACACGATCAGGTTTGCACCGTCTTCGATGGCGCGGTCAGCAGCAGCGAACAAGTTTTCCAGCGCCGCTTCCAGCCCGCTTTCACCCGCAGTCGCGCGGAATGTGATCGGCAAAGTAACGCACTTGAAGCCTTCGCGGTCGATATGGGTCAGTTTTGCCAATTCCTGATTGCCCAGAATTGGCGTTTTCAGCAGGATTTGATGGCAACTTGCTGCGGTTGGGGCAGTAATGTCACCTTCGGAACCCAGCGTGGTGTAAGCCGACGTAACGATTTCTTCGCGGATGGAGTCAATCGGTGGGTTCGTGACCTGTGCGAACAACTGCTTGAAATAGTTGAACAGTGGCTGCGCCTGATTGGACAGTACCGCCAGCGGCGAGTCGATACCCATTGCGCCGAGTGGGTCAATGGCAGTCAACGCCATCGGAACCAGCACCTTACGCACGTCTTCGTAGGTATAGCCGAACATTTTCTGGCGCTGTACCAGTGTTTCATGCTCTGGCAAAGCGCTTTGCGGAGCTTCAGGCAGGTCTTGGAGTTCAATCAGGTTGTTTGCCAGCCAATCTTGGTACGGCTTGGCAGTAGCCATCTGAAGCTTGATTTCTTCGTCAGTAACGATGCGGCCTTGTGCTGTATCGACCAGCAACATACGTCCCGGTTGTAAGCGCTGCTTAGAAACGATAGTGTTTTGGTCAAGGTCATCCAACACCCCTACTTCAGAGGCGAGGATGATCATGTCATCGTTGGTGACGTAGTAACGTGAAGGGCGCAGGCCATTACGGTCGAGGGTAGCACCGACTAGTGTGCCGTCGGTGAAGCCCATTGCCGCAGGGCCATCCCACGGTTCCATCAAGCAACTGTGGTATTCGTAGAATGCTTTCTTTTCTGCGCCCATGCTTTCATGGTTTGACCACGGTTCAGGAACCATCATCATCATCGCATGAGGCAAGGAATAGCCAGACAGGTACATGAATTCCAGCGTGTTATCGAACATCGCCGAGTCACTGCCGTGCGGGTTGATGATCGGGAAAACTTTTTCCAAATCAGTCTTGAACACATCAGTCTTGATCATGGCCTGACGTGCATTCATCCAGTTGACGTTACCGCGCATGGTGTTGATTTCACCATTGTGGATCAGGTAACGGTTCGGGTGCGCACGTTCCCAGCTTGGGAAAGTGTTGGTTGAAAACCGCGAGTGGATCATCGCAATTGACGCTTCCACTTTCGGATTGGATAAATCTTGGTAGAACTGCCCGACCTGTTCGGTGGTCAGCATCCCTTTGTACACCAGCGTGCGCGACGACAAGCTAGGGAAATAGATGTGGCCTGACACATCAGCAGTTTCCACAGCTTTTTCGGTACGTTTGCGGATGACATACAGCTTGCGCTCGAAATCAATCCCCTCGGCGACATCCGCAGACTTGCCAATGAAGGCCATACGGATGTAGGGCATCGCTTTCAGCGCGGTCTTGCCAATCGGTGTGGGGTTGACGGGAACGTCACGCCAGCCCAGCAGAGTTTGACCTTCTTCTTCCACAATGCGGGCGAAGATCGCAGCACATTCGGCGCGTGCGTCGCTTTCCTGTGGCAAAAACACCATGCCGACTGCATAATGACCGGGCGCAGGCAGCTTGATGTTGAGCGATTTACACTCGGTCGCCAAGAAGCCATGCGGAATCTGGATCAGGATGCCAGCACCGTCGCCGGTATTTTCCTCACAACCACATGCACCACGGTGTTCCATGTGGGTCAGCACTTTTAATGCCTGTTGGACGATTCTGTGCGACTTGACACCCTTCAGGTGCGCCACAAAACCCATGCCGCAAGCATCGTGTTCATAGCCAGGGTTGTAAAGCCCTTGCGCTGGGGGTAATTCAGTGTATCTCATCGGAATCTCAGGCAACAAAAGGGTTGCTATTATGGTACAAAATAGAGAGTCAGGGCTAGACACATTAGCGCGTTTTTACGACCAAGAAAAGAGAACCCATGAGTACGGCAGGCCGCATCCCTAAAGAATTCATCGACCAACTCCTCACCCGCGTCGATATTATCGAAGTCATCGGTGCGCGAGTGCCCTTAAAAAAGGCAGGGCGGGAGTACATGGCCTGTTGTCCTTTCCACAATGAAAAAACGCCGTCCTTCACGGTTAGTCCCACCAAACAGTTCTACCATTGTTTCGGCTGCGGCGTACACGGTTCTGCGATTTCTTTTTTGATGGAGTACGAACACCTAGAGTATGTCGAAGCGATTGAGGCGCTGGCACGCTCCGCCGGGGTGCAAGTGCCTCGTGAAGGTGCAGAGGATGCACCAAAACGCAAACGTGTCGGCAAGGATGTGTACGCGCTGATGGAAGAATCCGTTGCGTGGTTCCAATCCCAACTCAAGCAAAGCCCTAGCGCACGCGAGTATTTGCAGAAACGCGGGCTGAGTGCGGAAGTGATCACCCTCTTCGGTGTCGGTTACGCCCCCGCTGGTTGGGACAATCTGGGCAGGCATCTGGCGCATTACGGCAATGACAAATTGCTGGAAACCGGCATGGCGACCCGCAACGAAGCGGGCAAGGTGTATGACCGTTTCCGCGAGCGCATCATGTTCCCCATCCGTGACAAACGTGGGCGGGTGATCGGTTTTGGTGGGCGCGTGTTGGGCAACGATACCCCCAAATACCTCAACTCGCCGGAAACCGACATTTTCCACAAAGGTTCGGAACTCTACGGCCTGTTTGAAGCTCGCCAGCACACCCGCAAGTTGGAACGCTTGCTGGTGGTCGAAGGCTATATGGATGTCATTGCCTTGGCGCAATACGGCATCACTTACGCTGTCGCCACTTTGGGAACAGCCACTACGCCAGAGCACGTCCGCCAGTTATTCCGCGTCGTGCCGGAAATTATTTTCTGTTTCGACGGCGACCGTGCAGGCAAACAAGCCGCATGGCGGGCGCTCGAAAATAGCCTTTCGGAATTGCAGGATGACAAAAACGTGCGTTTCCTATTCCTGCCAACCGGCGAAGACCCGGATACCCACATCCGCCAAATTGGTAAAGAAGCATTTGAGACGGCGTTGGATAAAGCCTTGCCACTGACAAAATTCTTTTTGATTGGACTAAATGCACAGCTAGGCTTCCGTGAAAATTACACCTTGAATGTGATGGAAGACCGCACCCGTTTTGTCAAAGAAGCGGCGGGTTTGCTGGCAAAGATGCCCAATATCCTGCAAAAAAAGCAGTTAATGCCGGAGCTAGTACGCTTGGGTTATCTCGATGAAGGGCAGAAAAAAATCTTTAAAAGCTACTCCCCTGCCCCACAGGATGAACCATCTGCGGGCAATTGGCGACTAAATGAGCAGGAAGTCCGCCGCACACCAATGCGCCACGCTATTGCCCTACTGCTGAACTATCCAGCACTTGCCCATGATGTGGGCAACCCTGAGCAATGGGCACGTTACGACATACCCGGTATCGACTTGTTTCTGGCTATCCTTGAAATTATCGAAGCCGACCCCACTATACACACCGCTGCCCTCGTTGAACGCTTTCGGGGGACGCAGCACGCGAGGGTGCTGGCTCGCCTCAATAGTGGGCAGTTCCAGTATGAGGCTGACAGCGATGTTCCAGCGCGTGAATTCCGTGATTGTTTGGGCCAAATTAGGCGTCAGGCACAACAAAAACAACTGGATGTGTTGTTGCAACGGGAACAGGTTGAAGGTTTAACCGAACAAGAGCGTAACGATTTACTATGCTTATTGTCTGAAGTACACAAATCTGCCGGTTAGCGGTTGCAAAACGGCAGACTTTACTTCAGAAAAATATGCTATGATTACCGACCTTTTTTCCAGAGAGTTTAGGGCATGAGTCAAGAAGAGCAGCAGCAGTCAGGCTTGAAAGAACTGATTGCCAAGGGTAAGGAGCAAGGCTACCTGACCTATGCCGAGGTTAACGACCATCTTCCCGATACCATCGTTGACCCGGAGCAGATTGAAGACATCGTTGCGATGATCAACGATATGGGTATTACTGTCTATGAACATGCCCCGGATGCGGATTCCCTGCTGCTCAACGATGAAGCGGTGCAGGCCGACGACGAAGCAGCGGAAGAAGCTGCCGCCGCGCTGATCAATGCTGACAGCGATTTCGGGCGCACTACCGACCCGGTGCGGATGTACATGCGCGAAATGGGCACGGTTGAGCTGCTGACCCGCGAAGGTGAAATTCAGATTGCCATCCGTATTGAGGAAGGGCTGAATGAAATCCTGCGTGCGCTTGCCCAATACCCCGCCTCTACCGAAGTCCTGCTGGAAAAGGCTGATCGGATTGACTCCGAAGAAGCGCGTCTGACTGACATCATCAACGGCTTTGTTAACCCGGATGATGACTTGAACGCATTTCAAGCGGCTGCGGCAGCAGCGGCTGAGGCACTGGAAGCTGCGAAGGCAGCAGAAGCCGAAGATGATGCGGCTGCCGATGAAGATGAAGATGATGAGTCAGCCGATCCTGTCGATACTGGCCCCGACCCGGAAGAAGCCCGCATCAAATTTGCGGAGTTGCGCGAACTGTATGATGCAGCCAAAGTTGCGTCTGCCAATAATGATGCCGTCGCTTACACTGCTGCGCGTGAAGCCCAAGCCATCAAGTTCATGGAATTCCGCCTAGCGCAACCGATCATTGACGAGTTGACTGTCCAGTTGAATGAGATCGTTGACCGTATCCGCCAAAATGAACGCCACATCATGAAGCTGTGTGCACAAAAAGGCGGCATGTCACGTCAGGATTTCATCGACAGTTTCCCGCAAAATGAAACTGATCTGGAATGGCTGAACCGCTACACCAGCACCAAGCGTGGTGATCACAGCCGCTTACTGAAGCAAGTTCCCAAGGTTCAAGAAGCGCAAGAACAACTGCGCGAAATTGAGCGCGAATGCAACCTGAGCATTCCACAAATCAAAGACATTAACCGCAGCATGTCGGTCGGTGAAGCCAAAGCCCGCCGCGCGAAAAAGGAAATGGTCGAAGCCAACCTGCGTCTGGTTATTTCCATCGCCAAGAAATACACCAACCGGGGCTTGCAATTCCTCGACCTGATCCAAGAAGGCAACATTGGCCTGATGAAAGCGGTCGACAAGTTTGAATACCGCCGTGGTTACAAGTTTTCCACTTATGCTACATGGTGGATTCGTCAGGCGATTACCCGTTCGATTGCGGATCAGGCACGTACCATCCGTATCCCGGTACACATGATCGAAACCATCAACAAGCTCAACCGCATTTCGCGCCGCTTGTTGCAGGAAATGGGGCGTGAGGCTACGCCGGAAGAATTGGCAGAAGCAATGGACATGCCGGAAGACAAAATCCGCAAAGTCCTGAAAATTGCCAAAGAACCGATTTCAATGGAAACTCCAATTGGTGACGACGAAGATTCGCATCTGGGTGATTTCATCGAAGACAGCAATATCCTGTCGCCGATTGAATCCGCCACCACATCGAGCTTGTCGGAAGTAACCCGCGAAGTGTTGTCCAGCCTGACTTCCCGTGAAGCCAAGGTACTGCGGATGCGTTTCGGTATCGACATGAACACCGACCACACATTGGAAGAAGTCGGCAAACAGTTTGATGTTACCCGTGAGCGTATCCGTCAGATCGAGGCCAAAGCGCTGCGTAAGTTGCGCCATCCGAGCCGTTCGGATATGCTTCGCAGTTTCTTGGAATACGACCCCGGTCAGTTGCCAACCAACTAAACTTTTTTCAGGGCCTATGGCGCAATGGTTAGCGCAGAGGACTCATAATCCTTTGGTTCACAGTTCGAGTCTGTGTGGGCCCACCAATTTTTGTCAGAATGAATCCGTTAAAATCAATAGTTTAGCTTGATTTTAACGGACTGTCAAAAAGCAGCGTTATTGTTGTTAGTTTATCGGTGCTACGCTGGTGCTACACCAAAGCATGGTGCTACATCTAATGTTTCTCCTGTAATCCTACGACTCTGTTCAAGACAATTTTCCTAATCTCCAAATTCAAGACCAATGTCCCCTCCCCTTCATGGATGGTGGTCAAGTTGGGAGTCTACAAAGACAGCACCAACAACCTGACAGCATACCCACAAACTGCCGGAAACCATGCGGCACACTATTGGCCATGTCATCCCCCCCCATAACTGATTTCCAGTAAGTCCATGGCTTTCTTGATACAGAAATACTTGGTCAGGCCAGTATCCTCCCAATGGAAACTCCAGCTTTCCAGTCATTAGGAAAGGCAATGAATAGGCTACCGAAACGCCAGCAACCCTGCGTAAACCTCCCAGCCCACAAAACACTCCAGACAGAGTTGAACGTACTTTTAGGCTTATTCCCCCCAGTTTCTGTCTCCTTCTTCGTCCCTGGAGAGTGAAAGATATATACGACTGGCAATCAGCCACTTAAACATAAAGACATTAAAATCAATAAATTACCAATGCCACTGTATACATATACACTCCATCTATTCTCGCATGTGTTAATTTTTTTATACTAATGCTGAATCTCCCTTCAATTCGGCACTCTATAGCTACTTTTTAAGCTGTTAGGGACGTGTTTATGGTTAAGCGAAATTTACTGCCAGATTGGTATCCCGCAAGGTGTCACCGCGAGAACCTGTATTGGGATGTCCCCCAATGGATCAGGGCATTGTCCCATCGCAGCCAGTTGGTCAGGGCAGAAACTGAGGGCTGTTTGGCGAAAGAGGATTTAGAAGCTGCCATTATTTGGGGGCAACACCCGGTAATGCCACCAGTGACCTTTTCGCTATCAATCGAAACAGGGCAACCAGATGCCCTGTTGTTCCGGTATTTTGCAGAAGCATTGGAGGCTGCCCGTAAGCGGCCTTACTCACCAGCCGGTAGTGGCATTTGCCAAAATATCACCCTACAGAAAAGCAAGTTCAAGTTGCTCAGCCTAATGGATGGGTTGGGTAAGTTGCATCATTTACGTGTGCTGGACTGGATTGACCTGTCTTTATGGTCACGTTTGTCAGGCATCACATTGGAAACCACCTATTTGGGGGATATTTTTTGGTCTGATGAAGAAATTGATAGGCGTTACCGCCTTGCCACAAGTACCCGCCCATTAGCCTGCCAATTGGTTAGCCAATCAGTGATTTACAGCCTATCACGGGTGGGCAGCACGCTTTAGGTGTTGGTCAGATACTTCAATATTGATTACTTTTCGAGACATACCCAAAAGCGCAAAAACTCAATAAAAAGCACTTTAACTTGTCTTAACACAACTTAAGGGGGACTTTCTATGCATCCACGTTTGGCTGCGAAACCTAAACGGAGCACAACTAAGGCGGTGGCATATTCGATGCCGGACATTTCCGAGCCACTTGCCCCTGTCAATTTTGCCTTGGAGAACAGGTTCTCAACCCAAACAGCCGCACATTATCTGGGTATCCGGGCGGAAACACTTGCACGTTGGCGTTCTGAACGGCGGACACTAGGGGTTGAGCAGCCTAATTTCTACCGAATCGGCAAAAAAATCACCTACCTCAAAAACGACCTTGATGCATTTCTCCTAAAAAGGGGGGAAGCATCATTGGCAACCTCAAGGGTGCGTTAACAGTTCTTTGGGGGGAAGGTTTGGTTTCAAATGCATGGAGCATCCGGTATTCCCCAATGTCATCACCAACGCACACCATAAATACACAGTAATGTACAACATTGTACGTTACCCACAATAAATGGGATTTTCGGCATGGGCAGCTTATTAAATCCAATATGCCATGATAATGACAAATCCCTTTACTAACTAACACGTTAAGGGATTTTGTCATGAGTAGTGATTCTGAAAGGAAACCGACAATAATTACCATCTGCTCCACCAAAGGCGGGGTTGGCAAGACCACACTCACTGCCAACCTTGGCGGTTTTCTTGCCAGCCTAAACAAACGTGTTTTGCTGGTTGATGCTGATGTACAGCCAGCCCTGTCCAGTTACTACGAATTGGCTCAGCAAGCTGACTGTGGGCTGGAAAGGTTACTGATTGGCGGGGATTTAACTAATACCATTAGCGCCACATCCGCTGGTTGTGACCTGATCTATTCCGATGACCCAGAAGGTAAATTACAGGATTGGGTGCTACATACACCGGACGGGCGCACCCGACTCAAGTACCTGCTAAACCAACTAAAGGCAAACTATGACTTCATCCTGATCGACACCCAAGGTGCTGTCGGCCCCTTGCAGGATGCTGCTGTCATTGCCGCCGATTTGTTGCTGTCCCCGATCCCTACCGAAACCATGTCTGCCCGTGAATTCGCCCGTGGCACATTAGGCATGTTGGGACGCCTCCAGCCAATGACGTATTACACAACGCTCACCCTTGCCCCATTGTACGGGGTGCTTTACCGGGTTGACCGTACCAAGGACGCGGCAAACGTGGCACTAGAGGTGCGGGAGGAGTTGGGTGGCGGAGGTAGTGGCATCACGATTATGGATGCCGTTATCCCTTCTGCGGTTGCATGGCGGGAAGCGGCAACCCAACAAGTGCCAGTCCACACCCTGACTAAACACCCTATGGCAAAACTGTCGTTGATGGCGGTTATCGCCGAACTGGGGATTTTGCCTGTTGCCCAAGGAGGCGGAAACCATGCGTAACAGAACCACAAAAAAGAAATCTCCTCCGGCTCTCGATTGGCTGATCGACCTAGATGTGCCCCGAAGAACGGCGAGGATGCTGTAATGGGTGCAAAAAATATGACTGATGAAACCAAAAAGAAAAGCAGCTTGTTCGCAGGGCATTTCGGCAAACCCGGAAACATCCCGCCACCCGGCGACCCGATACAGGTCACGACGATGGTGGTGGATGTTGACCGGATTTCATTTTTTGCCGGGAACCCCCGGCGTTCCCCAAATGAGAAGTACCAAGAAATCAAGGAATCCATCCGGGACACCGGCTT
>NZ_JAQTLS010000005.1 GCF_028714775.1 Thiothrix sp. | reverse complement strand
CGCCAACAGTTTTACGCCTTGATGGATCGGTTTGTAGCGTGCCATGCCTGCTTACCCGTTCGGATGCTTGCGATGCCTAATTATCCCACAACATAGGGGTTTGGAGGGTTTTTCTACAGCCTCAACGGATGCAAAACCCCTTTTTTGAACAACCCATACTGAATTCACCCTACGCCTACCCAACCCGGCACTGGGAGCTGGATGATCAAGGCCAGCCCACCCAGAAAACCATTGAAGCCCGTCGCCGTGCCGATTTCATTACCCCTATCCCTAAGCCCAAAAAACGCAAAGATGCCGCGCCCCAGCAAGATTTACTGTTTGATATACCAGAGCTGGCAAGTCAGGGACAAAAATACGATCCGACTTCGCTGATCAATGAATTGCGCAAGTACGTGGATGACTGGCGCAAACTCCCGCAAAAAGACTGGAAGGTGACACCAGAAACCGCTCGTTTGCTGCAACATTGGCGTTCCCACGAATTCAACAGCATCCGCCCGTTTTTCTGTCAGGTGGAAGCGGTCGAAACAGCCATCTGGCTGCTGGAAGTCGCACCGACTTCTGGCAACAAAGGCCGCTATTTTCTGGATCATCTGGAAGGTGCGAATCAGGAAGCCAACCCCGAACTGCTGCGACTGGCGCTGAAATTGGCTACCGGGGCAGGCAAAACTACCGTCATGGCGATGCTGATCGCGTGGCAGACCATCAATGCGGTACGTTACCCCAACAGCAAACGTTTCACCCGTGGTTTCCTGATTGTCGCACCGGGCTTGACCATCCGTGACCGCTTGCAAGTGTTGCAACCCAATGACCCGTACAGCTATTACCAGAGCCGTGAACTGGTTCCGGGCGACATGCTGCCCGATCTGGAACGCGCCAAAATTGTCATTACCAACTACCATGCTTTCAAGCTGCGCGAACGCATGGAGCTTTCCAAAGGCGGGCGCTTGCTGCTTCAGGGGCGCAAAGGCGAGCCGCTCAATACGCAGGAAACCGAAGGCCAGATGTTGCAGCGGGTTATGCCGGAACTGATGGGCATGAAAAATATCATGGTGCTGAATGACGAGGCGCACCATTGCTACCGCGAAAAGCCGGGCGAAGACGACCTCAGCGCCTTGAAGGGTGAAGACAAAACCGAGGCACAGAAAAACAACGAAGCTGCCCGCCTGTGGATTTCCGGGCTGGAAGCGATCAAGCGCAAGCTGGGTGTGCTGCGGGTGATGGACTTGTCCGCCACGCCTTTTTTCCTGCGTGGTTCCGGTTATGCCGAAGGCACGTTGTTCCCGTGGACAATGAGCGACTTTTCGCTGATGGATGCGATTGAATGCGGCATTGTTAAACTGCCGCGCGTGCCGGTGTCGGACAATATCCCCGGCGGCGAAATGCCCAAGTTCCGCGATTTGTGGACGCATATCCGCACCCGAATGCCGAAAAAAGGCCGGGGCAAAGCCAATACCCTTGACCCGCTCAGCCTGCCGGTGGAATTGCAGACTGCGCTCGAAGCCCTGTACGGGCATTACGAAAAAACCTTCCATTTGTGGCAAGAGAGTGGCATCACCGTCCCGCCCTGTTTCATTGTGGTGTGCAATAACACCTCCACTTCCAAGCTGGTGTATGACTTCATTGCCGGTTTCCAGCGTGACAATGATGACGGTTCCAGCAGTCTGGAAAACGGGCGGCTGGCACTGTTCAGGAACTACGACGCACATGGCAACCCGCTGCCACGTCCCAATACCCTGCTGATCGACAGCGAGCAACTCGAATCTGGTGATGCACTGGATACCAATTTCCGCAGCATGGCGGGGGATGAAATCGAACGTTTCCGCTACGACATGCGCGAGCGTGGCGACCACAAAGGGGCGGAAAACATCACCGATCAGGACTTGCTGCGCGAGGTCATGAACACCGTGGGCAAGCAAGGGCGGCTGGGCGAATCCATCCGCTGCGTGGTGTCGGTTTCGATGCTCACCGAAGGTTGGGACGCGAACACCGTCACGCATGTGCTGGGGGTACGCGCTTTCGGCACGCAATTGTTGTGCGAACAGGTGATAGGCCGTGCCTTGCGCCGCCAGTCGTATGAGCTGAATGCGGATGGCCTGTTCAACGTGGAATATGCCGACGTGCTGGGCATTCCGTTTGATTTCACTGCCAAGCCGGTGGTGGTGAAACCGCAACCGCCGCGTGAAACCATCCACGTCAAGGCGATCAGCCCGGCACGCAACCCGCTGGCTATCACCTTCCCACGGGTGGAAGGCTACCGGGTCGAATTGCCGGAAGAACGCCTCAGCGCCACCTTCAACGAAGATTCGCTGCTGGAACTGACGCCAGCACTGGTCGGGCCATCCATTACCCGCAATTCCGGCATCATTGGCGAAGCAGTGGATTTGAACCTCAAGCATCTGGGCGACATGCGCCATTCCACCCTGTTGATGAACCTGACCAAACGGCTGCTGTACACCAAGTGGCGCGACCCCGGCGAAGAACCGAAACTGCATTTGTTCGGGCAACTCAAGCGCATCGCCAAGCAATGGCTGGATGGCTATCTGGTGTGCAAGGGCGGCACGTACCCGGCGCAACTGATGTATCAGGAACTGGCGGACATGGCTTGCGAGCGCATCACTGCCGGGATCACGCGGGCAATGGTCGGGGAACGCCCGGTCAAGGCCATGCTGGATGCTTACAACCCGACCGGCTCCACCGCGCACGTCAGTTTTCACACCGCCAAAACCGACCGCTGGGAAACCAGCCCGCAGCATTGCCACGTCAACTGGGCAATCCTCGACAGCGATTGGGAGGGCGAATTCTGCCGGGTGGTGGAAGCGCACCCGCGTGTCATCGCTTACGTCAAGAACCACAATTTGGGACTGGAAGCGCCCTACCAGTACGGTTCCACCCGGCGCACCTACATCCCCGATTTCATCGTGCTGGTGGATGACGGGCAAGCCGACCCGCTGAACCTGATTGTCGAGATCAAGGGCTACCGGCGTGAAGATGCCAAGGAAAAGCGGGCGACGATGGAAAACTACTGGGTTCCGGGAGTCAACAACCTCAAGCGTTACGGGCGCTGGGCGTTTGCCGAATTTGGCGACGTGTGGGGGATGGAAGAAGATTTCGCACAAAAAATTGCAACGGAATTCGACAGCATGATCAATACCAGCATTGTGGGCAAACAGGGACAGGAATAAACACATGGCACAACAACCTTCAGACAAAAAAACCGTTTCTGCCCTCAAGCACACCGAGGCCACGCGCAAAAATATCCCCACCGCTGAATACCAGTCGGTGATGCGTCAGGACGAGGCCAATCCGGTGCGGGTCGCGTATGAGCGGCGTAACCGTGACTTTGATCCGCAATTGGTGTGGCGGGGCAAGGATGAGCAGGATTGGTCTGATCTGGTGGTGAATGCGCCGCCGTTGTACATTCAGGACAAGGTGCATCCGAAGGTGCTGATTGATGACTTGCTGCGGCGTAGCGGGCAGGATGACAAGGCAGCGGAGAACCAGTTTGAGCTGTTTGCCGATTTCAATGGCGTGCCGAGTGAGGAAGCCCGCACCGAGTTCTACCAGCATGATGCCAACTGGACGAACCGCATGATTCTGGGTGACAGCTTGCAAGTGATGGCATCGCTGGCGGAACGTGAGGGCTTGCGCGGCAAGGTGCAGTGCATTTACCTTGATCCGCCGTATGGGATCAAATTCAACTCCAACTTCCAGTGGTCAACCACCAGCCGCGACGTGAAGGATGGCAACAAGGAACACATCACCCGCGAACCCGAACAGGTCAAAGCCTTCCGCGATACGTGGCGTGATGGCATCCACTCCTACCTCACCTACTTGCGTGACCGGCTCACCGTCGCCCGCGACCTGCTCACCGACTCCGGCTCTATCTTCGTCCAAATCGGCGACGAAAACGTCCACCGCGTCCGCGCCGTCCTCGACGAAGTTTTCGGCGATGAAAATTTTTGCGGACAAATCGTTTTTCGTAAAACTACTGGTAAAGGAAGCGGCCTTCTGGATGTAACCACAGATCTGCTGCTTTGGTTCGCAAAACGTCGCGAAGAGGTTAAGTTTCGGAATTCCTACGAGCCAAGAAACTGGCGTTCAGAAGTTAACATTCGATTTGTTGAACTATCAGACGGCACTCGTCGTAATCTAACA
Source organism: Thiothrix sp. (assembly GCF_028714775.1). GTDB lineage: Bacteria > Pseudomonadota > Gammaproteobacteria > Thiotrichales > Thiotrichaceae > Thiothrix. The sequence goes on along the minus strand of NZ_JAQTLS010000005.1, from coordinate 221,417 downwards.
AGCGAAGAAATTTCGAGTGTGGCAGAACCACCACCTAATTCACGTGTTTATCGTCCGAATCCATTGACAAGTGCTCGGTCAAAAAATGCCAATGACCTTCAAAGCTATACGTTTCAGGGCACTTCTTATTCACCAGGAAACCGCACATTCAGTACAAATCTCACCGGTCTAAAAAAGCTGGAATTAGCAGACCGACTATTACCAATTGGGCGCAGTCTTAATTTTATCCGCTACTTCAATGATTTCCCGTTCAAGTCTAGTTCGGATATTTGGGAAGACACCCGTACAGGAGGGTTTGGTGATGACAAACTTTATGTTGTTCAAACTGTGCGTAAAGTTATTGAAAGATGCATCTTGATAACGACTGATCCGGGGGATTTGGTGCTTGACCCGACGTGCGGCAGCGGCACAACCGCATACGTGGCGGAGCAATGGGGTCGCCGCTGGATCACGGTGGACACCTCACGGGTAGCACTGGCCTTAGCCCGCGCCCGCATCATGGGCGCACGCTACCCCTATTACCTGCTAGCCGACTCCCCCGAAGGCCAACAAAAAGAAGCCGACATCACCCGCACTATCCCCGCCAGCAAACCCACTTACGGCAACATCCGCCAAGGCTTCGTCTACGAGCGCGTCCCCCACATCACCCTCAAAGCCATCGCCAACAACGCCGAAATCGACGTAATCTGGGAAAACCACCAAGCCAAACTCGAACCCCTGCGCCAACAACTCAACACCACCCTAAAGCAAGACTGGCAGGAATGGGAAATCCCCCGCGAAGCCGATGAGAAATGGTCAAAAGCCGCCAAACAACTGCACGCCGACTGGTGGAAACACCGCATTGCCCGCCAGCAGGAAATCGACGCCTCCATCGCCGCCAAAGCCGACTACGAATACCTCTACGACAAACCCTATGACGACAAAAGCAAAGTGCGCGTTGCCGGGCCATTCACCGTCGAAAGCCTTTCCCCCCACCGCGTCCTCGGCGTGGACGAAAACGACGAACTGATGGATGGCGTCAAAGAATCCGCCAGTGGCTACACGGATGCTCGCGATTTCGCCCAGATTATCCTCGAAAACCTCAAAACCGCCGGAGTCCAGCAAGCGCACAAAGAAGACAAAATCAACTTCATCAGCCTGCAACCTTGGCCGGGCGACCTGATCTGCGCCGAAGGCCGCTACCTCGAAGGCAACACCGACGGCGGTGAAGAACGCCGTGCCGCCATTTTCATCGGCCCCGAATTCGGCACAGTCTCGCGCCCCGATCTGGTACAAGCTGCCCGCGAAGCCGGTGACGCCGGATTCGACGTGCTGATTGCCTGCGCCTTCAACTACGACGCGCATTCCGCCGAATTCCACAAACTGGGGCGCATCCCGGTACTCAAAGCCCGCATGAACGCCGACCTGCACATGGCGGAAGACCTCAAAAACACTGGCAAAGGCAACCTATTCGTCATCTTCGGCGAACCCGACATCGACATCCTCGACGCAGGCAGCAACCGCATCCAAGTCAAAGTCAACGGCGTGGACGTATTCAAACCCCAAACCGGCGAAGTCATCAGCGACAATGCTGACGGCATCGCCTGCTGGTTCATCGACACCGACTACAACGAAGAAAGTTTCTTCGTGCGCCACGCCTATTTCCTCGGCGCAAATGACCCGTACAAGGCACTCAAAACCACCCTCAAGGCCGAAATCAACGAAGAAGCATGGGCAACGCTCAACAGCGACGTTTCCCGCCCGTTCAAAAAGCCGCAGTCAGGGCGGATCGCGGTGAAGGTGATCAACCATTTGGGGGATGAGGTGATGAAGGTGTTTCGGATTTAGCAGTCAGCTATGAAGCCACTTTCAGCATAACGGGGCATTCATCTTCAAACTCACCATCAGCAAAGGTGGTGAAGTTTGATAACCACGGAGATTCCAGCCTGCACATCAAACGGTACTGTAACGGTGCAGTCAGATTAATCTTGGCGACAGATAGCTTCACGTTGGCTGGGGGTTGCGCATCCAATAACTGATTAATGTCAGCCGTAAAGAAACTGGGGCAGTAGCCGATAATTTCCGGTGGGTCATTCGTCCTGATCGCCAGTGCCAAAGCATCCGCCCGATTCTGCACATCCTTCATCAGGAATAGCTCATCACCACTTTGCAATGTGGCGATTCTGTCAGCCTGTCGGGTAGGTACATGACGGATGCCATGCACAAAAAACTCCACTACATACTTGCCATCCTGCTTTTCAGGGTAAGGGAACAGTTGCAAGTTGTCAGTAGCACGGATGCCACCTGATCTGGACAGTTCATCCATATCGGTGACGAGCTGTTTGCTCAAGCCCAACCACTCCATGTAGTCGGCATATTCCGGGCGGTTCTTGGCTAACAGGCGATTTTTGAAGATAGGGAACAACGCCTGCGACTCATAGGTTTTAGTGACGTTGTTCATCACCCCAAACGGGACAAATTCTGGTGATTTTTTGGCTGACTGGCTATAGCGGAACGAATAGATACCCCCACGCTTTTCCAGTAACCCCAAGGTCATCCAGCGCCGACTCGTTGGGTTTTGCCAGAATAACAGTAGCTTCTTACTCATAACTCCAGACCTAAAATAAATTTCCTGTTCGCTTCCAGATATTTCAGCGTAAATTCGCTGGTCACAGCATCCATCCCGAATTCTGCGGGCACTTGCCCAAGAATGTGTTCAATTTGTGCTGGTTCTATAGCACCTAGCCGTTCAACCCACTGCTTAATTTGCGCTGGTTTCTTGCTCATCATTGCGGCACTCTCGAAACATTCCAGATTTCGTAACCGCTGCGTGCCGTCATTGCTGAAAAATGGCGTTCTGGCCTTCCGGGCAAAGCCTTCTACAGAATACCCCACATCCTTGGTCTTCAAGCGTTCTTTTTTCTCTTCTATCGTCAAACGGCAGGCCAGACTGGACGCATGGTCGAACGATGGGGCAAGGAAAATCCCCCCGCTTGGTTCAGTATAGTCCAGAATTATGCCCCAATTCTGGTCGTGCCGATCCTGATTACCTATCAAACAGTCGAACATCAAGTATGCTACAAACATACCTGCCACATCATAAACGCCTTCATCGCTTGTGGGTTTGTACCCAAGTGGTAGCTGGACGACTTCCTTTTGTTGCCATTGGTAGAGCAGTGCCATGACAGTATTTAGCCGGTATTGCCTCAACTGAAATGCCTGTTTTTCATCATAACTCTCGACAAACTTTGTCAATATTTCATTGCCGTGTGCTAACAACCAGTTTTCAGGAACAAAAGATGGAGATACAACAGCCTGCTGCTTTTGCCATGTAGCCAGATCGTAGCCTGCACTGGGTAGCCCAATGAGTCGAGCCAGTTCATAGGCAACTTTTTCTGCCCAGTTCTCGCCTGTTCCCGCACGTCCTACCTTACAAAGTTGTTGAACACCCGCAGCTTCATCATAAAACCAAAATTTCGGCTTACTGCCTAGCTGCTCTAGCTGGTGACGTTCCGTAATTTCAGTAATTTGATACATTCATGCAATCCCGTTTGAGTGGTTTTTTTCCAATTGGTGGTGCAGTTTACAGCCTGTTTGAAAACCTTCTCAAGGTAACACATGAATTTCCTGATCGCTGACACGTTCACTACATCGCCCGATGCAACCACCGAATCTTCAACAAATCCGTAAACATGCGGATCGAATCCTTAATTGGGTCAACCTTGGAGCCGTCCATGTGTTCCCATTTCACCGCCACCTCCTTGATTTTAAAGCCCTGCTTGCGGGCAATGTACAAATGCTCCACGTCAAAGCCGAAGCCGTAAATGCGCTGTAATAAGGCAATCCGTTGCGCCGCTTCACGCCGGTAGGCCTTGAACCCACACTGCGTATCCTTGATGCCGGGAACAGAGAGGGTGCGCACGGCTATGTTGAAGATCAGGCTCATCGCATCCCGATACCACGGCTTTTTTTCCACCTCGGAATCCGCCAGTTTGCGTGAACCGATCACCACATCGAAGCCTTGCTCAAAGTACGGCAGCAGCTTTTCGATTTCTTCAATCGGGGTGGAAAGGTCAGCATCACTGAACAGCACGATGTCGCCGGATGCTTTGATCATGCCGCGTGCAATCGAAAAGCCTTTACCGACGTTTTTGATGTTTTCCATCAACTGGCCTTCTTCCTGCTCCTTGGTTTCCTTGCCGTAAATGTCGATGAATTTCACCACTTCGGTGGTCAGGTCGCGGCTGCCGTCATCCACCACGATGATTTCGCTGCGGTAGGTTTGGCGGGAGAGGTAATCCTTCACCTTGTACAGCGAATCGGCAATCCGGCTTTGCTCGTTGTAGGCCGGAATGATGATGGAAAGGTAAGGTCGTTCGTTATTCATGTTGTTTTGCCTCAGAAGGTGCTGCTACCAGCGCCACGCCCAGCATGATCAGCATGATCCCGCCGGTCTTGCCCAGCGTGAAAGATTCGCCGATCCGGGGCCATAGTACCGCGCCCAGATAAACCAGAATGTACCCCACGCTCAGTAAAGGGTACGCCACGCTCAGTTCAAAATGCCCGAGCACATAAATCCACACCAGCATGGCAATGCCGTAACAGACAATGCCCGCCACCACCCACAGCACGCCAAACCATTGTTCCGTACTAACCTGCCCGGATTGCAACGCGGGGAAAAACGCCGCCAGCGCCCCCACCGATTGCATCCCCGCCTTCATGAACAATTGCCCCAGCGCCCCGCAGGTAATCGAAATCGCCATCAGTAACCATTTCATGCGATACCCCCGACCAGCAGCGAAATGCCTGCCATGATGAAAGCCGTGCCCAGCCAGCGGCGCGGTGGAATGCTTTCATGGAACAACTGGCGAGCTGCCAGCATCACCACCACATAGCCTAGGCTCAGCATCGGGTAGGCAATGCTCAGTTCCAGCTTGCCCAGTACCACCAGCCACAGCAGCAAGCCCGTGCCGAGGAAAAACACGCTCAGCAGGATGTTAGGTTTCAGCAGTAAAGACAGCGGCGAACCCGTGTGGGTTGCCAGATCGTGCGCCGCCAGTTTCTGAAAAATCTGCGCCGTACTGCTGCACCCGATGGATAGCACCAGCAGTACATAAACCCACAGGGAAGCGTTGTGCATTACTTTTTCTCCTTCGCCTGATAGCGGATGTCGATGTGGTGATCCTGTTTGGCTGCGAGTGCAGGCAAGCGCAGTTGCAGGGTATTGGGGTTGATGCGTTGCCAACCGTAGCCGGATTTCCCGGCAGCATCCAGCGGCTTGTCATCAACGCTGATGGAGGCAACTGGGGCGATTTCTGCCAGTACCAGTTGCACTTCGCGCTGTTCGGGAGCGTCTTGGTAGTCGCCTTTGGCGGCATCTAGCCAGATGTGCTGGTCGTTTTCCCCGCGCTGCTGGCGGATGCGGGTAGTGCGCACGGCGTCTTGCAAATAGGCAGTGGTTTCGCCGTCATCTTCATACAGGGTGAATTCGCTGGCTTGATTGTGCGGGAAGATGTCCAGTTTCAACAGCGTGGGTTTATCCATGCTGCCTTGGGTGCGTCCGAAAGCATCCACACTGCCATCCGCCATAGCCAGAACCGGGATGATCGCTCCGGCGCGTGCATACAACGGCAGGCGGTAGAGCTTACCGTGGTACAACGGGACGTTTTCCAGCCATTCGCCTTTGCTGCCTTGCCACGCATGGGTGTGGTAATCGAACCACTCGCCTTTGGGCAGGTAAACACGCATGGCCTTGCTGCTGGAACGTGTTTCTAACGCCGCCAGCAAATCATCGCCAATCAATTTTTCCGCACCCATACCACGCAGCGCCGGGTCGTTTTCATCGGCGTAGATTGCCGGGGCAATGATCGGGTCGCCGAAACGGTGGGCGCGGTGCGCTAGTGCATAGTAGTAAGGCATCAGTTCGTAACGCAGGCGTGCATTCGCCCGGTTGCTGGCAATATCACCGACTTGATCCGGCGCGGTGTGGAAGCAGTTGCAGACATTATCCGCGTGCGGGCGCAGCGGCAGGTCAATCAGCGCAGAAACCGCGAACCAGCGGGTATACAAATCCCCATACGCTTCCGGCTTGCCATCAAACGATTTGCGGTAGAAGCCACCAGAATCCGAGCCGAAATAATCCACCCCCGACAGGCTCATCTGCATCTGCGCATTCAGGTGGGAAGCGAGGTTCTCCAGCCGTGCCGGAATATCCCCCGACCACATGCCCGCGCCGTAACGCTGCATCCCCGGCCCACCGGAACGTGACAGCATGAACGGGCGGTGCTTGCTGCCATTACGTTGATACCCCTCGAAAATCGAGCGATGCCATAACAGGTTATACAAATTGTGCAGATCGGAATGGTGGGTTTTGCCGGGCGTAAAGCCGTGATAAACACCATCGGCGGCGAAATCCATCGGTTCGCCCAAATCTGTCCAATGCCCTAGAATGCCCATGTCCACCAGAGGTTGGCGTTTGGTGTCGTGCCAGTAAGCGGCGGCTTCTGGGTTGCTCCAGTCGATCATCCCGCCTTTGCCCCACCACGGTTTTTTTGCCAGATACACCGGCTTGCCATCCGGCTGTTTGACCAGATAGCCCTTGTCCTGCAAGGTTTGGTGTTCCGGCAAGCCCCGGCTGACGTAGGATTCCTCGATCAGCATCAACCCCACGTGCTGTTTGCTCAGTTCCTTGATTTTGTCGGCAGGCTTGGGGAAATGGCTTTCATCCCACGTCAGCGCCCCCATGCGGCTATCCTCAGAGCCGTCAATGATCCCGCCGAACCACTGCAAATCCATCACGAAACCGTCCAGCGGAAAGCCATTGTTCTGTAAGGATTTACGCACCCCGTCCAGTTCCGCCCAGTCATCGTAGCCGTATTCGGACATCCACAAGCCCAGCAGTTTACGCGACGGAACCAGCGGCTTGCCCACCAATTGCATGTAACCACGCCGTAAATCCGCCAGTGAATCACCCACGCGGAAATAGAAACGCAGGTCATCCCCGCCGCTTACCCCGACTTTCAGCGGGTCTTGTTGGAAATCCCAGTTTTGCGGATAGGAATTGTCCAGAAACAGCGACCACGGCGTTATGTCCTTACCGAGTGCATAGAGGATGGGGAATTGGGTATTGCCGACCAAACCGCCGTTGGCATCGACTAATTGGTTGCCGTATTTGCTGCCTGCCACCCGCGTGCCGCGTTTTAGCCAGTCGCCATCGGTTGTGCCGGGGGCAGGGTGCTGCTGACCAAGGCCGTAAAGCTGTTCCACCTTACCCTTATCCATTGCCAGCGTAAATCCGCCGTTGTTGCCGAGACCGGGGCATAGCCGGGTAACGTCACGTTGCTTCACATTGTCATAGACGCCGAGGCAGAGTGATGTGGTATCAAGCGTCAAACGCAGGCGGCTGGTTTCCTGCACCTGCTTGTCACCCTCCATACGGATGTCTGCCGCGTTGGGTGCAAGTTTGTCGTCCAGCACATAAGGGCTGGGGGGAAATGCAGGTTCATTGCAACGTGCTGCCGGGCGGTAACTGGTGCGGAACAGGCCGGGTTCCAGCACCTGCACATCCATGCACGCCAGTTCAGTACGGGCAGCAAGTTGTGCGGCTGGCGATGCACCCGCCCACAACAGCAACAAAGGGATGAACTTGCGTATCATCTGCATCCTTATTTGAACATCGCATCTTCAGTGATGGGAATGCGCGGCGGACGGGTGCTTTTGTACAGTTCCAGCACACCCTTATCCTGCCTGCTCATCACTTGCGTAGTTTTCCAAGGGATTTCCAATACCTTTTCATAGCCCCGGCTTTTCATCACCCCGCGCAAATCTTGGTTGGCGGTGGGCTGGATCAGGTTATCCATGAATACGTAGGTAAACTTGTTGTCCCACAAGGCTTCGACCACATCTTTCTTTTCCGATTTGCCATCCATGTTGTTGTCCATCCATTGCAATTCCTTGATGTGATTTTGCGAAAGCTTGCCGAAGGCGGCATAACGCATCAGGTAGGGGTCTTCGCTGGCAATGGTGGTATTGGCATCAATAGGCTGTGCTGCCATTGCGTCGATGATTGGGCGTACATCCGGGTAGCCATTTTCCATATCAAGCAGTAGGGCGTAATTCAGCCATACCATGCCCAGCACCATAGCCGCAGCAACTGCCTGCACCGCCAGTTTGAAATTGAAACGTTCCAGCACATTCCACAACAGCCATGCCATCACTGGCGAGAGGAAAAACAGCGCGTACACCAGATGCTTGTACAGCGAAATCATGTTTTTTCCGTGCAAATGGTAAGCCGCCAGTGGCAAAGCAAATACCAGCAGGGTCAGCATGATCAGTGTCGTGCGGTCACGCAGGGCTTGCCCCCGCAGGCGGAATACTTGCCAACCCAGCGCTGCCAGCCACATTGTCAGCGGCAAGGCCAGATACAGGGTTTCCATGTGCAACAGGTATTCGTAGTTGGAGTTTGCACCATGCACCCCTTTGATCTGTATGGTGTACAGCCCTTGCAGGTCTTCCCAGTGCAAACCGACATATATCCCCAGAATCAGCGTAACGCCCAAGCCAAACAGCACACCCACCAGTGGTGATAACCATAAGGCCACCAATACCAGCAAAGGTAGGTAGGCAACCACGATATATTTACTGGTTACAGCTAGCGCAAACAATGCCACCGCCATCAGCAATGCCAGGTACCGTTGCCTGCCCTGACGCTCGCACGCTTGTAGCAACGGAGCCAACGACAGGCTGAAAAATGTCAGAGCAATGATGTCGTAAGTCGCAAACTTGCTGATGAAAATATGTGCCGCCTGCATCGCAAACAGCGCCACGCTCAAGCCCGCCAGCACCACCGAGCCGTATAACTGGCGCACAAAGAAATACATGCCAGCCAATGACAACAGGCCAAGCAAGCCCGCGACTGCCCGTGCCCCTTCCAGCCCCGCGATGGCCTCACCGATGCCCAGCAGATACCAGTCTAGGTTGGAACCAAAAATGTAGAAATAGGTACGCCATTCCTTGCCCGCCAGCAATTGCTTGCCGACAAACAAGTAATCGTATTCGTCGATATGCCCGCCGTTGAAATTGAGGTGAAGGCGCATGGCAGCGGAAAACAGTAATCCACAGAGGAGGGCAGCGAGGAACAGGTAAGGTATCGCGCCGGGCTTGCGTATTGCCACAGGCTGTCTCCCTTGAGTTATTTTTATACTGAATAATGGGTTTATCCGCAGGGTACTGCATGGGGCGGTACCCGACGACTAATCACTATCGTAATCAATAATCTGTATGGGCGCGATATAAAACCAGATAACTGGTGTAGCTTATTCGCCGTACAACTGGCGCTTGAGGCCGCTACGGTTAATGATGGTGGTGGCAATTTCCTCAATCGAGATAGCAGTGGTGTCAATGAACGGAATATTTTCCCGTCGATAGAGACTGTGCTGCCATTCGAGTTCCTGCTGGCATTGGCTGAGTGAGGCATAGCGGCTGTTAGGCTTGCGTTCCTGCCGGATGCGTTGCAACTGTTCCGCCGTAATGGTCAGCCCGAACAGCTTGTTGCGGAAAGGGCGGATGATCGCAGGCAGGGTAGAGGAATTCATATCCTCTTCTGTCAGCGGGTAATTGGCAGCGTAAATGCCGTATTGCATTGCCAAATACAAACAGGTCGGGGTTTTGCCAGAGCGTGATACACCCACCAAGATAATATCAGCGTCCGCAAAGTTTTTGGCGCTGATGCCGTCGTCGTTCGCTTGCGCGAAGTTGATGGCGGAAATACGCTTGGTGTAAGAGGCATTGTTGTGCAAACCGTGCGAACGCCCGATAGCGTGGGAGGATTGCTGCCCTAACTCTTGCTCCAACGGCCCGATAAAGGTGTCGAAGAAATCGTAAATGGTGCACTCGGCCTTCTCAATCCACAAGCGTACTTCTGGGTTGATCAGGGTGCTGAATACCAGCGGGCGGCAACCATCGAGTGCCGCCATCAGGTTGATCTGTTCCACCGCCTCGATAGCCTTTTCTTCGGTATCGAGGAAGGGGATGCCGACTTTGCGCCACTGGATGCCGTCAAACTGGGTCAGCAAGCTGTGACCCAGTGTTTCGACGGTAATGCCAGTCCGGTCGGACAGGTAAAATACCGTCCGACGTTTTTTGCATTTGCCGTCACTCATGCCTTGGATTCGTCCAAGCTGGCAAGGTGCAACCAAGTGTCAACCACGGTATCCGGGTTCAGCGACAGGCTGCTGATACCTTGTTGGTGCAACCATACGGCGAAGTCCGGGTAGTCAGAAGGCCCTTGACCGCAGATACCGACGTATTTGCCGTGCTTGTGGCAGGCATCAATCGCCATCTTCAACAGCTTTTTCACTGCTGGGTTACGTTCGTCGAACAGGTGCGCAATCAAGCCAGAGTCACGGTCGAGGCCGAGGGACAACTGCGTCATGTCGTTGGAACCGATGGAGAAGCCGTCGAAGTATTCGAGGAATTCTTCCGCCAGTACCGCATTGGATGGGATTTCGCACATCATGATCAAACGCAGGCCGTTTTCGCCACGCTTGATACCTTGGGTTGCCAGCAGTGCAACCACTTGCTGTGCTTCTTCCAAAGTACGGCAGAATGGGATCATGATTTCGACGTTGGTCAAGCCCATTTCGTTACGGACTTTACGCAGTGCGCGGCATTCCAGTTCAAAGCAGGCGCGGAATGATTCGGACAGGTAGCGGGAAACACCACGGTAGCCGATCATCGGGTTTTCTTCGTGCGGCTCGTAACGGTCGCCTGCCATCAGGTTGGCGTATTCGTTCGACTTGAAGTCGGACATGCGCACGATGACTTTGTTAGGCGCGTAAGCCGCTGCGAGGGTCGCAATGCCTTCGACCAGTTTTTCCACGTAGAAGTCGACTGGGCTGGCGTAACCGGCGATTTTCTTGCCAATCTTAGCCATCAGGTCAGCAGGCAGGTTGTCGAATTCCAGCAACGCTTTCGGGTGGATACCGATAGTGTTGTTGATGATGAATTCCAAACGTGCCAGACCTACACCTGCATTTGGCAGACGCGAGAAGGCGAAAGCACGGGATGGGTTGCCCACGTTCATCATGATTTTGACGGAAAGGTCAGGCAGGTTGCCAGTGTCGGCAGTGCGTACTTCAAATGGCAGCAAACCGCTGTAAATGAAGCCGGTGTCACCTTCAGCGCAGGAAACAGTGATTTCATCGCCGTCGCTGACGCGCTGGGTAGCATCGCCACAACCAACGACCGCTGGAATACCCATTTCACGCGCAATGATCGCGGCGTGGCAAGTACGTCCACCCCGGTTGGTGACGATGGCGGAAGCGCGTTTCATGATCGGTTCCCAGTCTGGGTCGGTCATGTCGGTAACGAGCACGTCGCCTTCCTTGACCTGATCCATCTGGTTGATGCTCATGATGATGCGGGCAGGGCCTTGGCCGATTTTTTGGCCGATAGCGCGGCCTTCGGCAACGACAGTGCCTTTTTCTTTGAGCTGGTAACGTTCAATGATGGTCGCGGAGGCGCGGCTTTCGACCGTTTCAGGGCGAGCCTGTACGATGTAGAGCTTGCCGTCGCCGCCGTCGAGTGCCCATTCGATGTCCATCGGGCGCTGGTAATGCTTTTCGATGATCATGGCTTGGCGGGCAAGGGATTCAACCTGCTCGTCGCTCAAGCAGAAACGCATACTGCGTGCAGTGTCCACTTCGCGGGTCAGGGTTGCCTTGTTATGCGCATCGCCAGCAGTGGCTGCGTACACCATTTCAATGGCTTTAGTCCCCAAACGGCGTGACAGGATCGCTGGGCGGCCTGCTTCAATGTTGGGTTTGTAAACGTAGAATTCGTCCGGGTTGACTGCGCCTTGTACCACGGTTTCGCCCAAGCCGTATGCGCCAGTGACGAATACTGCATCACGGAAGCCGGATTCAGTGTCGAGGGTGAACAATACGCCGCTAGCGCCGATGTCGCTGCGTACCATTTTTTGCACGCCCGCAGACAGGAACACTTTGTCGTGCTCGAAATGCTGGTGGACACGGTAAGCAATCGCGCGGTCATTATATAAGGAAGCGAAAACTTCCTTGATTGCCGCGATTACGTTGTCGAGGCCGCGTACATTGAGGAAGGTTTCTTGCTGGCCTGCGAAAGAGGCATCCGGTAAGTCTTCAGCGGTGGCGGAAGAGCGTACTGCGAAAGAAGCGGTGTCGCCAGAACCGGCAGCCAGTGTGTCGTAGGCTTCACGCACGGTTTCCAGCAGTTTCTCTGGCAGTGGTGTATCCATGACCCAACCACGGATGGTTTTGCCTGCGCTAGTCAGGGCGTGGATGTCGTCTACGTCAAGGGAATTCAATAGCGCGTTGATACGGTCAGCCAGACCATCAGCGCGGATAAAATCTTGGTAAGCATGTGTGGTGGTAGCGAAGCCGTTAGGGACGCTGACCCCGACGTTTGCTAAGTTACTGATCATCTCCCCGAGGGATGCGTTCTTACCGCCGACGATGTTGACATCGTGCATTCCCAATTGATCAAACCAAAGAATGTAATCTGCCATCGTGAAATACTCCTGAGTCGCTGTTGGAAAATGTTGATTCCTACCGAACGGTTAGCATTATTGTTTCATAGGGGAAGAAGGGGAAAAAGAGCGGCGTCTACATCGACGCCGCAAGCACCACAGTTAGCATGAGAAAAACATTCGGTGTGAATGTTTAACTGCGGCGTAATGTAACGAAAAATTGCCCTGTTCAAAAATCAATTGTTTCAATTATTACTATTGTGCTGCACAATAATGGAATAATTTAGGGAGGATGAACGACCGTGGCAATGCACTACTACAAGCAAACGCGCTACAAATTATTGCGGACTTTTTGTGTGGTGGCGCAAAAGGAGAACATCACCCACGCTGCTGAGCAATTGCATATCAGCCAGCCCACGGTTTCCCTGCAAATCCAAGCGCTTGAACGTGAGATGGGCGAGCAGTTGTTGGAGCGGCGCGGCCCGAGTGTGCGTTTGACCCCCGAAGGTAAGATACTTTACCAGCTTGTACAGCCAATTGCTGCCGGGATAGATGGCTTGCGGGAAAGTTTTGCCGCCAATTTGGGCAAGATGGAAAAGGGCGAACTGAACATTGCTGCCGGGCAGTCTACGGCCTTGTATGTATTGCCTGAGTACCTGCGCCGTTTCCACGAAGTTTACCCCGGCATCCGCATCAACCTGCATAACGTTACCGGGCAAAGCGGTATGAAAATGTTGCTGGAGGACCAAGTGGATTTGGCGGTGGGGCCGTTGCTGCAAATTCCTGATGGCATCATCTATCGCCCGTTTGTCTCCTTTGGCTCGATCCTGATCACCGGGGAAAACCACCCCTTGGCGGAGAAGGAGACGGTGACGTTGGAAGACATCAGTCCTTACGGTTTGATTTTGCCGCCGCGCAACATGAGTACGTGGCGCATGGTGGATACCGTGTTCCGCCAGAACGAGTTGCCTTATTCGGTGGCGATGGAAGCCGGTGGTTGGGAAATCGTCAAAAAATACGTGGAAATGGGCTTGGGGGTTTCCATCGTGACCGAGGTCTGCCTGACCGGGAACGAAAAAATCAAGGCGATTCCGCTGAATGACCATTTCCCATCACGCAGTTACGGGCTGATTGTGAGGCGTGGCAAGTTCTTTACCCCGCAGGCAAAACGGTTTATCGAGATGTTTGATGAGGCGTTTTTCTCACCCGGTTGATGGGGGCTGTTCCCGCCTGATGCACGTGCCGCTGCGCAATATAATTCTTGGTATTGCGCGGTGATGTCTTTGATGTTGTAGTGCTTTTGGATGCGTTGCCGTGCCCGTTGCCCTTGTTCTTTGCGCCAAGTTTCACCTGCGTTAATCCATTCCAGCCATGCAAATGCCAGTGAGGATGCAGTTGCGTCCCGTAGGATTTGCCCGGTATTGCCAACAATGCGTGGTATGTCGCCGACATCGGTGGCAACGCAGGGTATGCCGCACGCCATTGCTTCCCCAATGACATTGGAACAGCCTTCGCCGTAGGTGGAGGTGAGGGAAAATATGTCTAGCGCATTCATGACGGCGGGGATGTCGTTGCGTTCTCCGAGGAGATGGAGCTTGTTTTGTAACGACGGACAACGTTTCAGGAGTGCGGCAATGTCACGGTTTTCGGGGGTGATGTCCCTTCCTGTTAGGATGAAATGCACATTCTTTTGGTGTTGCGCCAGAAAATTGGCAGCATCAATGAACAGCGCATGGTTCTTCATAGGCTGATAATTCGCCACCATGCCGATGGCAACGCTATCAGCGGGGATACCCAAGCTCTGGCGGATGTTTTCCCGGCTGTAAATGTTGGGGGCGAATAGGTGGGTGTCGAAGCCGTTGGGGATGATATGGGCTTTCGCCTCTTTAAAGCCGAAATTGGCGTGTTGTTCGGCAGCGAGGTAAGCGTTGTAGAGGATACCAGTGGGTTTGTCTGAACGTTTGGCGGATAGCCGGATCGCCCATTGGGTGGTGGTGGATTCCAGTTCAATGTCGTAAAGGCTTTGGCGGATATTCCAGAACACCGGGTAGCGGTTGGAAAGTGTTGTGTTGGCAATGGATGCCGCCAGATTGCCGTGGTACATCCAGCCTTGGATGACATCGGGGGTCAGTTCCCGCAACAATCTTGCCAGTTTAAGGATGTGCCACCCGGAAGTGAGGCTGTTAGCCATGTTGAGGCAGTGTACGGGGATGCCGTGGGCGCGGATTTTGGCAGCGAGGTGCGCATCGTTATCCAGTGAAATGACTATGGGGTAAAACTGGCTGCGGTTGGTGTGCGCCAGCAGCCGATACAGCATTGTCCCAGCCCCGTCAGCGGCTAGGCTGGTAATGATATGGACGACATAGGTCTGGCTGGTTTTTTTGTTCATCGTCAATCGGGTTTGGGAGTGGTCACGCTGTAGATAAGCATACCAAAGGCGCTAAACGGTGCAGTTGCAGACGAGGCCAATCGGGTAGTTTATTGCGATAATCGGGAAAATTGATTTTGCTTATTTTTTAATTAGTGCTCGCCCTTGCATGGGGTTGTTTATTATTTGCTCAAGTAGTGGGTGTGGAATTACTTGATATAAGTCATAAAAATGACAGTTTACGTAAATGTCTCCAATCTGCCACAGTCAATGTTGACTTTAATCAAGCATAACAGCCCCTCTCTAGTAGATGCTTCGCTTACCGGAGTGTGTGATTTCACACACATCATTGCGTGTTTTATGGCACTATTCCCGGTGAGGTGTTCAACTCTTTCGGAGGGACTTTATGGAGAACCAGCAGACCTACAATTACAAGGTCGTGCGGCAGTTTGCCATCATGACGGTGATCTGGGGGATCGTCGGTATGACGGTGGGCGTGCTCATCGCCGCACAATTACGTTGGCCGGAATTGAATTTTGATATTCCGTGGCTGACGTACAGTCGTTTACGCCCATTGCATACTAATGCAGTTATTTTTGCCTTCGGTGGCTCTGCTTTGTTTGCGACCTCGCTGTATGTTGTACAGCGTACCTGTCATACCCGTTTGCTCTCTGACAAACTGGCTGCTTTCGTGTTTTGGGGTTGGCAAGCGGTTATCCTGCTGGCGGCGATTAGCCTGCCGTTGGGGATCACTTCTTCCAAAGAATACGCAGAACTGGAATGGCCGATTGACTTGTTGATCACTGTAGTCTGGGTTGCTTACGCTATCCTGTTCTTCGGTACGATCATGAAGCGCAAGACTTCCCACATTTATGTGGCGAACTGGTTCTACGGTGCGTTCATCCTGACAATTGCATTGCTGCACTTGGTCAATAACGCTGAGTTGCCAATTGCCCTGTTTGGCGGAAGCTGGCTCCAGTCCTACTCTGTTTACCCTGGCGCGATTGATGCTATGGTGCAATGGTGGTATGGGCATAATGCGGTTGGTTTCTTCCTGACAGCAGCGTTCTTGGGGATGATGTACTACTTCGTTCCGATGCAGGCAGGCCGTCCGGTTTATTCTTATCGCTTGTCAGTTGTGCATTTCTGGGCATTGATCTCTACTTATATGTGGGCAGGCCCTCACCATCTGCACTACACCGCGCTGCCAGACTGGACCCAATCTTTGGGTATGGTGTTCTCCCTGATCCTGCTGGCTCCAAGCTGGGGTGGTATGATCAACGGCATTATGACGCTTTCCGGTGCATGGCACAAACTGCGTACTGACCCTATCCTGCGCTTCCTGATTGTTTCCCTGTCTTTCTATGGTATGTCTACCTTTGAAGGCCCGATGATGGCAATCAAAACCGTTAACGAACTGTCACACTACACTGACTGGACTGTAGGCCACGTCCACTCCGGCGCTTTGGGCTGGGTAATGCTGGTTTCTGTCGGTTCTTTGTATGCGCTGATTCCAAAAGTGTTCGGGCGTGAAAGCATGTACAGCACCAAGCTGATCGAAATCCATTTCTGGGTTGCGACTATCGGTGTCGTACTTTATATCGCTTCCATGTGGATTTCTGGTGTTATGCAAGGCTTGATGTGGCGTGCAGTGAACGCAGACGGTACATTGACTTACAGCTTCATTGAATCGCTGAAAATCACTTATCCGTTCTACTTCGTGCGCTTCTTGGGCGGTCTCCTCGTGGTGTCAGGCATGGTTATCATGCTCTACAACGTGTTGAAAACCGTGGCTGGCGCAAAACCTGTTGATGTTGCCATTGCGGCTCCAGCCCACTAAGGAGGATTTATCATGAGTCATGAAGTCGTCGAGAAGAACGTGGGTCTGATGGCCGTCCTGATGGTGCTGGCGGTGAGCATGGGGGGCTTGGCGGAAATCGTGCCGCTGTTCTTCATGAAAGACACCACCGTGCCGGTTGATGGGTTGAAGCCCTACACCGCACTGCAACTGGAAGGGCGTGATATTTACCTCAAAAACGGTTGCTATAACTGCCACTCGCAAATGATCCGTCCGTTCCGTGCTGAAACTGAACGTTATGGTCACTACTCTGTTGCGGGTGAATTTGTCTACGACCATCCGTTCCAATGGGGTTCCAAACGTACTGGCCCTGATTTGGCACGTGTTGGCGGGCGTTACAGTGATGACTGGCATCGTACCCACCTGAACAACCCGCGTGATGTGGTGCCTGAGTCTAACATGCCTGGTTTCCCTTGGATGGCTACAACCGTGCTGGATGGCGCGGATACGGCTGCTAAGATGAAAGTCATGCAGACACTGGGTGTACCGTACACTGACGAGGAAATCGCTAAGGGTGCAGAGGAAGTAAAAGGCAAAACCGAACAGGATGCGCTGGTTGCTTATCTGCAAAACTTGGGTACTGTCATCAAGACACAGCGTTGAGGCAGTGTCATGGATTACAACGATTTCCGTGGTATTACGACGCTGACGTTACTGATTGCCTTCGTATTGATGGTGGTGTGGGCGTATAGCCGGAAGCGTAAAAGACGCTTCGATGTGGCTGCCAATTCCATCTTCGACCAAGAGGATGAGCGTGTACACGAGGCGTCTGTGAAGGAGGTAGATAAATGAGCAGTTTTTGGAGTGCGTGGATCATCGTGATCGCGCTGGGCAATATCTTTGCCTGTTACTGGCTGGTGCGCTGGACAACCAAAAAGCGTCCCGGCGAAGCGGCGCAAGGTGATGTCACTGGACATGCGTGGGATGGCCTGCAAGAGTTTAACAACCCATTGCCGCGTTGGTGGCTGTGGTTGTTCTACATCACTATCGTCTTTTCTCTGGTTTATCTGGTGTTGTTCCCTGGTTTAGGTACTTTCAAAGGGTATCTGGGCTGGACTTCACAAGGTAGCCAGTACGGCGCTGAGATGGATAATGCAGCTAAGACGTTCGACCCGATTTTCAAGAAGTATGCTGCCATGCCGATTGAACAGGTCGCGTCTGACGCAGATGCACACGGCATGGGGCAGCGTATGTTCCTGAGCTACTGTGCACTGTGCCACGGTTCTGACGGTAAGGGTGCGAAAGGCTTCCCTAACTTGGCAGATGCCGATTGGTTGTACGGCGGTACACCTGACCAGATCAAACAAAGCATCATGATGGGTCGTCAGGGGGCTATGCCACCACATCCGGCACTTGCTGGGGATGACCTTGATAAAGTGGCTAACTATGTTGCTAGCTTGAGTGGTCGTACTGAAGGTGTTGACGCTGCTAAAGCGGAAGCAGGTAAAGCGATGTATCCAACCTTGGATTGCGTTGCCTGCCACGGTGCGGATGGTAAAGGCAACCAAGCAATGGGTGCGCCTAACCTGACTGACACCACTTGGTTGTATGGTTCTTCCCTTGACACCATCAAGGAAACCATCAGCAAAGGGCGTAACGGCAAGATGCCAGCACACGCAGATTTCCTTGGCGCAGACAAGGTACATCTGTTGGCAGCTTACGTTTATAGCCTGTCTAAGAAGTAATCTTTGCTTAGATCAACGAGCCGCCGCAAGGCGGCTTGTTTGTTTTGGGGCTACGAAAATTAATAAAACTGCCCGCTAAATCGCTTTTTATCAATAAGCTAATCCCACTAACATGCTAGGCTTGCTACGTCTCCACTGTGTAGTAAGGTTAAAGGGTATCAAGATGGAAAAAGCTCCTGACAAAACACCGGCAGAAGACGGGCTGGTTGACAGCGGTTTTTATCAAAAGCACAAGACAATCTATGCGCGACAAACGAAAGGTTTTTTCACGACCTTGCGCAAAGTGACTGTGTGGTTGTTGCTAGGATTGTTCTATATCCTGCCTTGGATTAAGTGGGGAGGACAGCAATTGGTGCTGTTTGACCTGCCTGCCCGCAAATTCTACCTGTTTGGCATGGTTTTCTGGCCACAGGATTTCTTCTATTTGGCGCTGTTGCTAATCATTTCCGCGCTAACCTTATTCTTCGTGACGGCCTTGGCAGGACGCATTTGGTGCGGCTATGCTTGCCCGCAAACGGTGTGGAGCGAGGTTTTTGTCTGGATTGAGCAGTGGGTGGAAGGCGACAGGCCACAGCAAATCAAGTTGGAAAATGCTGCTTGGGATCGTTCCAAGATCAGTAAGAAAGTCATTAAACATGCCCTGTGGTTGTTCTTTTCGCTGCTGACAGGTTTCAGCTTCGTGGGCTTCTTTGTCCCGATGGAAACCTTGTGGACTGAATTCTCTGGCGGTACGTTAGGTGGTTGGGCATTGTTCTGGGTGCTGTTTTACGGTTTCGCCACTTATGGCAATGCGGGCTTCCTGCGTGAACAAATCTGCTTGTACATGTGCCCTTATGCACGTTTCCAAAGTGCGATGTTTGACAAAGATACCCTGATCATTTCCTATGACGAAGCGCGTGGCGAGCCGCGTGGTGTGCGTAAACGTGGTGCGGATAAATCTGCGGGCGAAGGCGATTGCGTCGATTGTACCTTGTGTGTGCAAGCCTGCCCGACAGGTATCGACATCCGCGATGGCCTGCAATACCAGTGTATCGGTTGTGCTGCTTGTATCGACGCTTGCGATACGGTTATGGATAAAATCGGTTCCCCGCGTGGTTTAGTGCGCTATACCACTGAGCATGAACTGAATGGTGGTAAAACCCATATCCTGCGTGTACGTACCTTAATCTATGCCGGGTTGTTGACGTTGATTACAGTGGCTTTGCTGTATTCAATGGTGAACCGCATTCCGCTGGACATGGACGTTATCCGTGACCGCAATGTGCTGTTCCGTGATACGGGGGATGGTGGTATTGAAAATATCTACATCCTGAAAGTCATCAACATGGATCAGCAGGCGCATAAGTACAAGATTACGGTATCCGGCATTGAAGGTATGACGCTCTCTGGTGTGGATAATGTGAATGTACCTTCCGGCAAAGTGGCTGAAGTGACCGTGAACGTCAGGGCGAACCCGGATAAGATGACATCCAAGAGTGAAAAGGTTATGTTCCACATTGAAGCGGAGGAGAATCCAACGTTGACGGATTCCCAAGAGGGCCGCTTCCTTGGTCCGGGTAAATAGAGTGAGGGTTGCGTATGCGCATTGAAGACACAAAGCCTTGGTATAAGCAGGTGTGGCCTTGGATATTGATTGCGTTGCCGGGTTCAGTGGTGGTGGCGAGCCTTTATACTTACCGATTGGCTGCACTGACCTCAAGCGGGCTGGTTGTGGACGATTACTACAAGGCTGGCTTGGCAATCAATGATATTAAGGAGCACGGGCAAAAAGCCCAGTCCTTGGGATTGACGGCGAAGTTGTCGGTTAGTGGTAAAAGTTTACAGGTGCTGCTGAACAAGACAGATGTGGCAAAAGGTGAAACCTTGCGGATGAAGTTTTCCCATGCCACCTTCCCACAATTGGATCAGGCGGTGATGTTGGCACAAACGGCTGATGGCTTTTGGTCAGGGCAGTTTGAGCCTTTAGCACCCGGCAAATGGTATGTCTATTTAAGTGCGCAAGATGAAAGTTGGCGCTTGTCTGGCATGATGCACGAGGCAGACATGGTTTTGGACATGAAGCCGGATTTGTAAGTCCGCAAAACGCTGGTTATTTTGTGTAAAAGGCCGCTGCATGGTTTGTGCAGCGGCCTTTTTTATGCCCTCTACGTGTTTTTTATCGGCTTCCCGGAAGTATTGCGGTTTTTCAATGTATTTGTGTGGTTATTAGTTGAGTATGTGGGCTGCTTCTATTCGGCGGCTGGAGGGGTGACATGCTCAAAGTTATCGGTGGTTTTATCGCAGGCATCGTGTCTGTTCTGGTTTTGGCTGGAACCATGATGGGTAGTTTTATGTTTCGGGAAATTGAAAGTCCTTTCACAGTAGAGGAAACAGCCGCCCGGATTCAGGCTAATATTCAAGCCAAAAAGGACAAAGGTTGGTCGCTTTCTGGCTTGCGTGACCCTGTTAAGCCGCTTCAGGCAGCGGGTGAAAATGCGCTTCCAGTACTCTTGATTGAAGCGTGCAGCACCCGTTATTCTGGGCCAATGCTCAAAGATGATAAAACCCGCATCCTCTCGATCTTGATGCCTTGCACCATTACGGTCTACAAAAAGAACGACGGCAAAACTTACGTTGGCTTGATGAATGCTGGCCTGTTGGGACGTATGTTCGGCAGTAAAGTCGGTGAAATCATGGCTGAGGTTGCTGCTGACCAAGCCAGTTTCATTGCATTTGACCCTTCTAAACCTGCCCCTCCCCTGATTAAAGGTATGCCCGGCGCTGGTGGCGGCGCTGGCAAAGAAGCTGGCGGCGGATGTTAAGTGGCAGCATACCTGGTGATTGGGCGTAACTAAAGTGAGGAGATGATGATGCAGTGGTTATACGCACGGGGATTATTGCTTCCCTTGATGTTGGCGTGGGTAACGTCGGTGGCATTTGCTGATGACCCTAAAACGACGGCAGTACCCGCGCCAGCTCCGACAGCGGTAGTAGCGGCACAGCCTGCACCACCAACACCCGCCACACCTGCGCCGCCTGCAACACCACCGTTGACGGCAGCAATGGCGAACAAAGACCACACCACGGCTGATCACAGCAGGTTTGAAGCGCTGCAAAAAGATTTCAAGTCTGGCCCTGAAGTGACCGAAGCCTGCTTGACCTGCCACACCGAAGCCGCCAAACACGTCATGAAAACCAAGCATTGGACGTGGGAATACATCGACAAGTCCGGCAAGAAATTGGGTAAGAAGAATGTCATCAACAACTTCTGCACCAGCGCCATTTCCAACGAAAAAGATTGCATGGCTTGCCACGCGGGTTACGGTTGGCAGGATAAGCACTTCGATTTTAAAAATGAAAAGAACGTGGATTGTCTGGTTTGTCATGACAGTACCGCGACTTACCGCAAGCTGCCGGGGGATGCGGGGCATCCGGTGTACGAGCGCAAGGAATTCCCCAAAGATTCCGGTAAGTTTGTGGAAGCGGCAGACCTGAAAATGATTGCGCAATTGGTTGCTAAGCCCAACCGTGCCAACTGCGGTTCTTGCCATTTTTACGGTGCGGGCGGCGATGGCACGAAGCACGGTGATTTGGACAGTTCCTTGAAAAAACCGGGCAAGTACCTCGACGTACACATGGATGCACAGGGCTTGAACTTCAGTTGTACCACGTGCCACCAAACGGATGAGCATAAAGTCTCCGGTAGCCGTTACGAAGTGACCGCAGTCATGACGGGGAATGCACATACCCGTGGTGCTAAAGACGATAAGAATCCGGCCTCTTGCCAGTCTTGCCACGGTGATAAACCGCACCAGCAAAATCCGTTATTGATGGGGCAACTGAATGCCCATACCGATAAGTTGGCTTGTCAGACCTGCCATATTCCCGAATATGCGCGTGGCGGTGTGGGTACTGAAAAATCGTGGGATTGGTCTACTGCCACAAAGATGGGGCCAGAAGGTAAACCGATTGCCACCAAAGACAGTGCCGGACGGCGGGCTTTCGACTCCAAGAAAGGAACTTTCGTGTGGGATTCTTACTTGATTCCCGAATACAAGTGGTTCAATGGCGACATGAATTACAGCGCTCGTGGTGACAAGATCGACCCCAGTAAAACCGTCAATATCAACCAACCGGAAGGGACAGCAGGGGCAGCAGATTCGCGCATTTGGCCTTTCAAGGTGCATCGGGGCAAACAGGCTTACGACAAGGAATTCAGCTATCTGCTTAATGTGCATACGGCGGGCGAAGATGAAACAGCATTGTGGCACAACTTTGATTGGCAAAAAGCGATTACCGCAGGCATGGCGAGCGCTGAAATGCCTTACAGCGGCAAGTTTGATTTTGTTAGCACGGAAATGTCATGGCCGATTGCCCACATGGTTGCACCTAAAGGTGATGCCTTGGCTTGCGCCCAATGCCATCAGGCAGAAAGCCGTTTGAAGGGCATCGGCGGGGTGTACATGCCGGGGGTTGATGGTAATAAATACCTCGATATGTTTGGCTGGGCGGCGGCGATACTTGCTTTGCTCGGTGTCATTATCCACGGTGCATTGCGCACTATTTGCGTCAGCAGGAAAAAGAGGGGGCTAGCATGTCAGCGGTGGTGAACAGAATTTACCTTTACAAAGGCTATGAACGCTTTTGGCACTGGTCGCAGGCGGGGCTGATTTTTTTCATGCTGTTTACGGGGTTTGAAGTCCACGGCACGTATGAATTTTGGGGCTTCAAAACGGCGGTGGAATACCATATCTATGCGGCGTGGGCGTTGCTGGTGCTGTGGGCATTCACGATCTTTTGGCAGTTCACGACGGGGGAATGGCGGCATTACATCCCTAGCCTGAAAAAGGTGGATGCGATGATTAAGTATTACACTTACGGCATCTTTGTCCATGCGCCTAACCCCTACCAGAAAACCACGGACAACAAGCACAACCCACTGCAACGCTTGGCATATTTGGCGGTACTGTCGCTGATGTCACCGCTGGTTTGGGGGTCGGGCTTGTTCTACCTGTTTTACGGTGTGTGGCAACCAACTTGGCTGGGTGGCTACCTGCCATTAGATGTGGTGGCGTTTGTCCACACGGCGGGGGCATTCATGTTCCTGATATTCATTATTGCCCACATTTACCTCACCACCACCGGGCATACGGTATTTGCGCACATCAAAACCATGATCACGGGCTGGGAAGAGATCGAAGAGGAGCATAAGTAAGATACTTATGGGCAGTAAACTGACACTTGTTTTGTTCTTTGCTGCATGGTTTGGCACTGCGTTGGCAGTGGCGGAGGAGGGCGGGCAAGCCGCTATTCCGCACCTCGGCGAGAAAGGCTTGGCAGGGTATCAGGATTACATGGCCTCTGCCGAGCACAAAGCCTTTGTCATTGCACCCGGCGGGACGTGGGCATGGTCTGCTGAGCAATCCACCCCCGACATGGCCTTGGATACCGCTTTGGAAGAGTGTGGCGGTTACACCGAGCAGAAATGCGTCCCTTACGCACAAGACGATAGCGTCGTGTTTGATGCCCAACGCTGGTCAGGGTTGTGGGGGGATTACGCAAACGCAGAAGATGCAGCTAAAGCCAAAGTCGGGACAAAACGCGGCGAACGTTTCCCCGACTTGCGTTTAGTTGCAGCCGATGGTGATGTGGTTTCCTTGGAAAAGCACCGGGGTCATGTGGTGATGCTCCATTTCTGGGGCAGTTGGTGTCCTTCCTGCGCCCATGAATTGCCCGATTTGGCTAAGTTACGCCAACGTTTACAGGCAGATAAGCTGGATGTGGAAATGCTGTTCGTACCTGTGCGTGAAGATGCCGCTGAATCCCGTGCATGGTTGAAAACCAAGCATCTTGACTTGCCCGTGTTTGATGGCGGTGCTTCCGATATGGGGGAAGAGTCGCTTGCACTGGCGGATGGCACGCGGCTGTCAGATCGGACATTGGCGGAAGTTTTCCCCACCACCTATGTGCTGGACAAACACGGCATGGTGGTCTTCTCCCTCTCAGGAGCGCCACCCGCTTGGGAAGGATACCTGCCCTTCCTGCAAGATGCTGTCAGTCATTCAGGACAGTAAATCACGATGACAAATTTCAAGCCGTTGGTATTGCTTACCCTGATGGGCGTGGTCGTGGGCGCGTTTGGCATGAAGCTCTGGTATGGGTTGCAATATCCGGGGCGTCCCTTATTTGTGGAAATCAGCAATATGCGCGGGGAAATCATCCCCTTGCTGAAAATCGAACACGGCAGCGACACCACGCAGGAAAAGATTCTGCTGACCCAATTGCGGGCGGGCGAAACCCGCATGATTACCCTCAATCACGAACCGAGCAGGGGTTATAGCCTTGAAGCCCAATTGCTGGATGGTAGCAAGGTTGAGGCTTGCGTGGGTAAAATGTCTGACCGTTGGGTAAACCGGGTGATCATCACCAGCAATGGGATTTTCAGCAAAGATTGATGGTTTGATAAGCGTTTAGAATAGACTTTATTTTGGAGTATAAACAACAATGTATGGAGTTAAATGGTTGGCGTTGGCAATTGCGTTCAGTGCGCTTGTCAGTGTCGGGGCATGCTCGAAAGCAGAAAGCGTAGGCATAAAGAGTGCAGTTGCTGCTGGGCAACAGGGTGGTGTGAGCAATGTCTCCAATACCGAACTGCAAACCTTGCTGGATGAAAAAGTCCCGCTGGTGGATATTCGTTTGCCAGAAGAATGGCAAGAAACGGGCATCGTGGCGGGTAGCCAGCCGATCACCCTGTTTCAGAAAGACGGTTCGGTTGCGGCAGATTTCCTCACAAAAATCCAGCAAGTTGCCCCGATGGATAAGCCCGTTGCCTTGATTTGCCGTACTGGCAACCGCACCCGTGCGGGATCAGAAATGTTGGTGCAAGTGGGTTATAAACAAGTTTACAACGTGACGCACGGTATTACTGGTTGGGTCAAGGAAGGTAAGGCGGTCGTAGCTGTGAATTAGCCGTTCAGCGGTTTGTGCTGTTGCCGCCAGCAAGTTAATATCGCGCTCTTGGGGCTAGAGGACGGAACCTGACCAGTTACAAGCTGTCAATGGCCTGTATCAGTTGTGGGATTCTGAAAAAAAGAAGGCTCTCGAAAAAGTGAGAGCCTAATGCTTTAGGGTATGTAGAGCGTTGATGGAAACTGCCGACCAGAGGAGGTAACGAACATCGATGCCAACAGCTTCCAAGGTTCATTAGACCCATTTTCCGTATGGGATACAATCCATGAGCTGACACTTTCTTGATGCATATCAACTTAGTGTGATCTTTCGTGCCAGAGGCTTGCATTTGAGCAGCACATGCAGCATTTATGTATTCACCCCCGATTGGGTGCAAAAGAGGTTGGTATGAGTACAGTCCAGTTTGATGCAAATTTGATTCGTCGGTATGACACGGCAGGGCCGCGCTACACGTCTTATCCGACGGCGGTTGCATTCGGGCCATTCACTGAGGACGAATACAAGGCACATGCCTACATGAGCAACGAAGACCCAATCCCGTTGCCGTTGTCACTGTATTTCCACATTCCGTTCTGCGATACCGTCTGTTTCTACTGCGCCTGCAATAAAATCGCCACTAAAGACCGTTCGCTGTCTGAAAAGTACCTCACCTACCTGTTCCGGGAAATCGAGATGCAGTCGCGCCTGTATGACCGCGACCGCTTGGTAGAGCAATTGCATTGGGGCGGCGGTACGCCCACCTTCCTCAGCCATGACGAAATGCGTGCGCTGATGGAAAAAACGCGGGAACACTTTTCCCTGCACATTACCGACGAAGGCGATTACTCGATTGAAATTGACCCGCGTTCAGTCACCCCGGAAACGATTGGCGTGCTGCGTGAAATCGGGTTCAACCGTTTCAGTCTGGGTGTGCAGGATGTGGATGAGCGTGTGCAAGTCGCCGTTAACCGCGTCCAGCCGATTGAACAAACCAAGGCGGTGATTGAGGCGTGCCGTGCATACGGGGCGAAATCTGTCAGTGTCGACCTGATTTACGGTTTGCCATTCCAGACAGTGGAAAGTTTCCGCCAGACGCTGGATACCATCATTGAGTTGTCAGCAGACCGCATTTCGGTATTCAACTACGCGCACCTGCCCAACCTGTTTAAGGCGCAGCGGCGTATCAATGATGATGATTTGCCATCGGGTGAAACTAAATTACAAATCATGCAATTGGCAGTTGAGCACCTGACCTCGGCAGGCTACGAATACATCGGCATGGATCACTTTGCCAAGCCGGATGATGAACTGGCGATTGCCCAGCGCCAAGGAACGTTGCACCGCAATTTCCAAGGCTACACCACCCATGCAGATTGTGATCTGGTGGCGATGGGCGTCAGCTCCATCAGCAGTGTGGCGGAATGCTACAGCCAGAACGTCAAAACGCTTGATGAATACTATGCTGCGATTGATGCGGGGCATTTGCCGGTTGTTAGGGGCATTACCTTGGATGAGGATGATGTCTTGCGGCGGGAAATTATCCAGCAACTGGCTTGCCATTTCAGCCTGAACTTTGCGCAAATTGAACGGGCATACCATGTGAACTTTGCCGAATATTTCGCAACTGAGTTGGCATTGATGCAACCGATGGCAGGTGATGATTTGCTGCGTTTTGTTGACGGTGGTATTGAGGTAACGCCGCGTGGGCGTTTCTTGATCCGTAACATTTGCATGGTATTTGATGTCGGCCTGCGTAAGCAGGGTGCTCAGCAACGTTTCTCGCGCGTTATTTAAGCGCTCTTATTTAGAGCACGTCGCTGGCTGGACGGCAGGTGTGGTGCGCCAATTGTTTGAGGCGCTCCATATCTTGGATTTTGATCAGGCGATGCTGCACCACGATGATGTTTTCTTCCTGTAAGCGGGAAAACATGCGGCTGAGGGTTTCTACGGCCATGCCAAGGTAGTTGGCGAGGTCGTGGCGTGCCATCGGCAGGTTGAATTCGGTGGATGAAAAGCCGCGATCCTTATTGCGCTCTGACAAGCCGGATAGGAAAGTTGCCAGCCGTTCTTCAGTGCGCATTTGCCCTAAGGTCAGCAGCAGCATGTGTTCACGTTCGATTTCAGCACCGATCTGGCGCATCATTTGCCCGCGCATGCTGCTCAGTCTGCCGCATAATTCCTGAAAACTGTCCATGTTGAGTTCACAGACTAAGGTGTCGTCCAGTGCTTGTGCGTCACAGGTGTGGCGGTTGTTGGCGAAGGCATCAAAGCCCAGTAAATCGCCCGGCAGGTAAAAGCCCAGTATCTGTTCTTCGCCATCGGGGGTGGAAAGGGACGTTTTGACGGCTCCTGCCTTGACGGCAAAAATGGAGTGTTGTTGGTCATCACGGTGAAACAGGTAATCTTTCTTCTTGATTTTTACTGTTTTGTTGATGGCATTTTCCAACAACTCAAGCTCCTCGCGGGTGAGTCCACGGGGAAGGCAGAGTTCGCTCAAGCTACAATTGTGGCAAGCAACGGCTGATTTTTTGGTTGTCTGTACTGGCACTGTCTTCATGTGTTGTCCCGAACCGTGACAATTGTCAACGACTTGCAAGATAGTTACCTCACCATCCCTGTAAATCGCATGAGGCAATCGTTTTCTTGATGTAAATCAGATTTACGTGCACATCTTCGCTTAAACTTGGCATTGTACACGTTTACTGTCATTAGTATAGGAGATTAGGCTACCATGACTGAGCTACTGTTTGGAAGTTGGATGGGGGTGTTGACCCTAATCGTGATCGTCTTCATGTTGGTGATGATGGCATATCTGGGCTGGGTGTTCGTAAAGAAATCGGGTGAAGAATAAGGAACCGAGTAAAAATACGTTCCACTTTGCGAGGATGCTGGCTAATATTCTGCTGGCAGCAAGTGCCGTTAGTCTTGCGTATACCGTTTGGATGATTTATCACAATATCATCCAAACGGTGACGCCGCCTGTCGTCGAGCGACCTGCTGCCAAGCCTCTGATAACGCCAGTTAATGGGAATAATGCACAGTGGAAGACCAACAACCAGAACTAAAATCATCGCCGCGCAAGGGCATCTATCTTTTACCTAACCTTCTGACTACCGGAGCCATGTTCTGTGGCTTCTACGCTATTGTCGCTGCGATGCAGGGCAAGTTCGAGGCGGCTTCAATTGCCGTGTTTATCGCCATGATCCTTGATGGTCTGGATGGGCGCGTTGCCCGTATGACCAATACCCAATCAGAGTTTGGGGCACAATACGATAGCTTGGCAGATTTGATTTCATTCGGGGTTGCACCGGGGCTGGTCATGTACCAGTGGGCGTTGGTGCACCTGCAATCTTATGGTGTGGCGTGGGGCAAAGCTGGCTGGTTAGCAGCTTTCGTTTACGTTGCGTGCGCCGCGTTGCGTTTGGCACGTTTCAATGTCCAAATCGGTAAGGTGGACAAGCGCTTCTTCGTCGGTTTGCCCAGCCCAGCCGCTGCCGCTTTGGTGGTGGGGATGGTGTGGGTATTCAATGATCTCGCCATGACCGGGCGTAACCTGCAAATGCCAGCCCTTTTCCTTACGTTGGCGGCGGGCTTGCTGATGGTGAGCAATGTCAGTTTCTATAGCTTCAAAGACCTTGACCTGCGCAACCGTGTGCCGTTTATAGCGGTGCTGGCGGTGTTGCTGGTGTTTGCCTTGACCACGATTGACCCGCCGAAAGTGCTGTTTGGGGTGTTTTTCTTGTATGCGTCATCCGGGCCAGTGCTGTGGGTGTGGCGGCGTTACCGGAAGTTCCAGCGGCGCAGAAAGGGCGTCGAGTAATCCTCGTTAATCGCTGATCGTATAGACAATATTGGGGGCGCTACCTATTTGGGTAGCGTTAAATGCTAGAACAGCGCCCTTGGTGCGTGTCACCCCTACCTTGCAGATAATCGTGGTTGTGCTGGCTTCCGTTGGGCAGCCCAGCACTTCGGATGTAACGGCAAGGTTCAGTCCTGAAGGCGTGATTTGCAGCTTGGCTTGCGGGTCATTGGAGCTGATGGAGAGGAGGCTGTTGCCGCTGGCATTCTTTGCCCCCTGCGCAAAACTAAAGGGGATGGCGGGGTCAATGTCGATCAAGACAACTTTGGGCACAGTAAGCTTGAGGATTTGGGACGTGTTGCCCGCAAGCGCGAGCGTACTTCCTGCTGCAATCAATAAAATGCCGAAATAGTATCTGGGGCGCATGGGGGAGTTCCTACCAGTTCTGACCCCTACAGGCTACGTGATTCCCTGCCTTTTGTCCCGTGCGCCACGATCAGTGGCAGTGCCATTTCAGTTTTGCGTTAGCGTATAAATAATATCCGTGGAGTACGTGCCGTAAGGGATCATGCCGTTACCGCCCGATGGCTCAGCACTGATTGTCAGGCTACCTGAGCTGGTTTGACGTTTGCCAACACTACAATATTGAGGTGCTGTACTGAGCCGGTCGGATAATGTCGATGAGTCGCAAATCCCACTGGTGCTGCTAATTTTTAGGTCAATGCCGTTTATATTACTACTGGTGTGGACATCTAACTGCGCATTTGGGTTATTGGAGGTAATGGCAACACTGGACGTGACGCCCTCTGGTGCTGCAAATCCATCCCCTGCATTGCTGGGGGCGCTGAAGTCAAAAGTGGGGGATATGTTCTCGACATCAATCAGCTCTACAAGGGGAATAGTCAGGTCTATGTTTTGGGTAACGGTATCAGCCGCATGGGTCGTCCCCGTGCTACCCAACAGGGCGATAGTGAGGGTGTAGTAGAAAGTTTTCATACTGAAGCTCCTATGATGGCTTAGCCGACAACGTTAAAGCCCCCGCTGGGGCCGGTTTTTTTGATGTTTTGCGCTGTTGGCAGGGCGCGTATCAAGACTTCCTGATTGCCACCAGAACTTAGGTCGATGGCAAACTGGGTTTGTTCAAGGCGATAATTGTCGGGAACTTTGTCACTGTCCACCACCACCAGTTGCCATTGTCCGGGTGGGATGCCGACAAAGCTGAAACTGCCGTCGTACAGTGTGGTGCGTTTGTGGGTAATGCGTTTGCCGACCTCACCGACAGGGCGTAGTTCCACCAGAACCATTCCCAGCCCCTTTTCAGCCCGCAGAGGGCTATCTGCGTGGTCGATATTTAAGGCGGCGGCAGCATCGGGCACATAAGTCTGGAGTTTGCCGCTAATGCGCGAAGCAGGGTACAACTCCAATACCGGCTCTACGGTTTGGCTGGATTGCACGGTGACGTTGGCTTCCTCACCGTTTTGGCTGAGCATGTAGCCTTGGGTATTCGCCCGACTGCCGTCGACTTGGATCGGATACGCTTTGGCAACCATATCCGGGTAGTGAAATTTACCGTTTTGGTCGGTAACAGCAAATTGCCCGCCCATTTGTACCACCACATCGCTGGCAGGACGCTCATCAGCGGCGAAACGCACTTTCCCACGTACAGAGCCGATGTTTTTGCGTTTGCGGATAGGCATGTCCAGCGGTAGGCCGTATTCGACTTGGAAAATATTGTCATGGCTCAACTTGCCATCGCTGGCGAGGCTATCGACCCGGCGGGCACTGAGGCCGATATTTCCCCAACGTTTTAGGTCGCGGCTGTATTTGGCTTCAAAGCTATTGGCGTGGGTGTTGTCGCTATCATTTTGGTTACGTTGTAAATAGCCGGATAACTCGGTTTTGCGGTCGAGTTGGTAAGTGGCATTCAAACCGGCGGAGGTGGTTTTGCCGTCGCTATCAAGGCCGTTGCTGATGGCGTAGCTGGTATTGATGTCGAGTGATGTGGTGGGCTTCCAGTTGATGGCTAATTCTTGTTTGTTACCTTTGCTGCTGCTTTTTATACGGTCAGTACGTGATCCATGGGCGAGTGCTGCGCGGACATGGAAAGTTTCAAACTGCTGACGGTATTCCAATGTGGTGGCTTGGATTTCCCGGTCGGTGGACGGGGCGATGCGTAAGTCTTTTTCATTGCGCCGCTTATGCCCTAAGCTGACTTCGATTTGCCGTTCGTCGCCGAAGCTACGGCTGATGCTGACTTGATGTTCTTTGTCTTGGCGGATTTCTTTGCTGGAGTCTTGCGCCAGATTATCGCGGGTATGGCGGCTGCTGGCTTCTACACTGGTTTTTTCGTCAATCTGGTAACGGGCATTGGCGAAAGCTTGTTTAGTATCCGAACTGCCACCATCAAATTTGGGGTCAGCTTCGACGTAGGAAGCATTCGCGCTGATTTCATGCCATTGTCCATTGAGGTCGACGCTCCAGGCTTTGGCATCGTTGTCTTTCGCGACTTCAGAACGGATGCCTGCGTGTTCCCCCTGCCATGCGCCATTAACGGCGGCGATAGTTTCATTCTTTGCCGGTTCAGTGGTGGTGGCTTCCTTTTTGTGCTGGATAACGCTTGCACCCGCGTCGAATTCATCCCATTGGTAATGGATGGCAGCGCCTGAAACTTTTTCCTTATTGGTATCAGCAGGACGGCTTTGCCCGCTAAAGGCTTTGATCTCCAGCGGTTTGCGGTGTTTTTTGTTTTTTGGGGTGTAAGTTGTTTCAACACCTACGCCGGATAGGGAATTGCCACTTAGGTTGCTGGTGTGGAAGTTTTGGTGGCCTGTTTTGACTTCCCACGCACCATTATCGTAAGTGAACTGGTATTCAGCTTGCTGGTTGCTGTTGGTGTCTGTTTCATTGCTGTCGCGCCCATTGCGTAAGCGGATTTCAACATTGTGTTCGCCATCTTGGTCGATAGCCCCTTTGGCGTAATATTCCAGTTGGGCTTGGCTGGAATCGGTTTCGCTGCCATCGGCATTTTGGCGTTTTTGCCGCGTGTAGTGAGTGGTTAGCTTGCCGGGCAGTTTTTGGTATTTGCCCATGCCTTTGGGGGTGCGGGCAATTAACGGGATGGTGACAGATTCTTCTGCCAGTTTACCGCCGCCACGTGCTTGTAGGTTGACACGGTAAGCAGTGCTTTCTTCGATGCTGCGGGGAATTTGCCCTGTGACCGTGACATTCCCGGTTTCACCGGCGGCTAGCGTTAGGCTGCGTGGTGTCACTGCTTTAACGTAGCCATCGTCATCATTGGCAGCGAGGCTGTAGGTAACGGCATGGTTGCCGGTGTTTTCCAGCATGAAGCTGACATTGTATTCTTCCCCGCCCAATAAACTGCTGGGTGGGGCGACGGCGGCGAGTTTTACACCCGCCTGTTCTTCCATCTGGACGGCAACGGTTTGGCTGCTGGTGATGCCGCCGTTATCTTGTGCGGAAACTTGATAGCCAATCATGTACGTGCCAGATGCCGTGCCACGTGGGGCAACGACATGAATAAGGCGTATATCCCGCGCCCCGCTGGCGAGTAAAAAAGGCGCGGTGTTGGTAACAAGTTCCCAACCGGCTGGCAGGGTGAGGTTTTCCTGTAGCTGTTGGGCTTGTCCGGTGCGGTTTTCGATTTCAATCCGCAGGGTAATGATGCCCGGCTTGCTGGCGGTAACTTGGCGTTGTCCGGGGGTAATGCTGATTTCATCCGCAGCCGTTGCAACTTGCGCCAGCACCAGCAAGCTTGCAGCAAGTGTTAGCCGCAAAGCATCCCGTGCCACGGTTGGCTGTGGTTGTTCCACGTTCATTGCCCCTTCAAGATGCCGTTGCTGGAACAAACTATGGCTTGATGGTCAGGTTTATATCGGAGCCAAACATTTGTCCGTTGTTATTGTCTTCTGCGGCGAGTAATGCTTTGTAATTACCGGGGGATAAGTCGCTGAGGTTGATGCTGAACATTTCGCGTTCACCCGCGTATAAGCCGTGTGTTTCAGCACTGAATTTGCCAACGTTGCTGCCGTCCGCACCGAACACGTCCAGCCAGACTTTGGGGCGGCTGTGACGATTACCTGTGTTGGCGATGGCAACATGGAAAGCGCGTCCGCCCTGTCTATCTTTCGTGACTTGCGGGGCTTCAAATTTCAGGTTGGCAGCACCTTGGTTGCCCACGTTGGCGAGGACTTGTACGGCATAGCGGACTTTTTGGTGGATGGTCAGGCCGGGTTTCTCTGTTTGTGGGGCAAGCTGTGATTCGCGGGAGCTGTTAGAAACAGGTTCGAGCATCAACATGCTCCAATACGAGCCTTGCAGGTTGCCGCCGGGGACTTGCAGGGTATAAGGGACGCTTTGGCTTGCGCCGGGGGCAAGTGTTACACGGTCAGTGCCAAGGTTAATCCAGTTGGCGTTGGAACGTGCATGGCTACCGTTGCCGGGGGTGTATTCCGTACTGCCCGCCGCATTGACTTTAACATCTTCTTGATAAATTTTGACTTCAGCAGCTTCATTGCCAGTATTTTTGAGTTCCAGTACACCGCTGACGGTGCTGCCGGGGTTGACGTTGTATTCATGCGTCAATCCGCCAGAGAGCATGACGGCGGCTTGTGCTGGGTTAAAGAATAGGCATGGAATAGCGAGAGCCACGCATTTCAGGAAGGTGTGTTTCATAGTGTAAGCCCCTGTTTATATGAAATTATGTGCAGTCTTCAGTTGTACTTGTGATTATTTTGTAATCAATTGGTAGGCGGAGTGGTGTACCGTAGCCATCTTCGACACCTAGGTTGGTTAGCTGAAATTGCAATGGTATGTCTGTACGGTTGCCAGTACCGGAACCGCAGAAAATGGTTTTGAACGATTCGTCCAAAAGGATGATGCTGTTGCCGCTGATTGTGCCGTTACCACTGCCTGCACCTGTGCGGGTGATGTGAATGTTTAAGCCATTATTGTTGCTGTTTGAGCGTTTTGCTTGAACCTTCCAATAAGTAAGGCTGCCACCCAGATTCTGGACGCTGATAGTGCTTGCATTGCTGGGGCTGTCCAACGTTTTGTCGTAGTAGGTGCCAGCATTGGTAATGTCATCCGTGAAAGTGTACGACCAGTCAGTTACAGTAATATCAGCAGCTTGTGCCGTTACGAATACACCCGCCAGCACAACGCTGAACAATGCCTGTTGCCATAATCGCATGATGTTTACCCCATTAGCTCCGAAATCCCCAGAAAGCCCGGGCATTGCACCCGGACTGGATGTTTTGCTTACACGTCGGATAGTGTGTAAGTAATCTCAATGGTTTTGGCAGCGTCATCCGCCGCAGAAAATGCCATCATGTCCCCATCAGTTTCCGGGCCAAATGTATATGTGATGGTTCCACTAGCATCTCTTTTGTTCAATATAGCTGTGATTATATCAATAGATTTCACTGAATCAGTAAATGCTAATGTATTTAGTGTGCCAACAGTTGTGCTCGGGGCAACAGTCAACTTCCAATGACTAGGTAGCTCTGTTGCGATGCTTGCGGTTAGTTTGCGGTCTCCTGTGGTGACACCGGCTTCGCTGTTTGAGCTGATTTTGAGTAATTGCGCACTGGATGTCTGATTACTTGTGACTTTGAAACCTTCACCAGCATTTACTGGCGCAGGCATGGTTATGTTCACGTCAGCGTCTGCAACCTGTAGCAGTGCTACTTCCGGGACGATAATTTTGACATTTTGCTTGTCTGCTGCATCATCGGCAGTGCCGGTATTTAGGTCTGTACTGCCATCGTATAAGGCGAACGCGGCAGGTGCAGCGAGGATGGCTGCGAGGGAGAGGACAAGTAGTTTCTTTTTCATGGAATGCGCCCTTTATTTCTTATTGAGTTGTTCAAGTTATTTTCGTTGTGAGCAGGTATGTTGTTTCAGCCCTGTGCAGATTGTACACAACATTGTGTCCAGCTTGTTGGACAATTGGTGTGTTTTTGTTCGCGAAGTGTGATAAAAATATGCCAATAACAAGAATCAGGGGGAACAATCATGTCAGCTCAGGCACTTTCTGCCTTCTTGCTCCAACAAATGCGAAAACAGGGGCTTTCCAACATCGACGTGGCGAAACGCGCCAAAATATCCCGCCAGACGTGGTACAACCTGCTGAATGCAGACATCAAGGAAGTCCGCTTGTCGACCATAATCAGTATCGCCGAGGTGTTGGGTGTGCTGCCCTTGCAGTTGCTTGATGTGTATTTTGAAGGGCGTGTGTCCGGCAGTGTGATGGGGTAGGGCGAAACAATGGGGAATTTCATTTATCCGGGGCTACTGTTGGGCTTGCTTACTGGCGTAGTGGGATTGTTGTATCTCATGTATATCCGGGTTCCAACGGGGATGGCTTACGTGCGCTCTGGTTGGGGTGGGCAAAAAGTATTGTTGAAACAAGGGGCTTTTGTTATTCCCGGTATCCAGCACATCACTGCTTTCAGTTTGCAAACCTACAGTGTTGAGTTGGCGGCAATGGGGACAGCAGCGTTACGTACCCAGGACTTGTTGCGGGTGGATATTACCTTGGTTGCCAGCATACGCTTGGCGGCACAGGAGGGGGCAATCCTTACAGCGGCGCGTACTTTTGGGCAAGCGGGTTTGCAATACGCGCATGTGCAACAATGGCGTGACACCGATTTTAAGGCACTGGTAGAAACGCTTGTGGCGGGCAGGGAATTAGAAACACTGCACCAGCAGCGTTCCGCCTTTACCGACCATATTGCACGGGACATCAGCACTTCGTTGGCGAAGTATGGGCTGGAGTTGGTATCCCTTTCCCTTGTGCAATTGCAGCAAACTGCCCCGGATTTTTACGACCCCAAAAATTGCTTGGATGTGAAAGGCTTGGCGTTGTTGGAACAGACCCGTTTGAGTTATAGCAAACAACGTCGTGTCCAGCAGCGTGAGGACGTGTTGTCCAGCAAACGGCACGATTTCGATGTGGCTATCCAGCGTATGGAGTGGGAGCGGAAAGAGTTTGTCGCCCGCTTGCAGCATATCCGTTTTAAGGCAGAAGCGGATGCGAAGGCTGAGCAGGAGTTGGAGGAAATCCAGATCGCCAAAGAACTGGCGCTGGAAATGGTGCAGCGTGATGTGGCTTTGACCCGCATCCAAACCCAGCAGGAGTTGGCAGCGGCACGGCGCGCATTTCCTTTCGACGTTGCAAATGCTTGATCTCCCCGCAGCTTTGGTGTAGCGTCGGCACTATGAATACACGTCGCTACACGCTGCTCCTGCCCCTCTTTCGACTGCCCTGCTGGGCGGCATAAATTCTCATGCCCGGCGGGGCAACACGCGCTATCATTACCCCCATTTTAGATTGATACACTGCCTGTCAACCAAGCTATGTACAGGCGGCGGTTTGGAGCAACATCATGTCAAAAGAGCGTTTAATTATATTCGATACGACCTTGCGTGACGGCGAGCAAAGCCCCGGCGCATCCATGACGCAGGAAGAGAAAATCCGTATTGCGTTGATGCTGGAAAAAATGCGCGTGGATGTTATCGAAGCGGGCTTCCCAATTGCCAGCCCCGGCGATTTTGAGTCGGTCAAAGCCATTGCGAGTATCGTCAAGGACAGTACGGTGTGCGGCCTTGCGCGTGCTTTGGATAAGGACATTGACCGCGCAGCGGAAGCGATCAAATTCGCCAATTCCGGGCGTATCCACACTTTCATCGCCACTTCCCCGATCCACATGCTGAACAAGTTGCGCATGTCGCCGGATCAAGTGGTGGAACAGGCGGTACATGCAGTCAAGCGTGCGCGGAATTACACCGATGATGTGGAATTTTCTTGCGAAGATGCGGGGCGTTCCGAGTTTGATTTCCTCTGCCGGGTAATCGAAGCGGCGATTGTGGCGGGGGCGCGGACTATCAATATCCCTGATACGGTCGGCTACCAGATTCCTTCCGTTTTCGGCGATATGGTCGGTCGCTTGATCCAAACGATCCCAAATGCGGACAAAGCCGTCTTCTCCGTGCATTGCCACAATGACTTGGGCTTGGCGGTAGGGAATTCCCTCGCAGCGGTGATGCAAGGCGCACGGCAGGTGGAATGTACCATCAACGGCTTGGGCGAACGTGCCGGTAACGCTTCTTTGGAAGAAGTGGTCATGGCAGTACGCACCCGCGCTGACGTATTCCCGGTTGAAACCCGCATTGACGCGACCCACATCGTGCCGACTTCGCGTTTGGTTTCCAACGTTACCGGCTTCCCGGTGCAGCCGAATAAGGCGATTGTCGGGGCGAATGCTTTCGCGCACGAATCCGGCATCCACCAAGATGGCGTCTTAAAACACCGTGAAACCTACGAAATCATGCGGGCGCAAGATGTGGGCTGGTCGGACAACAAAATTGTGCTCGGTAAGCATTCCGGGCGTAATGCCTTGAAAACCCGCTTGCAGGATTTGGGTATCGAATTGGCCTCGGAAGAGGAACTCAATGCCGCGTTTTCGCGCTTCAAGGATTTGGCTGACCGCAAGCACGACATTTTCGACGAAGACTTGATGGTGCTGATGATGGATGCGCGTTCCGCACAGGAAGATGCAGCCTACGAACTGGTTTCATCCCACGTGTGTTCCTCCACAGGCGAAGCGCCCCATGCGACCGTGACCTTGAAAGCCAACGGCGTGGAGCAGACTGCCGAAGCGGTTGGTGGTGGCCCGGTTGATGCCGTTTACAAAGCGATTGAAATTATCGTGGGTGAAACGGCTAACCTTGCGCTGTATTCCGTCAACAACATCACCAGCGGCACGGATGCGCAGGGCGAAGTAACGGTGCGTTTGGAAAAAGCAGGGCGCATCATTCACGGGCACGGCGCAGACACTGACATCGTGATTGCTTCCGCCAAGGCTTACGTGGAGGCATGGAACAAGCTGGTTAGCCAGAACCAACGGGCGCACCCGCACCAGCACGACGGGGTGTAAGCACCAGTGGATGCGCAACGGCGTCAGCGTTACATGCAGGCGATGGGGATTCCGGTGTGGAAGCCGAAGCTTGCTGTTGTTGCTGCCGAAGTTGTCCCAGTTTTCCCGGAAGAAAACCCCTCCCCAACCCTCCCCTTATCAGGGGAGAGGGCAAGAGCGGAGGTGGTTCCTTTCTCCTCCCCTGACAATGGGAGGTCGGGAGGAGTTTCTTCGGTGCAGTCGGGGGAACGTGTTTCCGATTGCTCCACTCTTTCTTGGCAAGACCTCCGCGCCACTGTCCTAGCTTGCACCCGTTGCGACATCAGCAAAACCCGCAAGCAAGCGGTATTCGGCGTTGGCGACCCGCAAGCCCGCTGGATGATCATTGGCGAAGCCCCCGGTGCAGATGAAGACCGCCGGGGCGAGCCTTTTGTCGGTAAGGCAGGGCAATTGCTCAACAATATGTTAAGTGCCATCGGTTTGCCGCGTGAGTCGGTTTACATCGCTAATGTGTTGAAATGCCGCCCGCCCAACAACCGTGACCCCAAACCCGAAGAAGCCGCCAATTGCCGCGCTTATTTGGAGCGCCAAATTGAGCTGGTTAACCCCACACTGATTCTGGTGGTGGGGCGCATTGCTGCACAAAACCTGTTGCATACCCAAGCGCCGTTGGCTCGTCTGCGTGGTCAGGAACACCGAGCCCCGTTGAGCCAAACGCC
This sequence comes from Thiothrix sp., assembly GCF_028714775.1. Taxonomy (GTDB): domain Bacteria; phylum Pseudomonadota; class Gammaproteobacteria; order Thiotrichales; family Thiotrichaceae; genus Thiothrix. Next base: position 182,641 of record NZ_JAQTLS010000005.1, on the reverse strand, counting down.
AGTCATCGTCACCTATCACCCTGCTTACTTGCTGCGCCAGCCTGCCGACAAACGCAAGGCATGGCAGGATTTGCAGTTTGCCCTAGAAGTATTTGCCCGCCATGCCGAACGACACTGATTTCCTGCCCTTACGCCCCATGACCCCCGAGGACATGGATGCAGTAATGGCGATTGAAGAACGGGCTTTTCCTTTCCCGTGGACACGCAACATTTTTCTCGACTGCCTCCGTCACGGCTATTCTTGCTGGGTTTACGAAGAAAATAACCAGATGGTCGGTTACGCAGCGGTCATGTTCTCCTTGGATGAAATGCACCTGCTGAATATTTGCATCCGCCCGGAAGACCAAGGTAAGCGTTTAGGCAGCCGTCTGTGGAAAACGCTGGAGCGCATTGGGCAAGGCATGAAAGCGGAAACGTGTTTTTTGGAAGTGCGACAGTCTAATTTTTCAGCAATCCGTTTGTATATGAACATTGGTTTTAATGAGATCGGTTTGCGCAAAGGCTACTACCCAGCCGTGGTGGGGCGGGAAAATGCCATCGTCATGGCGAAAACACTCTTTCATGTGTTGTAAAAAAGTTGCAGTTAGGGTAGGTATATGCTTTTGGCAGTGGTATTATTACCACTTTCACATCGGGGAGTAGTGATTTAGCTGTGTCTAAAACGGAACTTGAGATTCATCCTGACAAAGTATGTGGTCGAGCTAAGGATGTTATCCGTCGGCTACAGAAGGCGGGCTATGAAGCCTATCTGGTGGGTGGGTGCGTCCGTGACCTGCTGCTTGACAAGACCCCCAAAGATTTTGACATTGCCACCAGCGCCCGCCCCGAAGAAATTCGCCGCTTATTTAACTCCTGCCGCCTGATTGGTCGGCGTTTCCGCCTTGCCCACATTTATTACGGGCGCGATTATTTGGAAGTGGCAACTTTCCGCGCTCCCCACGATGACAACGATGATGGCGGTAAAGTTAACGACGAAGGCCGCATTATCCACGACAATGTGTACGGCACGTTGGAAGAAGATGTATGGCGGCGTGATTTCACCATTAATGCCTTATTTTATGACCCCTCGAATGGCGAGCTGCTGGATTTTGTCGGCGGTTTGGATGACCTGCGTAACGGTAAAATTCGCCTGATTGGCGACCCCGAAAAGCGTTTCCGCGAAGACCCGGTGCGTTTGCTACGTGCCATCCGTTTCGCCGCTAAATTGGGGTTTGATATTGAGCCAAGCACGGAGGCGTTTGTCCAGCCTTTGGGAATCCTGTTGGATGGCGTTTCTTCGGCGCGTTTGTTCGACGAAATCATCAAGTTGCTGCATAGCGGCGATGGTTGGAACACCTTCCAGTTATTGCGCAAATACGATTTATTGAAAAACGTTTTGCCATTGACCGACGAAGGCATTGCTGACGATGACACAGGCGCATTCGCCCGAATGCTGGAATTGTCGTTGCGTAACACCGACCAGCGCATTGCCGAAGGCAAGTCGGTCATGCCTGCGTTTTTGTATGCGGTGTTGCTGTGGTTTGAAGTGAATTACATTTCCGAAGAACTGCAACTCAAAGGAATGCCGGAAAATCAGGCGATCCAGCAAGCTGCTACCGAAGCCTTGCAGGATCAGGTGGATTTCACCGCCGTGCCGCGCCGTTACAGCAATATCACCCGCGAAATATGGGCGTTGCAAGGGCGTTTCCGTTTCCGCGATTTGCGCCGTGCTAGCGTGCTGGTAAGTCACCCACGTTTCCGCGCTGCCTATGATTTCTTCTGTCTGCGTGCCCAATCCGGGGAAAAAGTGGAAGGCGATTGCGAATGGTGGACAGCTTTCCAACATGCCGCACCAGACGAGCGCCCGGAGTTGTGCAAAGATGCACCCGGCAAGAAAGGCCCGCCCCGCCGTAAAAAGCGGCGCAAGAGCAGTAACGCCAAAGCGACTTCTGCGGCTCCGTCTGCTGAATGAATACCATCTGCTACGTCGGATTAGGCAGTAATCTCGGCGACCCTGCGGCAAACCTGCATTCTGCTATCGCGCAACTCTCTGCCACGGAAGGGGTGGAATTGCGCGGTGTTTCCCGTTTCTACGCCAGCAAACCGATGGGGCCGCAAGACCAGCCGGATTATGTGAATGCTGTCGCTTGTGTACAAACCATGCTGGATCCCCATGCTTTGCTGCAAATCCTGTTTACGGTGGAACGGGCGCACGGGCGGGTGCGTGATGCGAGTTTGCGTTGGGGGCCGCGTACCCTTGACCTTGATTTGTTGCTGTACGGTGATGCCGTTATTCGTGATGTCGATTTGCTAGTGCCGCATCCCGGTATTTGCGAGCGTTCGTTTGTGCTATTGCCATTGGCTGATCTTGCGCCGCATCAGGTGTTTGCGGATGGGCGCAAGTTGCAGGATTGTTTGGCGGCGTTGGCGTGTGATGACCTTTATCCGCTGGCTTGAGTTTCACTCACAAACGCATCCTTCCCTTTGCTCAGCTTAAACCACACGGTATAAAGCGCTGGCAGGAATAACAAGGTCAGCACCGTTGCCACCAGCAACCCACCCATGATCGCTACCGCCATCGGCCCGAAAAACACACTTTCTGATAGTGGGATCATCGCCAGTATTGCCGCCAGCGCAGTCAGCATGATCGGGCGGAAACGCCTTACCGCAGCATCAATCACCGCTTCGCGTGGCACTTGCCCCTCTTCGATATTGCGCTCGATCTGATCCAGCAAGATTACTGAGTTGCGCATGATCATGCCGGAAAGTGCAATCGTCCCCAGCATTGCCACGAAGCCGAATGGCTGGTTAAACAGCAGCAGGAATACCGCCACTCCTATCAGCCCAAACGGCGCGGTCAGCATCACCATAATGACGCGCTGGAAACTCTGCAATTGGATCATCAGCAAGGTCAGCACCACGATGATGAACAGTGGGAAACCCGCACCGATGGATTCGTTGCCTTTCGCGCTTTCTTCTACCGCCCCACCCGTTTCCAGCCGGTAGCCCAGCGGCAAGGCTTTGCGGATGTCACCCAGCCGCGCTTCCACTTCTTCGGTGACAGTGGGTGCTTGGATTTTACCGTAAATATCCCCGCGTACCGTGATGGTGCGGACGCGGTTGCGATGCCAGAGGATGCCTTCTTCCTGCGCGTATTCGACATTCGCCAGTTGTGACAACGGCACGGTTTTGCCGGTGGAGGTTGGCACATTCAGCCCGGCAAGGCGGGAAAGTTGGTCGCGTTCGCCTTCTGTCCCGCGCAGCAGAATGGGGATGGTTTGGTCTTGTTCGCGGAATTCGCCGATGGGTGTGCCTTGCAGGGTGCTTTGCAGCAGTTGCGACAGGGCGGCTTGGGTCACGCCGAGGCTGATGGCTTTTGCCGTGTCTACTTTCAGGCGAATGGCTTTGCTGCGTTCGTTCCAGTCCAAATGCACGTTGACCAGATGTGGGTTGGCACGCATGGCGCTGGCAACTTGTTCGGCAAGTTCGCGCAGTTTCCACAAATCATCGCCGGAAATGCGGAACTGTACCGGGTAGCCTACTGGCGGGCCGTTTTCTAGGCGCACGGCACGCCCGCGCGTCAGTGTGAATTGCCCGCTGTTATCCAACAGGTCGATTAGTTGGGTGCGTAAAACTTCGCGGTCGGGAATGCTTTTGGTGGTAATCACGAATTGCGCAAAACTGGCGGCAGGCAGTTGTTGGTCAAGCGGCAGGTAGAAACGTGGCGAACCGTTGCCCACATACGCGACGAAGTTGTCGATATGGTCTTGCTGGGTATTCAGGTATTTTTCCAGCTTGCCGACTTCCGCTTGGGTCGCTTGCAGAGAAGAACCTTCTGGTAATTTCAGGTCAACGATCAACTCTAGGCGTGTGGCATCGGGGAAGAACTGTTTCTGCACCAACTGGAACAGCATGATGGAGCCGATGAAGGTGGCGAGCGTCAGTAAGATGACGATTGCTGGGTAATTGACGCAGGCTTGGATCAGGTGGCGGAAATGGCGATAGAACCTTTCCGCGAGGTGATGTTGGGCATCCAGTAAGGGTTTGAGTAATTTGGCGAAATACCCTTCCTTTTCCTGGGAGGGATCATGCGACACATGCTCCGGCAACAATTTGAACCCCAAATACGGGATCACAATTACCGCCGCAAACCACGAAATCACCAGCGCAATCGTGACTACTTCAAAGATTGAACGGGTGTATTCCCCGACCGAGGATTGTGCGGTGGCAATTGGCAGGAAGCCTGCCGCCGTGACCAACGTCCCGGTTAGCATCGGAAACGCGGTGGTGGTGTAGGCGAAGCTTGCGGCTTTGACCCGATCCCAGCCTTCTTCCATTTTCACCACCATCATTTCGATAGCGATGATGGCGTCATCCACCAGCAGCCCCAAGGCTAGCACCAATGACCCTAGCGAAATCTTGTGCAGGCCAATGCCGAACAGGTGCATAGTGAAAAAGGTTGCCGCCAGTACCAGCGGGATCGACAGTGCGACCACTGTTCCAGCGCGTACCCCAAGGCTGATAAAACTTACCGCCAGCACGATGACGACGGCTTCAAACACGGTTTGCAGGAATTCGCCGACCGAGCGTTTCACCGCCGAGGGTTGGTCATTGACCCGGTGCAGTTCCATGCCGACGGGAAGCTGGCTTTCGATACGGACTAGCGCTTCATCCAGTGATTTGCCCAGCGCAATAATGTCGCCGCCTTTGCGCATGGAAACGCCAATCCCGAGCGCTTCTTGCCCCTGATAACGGAAGGTGGAATGCGGCGGATCGACCAATCCGCGTTTCACTTCCGCCACTTCGCGCAGGCGCAAGGTGCGGTCGCCGATATTGATCGGCAGGTTGCGGATGTCTTCAAGGCTGGTGAATGCCCCTTGTGGACGCACGTAAATGCGGTCGGAAGCGGTGTTGTACGCACCCACGGCGGCGATGCTGTTTTGCGCCTGCAAGACATTGACCAGTTGTTGCACGGTGAAACCCAAAGTCGCCAGCTTAGTATTGGAGAGTTCGATGTAAATGCGCTCATCTTGCTCACCAATGCTGAGGACTTTCGCCACGTCTTTGACCCGCAGCAATTCCTTGCGGATGTCATCTGCCGCGTCACGCAATTGGGCGAAATTGAAACCATCACCCGTCAGGGCAAAAATATTGCCGTAAGTTTCGCCGAATTCGTCGTTGAAAAACGGCCCTTGCACACCTTGGGGGAGGCTGCGTTCCATGTTTTCGGTGCGTTTGTGGATGTCGTAAAACATATCCGGCATGGCGCTGGAAGGGGCATTATCTTTGGCAATGACGAAAATATTAGCCTCGCCGGGGCGCGAAAAGCTGCGAACCACGTCGACGTAATCGGTTTCGAGTACGGTTTTCTCAATCCGGTCGGTGACTTGCGATTCCACTTCTTGCGCAGTCGCACCGGGCCAATAGGCTTGTATCAGCATCACTTTGAAGGTGAAGGGCGGGTCTTCCGATTGCCCCAGCTTGCCGTAGCCGAAAATGCCTAAACCCAGCGTCAGTATCATCAAATACAGGACGAAATTACGGTGGCGCAGCGCCCATTCCGAGAGATTGAAACCGTTCATGAGCCAGCCTTCCCGTCATATGGAATGGGGGTGATGGTTTGCCCTTCGCTCAGTTTGTGGATACCGGCGGCGATCACTTGTGCGCCCGCTTGCAAACCGCTGACTATTACCCCGTCTTCGCCATAGGCAATCACGTTGACGGCTTGGGTGTGTACTTGATGATCTGCCCCCATGACCCACACGGCAGCTTGTTTGCTTTGTTGGAACAGTGCGGAAGCAGGCAACCAGTTAGTTTCTTGGGTACGCGCCGCAGGCAAGCTGATGTCGGCGGTTGCACCCAGCCGTACACCTTCCGGCGGGTTCAACAGGCTGATCTTGACCAAAAAGCTGCGGGTAACGTCGGTGGCAGGGGAAATTTCCCGCACTTTGCCCTGAAAGGCTGTGTCCGGCTGTGACCACAGTTTGATATTGACCAACGTGCCTGCAGTGAGGGTTTTGGCGGTATTTTCACCGATGCGGATGTAGGCTTCGCGTTCGCCGTCGTAAGCAATGTGTGCGACGGGTTGTCCGGCAGCGACCACTTGCCCGCTTTCGGCGCTGAACGTGGTGATTACCCCGTCTTTGTCGGCTTTCAGGTCACTGTAGCCGGATTGGTTTTGTGCCAGATCAAACTGTGCGGTGGCGGCCTTGGCGCTGGATTCGGCGGCGTTGTAACGGTTGATGTAGGCTTCCAACGCGGCTTTGCTGATGAAATTTTTCTGGAACAGTTCGCGGTTGCGTGCCAGTTCCGCTTTGGCGGTGGCTTGGTCGGAGAGGGCGGCGCGGGCAGCGGCTTGCGCGGCTTGGGTGTTCAGGTTCAAGTCGGTGGTGTCGAGGTGTGCCAACACTTGTCCGGCTTTTACGCTGTCACCGGCTTCTGCTTCGCGTGCCATGATTTTGCCACTGACACGGAACGACAGGTCGGCCTCAAAACGCGCCTTGATTTCGCCGGAATAGCTGACATTGCTGGCTGTGGTTTGGTCGGTAACTGTCCAGACTTGGGCGGGGCGGATGGGGGCTGCGGGGGCTTCTGATTCCTTGCAAGCCGCTAATGATGCGAGCAAAGCCAGCAGTAAGATGCGTTTCATGTCAGTTCCTCCGGGGTCAGTGCACCGCGCCACAGGGCGTTCAGGGCATTTTCCAGCATGAGCAGGTAATCGTCGGTGCAAGCGCAGATCAGCGAGCGTTCTTTCATCAGCTCTTTCAGCGGGGTAGGGCGCAGCAATTGCCACAGCCCCAGAATCAGTGCGTAGCTTTGCAGCATCAGCGCCGGGGTAATCAGCGGGAAATGGCGTTGCAGGGCGGCGACAACCGTATTCAGGCGGGCATAAGTGCGCTCTTCAAAGGCGTAGCCGACTTCCAGCGGGATGTGCCGTTCCATCATGCCGTGGCATTGCGTCGCCAAAGGTAAAAACGCGGGGGTATTGAGCAAGAACTGGCGGGTGAGGCTGAGCATATCCTCCAGCGTCATCGGGGCGTCTTGTCGGGCACGTTCTGCGACGCGGTTGAAAAACTCCGTCACATGCCGTTCGTGGATGGCGAGAAACAGCTCTTCCTTGCTGCGGAAATACAGATAGACTGTACCTTTAGCAAGCCCAGCAGCGCTGGCAATGTCTGCCACATTCGCCATGCGTTCGGGTTGGGAAAGCCACAGTTGTTCGGCAGCATCAAGGATGGCCTCGCGGCGCAGTTCCTTATCTTCGGGATTGGTAGCGCGGATTTGCATATAAATGACTAGCGGTCAGTTGTTTGTAGCGATTGTAAATGACCGGCAGTCAGTTGTCGAGCGGGAACTTCCACACCATTAAGCTGCCAAACTGATCATAACACTCACGAAAGGAATCTTTTTATGTTCAAGCCATTAGTTACCACGTTGCTGTCGTTAATGCTGGGGTTCAGCGCTATTGCCAATGCTGCCGGTTTGCCGCCAGTACCACCGCCACCACCTGTTGACGGGGGAATGCCGATTGAACAGCCTGATCCACGTATGCCGTTGATCCTCAAAGCATTGAAAGCCAATCAGATGAAGTGGAAAGCGCAGAAAATCAGCAATTACACATTCACTCTAGCCCGCAGTTGTTTCTGTGCGCCGGAATTTACCGCTCCCATCCAGATTACGGTGAAAGGCGGCAAGGTCGTGAAAGCCGTGTCAACGCCGCCAGCCGCGTTACCTGCCGGAAATGGACGCATGGCTCCTGCCAATACCGATGCCCGTGACCGTGCCATGACTGTAGATGGTTTGTTCAAAACCATTCAAGAAGCGGTCAACAGCAAGGCCGCGCAAATTGATGTGAAATATGACCGTAAGTACGGCTATCCGATTTCCATTTTCGTTGACCGCAGCCGCATGATGGCAGACGAGGAAATGGGGCTGAGCGCGAGCAACCTCAAACCGATTCCGGTGAAAAGAAGGCCGCACCGCTAAGGGGGTTAGCCGCGCTAAATCGGGCAGGTGTTGCACGGCTCCACCTGCCTGATGGGCTGTGCTATGCTTGCCCCTACTACTGAATTGAAGGGCAAATATCCATGAACCTGAATCCCGAACACGAAAAAATCGTCCTCAAAGCCCGCAAGAATGCCGAAGACCGTTCCAAAGGCTACCGCGAACAAGCGCTCAAACTGTACCCGTGGATTTGCGGGCGTTGCACCCGTGAATTTACCCACGCCAACCTGCGGGAACTGACCGTGCATCACCGTGACCACAACCACGACAATAATCCGGCAGATGGCAGTAACTGGGAATTGTTATGCCTGTATTGCCACGACAACGAACACCAAAAGCTGATCGAAGCAATGCATGGCGGCTCAGCGGGAACCAAAGGCCCAGCAGCGGCAACGCATAACCCGTTTGCGGATTTGAAAGAGAAGATGAAGAAGAAGTAACGGGTGTTAGGCGTATTTTTTGGCATCCTTCAACAACAGCAGCAGTTGTTGTCCGCCCAGTGGGGATGCTTCAAAGCCGAATGTACGGTAGAAACGTGCAGCATCCTCGTTGAGGGGATGCGTCATCATAGCCCGCACTCCCGCCTGTTCTGCAATCATCAGGGCACGGCGGATCGCATCTTTCAGTAACCCTACGCCAATCCCTTGCCCTTGGTAGCGTTGGTCAACCGCCAACCGCGCCAGCAGAATGACAGGAATGGGATATTGCCCCATACCTTTGCGTACCCGTTCCGGCGCATCCAGCGTATCAACTTGGCCTACCGTCAGGCTGAAATAGCCAACTACACGCTTTTCATCTGTAACCACAAAGGTACGGGCAGAGCCGCTGCCTTGTGCTTGGCGGGCATAACGTTGTAACCAGTCATTGAGGGAGGTTTGCCCGCAATCAAAATCTTCCAATTCGTGTTCGCGCAATAACGGTGCTGGTGCGTGCATCACTGTTCCCACGGTGCGGTTTTGCTGAACAGTTTTTCTAACCCGGCATTCGCTTGGGGTGGGCGGTCAAGCAGTTCCAGCAAGGTTTGGTATTGTTGCCCGGAAACCATGAACAGGCGCTGTTCCAGCAAGGTCTGTTCGGCAACGGCACAGGCACTGTCCAGAATGAACTCCGTCAGGGACTTGCGGCTGACTTCAGCGGCGCGGCGCAAAATGGCTTCTTGTTGCAAGGTTGCCCGCAGGCCGAAACGGGCAGGGCGGGTCGTGGCGGTGGTGGCGAGCATGGTGTTCCTCCCTTGGAATTCATACTGTCATGTTACAACATCAGGCGTACAAGATGCTATGCATGACAGTGTGGGTTTTTGTGCCATAATCCTTGCTATTCCTATGGGCTTGGAGATCGGGCATGAGTGTAACCCCGCCGACCGCACAAATCTTTCTCAGCTACAGCCGCACCAATCTGGAAGCGGCGCTTGCCTTGCGTACTGAATTGGAAAAAGCCGGGTTTACGGTATTCCGTGACGAAGACTCCATCCGCGTTGGCGATAATTGGATGGCGCAGCTACAAACCGCGCTGCAAAGCTGTTCTGCCTTTGTGCTGCTGGTTGGGGCGAACGGCATCCAGCGTTGGGTGATGGCGGAAACCCAGTTTGCTTTGGCGCGACATCTGTCGCCGCATGATGATGGGCAACGTCTGCCGATTTTCCCGATCCTGCTGCCGGAAGGCAATGTGCATAGCCTGCCGCCGTTCCTGAGCCTGTTCCAAATCCAGCGTTGGCAAGCCGATCAGGCTTTGCCAGAAACCCTTATCCACGCCATCCGCGATAAAACCGAACTGCTGGACAACAGCAATACCGTGGAAGGTTGTCCGTTCCTTGGTTTGAGTGCTTTCCAGCCCGAACATGCACACCTGTTTTTTGGGCGGCGCAAGGAAACGCTGGAAGCCCTCAAATTCCTCGGCACACAACGCGACAGCAATCCCGCCAACATCCCCATCGACACGCAATACTGTCGCTGGTTGCAAATTGAAGGCAATAGCGGTGCAGGCAAATCCTCGCTGGTGAACGCCGGAATGTTGCCGCTGATCCAACAGGGTGCATTGTGGGCACGGACTGGCTACGAACAGTGGCACATCCTCGGCCCGTTGATGCCGGGGGAAAAGCCGTTGCAACAACTGGCGGAAGTGCTGGAGCATTCGCTGGTGGCGGACGCGGCGTTACGTGATACGGGCAAGCGTTACCGCAGTTTGCGGCAAGACCCTAACGCGCTTGCCCTGCGCTTGCGTGATTTCAAGCAGGATAAAAAAGCCTTTCTGCTGGTGGTTGACCAGTTTGAGGAGTTGTTCACCTTTGCCGACAAAGCCGAAAAGTTGCACTTTGACCAGCAGCTATCCACCGCGTTGAAAGACAAAGATTGTCCGCTGTTTGTGATCAGCACGGTGCGCATCGACTTCTTGGAAGGCTTCGAGCAATTGCCATGCCTGTCGGAACTCTACAACCAGCACTGCAAACGCTACCTGTTGAAAACCATTGCGCAGGATGGCTTGCGCGAAGCCATCGAACAGCCTGCACGGCTGGCGGGGCTGGATGTGGGTGCGATTACCACCGCCATCATGAACGATGCCAAAGATGAACCGGGCGCATTGCCACTGGTGGAAAATGCCTTGCGGGTGTTGTGGGAACAACGGCAGGGCAATCGCCTCAGCGGTGAGTTGTACATCAGCAAGGGCGGTATTGCTGGTTTGCTGGAAGAACAGGCTGATGCGTTGTTGGCACGCTTGGAAAGTGATCTGCCCAAAGGCAAAGCCGATGCGCTGGAATTGCTGTTGGCGCTGACCCGCATCAATGACGAAGGCCGTCATACCCGCCGTCGTTTGCCCTTGGGTGAAGCGCGGCTGGCAGCGGGGGGCAAAAAGGTTGACCCTAAACGTGGGCAACAGGTGATTGATTACCTGACGGGCAGGCCAACGCCGGACGGTGGCAACCGCAAAGCTAATGGTAGCCTGCGCCTGCTGGTGACGGTTGGCGATAATGAGCACGACCAATCCATTGACCTCATCCACGAAACCCTGATCCGCGCCAAAGGTAAGGATGAAACCAGCGGCAAGCTGGTCGGCTACTGGAAAACCCTCTACGACTACATCGACAAAAACCGCGAGCGTGGGTTCTACCGTGACCAACTCACCCGACAAGCGAAGGAATGGCAGGGTAAAAAGGGCTTGGGGCGTTGGTTCAATCTGGCAAGCTGGAGTGAATTACGTGCTTACCGCAAGCTGCGCCCGGAGCAGGGCAGTGTGGATGAATGTTTCCTGCGCCGTAGCCGTCGGGTTGGATGGGGGCAAGGCGTCATGCTGTTGCTGTTGCTGGCCTTCGTCGGGCAATCTTACTTGTGGACGCTGGATAACAGCTTGCCGCCATCCTACATGCTGACCTTGCAAAAATTCCGTCTAATGAGTTGGGGTTGGTTGCCGGAGCCTTTGCCTGAACTGGTGGAAAAAGAAATTCAGCCACCGACTGGTGAATTCCGGGTAGGGGAATACGACAAGGATTTCGGGGAGATGGCGAATAAATCATTGAACGATCAGGGAGTATATGGTCAGCAAAATTTTGGTTATCCTGCTACCAATGCCACAATTTCGCAGCCCTTTTTCATCGGTAAATACGAAGTGACGTATGAGCAGTACGATTACTACGTTTGGCAACAGCAAGGAACACAAAAAGACCTGAAATACCCGAATGGTGAACCCAGCAAAAACGAGCGTGGGCGGCGTGCTGTGACCTATGTGTCGTGGAATGATGCCAATGCTTATCTGCAATGGTTGAGTATCAAAACGGAAGGCAACTACCAATACCGTCTGCCGACTGAAGCTGAGTGGGAATATGTGGCACGTGCCGGAACTGATACGCCTTACTGGTGGGGTGATCAAGATGCTGCAAAAGGTAAAGCGAATTGTGATGGTTGTGATGACCAATGGGGTGGAAAGTATGTAGCGCCAATAGGCAGTTTTTCTCCTAATGCTTTCGGGTTGTATGATACGGCGGGCAATGTTTGGGAATGGACATGCTCTGAGTGGAAAGCAGACTTTGATGGCAGTGAAGGTCGTTGTATGGAGCCTAAAAATGAGTCAGGTGTGCGGGTGTTGCGTGGTGGTTCGTGGAACGACAAACCTGAGTGGTTGCGTTCCTCCGCGCGTCTCTGGACCAACACTGTCAACCGAAGCTACGGTGTGGGATTTCGAGTCTTGCGAGCCGCCAGGACTAATTAGCCCTTTATCCTTTATCGTCGGGGAGATGGCCTATACTTTTCTGAGGTCGCTGCCGGGAATGGTGGTGGTTGGGTTGGTGTTACCGCGCATCGCGCGGTCGATTTTTTTTGAGGCAACCTAATGAATAAAAAAGAGTCTGCCCCGTCCGTTCCACGAGCCGTTCAGGATTGCCGGGAATTGTTGCTATGGATGATCCCGCACCTCGATAAGCTGCCCCGTAACCGACGTTTCACTTTGGGCGAAAAGCTCGAAAATCGGCTGCTGATTATCCTCGAATCGCTGGTGACGGCGGCTTATGCGCCCAACAAGCGTACCTTCCTATTTCTCGCCAACCGTGACCTTGAAGTTTGCCGCCACCTGTGGCGCTTGTGTTACGACTTCCGTGCCATCCCGCTCAACAGCTACCAGCATGGCGGTAAGCTAACGTCCCGCCTGTTTTTCCTGTAGGAGCCAGCCATGCTGGCGATCGCTTGCAGGGCAAGCTCCTACAACAGTCCGTTTTATCACCGGATTTTCAGACGCAAGGAGGGCTTGCTTAATGGCTAAGAAATTTTCCGAGTTAACAGCTAAAATGTCGCTTGACGCACAGGCTCAAGCTAAAGCGAAACTGCACATCATGCTGGCAGAAATGCCGCTGTATGAGTTGCGTTGCGCCCATGGTTTGTCACAAAAAGCCTTACTGGAACGGCGCACGGATATGGATATGCAGGAGGAGGCTATTGCCGAGCCGCAGGTCGGGTATTACCAAACAACTTCTTAATCCCCACCACCAAATCATCCACCAACGTAAACACCACCGGCACAACCAGCAAGCTGAGGAAGGTGGACGCCACCAGCCCACCGATCAGCACCACCGCCATCGGTGCACGGAAGCTAGGGTCAGCACCCAACCCCAGCGCAGTCGGTAACATCCCCGCGCCCATCGCAATTGAGGTCATGACAATTGGTCGTGCCCGTTTGTGGCAAGCGTCAATCAGCGCATCGAAGCGTTGCAGTCCATGTTCATGTAGCCCGAGCATGGCGTAATCGACCAGCAAGATCGAGTTTTTGGTCACGATCCCCATCAGCATCAGCAAGCCGATGACCGAGGGCATGGAAATGCTGTTGTGGGTGACAAGCAAGGCCATCAACGCGCCGCCCAGCGACAGCGGCAACGCCGCCAGAATCGTGATGGGTTGCAGGAAATCGTGCAGCAGCAACACCAGCACGATGTAAATGCACAGGACGCCGATCAGCATCGCCGTGCCGAAACTGCCAAACAGTTCCGCCATCGTTTCCGCGTCGCCAATATTCTGGCGCTTGACCCCGGCAGGCAGGGTTTGCAGGGCGGGCAGTTTATCCGCTTCCGCAATCACTTCGCCCAAGCTGCGCCCGTTGAGTTCCACGTCCAGCGTGACGTTTTGCTTGCGGTCGAAACGGTCAACTTGTGCCGGGCCGCTGCCCATGCGCACTTCGGCGACATTGGTGAGGTTGACCATGCCGTGGCTGCCGGGAATTTTCATTTGGCGGATTTGCGCTAAATCCTTACGGAAGGCTTTGTCCAAACGCACCCGGATCGGCACTTGGCGTTGCGGCAGGTTTAGTTTGGGTAATTGCGCGGCAAAGTCGCCGTTGGTTGCCATCTGGATGGTGCTGGATAAGGATTGCGCTGTTACCCCCGCATTCGCCGCCCGCCCGTAGTCGGGGATGATCTGGATTTCCGGGCGTTGCAGGCTGGCGCTGGAAGAAATATTGCCAAGTCCTTTGAGGGTGCGCAAGTCGCGGGTGACGGCGGTGGCAGCGATTTGCAGGGCTTTATTGTCGTCGCTTGCCAGTACGATTTGCATTTTTTCGCCACCCAAACCGACCGTAACCCGCGCTCCTGGCAAGGCTTGCAGGCGCTGGCGTATCTCGATTTCGACTTCGCTTTGGGTGCGGTTACGTTCGTGGCGTTTTTTCAGCAAGATATTGAGTGTCGCCTTGCGCACGTCAGCACTTGCCCCCATCGCAAACGGCCCGCCATCACCGCTGAATGCGCCGACCATCGTGAATACGCGGGTAATTTCGGGGATGTCCGCGAGCAACTGGCGTGCCTGTTCGGCGGAGGCGCGGGTTTCATCAAGGGTACTGCCCGGTTGCAATTCCAGCTTGGCGGCGGTTTGCATGGTGTCGCCCGCCGGGATAAAGCCCGTGGGTAACAACGGAATAATCGCCAGCGACGCCACGAACAGCGTAATGGCAGCGGCAACCGTGATGAGGCGGTGACGCAAACACCAGCGGGCCAACCGCAGGTAATGGCTCATAACCCGCCCGTCTCGGCTATCCGTCTGCGGGTGCGCTTTCATGATGTAAGCCGCCATCATCGGCGTGAGTAACCGCGCTACCACCAGCGAGAAGAAAATTGCCACCGCCGCCGTAATCCCAAACGGCTCGAAGAACTTCCCCGGAATGCCGCCCATAAACGCCGTGGGCAAGAATACCGCTATCAGGGTAAAGGTGGTGGCAATGACCGCAAGGCCGATTTCGTCCGCCGCTTCCATCGCCGCTTGGTAGGGTGTTTTGCCCATGCGTAAATGGCGCTCGATGTTTTCCACTTCCACAATCGCGTCATCGACTAGCACCCCGACTACCAGCGCCATTGCCAGTAAGGTCAACAGGTTGAGCGAATAGCCAAAGTAGTGCATGACCGCAAAGGTGGGGATGATTGCCAGTGGCAAAGCCGCCGCTGATACCAGCGTTGCCCGCCAGTCACGCAGGAAAATCAGCACCACCAGAATTGCCAGTGCCGCACCTTCGTACAGCAACATCATGGAGCCGTCGTAGTTTTCTTGGATCGGCTCTACGGTGTCGAAGGCTTCCTCGAAATGTACTTGCGGGTAAGTGGCTTGCAGTTTTTCAATGGTGGCGCGGGCTGCTGCTGCGACGCTGACTTCGCTGGCTCCCTTGGTGCGGGTGATTTGGAAGCCGATCACGGGTTTGCCATCCAGCAAGGCGTAGCTGGCGCGTTCCGCTGCGGTGTCGCTGATGTGGGCAATCTGGTCGAGGCGCACTTGCCTGCCGTCGGGCAGGGGAATATCCAATGCAGCAATATCCGCCGCAGTTTGCACAGCAGCGAGGGTGCGGATGGATTGCACACCACCGCCGACATCACCGCGCCCGCCGGAAGCATCTTGCTGCACACGCCCCAACTGGGTGGAAATGTCACTGCTGGTCACACCAAGCCCGCCCATTAGTGCCGGGTCAAGGTTGACCTGCACTTCGCGGTTGACCCCGCCGACCCGCGAGACTAGCCCTACGCCTTTGGTGGCAAGCAGTTCTTTGGAAACCTCGTTGTCGACAAACCACGACAAGCCTTGCTCATCCAATTTGTCGGACGTCACGGTGACGGTCAGGATCGGGCTACCCGCCGTGCTGAGTTTGGATACCACAGGGTCGGTCATGGCAGCGGGGAGGCTGGCGCGGATGCTGTCGACGGCATTACGCACTTCGTTTTGCGCGACTTCGCTGTCCTTGTCGATGGTGAATTCCACGCTGATCAACGCAGCGCCATCGGTCAGGTTGGCGTAAATGTGTTTGACGCCGCTCAAGCTGGCAACGGCGTTTTCGACCTTGCGGGCAATTTCGGTTTCCAGTTGTGCGGGCGATGCGCCTTCCAAACCGATGCTCACGGTGACGATGGGCAGTTCCACTTCGGGGAATTGTTGGATGCCGAGCGCTTTAAAGCCGCCAATGCCGATAAAAGTCAGCAATGCGAACAGCAGGATAGCCGGAACCGGGTTGCGGATTGACCACGCGGATACGTTCATGAGGGTAATGACTGCCAGTCAGTTGTTTTGCAGGGAGCTTAGATGACCAAGGGTCAGTTGTCCAGTTTGACCCAGAAAAGCAGGGTTGGTTTAGTCGGGGTGCTTATTTTGTTGCGGTTTATTTGTGGGCAATCCGGCAAGGGGGGAATCCATCCGCATTGATGATCTGTTAAACTTTCAAGCGTTTGTGTTATTTCCTATTGGAGGCTTGCGATGGAAAACCCTACCCCGTGGATTGAACATCTGAAACACCCGCTGGTGTTGTTCGGTTTTGTGCTGCTGGTGCTGGCGACTTTGCTGAAAACATTCAATACCGATAAGCTCACCGCCAAGGATACCGGGCGGGTGATGGATAAGGGCTTGCTGTATACCTTTGCAGTGGCGGTGCTGATTATTGTGCTGGGTTTTGTGTCGAGTGTGGTGCAGCATTTGCCGCAAACAACGGTGCAACAGGAAAGTGCGGGCTTGCAGAGCGGCAATAAGGCGGGTAATGTCCCGGCTGGTGCTGATGTCGGGCAGAAAAGTAGCGGGACGCAAAGCCCGAATACGGTGGACTTCGCCAAGTAACCCCTTTTTCGAAAGAAACCCCTCCCGGCCTCCCCTTATCAGGGGAGGTGAAGGATGCGTGCCTGAGGTTCGTTATGCGCCGTTTGTTATTTGCCAGTGTGTTGTTGCTCGCAGCCTGTGGCGACAAGCAGGAAGTCAGCCAAAGCAGCAAGGGTGATTATTCGCCGAATGTGGTGGCGGGGGGAAATGTTAGCGTCCAGCAAACCAACATCCAGAATGCCACGATCAATATGCCACCTGAGTTGGTGGAAAAACTGGCGCAGGCATTAAAAGCGCAAGGCACTCCGGCAGACCAACTCAACGCCCAGTTGGAAGAACTCAAACGCAAATACGCCGACTTGCAGCAAAAACTGGGTGAATATGCCAAAACCGACGAACTCGCCCAACAAGCCCGCAAAGAACTCGACACTGGTAACCTCGAACAAGCTGAAACCCTGCTGCAACAGGCTTACGACAAAGACCTGCAATTCTCCAAACAGCACCTCGCCCAACGCGCCCTTGATCTCGCCGAAGTCGCCGAACTACGCCTTGACCACGACAAGGCTCTCGCCCGCTACCGCGAAGTCACCCAACTCCAGCCAGATAACCTGATAGCATGGAAAAATGTTTACGACATTGCCCAAAAGGTTGGGAATAACAATTTGGCATTGGAAGCCGCTCAGGGTCTACAAAAAAATCTTAGACCAGAAGATGAAGATTGGTTGTATATGGCCTTGGCTGATGAAGGAACTGCTCTTGAAAAATTGGGTGATACTGCGAAAGCAATGGAAAAATACCTTGTAGTCTTAGAATTTGATAAAAAACGCACAGTGAAATTTCCAGAGGATGCCGCGCGACAGCACAATCTGTCGGTGAGCTACAACAAGGTAGGCAGCCTGTACAAAGCAAACGGCGCCGCGCTTGCCGCGATGAAGTCGTATCAGAACTCGCTGTCGATAGCCCAAAAGCTCGTAGACCTAGACCCGAAGCAGGCAGATTGGCAACACGATCTATCGGTGAGTTACCAAGCTATTGGTGATCTGCAAGTAGTTAACGGTGATAAAGCCGCTGCTTTAAAGTCTTACCAATACTCGCTGTCGATCAGAAAAAAGCTGGTAATTCTCGACCCTAAGCGGGCGGATTGGCAACACGACCTGTCGGTGAGTTATGAGAGACTCGGAGATATGTATCAAGCGAACGGCGACACACCCGCCGCGCTGAAGTCGTATCAGGACTCGCTGTCGGTCAGGAAAAAGCTGGTAATTCTCGACCCTAAGCGGGCGGATTGGCAATACGCCCTGTCGGTGAGTTATGAGAGACTCGGAGATATGTATCAAGCGAACGGCGACACGCCCGCCGCGCTGAAGTCGTATCAGGACTCGCTGTCGGTCATAAAAAGGCTGGTAGACCTCAACCCTAAGCGGGCGGATTGGCAATACGCCCTGTCGGTGAGTTATGAGAGACTCGGAGATATGTATCAAGCGAACGGCGACACGCCCGCCGCGCTGAAGTCGTATCAGGACTCGCTGTCGATCATAAAAAGGCTGGTAGACCTCAACCCTAAGCAGACGGATTGGCAACGCGCCCTATCGGTGAAATACCACAATCTAGGTGGCATTTACAGAGCGAATGGCGATGCGCCCGCCGTGCTGAAGTCGTATCAGGATTCATTGGCAATCAGTAAAAAGCTGGCAGAACTTGATCCTGAGGTGGTGCAATGGCAGGTTGATTTGGCATGGTCATACTATAGACTTGCTCAAGTTCAAGAAGGTAACCGTAAGAATTTATTGAAAAGCGCTCTCAACATTCTGAAAAAACTTGATAACGAAAGTCGCTTAGTAGCAACGCAGCAAATCTATGATGAAATACTTTTTTCTGGCATTACTCAACTTGATAATTCTGCATCCATAAATGAAACACAGCCAAACGTTCGTATTCCAGTGTTGCGTCCAACTAAAAAGTGATCAGGTTTCTTCTCAGTCTTTTTTCTGTACATTAGGATGGAGCGCTTTTTAAGCATGATGTAACTTCCCGCGCACTTTCCTGAAAATCACCAAAATATCATCAATAAACGTAAACACCGCCGGAACCACCAGCAAGCTCAAGAACGTCGAAGCAATCAACCCGCCGATCACCACAATCGCCATCGGTTGGCGGAAACTGGGGTCAGCCGCCAGCCCTAACGCGGTCGGCATCATCCCCGCGCCCATCGCAATTGTGGTCATGACAATCGGTCGCGCCCGTTTGTGGCAAGCGTCAATCAGCGCCGGGATGCGACCGGACTGGTCACGTTCCCGCGCCATCACCGCGTAATCGACCAGCAGGATCGAGTTTTTGGTCACAATCCCCATCAGCATCAGCAAGCCAATGACCGCAGGCATCGAAAAACTCATCCCCGTCACCAGCAGCGCGAGGAATGCCCCGCCCACCGACAGCGGCAACGCGGTCAAAATCGTGATCGGCTGCAAGAAGTCGTGGAACAACAGCACCAGCACAATGTAAATCAGCAACACACCGATCAGCATGGCTCCGCCGAAGCCGCCAAACAGTTCAGCCATGCGTTCGGCATCGCCGGATGATTGCCGGTAAACACCGGGTGGCAGTGTTTGCAGCGACGGCAATTTATCCGCCTGTGCGATGACTTGCCCGACAGGCAGGCCGTTCAGCTCCACATCAATGCTGACATTACGCATCCGGTCGAAACGGGCAATTTGCGCTGGGCCACTGCCCAATTGCACATCGGCTACAGCGGAAAGCGGCACGGAACCATTACGCCCCGGAATGCGCAGTTGGCGGATGGTATCCAGATTTTCGCGTACCGACAGGTCAAGTTGCACCCGGATTGGGATTTGCCGTTGCGGTAAGTTGAGCTTGGGCAAACGGGTGGAAAAGTCGCCGCTGGTGGCTACCCGTACTACCGCACCCAAGGCTTCGGTGCTGACGCCGAGTTCCGCCGCCCGCGCAAAATCCGGGGTGATGTGGATTTCAGGGCGTTGCAAGCTTGCGCCGGAAACCACGTTGCCGATGCCTTGCAGGGTACGCAGGTCGCGTTCTACCCCTTGCGCGGCGGCGATCAATACCTCGCCGTCATCGCTTGCCAGCACTACTTGCATTTTGTCGCCAGCACCGCCGGAACCAACCGTGAAGCGCACTCCCGGCAACGGTTTGAGGCGCGTGCGGATTTCGTTTTCCACTTCCGTTTGCTTGCGCGAACGTTCTTCGCGGGTGGTGAGTTGCAGGGTCAGGGTGGCTTTGCGTACATCCGCCGCGCTACTTTCCTGCATCGGGCCGGAGCTGACGCCGCTACTGCCGCCCGCCAGTGTGAAGACCCTTTTTACATCACCCATTGGCGCGAGCAATTGGCGGGCTTTTTCAGCGGTGGCAAGGGATTCTTCCAGCGTGCTGCCCGGTTGCAATTCCAAAGCGACCGAAGTCAACGCGGTGTCAGCGGGCGGGACGAAACCTTTCGGCAGCAATTTCGCCAGCATTACCGAGCCAATGAACAGGGCAATGGCGATTGCTAGCGTGATGGCGCGGTATTTCAAGCACCAATTGACGGCTTTGAGGTAGGTCAGCATGATCCAGCCGTCTTGCGTTGCCTTTTCTGGGTGTGGCTTGAGCATGTACGCAGCCATCATCGGGGTGAGCAACCGCGCTACCATCAGTGAGAACACCACAGATACTGCCGCCGTGATGCCGAAGGATTCAAAGAATTTACCCGGTACGCCGCCCATGAATGCGGTGGGCAGGAATACCGCGACCAGTGTGAAAGTGGTGGCAATGACCGCGAGGCCGATTTCATCCGCCGCTTCCATCGCTGCTTGATAGGGCGTTTTACCCATGCGCAGGTGGCGTTCGATATTTTCCACTTCGACGATGGCATCGTCCACCAGCACCCCGACGACCAAGGCGAGTGCCAGTAAGGTGAGGATATTGAGTGAAAAGCCGAAATATTGCATCGCCATGAAAGTGGGGATGATCGCCAGTGGCAACGCGGCGGCAGAAACAAAGGTTGCCCGCCAGTCGCGCAAGAACAGGAAGACCACCAGAATTGCCAGTGCTGCGCCTTCGTACAGCAGGTGCATGGAACCAGTGTAGTTGGCTTGAATACGTTCGACCGCGTTGTAGGCTTCTTCGATTTTGACTTGCGGGTGGGCAAGGGCAAAGGTTTTGAGGGTCGCCCGCACGCCATCCACTACCGCAATTTCGCTTGCGCCACGGGTACGGGTGATCTGGAAACCGACCACTTCCTTGCCGTCCAACAGCGCGTGGGTGGAACGTTCAGCAATGCTGTCTTGGATGCTGGCAATTTGGTCGAGCCGTACATGCCGCCCGTTGGCGAGGGGGATTTCAATCGCAGCCAGTTCCGCTGCGGTTTTAACCCGCCCTAAGGTGCGTACCGATTGTGTGCTGCCGCCTACGTCACCGCGTCCGCCGGGGGCGTCTTGCTGCATTTGCCCTAAGCGGCTGGAAACGTCAGCGGAAGTTACACCCATGCCCGCCATCAGCGCGGGGTTAAGTTCAATGCGCACTTCGCGGTTGACGCCGCCGACCCGTGAGACTTTGCCCACGCCTTTGACGGACATGAGGGCGCGGGTAATGTCATTGTCCACGAACCACGACAGCGCTTCCTCGTCCATATTGGCGGATGCTACGGTAAACGTGACCAATGCACCGCCTGCGGTGGTGACTTTGGACACAACTGGATCATTCATCTGTGCGGGCAAGTTGGCACGGATGGTATCCACCGCATTGCGCACGTCGTTGAGTGCTGATTCGGTGTCTTTGTCGATGTCGAATTCGGTGGCAATGCTTGCTGAACTGTCGGTCAAGGTCGTGCGGATGTGCTTAACGCCGGGCAGGGTGGCAAGCTGGTTTTCGATCTTACGGGCAACTTCGCTTTCAAGCTGCTCCGGGTCTGCGCCTTCCAGTGAGGCATTGACCGTGATGGTAGGTAGGTCAATGTCGGGGAAATTCTGGATGCCTAGGGCGCGGAAACCTTTAACCCCAAGGAAGGTCAGCAGCGCGAACAGCAGGATAGCGGGAACCGGGTTACGGATCGACCAAGCAGATACATTCATTATTTTTCAACCACCTGAACGGTATCGCCGTCATTGAGGAAGGCTCCGCCAGTAGCCACGACGCGGGCAGTGGCTGCCAGCCCATCGGTGATTTCTACGCGCCCTTCTGAGCGCCGCCCAACCTTGACTTGCCGTTGGATGACACGGTTTTCCGCACCCAGTTCAAACGCATAGTTATTGCCGTCGCGCAGGATCACGGCAGTCTGCGGCAAACTCAAAGCATTGGCAGAGCCGGTGAGGATTTCACCTTCCGCGAACATACCTGCCTTGGCGGGGCTGTCGGTAGGCAGGCTGATATACACGGTGGCATTGCGGGTATTGGGATCGAGCGTGGGGGAAACCACCCGCACTTCGCCGGTGACGCTTTCCCCAGTAGGCAGGGTCAGGTGGGCTTTTTGCCCCGCGTTGATCTGGGCAACATCGCGCCCCGCGACTTCGGCACGCCATTCGATTTTGTTTTGGCGCACCATGCGGAACAGTTCCGTGCCGGGTTGCACTACCGCGCCGAGGGTGGCGCTGCGGGCAGAAATTACGCCGTTGTCTGCTGCCACGATGCGTGTTTGGCTGAGGCGGATTTGCTGGGCCTCCAAGGCGGCTTGGGCAACCGTTTCGCTGGTCAGGTATTGGTCGATCTGTTGGGCAGGCAATGCACCGCTGGCTTTCAGGCTGCGGGCGCGGTTGGCATTGGTGCGGGCTTCGTCGAGCTTGGCTTGGGCTTGCGCCACATCCGCTTTGACCGCCGCTTGCGACAATTTCACCAATTCTTGGCCTTTTTTGACTTGATCGCCTACGTCCACCAATACATCGGTAATGCGCAGGCCGCTGATTTCAGAAGCAATGATGGCTTCTTGCCAAGCGTTGAGTGCGCCGCTGGCAGTGATGCCGCTGTTCCAGTTGGCTTGAGTTGGGGTGGTAACGGTGACGGCGAGCGCGGCTTTGACCGGAGCTGCGGGTGCATCTGCCGCCCAAGCGGGCAGGCTAGGCAACGCCACAAGCGAGGTACTCAGGCACAGGGTAAGCAGCAAACGGGATGCAAGCGCGGAAGTATTTTTCATGTTGATGACAGCCAGTCAATAAGTTGCGGGAATCTTAAGTGACCACGAGTCAGTTGTCGAGTTTCATTATAGTTAGGGAAATTTTCCTTTGGCTTTGCAGATGAATAGGATGTGCTAAACTGCACCGCAACATTTTCACCCTTTCCCGGAGCCAAGCCATGAGCGCCACACCAGCCCCCCGCGTGACCGTCACCACCCTGCGCAAGATGAAGCGCGAAGGGGAAAAGATCGTCATGCTGACCGCCTATGACGCCAGTTTCGCCAAAGTGCTGGATGCGCAAGGTGTGGACGTGATCCTTGTCGGCGATTCGCTTGGTATGGTCATCCAAGGCCATGACACCACCGTACCCGTGACGATGGATGAAATGGTCTACCACACCCGCGCTGTGACCCGTACAGCCGCACACGCGCTGGTCATTGGCGATTTGCCATTCATGAGCTACACCTCGCTGGACATGGCTTTGCGTAACAGCGCCCGTTTGATGCAGGAAGGCCGTGCGCAAATGGTCAAACTCGAAGGTGGTGCACCGCAAGTGGCAACCGTTTCCCAACTCGCCCACCACGGCGTCCCGGTATGCGCCCACCTTGGCCTGCAACCGCAATCTGTGCATAAACTCGGTGGCTACCGCGTACAAGGCCGTGATGAAGCCGTTGCCAAACAAATGCTGGATGATGCGAAAGCCTTGCAGGATGCCGGAGCCGATTTATTGGTGCTGGAGTGCGTCCCGGTCAGTCTGGCGGAACAAATTACCCAAGCGCTGGAAATTCCGGTCATTGGCATTGGAGCAGGGCGTGGTTGCGATGGGCAAGTACTGGTATTGCACGACATGCTCGGCATTTCCCCGCGTGCCCCGAAATTTTCCCAGGATTTTATTGGCACGGGTGCAACCATTCCGCAAGCGGTCGCGTCCTATGTGCAAGCGGTTAAAGCGGGAACCTTTCCGCAAGACCAACACTGTTTCTTTTAAGGTAGCAGCATGATCATTACCGAACAGGTCGACGTACTCCGCGAGCAAATCAAAGCATGGCGTAACGCGGGTGAAACCATCGCATTTGTCCCGACGATGGGCAACCTACACGCAGGTCATCTGGCGCTGGTCAAACGGGCACAAGCCTTGGGCAGCAAAGTGGTGGTTTCCATTTTCGTCAACCCCACCCAGTTTGACCGTAAGGAAGACCTCGCCGCTTATCCGCGTACCCTAGCGGAAGATTGCGCCCACCTGCAAACTTGCGGCACGGATATGGTGTTCACCCCCACGCCTGCGCTGATGTATCCCACGGGCGGTTTGGCAACCAAAGTCGAAGTGCCGGGCATTAGCCAGCTATTGGAAGGTGCGTCCCGCCCCGGTCATTTCACGGGTGTTTCCACTGTGGTGTGCAAGCTGTTCAATCTGGTCGTGCCGGATGTGGCAGTGTTTGGCGAAAAGGATTTCCAGCAACTCATGCTGATCCGTCAGATGGTGCGTGATCTGGATATGGACATCCGTATCGAAGGTTTACCGACGGTGCGTGAAGCCGATGGTTTGGCCATGAGTTCGCGGAATGGCTACCTGTCAGCGGAAGAACGTAAAATTGCGCCCGCATTCAACAGGATTTTGCGTGAAGTGGTTGACGCGCTGCACAAAGGTGGGCAGGATTACGCCTCCTTGCAGGCAAATGCCATGAAGTCACTGGAATTACAGGGATTTCGCCCCGATTATGTGGAAATCCGGCGTGCCGTTGACTTGTTGCCCGCAGCAGCAGGGGACGCACCCTTGGTTGTGTTGGGGTCAGCGTGGCTGGGAAAAGCGCGGTTGATTGATAATATCCCGCTTTAAGATTGAAAAACTTAACAGAAACATCATAATAGTATTGCCCTGCAAAATACTTCACGAAAGAGATGGTTACGGAGGAATCGCGATGGAGCTGACGCTTCTCAAATCCAAACTGCACCGTGTTACAGTCACTCACGCTGAGTTGGACTATGAAGGCTCTTGTGCGATTGATGATGACTTTTTGCGTACTGGCAATATCCGCGAGTATGAGCAATTGCACATCTATAACATCACCAACGGCGAGCGCTTTTCGACCTATGCAATCCGCGCAGAAGCGGGTAGTGGGATTATTTCCATTAATGGGGCTGCGGCGCACAAGGCGCGTACTGGCGATTTACTGATTATTTGTACTTATGCGAATTTCAGTGAGGCGGAAGTGGATAGCCACAAGCCGCAGTTAGTGTATTTCGACAAGGCCAACCGCATCACGCATACCTCCAAACAGATTGCTGTACAGGCGGCGTGAGCGAATTTAGTGCATTTTGTCGGAAAAATCATGTAAATCCGAGCCGTTCTTGTTATAGTTGTCGCTCGGGTTACATGTTGAAAAGCCTGTTATTTTTATTATTAACATCTGTCTTAGGTCTGCTCACCTAGAGAATTGTCAACCCCTTAACAATTCACAGCAGATGGTTGTTCCGTAAAATCCGGCTCGGCGTTGTCACACGTTCGAGCCGGGTGCTTTCCGCTCTAGATCCATCCCTCAGGGCTTGTTGTTGTTATCGTTTGCCCTGTTTCCATGTGGTGTATCTTACGGGTTTGGCCTGAATCAATACTTAATTAATAGAATTTATTATTGGCGCTATTTGATTGATTTTGCAGTCTTTCGGGCTTCATCTCCAGTTCAGTTTAACCAAGGTCATCAAAGCCAGCCAGCTTGTACAAGCGTTTGGCCTCTTCCATATCTTGCGGGACACCATTGCCTTGTTGGTACATGAGCGCGAGGGTGGTCAGTGAACCTTGCAAGCCTTGCTCACCCGCGAGACGGAACCACTTGGCTGCTTCTTCGCCATTTTTCGGGGCGCATTCACCTTCCAGATACATGAAGCCAAGGCCGTGTTGGGCAAGGCCATAACCTTGCTCGGCGGAAGCCCGCATCAGTTTGTAGGCCATCAGGTCATTGCGTACAACGCCAAGGCCGTTTTGGTGCATAATGGCGCAAAGGTGTTGTGCCACTTTGTCGCCTTCCCCCGCGAAGGGTGAGAGCATTTGGATGGCGCGGGAAAAGTGCTTGGCTTCAAACGCAGCCATGCCGCTGGCAAAATCCATGGATTCATTATCGGATCGTGACATGGGAAACTCCTTAATCTTAAAATCAGCGCCAATCTTAGCGCACCCGGACAAGCTTGGCGAAATAGCCCGCCCGGTTGTCCGTGTTACCCCCATAGGGATATTCCTCAAACCGGGATGCCCTTCTTAAACTTCCGCGATATGGAAAATGCCACGATGACTGATTTGAATACCGATTTGAACCTCAAACTGCACATGCGCCAGTGCATCCAGAAAGTAGCGACAGGGCCTGAATACAGTAAGGACTTGAACTACACGGATGCCTATCATGCGATGCGCCACATTTTGTCGGGCGAAGCTGACCCTGTGCAAGTGGCGGTGTTCTTTATCGGCTTGCGCATGAAGCGTGAGACGGAGGAGGAAAACCGGGGCATTTTACAGGCGATCATTGATAGCGCTGTGATCCAGACCGCCAATGTGGATGAAGTGCTGGACATCTCCGACCCGTATGACGGTTACGCACGCGGAGTGCCTGCCTCAAGCTTCATGCCTGCGGTGTTGGCAACGATGGGCGTTCCTGCGGTATTGCACGGTTTGGAACAGGTGGGGCCGAAATTCGGTGCGACCCACCACAAAGTATTGAAAGCCGCCGGGCTGAATGTGAATTTGACTCCGGCTGAGGCGCTGGCGCAATTGGAAAAGATTGGTTGGACGTACATTGACCAGAGCCAATTTGCCCCGCGCTTGCATGACCTGA
Source organism: Thiothrix sp. (assembly GCF_028714775.1). GTDB lineage: Bacteria > Pseudomonadota > Gammaproteobacteria > Thiotrichales > Thiotrichaceae > Thiothrix. The sequence goes on along the minus strand of NZ_JAQTLS010000005.1, from coordinate 156,190 downwards.
TCCCGATCCGTCAGCGCATGATCAAGCGCCAAGTGCTGACCACGGTGGAAACCTTGGTAGGGCCGATCCGGGGCAAGCGTGCGACGCATTGCATCGGTGGTTACGTGCATAAGGCTTACCCAGCAATTTATGCAGCGTTGGCTAGGCAGTCTGGGTTTGACAGCGCGATGTTCGTGCGCGGTATGGAAGGTGGTATCATCCCTTCCCTGCAACAGAGCGGCAAGTTGTTCTATTACTACGAAAAAGGTGAAGAACAGCAACGTGATTTATCGCCAGAAGATATTGGGGTAACGGCTGAGGTGCGCTCAATCCCGTTACCGGAAGACCTGCCACCCGCACCGATGATTGGCGATGAAATTGCCACATTGGTGGATAGTGATGCTTTGGCGGCTGCGGCTGCGAAAATGGGCATTGCCGCTTTGGGTGGCGAAAAAGGTTTGATGTACAACAGTTTGGTATACTCCGCCTCCATCGCGCTGGCACATCTGGGGCGTTATGGTTCGGTTCAGGAAGCCGCTGATGCGGTACGTGCCACACTGGATAGTGGTAAGGCACTGGAAACACTGCGTGCTGCCGTCTAAAAAGCACCACGTTTATTTTTGTTTTGATTAGAGAGGACATGGCACATGAATATGCAGTACTACAACGCGGTAGTGGAAATGGAAAAAGCAGGCGTTGACCCTGAGTTCCTGCAAGGCTGGCAAGGTGGCTACCTGCTGAACCCTATGCGTGAAGAACAGCGCGTGAACGAAGCCTATGAAGCAGGCTACGCAGCTGGTCAAGAAAAAGACATGGAAGCTTACAAAGAATGGGTTAAAGGTTAATCTAACCATTTCCCTTGTAAGTGAAAAAGCGGGCTATCAGCCCGCTTTTTTTTGGTCACTTGTTGCCGCACACCCATTCAAGGTCGCCTAAGCCGTTGGCCTTGCCAAATGCCCAGTAATCCTTGCTGTTGTAGGCTTCGACCCGGCGCTGGCTGTTGCCTTGCTGGTTGCCATACCATTCGACGCCGCCGGAATAGTAGTCAAACGGGTTCATTGCGGTGGTAACGATTTCACCGTGGTTAGGCAATTGCAGTAATGCGCCCATAGCAGTTTGATGATGCCCGCGATTGCTGCCGCCCGCCCCCGTGCCGCCAGCACCTTGGTCGTTCCAATAGTATTCGCCACCTTGGGGGCCTTGGCGGTTGCCTTGCCCGACAGTGCGTTGCCCGCCGCAACTGCCATTGCTTTCCAACGTCCAACTTGAGCCGCTAGCACAAGCCCGTAGGATGTCGCCTGCGCCATTGCCTTGCTGGATACCCATTGTGCCTGCTTTGCAGGCTTGTGTTGGGTTGGGGACTTTGGGGTTTTCACTTTCGTCCGGTGAGCCTTTGCAATAGCCGGTACGGTCGCCGTTCAAATCACGCAGGCCGAGCAGCATGTCCGCGCCGTCGAATTCCACGTCACTCAGCCACGGTTGCGGGTATTCCAAGTTGAAGTTGGTTTGTTGGGCATTGCCGGGGGCTACACGCCCGTAAATGACTTGCCAGTCAGGTTGCCACGGACGCCAGTCAGCATTGAAACAGTCAGCACTGGCAGGAGCCATGATGTCGTCGGAATAGACGCAACCGCGCGGGTAATTGAGCGAAGTGGCGAAAGCAGGGGAGCCTTCAAACTGCTGGGATTGCGGGTTGAAACGGTAAACCGCTGCCTTCAACTGGTTAACATCACCGATTGAGCCACTTCTCACGGTGGATTGGGCGGTACAAGTCACACCGACGTAAACCATGCCTTCGTGCGTGCCAATACCCATCGGGCGGGCGTCAGCCGGGTTGCTACAGGCATTGAGCGGAATGGGAGTGGGCGCGGCCTTGAACTGGGAAACAGGCAAGCCGCCTTTGCCTCCCAGTACACTGGCATCCAGTTGGTATAGCTTGCGGTCGCCAAGGCTAACTACGTACAAGGTTTGCTGGTCTTCCGACAAGTCGATGTCTCCCAGCCCCACAAAGCCCGCGCTGTCAAAGGCGCTGGCATCATGGAACCAGTCAGTATTGCCCCCGCGTGGGTCATTTCCCGCGACAGCCGCGCCTGCAATGCGGTTGATGTCGGCAAACAAGGTGGTTTGGCCTGTACGGCGGTTGGTGGCGTAAATTGCACCCGTGCCGTGTGGCCCCAGTGCCGCGAAACGTTTCAGGAATGCGCCGGAAAGCAGTGTGTCGCTGGCAGCGTGGTAAGCCAAACCGTAAACCGAGCCAGTTTCCGGTAAGGTTGCTTCGCCCCGGAATGGATGCGCGTGGTGCGGGCTATTGTAGGGCGCACTGATAATGGATGCTTGGTTGGCGCTGGCTAAATCGGCTTGCACCAGTGAAGTGGTGACTACCCCAACTTGCGCGGCTGGGCAGTCAGCGGCAGCTTGTGTGTTGGCGTGTGTAACAGCGATGGGGAGGCTGGCGAGTAATGCGCTGCTGATAATGATTCGGCAACGCCGCAACGAGAATGGGTATTTTGACACGGATGGTTCCCTCCTGTGGAATAGTTGTCCATACGGCTTAAGTGTAGACAACTATTCCACGGGTGGAGGGTCATTCTTCGGCTAGATTGCCCGTTTATCGCTTAATGTTTTTGAGGAACTTAAACATATCGCTGTCAGTGGATAACACTACCGTCGAGTCTGCCGAGACGATGGATTTGTAAGCCTCCAAGGTGCGGGTGAACTCATAGAATTGCGCGGTATCGGGGCTTTGGTTGTAAGCGCTGGAGTAAATCTCCGCCGCTTTCGCATCGCCTTCCCCGCGTGTTTCTTCCACTTTACGGTAAGCCTCGGACTGTATCCGGTTCAAATCGCGGGTCATGTTACCCCGGATACGCGCCGCTTCACCGTTACCTTCGGAGCGGAAACGTTCGGCAATCTGGCGGCGTTCGCTGATCATGCGGTCATAGATTTTGGGTTCGACACTGGCATTGTAATTGATGCGTTTGAAACGGATGTCGAGCAATTCGATGCCGAAGACTTTCACCTTATCGGCAGCAGCTTTGAAAATGGCTTGTTCGATCTGTTCGCGCCCTTTGTGGATGGGGACAAGTGTACCAACGGCATTGTTGGTGTCAGTGCCACCGACATCACCTGCATTGGTCAAGGTTGGGTCTTTAAGCGGTACACGGTTCTTGGTGGTGCGGATGATTTCGATCAGCTCGTGTTTGGCAACGGCATTGCGGGTTTCGCTGCCGAGGATGTCGTCCAGCCGTGACAAGGCGCTGCGTTCGTCACGCAAGCGCAGGAAATACGGCAGAGGGTCAACGATACGCCAGCGGGCAAACAGGTCAACCGAGATGTAGAGCTTGTCTTTGGTGGGCATGTCGGAAGGGCTGCCATCCCATTCCAAAATGCGCTTGTCGATGCGGTTTACGTCTTGGATGAACGGTGTTTTCAGTTTCAAACCGGCTTCGGTAACGGGTTCGCCCACGGGTTTGCCGAATTGGGTGAGGATGACTTGCTGGGCTTCACCCACGGTATAGAAGGCGTTGTACAGCACAAAAGCGCCAAGGCCAGCGAGGATCATGAATAAACGTTTCATTGTTCGGCCTCCACTGGTGTTACTTGTTGTGTTGGGGCGGCTTGCTTGTTGAGGTTCAGTAACGGCAGGACATTTTTCATGCTGTCATCCACGATCACTTTGTTTTGGACGGCGGGCATGACTTCCTGCATGGTTTCCAGATACAAGCGGCGGCGGGTGACATCCGGGGCTTTTTGGTATTGGGCGAACACGGCGTTGAAACGCGACACGTCACCTTCAGCCTCGTTGATGCGTTTGAGGCGATAGCCTTCGGCTTCACGGATACGCTGATCCTTTTCACCTTCTGCCAGTGGCACGGTCTTGTTGTAATCACGGCGGGCTTCGTTGATCAGCTTTTCCTTTTCCTGTTGGGCTTGGTTGACCTCATTGAAGGATTCTTGCACCGGAGCGGGCGGGTTGATGTTTTTCAATTGCACTTGGTCGATGCTCACGCCCATTGAATAACGGGTGGCGAGTTGTTGCAGCTTGAGCAAGGCTTCGGTTTCGATTTCCTGCCGCCCGATGGTGAGGACTTCATCCACGGTGCGGTCGCCGACCACTTCGCGCATCACCGATTCGGAAGCATCGCGTAAGGTCGCACCCGGTTCACGCACGGCAAACAGGTATTTGGTGGGTTCGGCGATGCGGTATTGCACCACCCATTCGACCACCCCGACGTTCAGGTCGCCCGTGACCATTGGGGACTCTTCTTCGGGGGCATCGGAATATTGGTCAGGATTGCTCGCGCCTTCGGTGTAAAAACCGAACTCCTGCTTTAACTGGCGTTTGACTGGCAGGATAGTGGCGGTATCAACCCCCAGCGGGATTTTGAAATGCAACCCCGGCGGGACTTCCGCTTGGTATTTTCCGAAGCGTTGCAAGATGGCAACCGAGTCACTGGGTACTGTATACCACGATGACCAAACGGTGATGACCAGCAGCACCACGACGACAGGCACAAGGCCAAGCGATGGCAATTGCGGCAGTTTAAACGACGGCAATGAAGCAGGTAACGTTGGCGGTTTCACGAAGTCTCCCTCCGGTAATAATCATTATTATGCGGATAACTGTACGCTGGAACCGCCGCCGTATCAACCCACGCTGGCGGAACCTTTTTGCCCGAGCATTTCCGGCGTGACCAGCGTAATGCCATTGGGGGTAACGCGGAAACGTTTCGTGTCAGCCGTGCGGTCTTCGCCGATGATCGTGCCTTCCGGTAGTTTGCAGCCCCGGTCAATCACTGCGCGGGTGATGCGGCAATGCCGCCCAACTTGCACTTCCGGCAGCAACACGGATTCTTTCACGGTGCTGTAGGAATGCACTTTGACGTTGGAAAACAGCAGCGAGTTGATCACCGCCGCGCCAGAGATCACGCAGCCTGCCGATACCACCGAATCCAGCGCCTTGCCTTCGCGCCCTGCGTCTTGAAACACGAATTTGGCGGAGGGCAATTGGCGGTGATAGGTCAGGATCGGCCAGGTTTCGTCATACAAGTTCAACTCTGGTTCGACTGCCACCAATTCCATATTGGCTTCCCAGAAGGCGTCGATGGTTCCCACATCACGCCAGTAGGGTTGCTTGCCCGTGACGGGATCGCGGAAGGGGTAGGCATACACGGCGTGGTCAGCGATGATGGAAGGGATGATGTCCTTACCGAAATCGCGGCTGGATTCCGGGTTGGCAGCATCCTTGTGCAATTGTTCAAACAGGAAATCGGTGTTGAAAATGTAATTGCCCATTGACGCCAGCGCGGTATCGCTTGACCCCGGCATCGGTTGCGGGTTGGCGGGCTTTTCATCGAATGCCCTTACCCGATGGCTATCATCCACGGTCATGACGCCGAAACCTTTGGCATCTTCCAGTGGCACGCCGACGCAGGCTACGGTCATCTCTGCGCCTTTTTCGACGTGGTAAGCGAGCATTTCACCGTAGTCCATCTTATAAATGTGGTCGCCAGATAGCACCAACACGTATTTGGGGTGCAAGGCTTCCACAATGTCGAGATTTTGGTAAATCGCATCGGCTGTCCCCGCGTACCAGTTGCCCGTCGTGCGCTGTGAAGCGGGCAGCACTTCCACGAATTCGCCCAGTTCGGTGCGGAAATTCGACCAGCCATGCACCAGATGGCGGATCAGCGAATGTGCTTTGTATTGCGTCAGCACCCCAATGCGGCGGATGCCAGAATTGACGCAATTGGATAACGGAAAGTCGATAATGCGAAATTTACCGCCAAAGAATACGGCGGGTTTTGCCCTTGTGTCGGTCAGTTCGTACAGGCGTGAACCTCGCCCCCCGGCGAGTACCAAAGCTAGGGTTTCACGGGTCAGTAAGCTGATGAAACGTGGGTTATTGGTTGTCATAATTGTTGGACTCCATGTGCTAATTCCCAGCGCTGACTGTAAGCGGGTTAGGGGTATTTGGCGAGGAAAATTCCCGTTGGGCTTGTCTTATGTCAAAGGAGTGTGTAAGTATATACAATATTAAATATTCTATACATGAGGGGCAGCATGGCTTTAAGTATCCGTAGCGAACAGGCTGAGCACTTGGCTCGTGAACTTGCCCAATTGACGGGGCGTAATATGACGGCTGCTATCATTATGGCGTTGGAAGAAACATTGCAACGTATCAAGCGTTTTCGCCAGCCAGATAATTCATTGGATGAAATTATGGCGATTTCCCGTCGTTGCAGCACCTTACCTGACCTTGATGTACGGACGGCGGATGACATCCTTGGCTATGACGAACACGGGGTAAATGCACCGTGGTAATTGATACGTCGGCTATTATTGCCATTTTATTGGCTGAGCCTGAAGCAAAAGCCTTGGCACAAGCCATATTGGGTGATTCCAAACGGCTGATGAGCGCATTTTCATTGCTTGAATGCAGCATCGTGATTGAAAGCAAGAAAGGTGAAGCGGGTGGCATGGCATTGGATGCCTTGCTACAGCGTTTACAGGTGGAAATTGTAGCGATGGATGTCGATCAAAGCCAACTTGCCCGCGAAGCATGGCGGCGGTTTGGTAAGGGGCGACACCCCGCCGCGTTGAATATCGGTGATTGTTGTTCCTATGCGTTAGCGAAGTATTCGGAGGAATTGCTGCTGTTCAAGGGCGATGATTTTAACCATTCGGATATTCCTTGCGTGGCGTGGTAAGTGTGGAAGTGTTTTGGGTTAATGGTGGGGGAGGGCGTTCTTTAACGAAAAGTGTTCGTGGAAGGGTGTGAAATCACCATCAGATTGTAGCAGGGGCAGGTTTTTCTCGATGCAGAAGGTGGCGATCAGCACATCAATGGTTTTACGCACGGTGATGCCACGCTTGCGCAAAGCCCGAAAATTGTCGGCACTTTTCAAGGCAATGGATTGGTCGAGCATGGTGAAATAATCCAGTGTCAACAGCAGTTCTTTGGCTTGGGCGTATTCCTTGTCCTGTTTGAAACCTTGCAGCACTTCGGTTAAGACAAGTTCCCCGGTTGCAACGGGTTGTGTGCCGAGCAAGTAGTCGAGCCAGTCACTTTGCGGGGTTGATTTGCCGTTGAAATAATCAATCCAAACGCTGGAATCGACGAAGATCATGCTTTATCTACGCGCATTTCATCCAAATTGCCTTCCCAGTGCAGTTTTCCGCGAAATTCACGGATGCGGGCTTGCCGCGCAAGGCGCAACAGCAATTGCAGGCCACGTTCCACAGCTTCGCGTTTGGTTTGCAGCCCCGTTGCTTGGAGGACATCACGCATCAGCGTTTCATCAATGACGATATTGGTTCGCATGGTTCGGTGTGTATGGTTGTTTATGATGATACACATTCTATTGAAGTCGGAGGAGGAGGTAAACGGTTTTTTTAGGGTTTCAGTCCCGCTGAAATTCTGCTATTAATCCATCAGCTTATCGCTGGAGTTTGCTTGTGTCCCGAAAATCGCTGATTTTTTTGTTATTGCTGCTGGCGTTGGCTGTTGCGGTTGGCGTGTGGGCGTTTTGGCCTCAATTACTGTGGGTTTTTAACGGTTTCCAAACGCTGGATAAAGACCAGTTGGAATTGTGGGAAAAACGTCGTGATTTGGTTTGGCCTGTTTTCGCGGCGGTGGGTTTAGGTATTTGGGGGATAGTGCGTCTTATCTGGTCGAAAGCATCAACCGATGAGAAAACAGCCACCACGCAACGGGTTGCCGAGCTTGCCTACCTGAAAAATCTGCGGCGCGAATATGAGTTGCCAGAGGTTGAAGAAGCCTATACCCCGCAAGAAGGTGATATTCAACAACATGAACATCTTCCTGAACGCTGGTTCAAAGCGCAGTTGCGTTATGACCGACACAAGGCAGCAGATAACCCGCACGAAGCCAACACTCCGGCGGAACACCACGACGATTTGCTCAGGGCATTTGCTAAACACCAATGGTTGGTGCTGTTGGGTGAACCGGGCATGGGCAAAACGTTTTCACTGTGGCGGATCGCGGCAGAATACGCTGATCATGCAGTGAAGGATGCGCGTAAGCCGCTTCCGGTCATCATTCCCTTGAATGAATGGATTGACAAAGACCAGACGCTGGAAGCCTTTGTGTTGCAACAGATGCAGGGGCTTGCGCCGTTTTATACCCCATTGCGCGACAATATGCGTCTGTTGCCGCTGCTGGATGCTTTGAACGAAATCCCGTTTGATCAGCGCGACACAAAGTTGGAACAGGTCAAGGAATGGGTCAGGAAAAAGCATGACTACCCCGGTTTGCTGCTGACTTGCCGTCTGCGTGACTATACCCTTGAACTGGTGCAAGACCTTGACCGGCTGACCATTGAACCGTTGACCCCGCCGCGTATCCACGACTTTCTGCACAACTATTTCCGTCATGTGTTCAGGAAAGGCCAAGAGGCTGGCAAAACAGCAGACAGCCTATTTTGGCAACTGACGGGTGGGGAGGTAATGCAACAGATATGGCAACGCTGGCAATCTCATAAACCCGCTTGGAAAATCCGTTTGCGCCACTGGTTTGAGCGGGATTATACCCAACCGACTTGGGAAAATTTCTGGAAACCGGAACAGCCGCAGGGGTGGTATTGGGAACACGGTTATTATTGGGATGGAGGCAGGCTTGAACACCTCAACAACCCGCGCAGCTTGTTGAAACTGGCAGAGAACCCTTATCTGCTGACGATGATGGCAAAAATTTTCCATCAGGAAGGCCAATTGCCTGACAGCAAGCGCAGCCTGTTTGAGCATTTCGTTGGGGTACTGCTGGATCGTGAACAGCGAGATAAAAACCGTAAGCCGGAAGACATCCCGCCGCGTCCACAATTGGAAGATAAGCTGAAAGCGTTAGCATGGGAACTGCAATACCAAGGCAGCGGTATGGATGAAGCCCGCACCACCTTGTTGCGTAGCGAAGCGGAACAGGTTGTACCCGCCGCATGGCTCAAGTTTTCTCATGCCGCCAACTTATTGGAAATCACGGGTGACAAGGTGCGTTTCAGTCACCAGTTATTGCAGGAGTTTTTCACTGCACAAAGTTTCAAGGAACGCCGTGAACAGGGTTGGAAAGCCAGTCAGATTTGGCCTGAAAGCGGGTGGAAAGCCAACGGGTGGGAGGTGGCTACCGAACTGGCATTGGAATATGAGCCTGACCTGAAACCTTTTCTGATCTGGTTAGCGGAAGGCAATCCCAAACTGGCAGCAAAAATTGCCCGTGAACAAAAGGTGCTGGATGACATGCTGTTTGCCGAGTTCCGCACCCAATGGCAAAACGCTATCACCGATATTGAACATTATCCTAACCCACACGAACGTCATGCTATCAGCACCGTATTGGCGTGGCTGAATTGGGATAACCGCCCCGGTCTTGGCATTGATGACATCGACTGGGTAGAAATTCCCGCTGGTGAATTCACTTATCAGGATGGCGAATGTCTGTCTTTGCCAGCCTACAAAATGAGTCGCTACCCCGTCACGAATGCCCAATTTGAGGTGTTCATCACGGATGGTGGCTACGAAAATGATAAGTGGTGGGAAGGGCTGCAAAAACCTGAGGCTATTCATGAATCTCGGTGGAAAGAAAGTAACCGTCCGGTAGAGCAGGTGGATTGGTATGAATCCATCGCTTTCTGTCGTTGGCTATCTGCCAAAACAGGCCAAGAAATCCGTTTGCCCACAGAACAGGAATGGGAAAAAGCGGCACGGGGTACGGATGGTCGGGAATACCCGTGGGGTAAAGGCTACAAAACTGGCTATGCGAATATCAACGAAACTTGGGATCATGACAAAGTAGGTGAATATAACTTGCAGGAAACCTCTGCTGTCGGTATTTACCCTCAAGGCCAGTCGCCCTACGGTCTGATGGATATGTCCGGCAATGTCTGGGAATGGTGTCTTAATAAGTATGAAGAACCCCAGATAACTACTGCTGATGTTTCTGGCGGTGTTCGTGTGGTTCGGGGCGGCGCGTGGTTCTACTATTCGGAGCTTTGCCGCGCCTCTTTTCGCGTCAACCATCATCCGCTCCTTCGTGACCACTATCTGGGTTTTCGGTTGTTGTGTTGTTTCCCCCATTGACTTTATTGATCACTGATCTACTGGCCACTGAACCCCTGTCAGCCGCGTAGCGGCTGAAGATTTTTTTTCACCATCTGAATGGGCGTAAGATGTGCTTTCTCAAGCCCCATGAATCGGCATAACGGGACGTGATTTATCCAGCCCTGCACACTGGCATCGAATTCGGCAAAGCTGATTTTGCCTTGCCGCCAATCAGTAAACCGTTCTCCCAGCCGTCTTGTTGCTTCAACCACTTTACGGGATTTCAAATGCCGATGCGTTGGGTACACCACAAACCCCAGCCACGGAATACCCGCATCGCACGGCATCACCTGCGCCGATTCTTCATGTACCCGTGATTACCTAGAAGCGCGAGCAAAACAGGTGAGTAAAGCACGGTTTCTGGCGGCATTGGCAAAAGTGCCGGATGTTGAGTCGGAGGAAGTAGACCGTTTGCCGGGTGTCTGAACTGGGATTTTTAGGATTTAAGGATTAGCAGGATGGGGAGCGGCTTCGGACAACGGAGGGAGGTGGTTCTTCAATCCTGCTAATCCTTTCATCTTGTGAATCTTGGTTCAGACAATCACTGAAGTGCGAAAAAAACCCAACACTTTTACTTAAAATCACTAATAATTATGAACGATTAAGGTCATAAACATCATAAGAAGGTAGGCATGGACACCACAAACATCGGTTTGATCGGCTTAGGGGTCATGGGCGCAAATCTGGCGCTGAACCTGAGCGACAAGGGTTTCTCTTTAAGCGTTTACAACCGCACGTATTCCCTCACCCAACAATTCATGCAGGAACACGCGCAAGGCAGGGCAATCCGTTCTGCCGAAACCTTGCCCGAATTCGTCAGCCAGCTTGGCAATCCGCGCGTCATTTTGCTGATGATTACCGCAGGCAAAGCGGTGGATGCAGTCATTGCGCAACTGCTGCCGCTGCTGAACCCCGGTGACATCATTATTGATGGCGGCAATTCCCATTACCCCGATACCACGCGCCGTTGGCAGGAACTCAGTGCCAAGGGTATCTGTTTCGTCGGGATGGGTGTTTCCGGCGGGGAAGAAGGCGCACGTCATGGCCCGTCATTAATGCCCGGTGGCGATGCGACGGCGTGGCCTGTGATCCGCGAAATGTTCCAGAAAGTGGCGGCGCAAGTCGATGGCGCGGCCTGTTGCCAATGGCTCGGCGAAGGCGGGGCGGGGCATTACGTCAAGATGGTGCATAACGGCATCGAATACGGCGACATGCAATTGATCGCGGAAGCCTGCCACCTGATGCGCCACGCGCTGGGGATGGATTACGACGCAATGGCGGATACCTTCGCGGCATGGAATACCGGCAAGCTGGAATCCTACCTGATCGAAATTACCAGCCAACTGCTGCGTCAAAAAGACGCGGATGGTAGCCCGCTGGTGGACAAAATCCTCGACCGTGCGGGGCAAAAAGGTACAGGTTTGTGGACGGCGCAAGACGCGCTGGAACACGCCGTTCCGCTGACGCTGATTTCGGAAGCTGTCCATGCGCGGATGCTTTCTGCCCGCAAGGATGAGCGCGTGGCAGCAGCGGAGTTACTGGGTGGAATGCAAGCGCCCGTGCCGGAAAACGAACGGCAGGCGTACCTTGATGCCATCCACGACGCGCTCTACGCCGCCAAGCTGGTGTCTTACGCGCAAGGTTTCATGCTGATGCAAACCGCCGCGCAAGAATACGGTTGGAACCTGCCTTACGGTGACATTGCCTTGCTGTGGCGTGCCGGGTGCATTATCCGCAGCCGTTTCTTGGGCGATATTAAAGCCAGTTTTGCCCGCGAACCTGTGCCACAAAGCCTGTTGCAAGACCCGTTTTTTGCTAGCGAATTGCAGCGGGCGGCAAGCGGTTGGCGCAAGGCGGTGATGTTGGCAGTGGCGCAAGGTGTGCCTGCCCCGGCACTGTGTTCGGCGCTGGCGTTTTACGATGGCTACCGTTGTGCGAACGGTTCGGCAAACATTTTGCAGGCGCAACGTGATTTCTTCGGGGCGCACGGTTATCAGCGGGTAGACCGTGATTCGGCGTTGCATTTCCATACGCACTGGAGTGGCGATGGTTCAGAGGAGCAACTGCCATGAGTTGCGGGGGTGTTTCACACGCTTACGTCATTTTTGGCGCAACCGGCAATCTTGCCACTGCTAAGCTGTTGCCCGCACTGTTCCAATTGCATGGCATGGGGCATCTGGCGGCGGATGTGGAAATCCTCGGCTGCGGGCGTACCCCCTTCACCCGCGATAGCTGGCGGGCGGAAGTGCGCAAGCTGTTCGTGGATAGCGGGGTGGCGGAAGATACGCTGCTGGACAGTTTCATCCAACGTCTTGATTACTTGTCCGGTAGCTTGAAAGAAGCGGTGTTTTATGAGGCATTGCACTCGTGGGTGCGCGATAACGGTTGTGAAAATAACGTGATTTTCTACCTGTCGGTCAGCCCGGATTTATACGTGGAAGTGACCGAAGGGCTAGCTGCGGCGGGGCTGCTACAGGAAGAAAGTGGCTGGCGGCGCATGGTGATCGAGAAACCGTTCGGGCATGACCTGCAATCGGCGCGTGATTTGCAACACAGTCTCGAAGCGCACCTCAAGGAAGAGCAGATTTACCGCATCGACCATTACGTCGGCAAAGAGGCGGTGCAAAACCTGCTGGTGCTGCGTTTCGCCAACCTGATCCTCGAACCGCTGTGGAACCGCCATTACATTGACCACGTACAAATTACCCATGCTGAAACCGTGGGCGTGGATGGGCGTGCCAGTTACTACGACAACAGCGGCGGGGCGATGCGCGACATGATCCAAAGCCACTTGCTGCAAGTGTTGGCACTGTTGGCGATGGAGCCGCCGGTTTCGCTGGAAGCCGAAGCCTTGCGTGATGAAAAGGTCAAAGTGCTGAAATCCATCCGCCCGGTTGACCTGTCGCAGCTTTCCTCGCAGGCAATCCGTGCCCAATACGCAGGCTACCAACAGGAAAAAGGCGTGGCGGCGGGTAGCCATACCGAAACCTACACTGCGCTGAAATTGTACGTGGATAACTGGCGTTGGCGCGGCGTGCCATTTTACTTGCGCACGGGCAAATGCTTGAAGGAGCGGCGTTCGATGGTGGCGGTGTGTTTCAAGGAAGCCCCGGTGCAATTGTTCCAAGAGCGCACTGCCGGGACGCACCCGAACTGGTTGCTGATCGGTATCCAGCCGGAAGACGCGGTGCGGCTGGAAATTTCCGCCAAGATTCCGGGCTTGGAAATGCGTACCCGCCAGATCGTGATGGATGCCTCGGTCGGTAGCCCCGGCGAACGCAAGGCCGAAGCCTACGAGGAATTGCTGTTGGACGTGATCCAAGGCGACCGTTCGCTGTTCCTGCGTTACGACGAGGTGAAGGCGGCGTGGAGCGTGGTCGACCCGGTGATGCAAGGTTGGGCAAACGACGAACAACCGCCCTTGCAATATCCACAAGGCAGTTGGGGGCCAAAGGCAGCGGAAAAGATTTTCGGGGAAACCGCCCGCGAATGGCGGCATACCTTGCGCTGCAATGGGGAGGGCGGCTGATGTTGCCGAGCCATACGCAAGTGCTGGAGAGTGCGGAAGCTGTGGCGCTCGAAGCCTGCCGCTTGATTGCAAACGCCGCGCAAGACGCGATCCGCGAACGCAGTGTATTCCGCTTGGTGTTGGCGGGCGGCACAACCCCCGCTCGTGCTTACCACTTGCTGGCACAAACGCCGCAGGATTTGGATCGGTGGGAAATATTTTGGGGCGATGAACGCTGTTTGCCCGTTGACGATCCGCAGCGCAATTCCCGCATGAGCTTACCTGCGAAACATTGTTACCCGATTCCGGCGGAGTTGGGGGCGGAACAGGCAGCAGTGGCGTATGCGCAAACGATTGCCGACAAGCTGCCGTTTGATCTGGTGCTGTTGGGGATGGGGGAAGATGGGCATACGGCGAGTTTGTTTCCAAACCCCTCACCCCCAGCCCCTCTCCCTCAAGGGGCGAGGGGAGCAAGAGAACCTCTCACTGTTGCCGTATTTAACGCCCCCAAACCGCCGCCGGAACGGGTGAGTTTGAGTGTGGAAGCGTTACAGGCGTGCCGTCAGCAGTTGGTGCTGGTGACAGGCGCGGGTAAGGCGCAAGCACTGGCAGCGTGGCAAGCGGGTGCGGATTTACCGATTGCGCGGGCGGTGCGGGCGGATGCTTGCTTACTGACGGAGCGTGCTACACTTACCTTAAGCACTTAGTGAGGCTTTCGGTATGCAAACTGATTCCGGTTCCAATTCCCGCCTTTTGCCGCTATTCAGTCGGTACATTCGGATTCTGTTTGCTTGGGTTTTGTTGCTTCTGGTGACATCGGAATTGCATCCAGTCAACGATCGGTTTTTCTATGACGCGATGGAAATGCTGGGTTTTAATGACCACACTGCCTTCGTAGCACATAGCACTACGCCGCTTCCCCTGATTCAAAACTGCCCGACAGATACGGCAACGGATAATGGCAGCACGCCCGTTGCTATTGAAAAGCAGGACATCCGGCTTGACTTTAAAGGGGATAAGATTTCGCTGGAGACACAAGCTGTTTTTGCCCGTTGCAGCAAGGAATTCGCCACTTTACGTCAGGTCATACAGGCAACAGTGGATGCCCAAAATAATATCGGCTATCTGGGTACATCTGGCTTGATGCCGCGCGTGGCTTTTGGTCGGGCAACCATGACGGCTTCTTTACCAGAAATGGGCATTGGGGATGATGCTGAGTTTGTGACGGTTATTTCCCGTGGTGAATTAAGTACCGATGAGGTGCTGAAAGCTAATGAGGGGAGTTCGCGGGTATTGCTGGTTATTGGCAAAGGGATGTGGTTTGCCAAAGAAACCCACGTATCCATTACTAAGGATGCCCAAACCACGCTTTGGTCGATGAACGAAATGCCCACAACGCAAACAGCCAGTGGGCTGACATTTTCTGGGCTGGCGGACAACTGGGGTAAGCTTGAGTTGCTGGTGTCATTACCCACGCAAGGGCAAGCGCCTGCCGCTGATAACCGCGAACCTGACAATCAGGCATCGGCGAATAATCCCTTACCCGAGCTTGTCCGCGCCGCTTTTGGGCAAATCGAATGGCTGCAAAACTTGTGGCGGGGGTTGAGTTACGGTTTGCCTTTGCTGCTTGCTTTGTTGTGGGCGCGTAGGGTCGGGATGTCTGCGGATGCTACTGTGCCTGAAAATTTAACCCATTTCGCCACGCTTGGGCTGCTGTTGGTGTCTGGCCTGACCCTGATGGTTCTTGGGGAAAATATTATCACGGGAATGGAGGGATGGTCGGTAATACATGCACGGGTTTCTTTGATACAGGTGGGAGTGTGGTACGGGGTTTTCCTTGCCCTGCTCTGGCCTCTCATGATGAAAATGGATTTGCGCGGCGGTATGGCGCGTCCCCCATTGTTTATTGTGGTGATGTTGGGCATGTTTGCGGTGCTGTTTTTTGTAGCGGCCGAATGGTGGATACGCACTAAATTGGGCGTGAATGCTTATAAGTTAACAGGCTTAAACATCCGTAATTGGCAATACAGTGATTTTGAGGGGCTACCAGCGTTAATCCTGCTCTTTGCGGCGGCGTTTATGGCAATACTGTGGTTGGCGGTGGAAATGGTCGGGACTGCCAGTGCTTTCCGTGCCGTGCGGGTGATGCTGGTGGGCTGGCTGCTTATTTCCGGGGTAAGTTTCTTGCTGGATCGCGGGCACTTATATGCATGGTTGGCGCTGTTGGTCATCCCGTTTGCGTGGGGGTATGCCAAAGTCAGCCTGCTGTGGATTAGGAGCGTATGGACGGGGGCAGAGGCTTGGCCTGCTTGGTTGATACAGTGTCTCGGGGTAACGCTGGCTGTTGTGCTGATTATGCCGCCGCCGAATCTCACTAATCCTCCGCCACTGTGGTTGCTGACCTCGGCGGTGTGGACGCTGTTGGGTTTGTGGCAGTTTTTGGTGCTTGCCAGTGTGTTGGCTTGGTTGAAAGGGCAGGCGGCGGAAGCAGATGCACGGCAGTTTGCCGGTCATATTTACGGGGCTGCCACGGTTTTCATGGTCATTATGTTTTATTGGCCTGCCCGCCAATCGTGGGTTCCATTGCTGACGACGTTTGGGGTGGGGCTGGCGATGCTGAAATACTGGCTGTTTGCCTCGCGCCCATTGCGTATCCCCACTGACAAGACCACGCCGCTGCTTAGCCGGGCGATTACTGAAATCGGTTTCCTCAATGACCTGCTGTCGCTGCGGATCAAGCTGCGTAAAAACCTGTTGGAAAAAACCAGCAAAGGGGAAAGCAGTGTGCAGGATTTCCTCGCCAAACGCGAAGAACTGGAACAGGTAATCAAAATCCACGAAGTTGCCGGTATCCGTGCACGCGGCAATGCGGCGTTGGCGTTGAACCGGGGTTCCGCTGAGAATGCGTGGGTGCGGGGACGGCAGGGGGCGATCATGGCGACGATCATCTCCATCCCGTGGATCATCAGTTACTTCTGGGGTTTGTCTGGTGATATTGCCTCGATGAATGCCTATGTGCTGTCCCAATTGACCAGCGTGTTATTGGGGGTTGGGCGCTGGCCTGCGTTGGGGTTCTTTTTCCTGTTCTTTTACCCGCACATCCGGGGCTATAACGGCATCCAAAAAGGCTTGGTACTGACCCTTGCCTTGATTGCACCACTGATGGCGGGAACTATTTTGTGGAATGTCCATTCGACGGATGCTTGGTTGAGCCTGCTGTTTTGGTCGCTGCAAGCCTTTGTGTGCTGCATGACCTTGGGCGTGGTGCTGGGTGATATTGGTGCATTGCGGCGGGCTGGCAAAGGGACGATGCATCTGGTTGAAATTTACAATGTCAGCACCTTGGTAGCGTGGTCTTCTTCAGTAGTGATCGCGGTGGGTGCTGCCGTTACCACAGTGTTGGCAACGCAGGTCGGGTCACTGTTTACGACCGGGCTTAAACTGCTGTTGCCGGATATGCCGATTCCCGGAAAATGAGGTGTGGGGCGTATTACCCCAACATCTCCTGCGCCAGCGCCCGCGTCGCTGCGGTAATTTCCATCCCGCCAATCATCCGCGCAATCTCTTCCACCCGCTGCTCTGGTGTCAGGTGGTCAATGCCGGTGCTGGTGTGTTCTTTGCCCTTGATCTTGGTGACTTTGTAATGCTGGTGCGCTTGCGAGGCGACTTGCGGCAAATGCGTTACGCATAGCACTTGTCGGTTCGTGCCCAAGGCACGTAGCTGTTTGCCGACCACTTCCGCAATGCCACCGCCGATGCCGGTATCCACTTCGTCGAAAATCAGTGCGGGCAGGGTAACTTTCTGCGCGGCAATCATTTGGATGGCAAGGCTGATGCGCGACAATTCGCCGCCGGAAGCCACTTTGACCAGCGGTTTCAGCGGTTGTCCGGGGTTGGCGCTGACGGTGAATTCGATGCCGTCCATCCCCACTGCTTGGAAGTTAGCGTTGGGGTCTTGGTTGACGGCGATGACAAACTTGCCGCCTTGCATCCCCAATTGCTGCATGGCTTGGGTAACGCCTGCGGAAAGTTGTTGCGCAGCACTGCTACGGGCTTTGCTCAAGGTGCTGGCTTGTTGGCGGTAGGCAGTGGCGGCTTCTTGTAACTGTTTTTCCAGCGTTTCGAGGTCGTAATCGTCACCGCCGAGTTGTGCCAATTCAGCTTGGATACTCAGCAGACGGGCAGGCAGTTCGTGCGGGTCGATGCGGTATTTGCGGGCAAGGCTGCGGATGTCGGCGATGCGGTTTTCCACCCATTGCAAACGCGCCGGGTCAATGTCGAGGGTTTCGGCGTAATCGCGTAATTGTACGGACGCTTCCTGCACTTGGATTTGGGCGCTGGTGAGCAATTCCAGTGGCGATCCGAGTTGCGCATCAACCCGCACTTGCTGTTCAAGGTCGTGGATCAGCCGCCCAAGGCTGGAATACAGCGACGGTTCGTTGTCGTACAACTGTGCGTAACCCTGTGCGGTGGTGGCGCGTAACTGTTCGGCATTGGCGAGGCGGTTGAGTTCTTCGTCGAGTTGTTCCGGTTCCGCCGCTTGCAGGGCAAGGGCTTCGAGTTCCTGTGCTTGGAAGCGCAACAAGTCAACCCGTTCTTGATGCTGCTGGTTTTGGCTGGAAAGTAAGGTGACGCGCTCGTGCAACTTTTTCCACGTTTGCCATGCGCTGCGGGTGCTGTCCAGTAACGCATCGTTTCCAGCGAAAGCGTCCAGCATCTGGCGTTGTGCATCCTTTTTCATCAGCGATTGGTGTTCGTGCTGACCGTGGATGTCGACCAATTGTTCGCCGAGTTCGCGTAATTGGGTAAGGTTGGCAGGGGAGCCGTTGATCCAAGCACGGGATTTACCTTGCGCGGAAATTACGCGGCGCAGGATGCAGGTGTCATCCTCGTGTTCCATGCCCTGCGTTTCCAGCCATGCGCGGGCGGAAGGGGTTTGGGTAATGTCGACGCTCAAGGTCAAATCGGTTTTGTCAGCGCCGTGGCGCACCGTGCCACTGTCGGCTTTGTCGCCCAGCACTAGCCCAATCGCGTCGAGCAGGATGGATTTGCCCGCGCCGGTTTCGCCAGTCAGGGCGGTCATGCCGGGGTGCAGTTCGAGGTCAAGGGCTTCGATAATGGCGAAGTCGCGGATATGGATATGTGTCAGCATGGCTTAAAGCTGGACTCCCCAATGCAGTTTTTCACGCAGGATGTGGTAGTAATCATAGCTTTGTGGGTGCAACAAACGCACTTTTTCTGGACGGGCGTGGACGCGGATACGGTCGCCGGATTCCAGTGCGATATTATTATGCCCGTCGAAGGACACGCGGGCGGGAATGTCGCGTTCCGGGCAAAGCTCAATTTCCACCTTGCTTTGGCTATTCAGGACTAGCGGGCGGTCGCTGAGGGTGTGCGGGCAAACCGGCACGAGCGCAATCGCCTGTAAGGATGGGTGTAGGATCGGCCCGCCACTGGACAGTGCGTAAGCCGTGGAACCCGTTGGGGTGGTGATGATCATGCCGTCAGCGCGTTGGGTATTGACGAAATGCCCGTCAACCCACGTGGTGAATTCAATCATGCGGATTTCGTTACGCACATGCAGCACCACGTCGTTGATGGCATCACCGCTGCCGATGATTTCATCTTCCCGCACTGCTTCGGCGTGCAGCACAAGGCGCTGCTCTTCCCGCGAGTGCCCGTTGAGGATTTCATCCAATTGCGCTTCCATTTCTGCGGGGGAAACATCGACCAAAAAGCCCACACGCCCAAGGTTGATTCCGACAATCGGTACTTCAAACGGGGCAAGTAAGCGCCCCGCAGTCAACAATGTGCCATCGCCACCGACTACAATTGCCAGATCAATTTGCCGTGCCAATACCTCTGCCGTCAGCGATGCCTGCCCTAAAATGACGCCTGCACTGAAGTCGCAGTAAACGTGCAAACCGCGCTGCAACAGGAATTCATGCAACTGCTGCAAGGTTTTATCCACGCGGGTGTCGTTAGGCTTGGTGAATATACCGATGTGCGAAAACAGGCTCATACTCGTATCCGTTATTGTAACCGTTGTTATTTACACGTATATATTATCACATGGCAACACATGATCATCCTGAACTGAACAATCGCGCCCGGCACGTCCTGAAAGTGCTGG
Source organism: Thiothrix sp. (assembly GCF_028714775.1). Lineage (GTDB taxonomy): Bacteria > Pseudomonadota > Gammaproteobacteria > Thiotrichales > Thiotrichaceae > Thiothrix. Next base: position 136,457 of record NZ_JAQTLS010000005.1, on the reverse strand, counting down.
TCGAAAGCTATATTCAGGACGGGCAGCCCGTTGGCTCGCGCAACCTTGCCCGCAGCAGTGGTTTGGATTTGAGCGCCGCCACCATCCGCAACGTGATGTCGGATTTGGAGGAAATGGGCTACATCCGTGCGCCGCACACCTCCGCTGGTCGGATTCCCACCTCGCAGGGCTACCGCCTGTTCGTCGATACGATGGTTACGGTCAAGCCTTTGGAAGTGCAAGCCATCCACATCCTGCAAGGGCAATTGAAAGCGGAACGTGACCCCGCCGCGCTGATCCATTCCGCCTCCAGCCTGCTCTCCGGTATCACCCAACTGACTGGGATTGTCGCTTTGCCCCGGCGCAACCCATCGTCCATCCGCCAAATCGAATTCCTGCACCTTTCCAGTCGCCAAGTGCTGGCGATTTTGGTGATGAACCGCAATGAAGTGCAAAACCGCATCATCCAACTCGACGAGGATGTAACTTCCTCCGAATTGCAGCAAGCCGCCAATTTCCTCAACGAACGCTTGATCGGCAAAGATTTGCAGCAAGCCCGCGCCGCCTTGTTGGAAGAAATGCACCAGCACCGCGAAGACATGAACCGCATGATGCTTGCCGCGATTGAGCTGGGCGAAAAGGCAGTCGCCGAAGCCAGTGACGCTTCCGGCGAAGGTTGCGTGATTGCGGGCGAAACCAATTTGATGGGTTACGACGACTTATCCGACATCCACAAACTGCGCGAACTGTTCGCTGCTTTTACCCGTAAACGCGACATTTTGGGCTTGCTCGACAAGTGCTTGCAGGCGGATGGGGTGCAAATTTTCATCGGGCGCGAATCCGGGCAATCCGCGTTCGAGGCGTGCAGCGTCGTGACCGCCCCTTACGAAGTCGATGGCGAACAGCTTGGGGTGCTGGGTGTGATCGGCCCCAAGCGCATGGCGTATGAGAAGGTGATCCCGGTCGTGGATATTACCGCGAAATTGCTGAGCATTGCCTTGAAATCCCGATCCTAACCCCCACTCTTCATGGCGAAATAGATTAATCGCCGTGGAGCAACACAATGACCGACCCCAAAGACACCAACGCACCCGAAATGGACGATGCAGCAGCCGTTGATGCTGCTGCCAGCGAAGAAACCAGTGAACTGGCGCAACTGCAAGCCGAACTGGAAAAAGCCAAAGCCGAAGCCGCTGACAATTACGAGCAATTCCTCCGTGCGCAAGCCGAGCTTGCCAACCAACGCCGCCGTTCCGACAAGCAAGTGGAAGACGCACACAAATACGCTGCACAGAAATTTGTCGAAGCCCTGATTCCCGTGATTGACTCGCTGGAAATGGGCGCAGTGGCGGAAGGTGACGTTGGGCAAATCCGTGAAGGGATCGTGTTGACCCTCAAGCAGTTTGAGTCCGTGATGGAAAAATTCAACATCGAAGCGGTCGGCAAACCCGGCGACGCTTTCAACCCCGAACATCACCAAGCGATCTCTTTGCAGCCGCATCCTGAGTTCGACAACAACACCTTGTCGCTGGTCATGCAAAAGGGCTACCTGCTGAACGGTCGTGTGGTACGCCCCGCGATGGTGATGGTCTGCAAAAAATGACATTTCGATAAAACTTATCGTTCAGCGGCTCTTGAAAACGGGCAGATAACCCCACATTAACAATCCCATTGCAAAGCCAAACAAAGAATTCTGGAGATAGACATTATGGGTAAAATTATTGGTATCGACCTCGGCACAACCAACTCTTGCGTTGCCATCATGGACGGCGACAAGCCACGGGTCATCGAAAACGCTGAAGGCGACCGCACCACGCCTTCCATTATTGCCTTCATGGACGAAGAAGTGCTGGTAGGCCAGACCGCGAAACGTCAGGCCGTCACTAACCCGGAAAACACCCTGTACGCCATCAAGCGCTTGATCGGTCGCCGCTTTGAAGAAGATGCGGTACAAAAAGACATCAAACTGGTTCCGTACAAAATCGTCAAAGCCGACAACGGCGATGCGTGGGTAGACGTGCGTGGCAAGAAAATGGCACCGCCAGAAATTTCCGCCCGTGTGCTGATGAAAATGAAGAAAACCGCCGAAGACTACCTCGGTGAACCTGTCACTGAAGCGGTCATCACCGTTCCGGCTTACTTCAATGATTCCCAGCGCCAAGCGACCAAAGACGCAGGCAAAATCGCCGGTCTGGAAGTGAAACGTATCATCAACGAACCAACCGCAGCGGCACTCGCTTACGGTATGGACAAGTCCAAAGGCGACAGCAAAATCGCGGTCTATGACTTGGGCGGTGGTACATTCGACGTTTCCATCATCGAAATCGCTGACGTAGACGGCGAAATGCAGTTTGAAGTGCTGTCCACCAACGGCGACACGTTCTTGGGTGGTGAAGACTTCGATATGCGCATGATTGACTATCTGGCAGACGAATTCCGTAAAACCAGCGGCATCGACCTGAAAGGCGATTCACTGGCAATGCAACGTCTGAAAGACGCGGCAGAAAAAGCCAAGATTGAACTGTCCACCAGCCAACAATCTGACGTGAACCTGCCGTACATCACGGCTGATGCGACTGGCCCGAAACACTTGAACATCAAAGTGACCCGCGCCAAGTTGGAATCACTGGTTGATGACCTGATCAGCCGTACCATTGAGCCATGCAAAATCGCGTTGAAAGACGCTGGCATGTCCGCTTCCCAAATCAATGACGTGATTTTGGTCGGCGGTCAAACCCGTATGCCGAAAGTGCAAGAAGCGGTGAAAAACTTCTTCGGCAAAGAGCCACGCAAAGACGTGAACCCTGACGAAGCGGTTGCTGTCGGTGCTGCGATCCAAGGTGGCGTATTGAGCGGTGGTGTAACTGACATCCTGTTGTTGGACGTTACCCCGTTGTCACTGGGTATCGAAACCATGGGCGGCGTGTCCACTAAGCTGATCACTAAAAACACCACGATCCCAACCAAGGCATCGCAAGTGTTCTCGACAGCGGAAGACAGCCAAACTGCCGTTACCGTACACGTGCTGCAAGGCGAACGTGAAATGGCGCGTGACAACAAGTCATTGGGTCGTTTCGACCTGCAAGACATTCCGCCAGCACCACGCGGTATGCCGCAAATCGAAGTCTCTTTCGACATCGACGCCAACGGTATTTTGAACGTTACCGCAAAAGATAAATCGACTGGCAAACAGCAAAACATCATCATCAAGGCTTCTTCTGGCTTGTCTGATGCTGAAGTTGAGCAAATGGTGAAAGACGCTGAAGCCCACGCGGAAGAAGACAAAAAGCAGCGCGAACTGGTCGATGCCCGCAACCAAGCGGACAACATGATCCACGCCACTGAAAAATCGCTGAAAGAATACGGCGATAAAGTCAGTGGTACAGACCGTGCCAACATCGAATCATTGGTCAGCGAACTGAAAGACGCGATCAAAGGCGACAATAAGGACGTGATTAGCCGCAAATCCGAAGCGCTGATGGAAGCTTCTGGTAAACTGATGCAAGCAATGGCAGGCCAAGAAGGCGGCGGTTGTGGCCCTGATGGCTGCGCCGATGGCTGCGCCGATGGCTCTTGTGGTTCCCAAGGCGGCAAGCCGGGCGACGACATTGTTGATGCCGAGTTTGAAGAAGTTAAGAAGTAAGCAACTTCTTTCCCTTCCATGCACAGGCGCAGTGGGTTTACCCTGCTGTGCCTGATTTTGTATAAGCAGGAACCGAATTATGTCCAAACAGGATTACTACGAAATCCTTGGGGTGCAAAAAAACGTCAGCGAAGATGACCTGAAAAAGGCATTCCGGCGTTCAGCGATGAAATACCACCCTGACCGCAATCCCGATAACGCCGAAGCCGAAGCCAAGTTCAAGGATGCGAAAGAGGCTTACGAAATCCTCAGCGACCCGCAAAAACGTGCCGCATACGACCAGTTTGGTCATGCTGGGGTCGACCCGTCAGCAGGTGGTAGGCCGGGTGGCGGTGGACAAGGTGGCTTCGGCGACATCTTTGAAGACATTTTCGGCGACATTTTTGGCGGCGGCGGTGGACGCGGCGGCAGGGGCGGTGGCGGCAGCAACCGTGCTTATCGCGGCAACGACCTGCAATACAACCTCGAATTGTCCTTGGAAGAAGCGGTTTTCGGCACAACCACCGACATCCGCGTACCTTCCCTGCAAACCTGTGAAACCTGTAATGGCAGCGGCGCGAAACCGGGCACTCACCCGCAGACTTGCCCGACCTGTCATGGCAATGGGCAAGTGCGCATCCAGCAAGGTTTCTTTGCGGTACAGCAAACCTGTCCGCACTGCCGGGGTTCCGGCAAGATCATTTCTGACCCTTGCCCCGATTGCTACGGGCAAGGCCGCAAGGAAAAACAAAAAACCCTTTCCGTGCGCATTCCGGCTGGCGTCGATAATGGCGACCGGGTACGGCTGGCAGGCGAGGGCGAAGGTGGCGTTAACGGTGGCCCAGCCGGTGATTTGTATGTGCAAGTCTTCGTCAAGGCGCACCCACTCTTCCAACGCGAAGGCGACAACCTGCACTGTGAAATGCCGATCCGTTTCACCACCGCTGCTTTGGGTGGGGAAATCGAAGTGCCGACCCTCGGCGGTAAAATTAGCCTCAAGATTCCGGCTGAAACCCAAACGGGCAAGCAGTTCCGTCTGCGCGGCAAAGGTGTAAAATCGGTGCGCAGTTCCGCCACAGGTGATTTGATTTGCCGCGTGGTGGTGGAAACGCCGATCAACCTGACCAAACGCCAGCGCGAATTGTTGGCTGAGTTAGATACTTCCATGCACGAAGGCGGCAAAAAACACAGCCCGCAGGAACACGGTTGGACGGACAAAGCCAAGAGCTTCTTTAAAGACCTGTTTGAAGGTGAGAAAAAATGACCAAAATCGCAGTGGTAGGCGCAGGCGGGCGCATGGGTAAAGCCTTGATTGAGGCATGTGCGCAAACTGACGGCTTGGAACTCACGGTTGCCACCGAACACCCGTCCAGTTCCTTGATTGGTGCGGATGCAGGCGAAGTGGCTGGCATCGGTAAAAACGGTGTTGCCATCGCTGCGATGCTGGATGAAGCGGCGAATGATTTCGACGTGCTGATCGACTTTACCCGCCCCGAACCTTGCCTGATGCACCTGAATTGGTGTGTGGCGCATGGTAAAAAGATGGTCATTGGCACAACTGGCTTTGATGCGGATGGTAAGGCCGCGATTGCCAAGGCTGCCGAGCAAATTGCCGTGGTGTTTGCACCTAACATGAGCGTAGGTGTTAACCTGTGCCTGAAACTGCTGGATATGGCAGCGCGGGTATTGGGCGACACGGTGGATATTGAAATCGTCGAAGCGCATCACCGCCACAAGGTCGATGCACCTTCCGGCACGGCTTTGCGCATGGGCGAAGTGGTTGCCAATGCTTTGGGGCGTGACCTGAAAGAATGCGCGGTCTACGGGCGCGAAGGCGTGACTGGCGAACGTGACCGCCAGACTATCGGTTTTGCCACCGTGCGGGCGGGCGATGTGGTCGGCGACCATACCGTGATGTTTGCCGATGTCGGCGAACGGGTGGAAATCACCCACAAGGCATCCAGTCGTATGACCTTCGCCAAAGGTGCGGTGCGGGCTGCCGGGTGGCTGCAAGACAAGCAATCCGGCCTGTTTGATATGCAAGATGTATTGGGGCTGAAGTGATGGATACGACACCTGTCCGGCTGTGGGATTTGCCGACCCGCGCGTTCCACTGGGCGTTAGTGGCTGGCATTGGGTTTTCGTGGTTCAGCGCCGAAATGGGTGGCAACTGGATGGAATGGCACGGACGCGCTGGAACCTTCCTGCTAGCACTGGTGCTGTTCCGCATTATGTGGGGCTTCATTGGCAGCGATACGGCGCGGTTTACCCAGTTCGTTACATCACCCGTGCAAGCCGTGCAACATTGGCGCGAAATGAAAACCCATCAGGGCACGGCGTTCCATGCGGGGCATAATCCGTTGGGCGCGTGGATGGTGTTGGGATTGCTGGCGGTGGTGTTGCTTCAGGCCAGTACCGGGCTGTTTGCCTCGGATGACATTGATACCGAAGGGCCATTGTTAGGGCTGGTGTCGGGTGGTGTTGCTGATGTACTGAATATTATCCACCACTTGAATTTCAACCTGATCCTGTTGTTTGTGGCGGTGCATATTGCGGCAGTGCTGTTTTACCGCTTCCGCAGGCAGACCAATCTGGTTAAGGCGATGGTGCTGGGTGAAGCCGATTGGCCAGTAGCACAGGCTGTGCCGCAAGGTTTGCGTTTCCAGTCTGCATGGCAGGGGGCAATGACGTTCGTGGCGTGTTATGCGCTGGTATATTTCGGGATTCAGTGGCTAGCAGCTTAAGCTGATACGTTACCTCCGTCTCCTCCCCTGATAAGGGGAGGTCGGGAGGGGTTTCCTCTTAGTTTTCTTTGTAATCTTCGTGGCAAGCCTTGCAAGATTCACCGACTTTGCCGAACTGTGGCTTGATTGCAGCCATATCGCCGCCTTTGGCAACTTCAGCTAAAGATGTGGCTTCTACTTGGAACGTTTCCATTTTCTTTTTGAAATCGTCCATTTTTGTCCAGATTTCAGCTTTAGCTTCGGTATCAGCACCTTTGTCGCTGCCTTCTGGGAAGCCGTGGATAGGGAATTTGCTCAGTGCCGCAACGGCTTCTGCATTTTTGGCGAATTCATCTTTGTTGAAATCCATTTTGCCTTTGACCATTGCACCCATTGGCGCGAAATGGAACTTGATCATGCTGAAAGCCGCTTGGCGGTATTCAATAGCCATCTTTTCTGGGGATGCTTTTTCGTGTTCTTCCTCTGCCATAACGCTAGATACGACAGCAACGCTGGCTACAGCAATGGCAATAGCCAAAGTTTTTTTGAACAGGTTCATGCAGTTAGCTCCTTTTATTAGTGAATATGTTGTAAAAATTTATGCTTAGGCCACCAATTGTCGCAGTTTGTTCCGTAGTTTTTCAATAAGCGCGTAACCGGGCGAATAGTAATTGTAGGTTTGGGCAAGTGTGCCGTTAAAGGTGCGCTTGAAACGGTTGATGCCTTGCATGACCGGATCATCCGTTTCCAGCACGTAACCGCACCAGTCGTAAGTATGGAAACCTAGCCCCTTAAGGTGGCGCATTCCTTGCCAGTGCAGGGAGCGGTTGGCATGACCAATGGCTTGGCGCATTTCCGGGTTGCCGTTGTATTGCGGGTCACTGACTGAAATCAGGATACTGGCGGTCTTGGTCTGGTGGGACAGCAGGTAGAAATGGGCAATAACGGGCTCGCCTTCCCGATCCATCGTGAGCAGGCAATAGTTGCCTTCCCCGATGTAGTGCAAGTCTTTGTCGGTAAACAGTGAAAGCTTACGCAGTGTGGCAAAGCGGTTGAAAATGGTGAGGAACTGCCGCATATCGCCAGCAAGGTTTAGGGCGAAAGCCCCGGACTGTTCGCTGCGCCGAATCTGGCTACGGGTGTCCTTGGGGAAGTTCTGGAAGATCGCTTCCTCGCTGGCGGTTAGGTCGGTCAGCAGGGTATGGCGCTGTTCGACACTGAAAAAACGCGGCTTCTGCGCTGACTGGCAATCCAAGTAAGCGGTAGGTAACAGCAGGTCGTACCAACCCGATTGTTCCGGGCTGGCAAAGTAGTGTTTGCGGATCGGGATGCCATAATTTCTTTGTGCGACCAGCATGGCGTGTCCTAGAACAAGGTGTAAATGAACGGGGCAACCGCTGAGCCTTGCGCAAATACCAGCAATGCGCCCAGTAGCAGCAACACAAGGATGATCGGGGCAAGCCAGAATTTTTTACGCTCCAGCATGAATTGCCACAGCTCTTTGAGTAAATCTAACATTAGAACAGCCTCTCAAAATGGTTATGGGTGCGGGCATGGCTGGCTTGGCGCAGTGATTCGCCTTCCGCCCGTTCGATGTCACGGATGCGGCCTTTACCCAACAGGCGTAACACCAAACCCATTGGCATGAGCAACAGGTAAAACACCGCGCCCAAAATAATGCGTGAGTTAATCCAGCCGAGTGCATCGCCGAACTTGATCCAAGCGCGGTAAAGCGGCAGCAGGGCTGGTTTGAGCGTATTAGTCCAAAACGAATTCATCGCGCCAGTTCTCCTTATCCTGCCATGCAGGTTGTTGTTTTTTGTCTAGCAGGAAATTTTCCAGCACCAAATAATCCATTTCGGTGCGCATGAAGCAGCGGTAAGCGTCTTCCGGGCTGCATACAATCGGTTCGCCGCGCACATTGAACGAGGTGTTCACCAATACCGGGCAACCCGTGCGCTGTTCAAACGCATCCAGCAGTTTGTAAAAACGCGGGTTGGTTTCGGGGTGGATCGTTTGCAAACGGGCAGAATAATCCACGTGCGTCACCGCTGGGATTTGTGAACGCGGCACATTCAGTTTGTCGATACCAAAAAGTTGCTGCTGTTCAGCCGTCATGGGAATGCGCTTGTCTTCTTGCACATCGGCGACCAGCAACATGTAGGGGCTGCTGCCTTCGTGTTCAAACCACGCGCTTACCTTGTCGTATTTCACTACCGGGGCAAACGGGCGGAACGATTCGCGGTATTTGATCTTTAGGTTCATCACCGACTGCATGGCGCGGTTGCGGGCATCGCCAATGATGGAGCGGGCGCACAGGGCGCGGGGGCCAAATTCCATGCGTCCTTGGAACCAGCCGACCACATTGCCGCCGTCGAGTATGGCGCTGCACGTTTCCAATAGGGCAGTCTCAGGCAATTCCTGATAGGGGAGTTGTTGTTGGTCAAGCCATTGGCGGATGCTGTCGGTGCTGAATGCCGGGCCGAGGTATGCGCCTTGCATACTGTCCCTGCCATTGGTGGTGCGCGGCTTGTCGAGGTATTGATGCCAGGTTGCCAGTGCCGCCCCCAATGCCCCGCCAGCGTCGCCTGCTGCCGGTTGTATCCAGATGTCTTTGAATATACCTGAGCGTAGTAAATGCCCGTTGGAAACGCAGTTCAGTGCTACCCCACCTGCCAAGCACAGGTAATCATTGCCAGTTTCGCGCTGCACGGTACGCGCCAGCCGTAGCACGATGTCTTCTGTCACCGCTTGGATGGAGGCGGCAATGTCCATTTCCTTTTGCGTCAAGGGGCTTTCCGGCAAGCGGGCAGGGGAACCGAACAGTTCCGCAAAGCGCTGGTTGGTCATGGTCAAGCCCGTGGCGTAATCGAAATAGGCCATGTTGAGGCGAAATGTGCCGTCTTCGCGTAATTCCAGCAGTTTTTCATGGATTAAATCGGCGTATTTCGGCTCACCGTAGGGCGCAAGCCCCATCAGTTTGTATTCCCCGGAATTCACCTTGAAGCCCGTGTAATACGTGAAGGCGGAATACAGCAGCCCCAGTGAATGCGGAAAGTCGATTTCCCACAACGGCTCTAAACGGTTGCCGTCACCTTGCCAAACGGAAGTGGTTGCCCATTCGCCAACGCCATCCAAGCAGATCACGGCAGCTTTTTGGAAAGGGCTGGGGAAAAATGCGGAAGCCGCGTGGGATTGGTGATGTTCGGTAAACAGCAGCGGCGGTACAGTTTTTTCCTTAGTCTCTGCGAGTGTCGCCAGCTCTTTTTTCAGGGTGGTTTTCAGGAACAGTTTTTCCTTTAACCAAACGGGCATGGCAGTAAGGAACGAGCGGAAGCCCTTGGGCGCATAATGCAAATAGGTTTCCAGCAAGCGCTCAAATTTCAGTAAGGGCTTGTCGTAAAACACCACATGGCTTACATCCGATAGGCTGATGCCTGCTTGTTCCAAGCAATAGCAGACGGCATTCGCGGGAAAGCCGGGATCGTGTTTTTTACGGGTAAAGCGTTCTTCTTGCGCGGCAGCGACAATCAAGCCGTCATGCACCAGCGCGGCGGCACTGTCATGGTAATAAGCTGAAATCCCTAAAATGTAGGTTCCCATGCATTATCCTGATTTTTATAATTTATTGGCTAAACGTCTGCTGGTAAACACGGGTTTGTTTAACGGCATCTGCCACCAGTCTATGCCCAACGCTGTTCCAATGCCAGTCTTGGGGGACGAAATCGACTTTTTTTCCGGCTTGCTGCGCTTGGTAGAACGTAGGGTGCATATCCACTACTTCGTAACCGCGCTGGCGGGCAGCCTGCATGAAGTACTCCCGCATTTGCCCGAAATAGCTTTGTTGCGCGGCCTTCCAGTCGGTTTCGTTGTTGACTTCGCGGATGCCATCAACCACAAACAGGATTTTTTCGGTGGGTAATCCGGTTTTTTTCGGTAAATGTTGGAAGAACAGCTCTACTGCGCGTTTAGAATTCGTCAGCCGTTTGGCATCTGTTGCCGCCCCAATCCCGCCGAAATGTACAGGTGGGGTATCTGGGTGGTCAAACCACGCTTTGATTTGTTTCGGGTTCAGGCCGACGTTGGCATACAAGTACCGCACCAAAGCTGCGTTTTTCAGGAAACCGCGCAAGCCGCTGCGGTAGCTGCCCGGATAATCCAGCAGTTCTAAACGCGCTTGCTCGCTGGTGTCGGAAAACAGGTACATGCCACTGAGGATGTCCTTGCCATATTCCATCAGACTTTGGTCGAAATCATTGGCAATGATGGTGAACGTCATTGCCTTGGGCTGGTATTCGCGCCGCGCATGGTCGGCAAAGATCAGGTATTGGCTGAGCGGGGAACCTTGGATACCGAAACCATAAACGCGCCCTTCGCCCCTCAGCCCCGCGTTCAATAATGCCTGCACGGTATCTTTATTGGGGATTTGTTCGGCTTCAATGAAACTGTCGCCGATCACCGCCATCAAGGGTTTGGTGGTTTGTACATAATCGTAATCGCTGTAAAAACCGTCGTTATTGGCCTGTTTTTGCTGGGCAATGGCAAAGTTCCAGCCGCTGCTGTATTGGTGGGTGGAATAGGGTGGGTAACGCATCAAGGGGTTGGTCGCATTGACGGGCAACGCGGTATAGACGCCGCTGACGGGCAGGAAACGCAACACGATTTCCAGCCCACCGAGCACGATGCTCAGGCCGAACAAGAAAGAAATGGCACGGAACAGCCATTCTTTGCGGCGGGAAAGAGGTTTGCGCATATCCATATCTGCCATGATTTTTACCCACCGATTATAGGGTCAGCCTCCCACAAACAGGGATACCCGACTAGACAAAAGGTAGCAAACAACGGGTGGCGTTTTAGAATTGCTCTAACTCGACCTCGCGGTAGACGAAATCCACGTTCTTTTTATGGTTCAACTCGTACAGCCTGACTTTGCTCCAATCTTCGTAGCGGCTTGAGTCCACGGCGGTTTGCAAGTCAGTGCCATCGTCCACCGCTTTTGCCATGTCTTTGCGCAAGCGCTGCATGTAATTGCGGGTCTTTGTCACCATCGGGAAGGGTGGTGACTGCACGCTGCCATGACCAGGAATCATGAATTTCGCATCCTTAAAGGTGTCCAGCAGCCACGTCTGCGCGTCGATGGATTTCTGTGAGCTGCCATCCGCCATGAAGGTCACGCGGTTGTTGAAAGCAAGGTCGGAAATCCACACGATATTGTCTTCTTTCTGGTGCACGATCAGGTCGCCAAACGAATGGTGCGGGCCGGTATTGTAAATGTCGAAGGTTTTCCCGCCCGTGCTGATGGTGTTTTTGGAATACAGTTCGCCGCCAATCAAGATGTCGGGCGTGACGGGTTTGAAACCAGCCATGTCCGGCTTGATGAATGTTTCACGGTAGCTCACGGAATGCCCGATGCGTTCGGAATTGATGTATTCCAGTGTGCCTTCATGCCCGATGACCGTGACATTGCCTAAGTCCTTGATGGCAATCGCGCCATACGCATGGTCAGGGTGATTGTGTGTCAGGATCAGGTATTTGATGGGCTTGTCGGTCACTTGCTTAACCGTGCTAATGATGCGTTGTCCCAAGCGCGGGCTACCCAGCGAGTCGATCACCACCACACTGTCGTTGGTCACGACGAAGCCTGCATTACCGTTGAATCCCCGGTTATTTTCATCCACTTCCGCGATATTGCCGTAGAGGAAATACGTGCCGGGGATGACTTCGTAAGTTTTCAGTGGTTCGCTGCTGCTGGTTTCAGCATTAAAGGCTACGCTGGGTGCATCATCGGTATCGACGGCTTTCGTTGGGTTATAGACTTTGCCCGGTGTCGTGCCGAAAGCATGGTCAACTTCGGCGCGGGTATAGGTTTCCGTGGTGGGCTTTTCGTTGTCGGCGGCGGCAATGCTTAAGCTTACCCCCAGTACGCTTGCCAATAGGTATCGGTTCATTGCTCCATCCTCCCCGTTATTTGCGGAATATCAATAATACGCCAAACCTTCCATACGGAAAAAGAAACCTTTGCCGATTGCTTTGGCCTAAACTTGGATGCATTCACTACCCAAAGGAGAAATACCCATGCGTCGTCTAATGTTTGCCCTTATTGCCTTGATGCTGGCGGTTAATGTCCATGCCAAAGAAAAACAGCACGTCATCGACTTGACCGCAGAGGCTTGCACCGACAAGAACCCTTCCACCTCCGGCATGGTGGAGTGTTACACCCGTGCCGAGCAGGAATGGGATAACGAACTCAACCGCGTGTACAAAGCACTGCAAGGCCAGCTCAAGCCGAAAGGCCAAGATGCCTTGAAACAGGCGCAACGCGAGTGGATAGCGCAGCGCGACAAGGAATTTGACCTGATCAATGCGATCCACGCGCAACTGGATGGCACAATGTGGATTCCGGTGATGATCGCCAAACGGGTGGATGTGGTGAAAGCGCGGGCGCTGGAATTGCAGTCTTACGTGGATTTGCTGAAGGATGCTGAGTAGCTGTCGTAGGCGCAATCAATACGGTGCTTTCAAACCCGGAAACATTGGGAAGTGTTTGATATTGCACGTTATGACTTCCAGTCCATGCACCTGCGCGGTCGCAGCGATGATGCCATCGACCAAATCTGTGCCGTGGCTTTTCATGTATTGGTTGAGAAAATGCCCGCCGACCGTGGCAATTTCAGCGCTGACCGGGAAAATTTCCCACAAACCAAACAAGTTGTCGAACAGGGATTGCTCACGTTTATTGCGCACGCCCGCCAGAATTTCCGTGACTGTCAGTGCAGATAGGCAAGGCGCAACTTCTAGCGATTCCATGAAGGTCTGCGCTTGGGGATTGCCGCGTGAAAAGTCGATGAGGATGCAAGTATCCAGCAATTTATTCATGCGCGAACCTGTCCAACCGTGCATTTAAGGACTGGCGGATGTGTTGGTGGGTGGTTTCTAGATCGTTGCGGTCTTCCCAAATGCCGTAAAGCTGACGGGTTGCCTGTTTCCAGTCGGTTTGTGCTTGTTGCTGTTTTCTCAGAAATAATTCAACGCCTTGACGAATCAGGTCGCTTTTGGCGACGCCCGATAGTTTGGCGAGTCTGCCGAGGGCTTCACATTGGTCATTACGCAAAAAAACTTGTACACGTTGCATTAGGTGCTCTCCTACATACGTTATGTGTGTAGCGTAGCATATTTTCACCGTGGCTAGCGTACCCAATGTTACTGTAATAATTGTTACAGTAACCCACGACTTGGCCTACAGCCGGATAAAATACGGTGTAGCGCTTAACAAGCTGCCGATCACAACCAGTAACAGGTTGCTGGTCATGAAGTACGGGAAAATCATTAAGCTCAAACCACACAGTAGTGGCACGGCGCTGGATTGTTTCTTGCCGTAGAGGAAATAGCCGAAGCCGATGGAACTGAATAGCAGTCCCCACAGTAATGACGCAGTATCCATGATCAAATCTTTCGGGTATTTGTCCCACCCTCCCCAATCAGGGAAGGGCGGGGCGATTGGTTTATAAACGGATGAAACTGGATGCTTTCAGCGTATTTTCATCGCCAACCACACTGCTGCTTGGGTCGACGAAAATACTGGTAGGGTAGCCCAACGTTAGGTCATAGCTGGCCTTGATGCTGGCGGCTTTGGCATTGATGGCACTGTTTACTGTCGAGAACAGTTGTTCAATGGTTTTGCCTTTGGTTTTCAAGTCCGTATACGACAGTGTTTTGCCGGTACTCAGGTTCACCCCGGAATACAAGATGCCGGAACGGATGACCAGTTGCAGTCGCACTGGGGTTGCCGTACCGCCAGTGGTTTGTTCCAGTATGTAGCTGTAATTGCGGATTTTCTTGTTAGTCCAGAGTGTGCTGTTGGCGGTTAGTGCGGTGCGGATCGCAGCATAAGGGTCAACGGCGGGCGGTGGGGTGCTGATGGCGGCTTGTACCGCCGCATTGGCATCCACCAAGCCTGTGCCGCAGCCAGTGCAAGGGGCAGGGAAAGCGCGGGCAGACGATTTGAGCAGGCTTTCCACTTGATCCGGCGTCAGTGCTGGGTTGGCGGCTAACATCAGTGCAGCAACGCCAGCAATGTGCGGGGTTGCCATGCTGGTTCCTTGATAGTAGGCATAGGTGTCAGCAACGGCTTGTTGCTTGCCAGTATTCAAGGTGGAAAGGATGCCGTCAGCACTGCCCGTATTCATTGAACCACCCGGTGCGGCAATGTCAACGATGCTACCGTAGTTGGAGTAATACGCTTTGCCGCCATTGCGCCCAGTTGCCGCGACGGTAATGACACCGGGGCAGTTGGCTGGGGAAGAAGTGCTGGCGTCGGTATTGCTGTTACCCGCTGCGACCACCACCACTGCTTTTTTGCTGCGGGCGGTATTGATGGCGTTTTGCATGGTAATGCCGCAAGTGGATGTGCCGCCCAAGCTCATGTTGATAACGCGGGCAGGGGTTGGGTTAACGGGTGCGCCCGTGACCGCGCCACCGACCGCCCATGTGATGGCGTCAGCAATGTCAGAGGTATAACCGCCGCATTTGCCCAATGCCCGTAGCGGCATGACTTTTGCGCCAAAGGCTACCCCCGCAACGCCAGTGGCATTGTTGCCCACGGCGGCAATCGTGCCTGCAACGTGCGTGCCGTGCCAACTGCTGCTGATCGCGCTGGCGCTGCCGCATTCGCCCGCCAGCACGTAGTCGCCGGGGTCGGTAGGGTCTGCATCACGCCCATTGCCGTCGTTGGCAACCAGCGTGTCATTAATCATGTCGTAACCGGGCAGTAAGTTCGGCTTCAAATCCGCGTGTGGCAATATGCCAGTATCAATCACCGCCACCACGCTGCCGCTTCCGGTGGTGTAACCCCACGCTTGATCCGCGCGTATACCGCTGATCGCATCCAGCAAAGGCCATTGGTAACTGAGGTAAGGGTCATTAGGTGTGTAAGCAGGGGGAACGGTCGGTGTCACCATTTTCGTCAGGATGTAGTCTGGCTCGACGTATTCGACTTCCGGTTGAGCTTTCAGCCAAGTTGAGAGCGTGTCCCACTCGGCCTTGCCCTTACGTTTGTCGAAGCGGAATACATCGGACTTTTGAAAGGTACTTTTGGTGTAGCGGAAACTTTGTTTCTTTTCGGTGCGCATTTTGCCCAAGACTTTATCAGCCGCAGCAGTGCTGGTAGTGTCGCGGAAACGCACGATGAGCTGGTCAGTATCCGGTTGGGTACTCGGGACTTTGGGGGTAATGTCTGGCTTGACGGGCATATTGGCAAGGGCAGACGGTGAGTTCAGGGCTGCGCCAACAGCGAGGGTGAAGGCACATAAACGTAAAAGCCGGGGGTAAGGCATGGTAATTCCCTTTGTTGTTATCGACACCCTATTCGTTACATGTTTTTTTATTATTGAAATTAGTTTGGCATATATCCGACTGGAAGCAATGACCGTCCGACGGATGGCTTTGCGCCTCGCTATTGTGGAACAAGCCAGCATTGCAGTTTCTGGCGTAAGCCATCCATCGAGATAGGCTTGGTCATGTAATCATCCATCCCCGCTTGCAGGCAAGTTTCCCGGTCGCCCTGCATGGCGTTGGCGGTCATGGCAACCACCGGGGTACGGGGATGATGACGTTCCAGTTCCATCTGGCGGAAACAACGGGTGGCTTCGTAGCCATCCATGCCGGGAAGCTGGCAGTCCATCAGCACGAGGTCGTAATGGTTTTTTGCCAGCAGGTCGACGGCCTCATGCCCATCCATCGCAATGTCAAAGCTGAACCCCATTTTGGTCAGCATGACGTGAGCCACCTTGATATTCACCAGATTGTCTTCAACCAACAGTAAGTGCCCCCCGAGTGGCGCGTGTTCCTTGATGTAAGCCAGTGGGGAGGGGAGTGCCGATTGTGCTTGGGCGGTAATGGTGTATTTGTTAAAGGTGAGGTCGAAATAAAACGTGCTGCCTTGTCCGGGGGTTGATTTGACGCGGATGTTGCCGCCCATGAGGTGTACCAGCTCTTGCGCGATGGTCAGCCCTAAGCCAGTGCCACCGTAGAGGCGGGTAGTGGATTCATCGGCTTGGCTGAAGGCATTGAAAAGGGCTTCGAGATGTTCGGGGCTGATACCGGAGCCGGTATCGGTGATTAGCAGGCGGATGCGGGAAGTAGTGGGCGTATCTTCCAGCCGTTCGGCTTTAACGCCGATACTGCCGCGCTGGGTGAATTTGATGGCGTTGCCCAGCAAATTGCCGAGTATCTGTTTGAGACGGATGGGGTCGCCGTAATACCAAGCGTGCTGCCCTGCTGGCAGGGTTTTGTAAAGTTGCAGGTGTTTCTTGGTGGCGGAACCGCTGAACAGCATTGTCATGTCGTCCAGCAAATTGAATAGGTCGAAGGGGATGTGTTCCAGCACCAGTTTGCCTGCCTCAATCTTGGACAGGTCGAGTACTGAGTTGATCACTTCCAGCAGTATTTCTGAGGAACTGTAAGCGGTGCGCAGGTATTCACGCTGCTGTGGGCTGAGTTCGGTTTGTCCCAAAATATCCAGCATCCCCAGTACGCCATTCATCGGGGTACGGATTTCATGGCTCATGTTGGCAAGGAAGCGCGATTTTTCCTGCGACTTTTGCAAGGCGCGGATTTTTTCCTGTGATTCCTGCTGGAGGGTTGCATTCATCGCCAACATTTCCCGCGAGGAAACTTCCAATGCCTGTTCGAGCAAGTAGTGGTTTTGCCTATTGTCGCGGTAGCCCCGGTTCATGCGCTCCAGAAAATCGCGCCAAGCGGCGGCGTCTGGCGGGCTGTCTGGTGTGAGTCCGGCGGAACGCAATTGCCGCACGAGGGGACGCTCATAATCAGGCTGGACAGCGGCGATGTGGGAAATGGTTTCCATGACCAATGAATCCTGTTGGTTTGCTGATTATTTTTGTTTATTGATAATGATCATGGCACACAGGTCAGTGCAGTGCCAGTAAATTTTGTTACGGTGTGGCTATGGTAATCACGTAAGTTGACGCGCTGGTCGTGCCGTTTCCGGGTGTGTACACTCGCGCTTTACCTTGATCCCGGAAACCCTACGGAATGTCAGAAGAACAAAAGCGTTTGCTGGAACAGCAACTGTGGAATATTGCCAATACTTTGCGCGGCAAGATGAATGCGGATGAGTTCCGGGACTACATCCTTGGCTTTATTTTCTACAAATACTTGTCGGAAAAGATGCATTTGTACGCCAATACCTTGCTGGATGAGGATGGCGGCGGGTTGGATTACACCGAACTGAATGAAGCCAGTGCCGAAGACCAAGAAATCATCGCGGCGATTGCCGAGGAAGCGGTTCCCAAGTTGGGTTTCATGCTCAAACCTGCCGAACTGTTCAGTGCCGTGGCGCAACGCGGGCAGGACAATAGCTTCATCCTCGATGACCTTACCCGCATCCTCAGCAATATTGAGCGCTCGACGATGGGCACGGAAAGTGAGGACGATTTCAACCAGTTGTTTGAAGACCTCGACCTGACTTCCAGTAAGTTGGGCAAGACTGAAAAGCAGAAAAACGAGCTGGTGGTCAAGGTGCTGAACCATCTGGATAAGATTGATTTCCGGCTGGAGGATAGCCACGCGGATGTGCTGGGTGATGCCTATGAATACCTGATCGGGCAGTTTGCCAGCGGTGCGGGCAAGAAAGCGGGGGAGTTTTACACGCCGCAAACGGTTTCCTCGATCTTGGCGCGGCTGGTGACGGCAGACAAACAGGTGCTGAAATCGGTGTATGACCCGACCTGTGGTTCCGGTTCGCTGTTGTTGCGGGTCGCCAAGGAAGTGCGCGATGTGGGGCATTTTTACGGGCAGGAACTCAACCGCACCACCTATAACCTTGCCCGCATGAACATGATTTTGCACAACGTCAACTACCGCAAGTTCGACATTGTGCAGGAAGATTCGCTGGAACATCCGCAGCATATTAACGAGCGTTTTGAGGCGATTGTCGCTAATCCGCCGTTTTCAGCGCACTGGAGCGCCAACCCGCTGTTCCAAAGTGATGACCGTTTTTCGCAATACGGCAAGCTCGCGCCGCAAACCAAGGCGGACTTTGCGTTTGTGCTGCACATGATCCATCACCTTGCTGATAACGGGAATATGGCGGTGGTGTTGCCGCATGGGGTGTTGTTCCGGGGCGCGGCGGAAGGGCACATCCGCCAGCATTTGATTGCCGAGCGTAATTTGCTGGATGCGGTGATTGGTTTGCCTGCCAATATCTTTTACGGCACGAGCATCCCGACTTGTATTCTGGTGTTCAAGAAATGCCGCACGCATCCGCACGACATCCTGTTCATTGACGCCAGTCAGGGGTTTGAAAAGGCCAAGAACCAGAACAATTTGCGCCCGGAAGACCTCGACAAGATTATCAGCACGTACAAAGCGCGGTCTGCCGAAGCCAAATACAGCGCGGTTGTGCCATTGGCGGAGATTGCCGAAAACGATTACAACCTCAATATTCCGCGTTACGTCGATACGTTTGAGGAAGATGCGGCGGTTGACCTTGCTGCGGTCACTGCCGAACTCAAGGCGCTCGAAAGCGGGATGGCGGCGACCGACAAAACCATTGCCGACTTCTGCCAACAACTCGGCATAGCGAGTCCATTCTGATGGCTGATATAATTAATCTTCCTGCATTGAGATTTGATAGTTCGTTTGGTTGGTCTAAACGCCGCCTTGGTGACGTGGTTGACCAAATGCAGAGTGGCGTATCCAGATTATTGAGTGATCAAGATATTGGTTATCCAGTACTTCGTTCTACAAACTTGATTGATGGTCAACTTGATTTTTCAGATTTGAAATATTGGTATAAAGTTGATGACAAAGGGGTGAATTTAAAAAACTTTATTTTGAAAGATGGCGATTTATTGGTTAATTTTATTAATAGTCTCGCTCAAATTGGTAAGGTTGCTGAATACAGAAATATTCTTGGTCGAGATTTTATCTATACAACCAATATTATGCGATTGACTTTTAAAGCGAATGTGTCTTTAAGGTATATGTATTACCTGTTTCATACGTCTAGGTATGAAAAGCACATAGCGCTAATAACAAAGCCTGCTGTAAATCAGGCTAGTTTTACAACAAAAGATTTTAAGGATTTTGATTTCTTTATTCCTTCGTTTAAAGAGCAAAAAAAAATCGCTGACTTCCTGACGGCTGTCGATACTAAAATTCAGCAGCTCAAACGCGAGCGCGAACTCATGCAACAGTACAAAAAAGGTGTGATGCAGCAGTTGTTCAGCCAGCAGGTGCGGTTCCAGGATGATGACGGGCGCGATTACCCGAATTGGGAGGAAGACGAGTTCGGTAAGTTTGTCACAAATAAATCAAGCAAGTATGATCCTAATAAAGAAATTGTGGATTTTATTTGCGTTGAGCTTGACAGTCTAGGCCAGGAAACTGGTGTGTTACGACAAACATATTCTTCGAGAGAGCAAGCTAGTATTAAGAGCAAGTTCAAGAAAGGAAATGTTTTATTTGGGAAGTTACGTCCTTACCTGAAAAAGTACTGGATGGCGTCGTTTGATGGTGTGTGTTCAACAGAAATTTGGGTTTTAGATGGTAAGAAAATACAGAATGACTTCCTCTTTTATCTGATTCAAACTCATGAGTTTCAAGAAATTGCGAATGTTTCATTTGGTTCCAAAATGCCTCGCTCAGATTGGAGTTTTGTTTCAAGCCATCTAATGGCTTACCCTTGTTTTGAGGAGCAGGGGAAGATTGCGGGATTTTTGGTGGCGATTGATGCCAAGATTCAGCAGGTGAGTGCGCAAGTTGCGCAGGCGGAGACGTTCAAGAAGGGACTGCTTCAGCAGATGTTTGTTTAATCAAAAGGAATTTACCATGCAAATCGAGCTTAACAACCAACGCAAAATCCGCCTCACCCGCCTGCACCAGTATTACACCTACGGCGGCTTGTTGCTGGGTCAGCCAAACGCTGAAACCAATCAGCGGAATATTGAGCAAAGCTGCGAATACGCCCCAAAGCTGCTGAACTGCGACAAGATACACCTGATCGAGCCAGTCAGCACTTGGACAACCAGCAACTTCCTCGGCAACATCCATTTCATCGAAGACCCGCTGCAACATGCAAAGGAATGCCATTCGGACACTCCGCAGCAAGGCAGGCGCGGCACAGTGCTGGAACGGTTGCCATTGATAACCTGCTTCGGCACATTTTTTTCCCAACCCCTGTTGAATGACACCGAGGAATCCAACGGCTCACAACTAACACTGGCTTGGTATCAGGACGAACTCGCCATGCCACTGGATAATCACGTAATTGAGCAAATCAAGGCGCTGGACTGGGAACAGCTTGCTGAACCATTTTGGCATTAAGGGAGTTAAGAGGGCTGTTGGCGAGGGGATGGGAGTCTTCAAGAACGTTGATGCGCATTCACATAAGCCGTCAGTACAGCAGCCATGCGGGCGGTATAGCCTTTCGGGTTTTCCGCTTTGAAGAACTCCAACACTTCACGAGGAAGACGTAAGCTGATCGTCGGTTTAACCTGCGGTGCGACGACCTGTGCATTTTGCCAAAAGGCTTCGTCCAGTTCCGGGATGTCACTTGTATGGGTTCGCCGGGTATTCGGGAAACGCCGAAGCGTTGCGGTTATGCAGGCACGTTTCTTGCCCCTTCACCCATTGCGGGGGAAGGGCTGGGGATGGGGGGGATGTTCTGCGTGATAGCCTTCAAGAAATTCTTCATAAAATTTGATAATGATCAGCATTGATACGTTACACTAATGTAACCATTGCCGACGTTGCCTGCACTGAGGGATGGCGGCACTGGCGATGAGTTAGCAGCACAGGCGTATGCTGCAAACTCGACAATTCCCAAACAACTCAATGTTAAAAAAAATGGAGATTCATTTATGGCTAAGTTACGTCCTGTATTAGCGGCATCGTTGGTGATGCTAGCTTCCTTGGGATTCACCGCCAGTGCGGAAGCCGGATCATGCCCCGGCATTGCTATCCCAGCGTATTTCTACCCCGGCACAACCTGGACTACCTCCACCAATTCAGCCCCCCGCGTTAACGTGATGATCATGAACCCCAACAGCGGGCCGGGATTGTCCCAAGACCCCCAATACGTGCAGTCCGTAAAGGCCGCGCAAGCAGCAGGCATCAAAGTGCTGGGGTATGTGGCTTCCGCGTATGGCGACCAAACCATCCGCCCGCTGCAAATGATGCAGAGCGAAATTGACAGCTACAAAAACTGGTACGGTGTTGACGGCATTTTTGTGGATGAAGTCGCCAGCAGTGCTGCCTTTGTGCCCCAATACCAGCAGATTGCAAACTACATCCGCAGTGCTAAGGGCGGTTTCGTCATGCTGAACCCCGGTGTTGTGCCTGCGGCGAGCTACGTCAATATGGCGGATACCACCGTGGTGTTTGAAGACAGCTACGCCAATTACCTGAACTGGGTCATGCCTACATGGTTATCCAATTACCCCGCCAGCAAAATAACCCATCTTGTTTATGCTACCTCAGCAGCCCAAATGCCCAATGCCGTCAAACTGGGTGCGGTGCGGAACGCCGGGGAATTGTTTGTGACCAACGACAAGCTGGATAACCCGTGGGATACCTTGCCCAGCTATTGGACGACCGAACTATCCGCGATTTTGACCGGCTGCAAATAACGCCTGTCTTGTGCTCGGAACAAGCCCTCTCCCGTTTCTTACCCCCTTCACCCCTTGCGGGGGAAGGGCTGGGGATGGGGGGGATGTTCCGCGTGAGGCTCTCCGATTCGGTTGAAAAACTGCTATGATGCTTTCCACCACCAAGGGGCATTAATCATGTGTTCAACCGAGTCGGAACAACAACTGGAAGACAAGCTGATTCAGCAACTCGGCACATTGGGCTATGAATACATCGACCTCCCCAATGAAGCCGCGCTGCTCGCCAACCTGAAAATCCAACTCGAACGCCACAACGGTATTCACCTCTCCGCCAGCGATTTCAAGCAGGTGCTAAACCATCTGGACAAAGGCAGCGTCTTTGAGCGTGCCAGAACCCTGCGCGACAAAATGGCCTTGCGCCGCGAAGGTGCAGCAGAAATGCCCGCCTATTACCGGGTGGAACAAGCCAACCAGCCTTCCAGCAGCAGCGAAACGGTCTATCTGGAATTCATCGACCAGCTTGAATGGTGCCAAAACCGCTATCAAGTCACCCGCCAAGTGACAATGGACGGCAAATACACCACCCGTTACGACATCACTCTGCTGATCAATGGCTTGCCGCTAGTGCAAATCGAACTCAAGCGCCGGGGCTTGGAACTCAAGGAAGCCTTCAACCAGACCAACCGTTACCAACGCCATTCTTACGGCGCGGGCGTGGGGTTGTTCCAGTACATCCAGATTTTTGTCATCAGCAATGGGGTCAATACCAAGTATTACGCCAATAACCGCCAGCAGTCGTTCAAGCACACCTTTTACTGGGCGGATAAGGACAATAACCTGATCACCCCGCTGGAAGCGTTCAGCAAGGCGTTTCTGGAAAAGTGCCACCTGTCGAAAATGCTCACCCAATACATTGTGCTCAACCAGACCGACAAGGTGCTGATGGTGTTGCGCCCGTACCAGTATTACGCGGTGGAAGCGATCATCGACAAGGTAAAAAATAGCACCCATCACGGTTACATCTGGCACACCACGGGTTCTGGTAAAACCCTGACTTCCTTCAAAGCGGCGCAGATATTGGTCGGTTTGCCGAAAATCCACAAAGTGGTGTTCGTGGTCGACCGCAAGGATTTGGATTACCAGACCAGCAAGGAATTCAACGCTTTTCAGGCAGGCAGCGTCGATGGCACGGACAATACCCACAAGCTGGTCAGCCAGTTGACGGATGATACCCCGCTGATTGTTACCACCATCCAGAAGCTCAATACCGCGATTACCCGCGACCGTTACAAAGCCCGCACCGATGCGCTGAAAGACAAACGCATGGTGTTCATTTTCGACGAATGCCACCGCAGCCAGTTCGGCGATACCCACAAGCGCATCACCGAGTATTTCACCGATTACCAGATGTTTGGTTTCACCGGCACACCGATCTTTGCCGATAACGTCGCCAACAACCACTTGGGCAAGCGCACCACCAAAGACCTGTTTGAAGAATGCCTGCACCAGTACGTGATTACCGATGCGATCCGCGATGAAAATGTGCTGAAGTTTTCGGTGGAATACGTCGGGCGTTACAAAAACAAGGACAGCGAAACCTACCGCGATATTGAAGTGGAGGACATTGATACCAAGGAATTGCTGGAGTCCGACAAGCGCCTTAGGCCGATTGTGGATTACATCCTCGCCAACCACGAGCGCAAGACCCATAGCCGCGATTTCACCGCGATGTTTTGCGTCAGCAGTGTGGAGGTGCTGTACCGCTACTACCAGTTGTTCAAGGAAGCGCAGGCCGGGAGATCGGATAAGTTACGCATTGCCACTATTTTCAGTTACACCGCCAACGAAGACGACAAAGATGCCAACGGTTTGCTGGATGATGACCCGTTAGCGGGGGAGGGTGCTGCGCCCAACTTGCACAGTCGCGAAAAGCTGGATAATTGCATTGCCGATTACAATGCGCTGTTTGGCAGCAGCTTCAGCACCAAAGACAGCCAGTCGTTTTACAACTATTACAACGACATTGCCAAGCAGGTGAAGGATCGCAAAATCGACATCTTGCTGGTGGTGAATATGTTCCTGACTGGCTTCGACAGCAAGACCCTGAATACCCTGTATGTGGACAAAAATCTCAAGTTTCACGGCTTGATACAGGCATTTTCACGCACCAACCGCATCCTCAACGAAGTCAAATCGCAGGGCAATATTGTCTGTTTCCGCAACATCAAGCAGGCTACCGATGACGCCATTACCCTGTTTGCCAATAAGGATGCGAAAGAAACTATCATCCTCAAGCCGTATGAAGATTACGTCGCCGATTTCAGGCAGGCGCTGGATGAACTGAAAGCGCTTGCCCCCACGGTTGAAAGTGTCAACGAGTTACCGGATGAAAAAGCCCAGTTCGAGTTCATCAAGGCATTCCGCCAACTGATGCGCTTGCGCAATGTGCTGGAAAGTTTCAGCGATTTCGACATGGCGGATGTGGGCATGGCAGAGCAGGAGTTTGCCGACTACCGCAGCAAGTACTTGGATTTGTACGACACGGTGAAAACTGAGCGCCAGACCGAGAAGGTTTCCATCCTCAATGATGTTGACTTTGAGCTGGAGCTGATCCACCGCGATGAAATCAATGTCAGTTACATCCTGCAATTACTGGGCAAGCTCAAGGACGAAAAAGACGACGGCGAACGCCAGCGCCAGAGCAAGGCCATCCTCGATATTGTTTCAGGCGATGCGCGGCTGCGCAGCAAGCGTGAACTGATCCAGAAATTCATCCACGAAAACCTGCCGAACATTACTGACTCGGCGGCGGTTGCCACCCATTTCAGTGCCTTCTGGCGGGCGGAATATGACAGTGCTTTGCAAAGCTTGTGTACCGACGAAGGGCTGGAGCCGGAAAAGGTCAAGACGATCATCCGCGACCATGTGTTTACCGAGCGCGAACCGCTGCGCGATGACGTGATTGACGCCATGACCACCAAGCCGAAGATTCTCCAGCGCAAAACGGTGGGTCAGCGGGTGCTGGACAGGCTCATGGCATTTGTACGGACGTATATTCACGACGCACCGGCGTGAAGGGATGTCGTCGCCCGCTTATTTCACGAAATCGTCCAAGCTGAGTGCAAAACTCACCGCCTGATCAACCTCTTGCAACTTGCTGGCGGAGAGTGTGGTGATCAATGCGCCCAACTTGCCTTTCTGCACGGTCTGGATGTGGTCAAAATTGATGGCGCAATCGCGGGGCATTCCGTTTTTGGTGCTTAAGACCACTTCGCTGGGGATGTCCCGAATCGTGGTGGTAATTGGCGCGATGGTGACTTCACCCAAATGTGGGATCACATCCGAACGGATCAGGATCATGACCGGGCGGCGTTTGTCCGGTTCTTTGAAGGTATACCAGCGGATTTCCCCTCGCTTCATTCATCACCCCACGCCTGCTCGTCTTCCCATACTGAAAATTCGTCGGCGGTAACAGGGTGGCGACGGTAGCCTTCACGGTGTTTTTCCACTAGCTTACGTTGGTGATAGAAGGCTATCGCCATCCGTAAGGCTTCGCGGGTAAACGCTGAACGGTTAGTCCGGGTTTCTTGGACGATCTGATCCAGTTCAGTAACAAGGTCGTCGTCGAAAGTCATTTGTACGGTGCGCATATCGGCCTCCATGTGGATAGTTATAGCTATACTAATCCACATGCATTGGTAAATGCTACGAAAGCCGAGCCAGTGGTTGGTGG
Source organism: Thiothrix sp. (assembly GCF_028714775.1). Taxonomy (GTDB): domain Bacteria; phylum Pseudomonadota; class Gammaproteobacteria; order Thiotrichales; family Thiotrichaceae; genus Thiothrix. The sequence goes on along the minus strand of NZ_JAQTLS010000005.1, from coordinate 110,771 downwards.
GGACTCATGAAGGGCAGGTTAAACTCACGGTTTGGCTAGCTTTGCTTTGCTCTTCCGGTGTTGCATCAGCGGCTGCGGTAGCCGCACTCAAGGTGAGTTGGCAGTGGGCAGGCGGGTTTTCACCCAGCGAAAGGTGGGAACTGTCCGCGTAGCGCAAAATGCCCGAACCCTCTGGGTCAAGCATATTCCACGTCAAAGTTTTGCCTTGCATTGCCGTGGCAGCAGGTAATGGCAACAGAAAATCCAACATCAAGCGCTGGTCAGCAGTGACCGTTAATGTGTATTCCTTGGCTTCGGCGGGTTGGATCGTTTGCCCATCCAACTTCAGTTGGGTGTAGTAACCCATAGGACGCAGGTCATGCAATAAGCGCCCACCAATTTGCTGCAAGGTTTGCTCACGGTGTTCCGGCGACATGTCTTCGTCTTCCAGCATGGCTTTGGACACATTTTCATCGTTCAGCCAATGCATTTGCAAGCCGACCAACTCACCTTGGGCATTGGTTTTCAGCGCGGTATCAACGCTGATCTGGTGATGGAAGTCGTGCGCAAAACTGGGGGCCGAACACAAAGCCGTCAGGGCAAAGACCCCGGATAAAACAAACTTGTTCATGGAAACTCCGCGAATGGATTTAAGTTTTGTGGGCAAAGCGTAAGGCCAAGGTCAAGACGGCACTGGCTGTTACCCATGACCCCAATACCCGCACCGCAATGCCTTCCCACAGCTTAGACAGGTAAAAACTGAAAACACTCAAGCCCAGCAGCAAAGCGCAACTGCTAAGTGCCGAGCCTGCCAAGGTCAGGTAGATTTTATGGGCGGCAATGCCGGGTAACACCGTCGGGACAGTATCCAGCCCAATCACCGTGCTCGCCTTGACCACCAATAACCACACCAACCAACGTGGCAGCGGGTAAGCCACCACCGCCAACAGCCCCGCCAATAAGGCCACGGCCAACAAAATCAGGTTATTGTCAAACGGGAAGGGATTGCCATACACATTGCTAAGCAGTAGCCCTGCCACCAAGGTCACGGCGAAACTGGGGAAATCCAGTGTCCAATGCCGCACGCCTTGTTGCCCCAACAACAACCCCAGCGCCACCAACACGATCAGGTGCGCAGGTGTCAGTAAGGGGTGTAATGCCCCCGCCACCAAGCCATACATCACAATAGCCCGAGCAAGAAAGCGACCCCAATCAGGCTAATGACCGCCCCGCCAGCGCGGACAGCCACATGCCCCGCTGACCATTGCACCAACAAGCCCACCGCAATCCCACACAAATGCAGCAAACCCGTGGCAACTACAAAACCTACGCTATACGCCAGCGGATTCGCCGCTTGGGGCAATTCTGCGCCGTGGGCATAGCCGTGGAAAATCGCAAACACCCCGACCAAGACTGCCGCCACCCACAACGGTGGTTTTGCTGCCAGCGCCACCATCAAGCCAAGGACAATCGCGGAAACCGCAATCCCCGTTTCCACCGCAGGCACAGGAATACCCATAATCCCCATTGCCCCACCAAAGGTCATTACCAACGGGAATACCACCGGCAGCAACCAAATCGCAGGCCGCCCGAGGAACGCGCCCCACAGGCCAACCGCGACCATTGCCGCAATATGATCCAAGCCGTTTAATGGGTGGGTAAAACCACTGGCAAAACCGCCGCCGATTCCGCCGCCGGTGTGGGCAAACGCCACCGAGGTCGTCCCCACAAACAGGGCAAGCAACAATCCAGCCGAAGTGATGAAACGCATAGCTTTAATTCCGTATAGGGTTGATGGCGTAACTATAGCTGATCGCCTACCAGTCTGCGCAAGGATTCAGGCAGGTAATCGCGGGGGTGTTATTCAAATGCCTAATGTGACCTTTCGTCGGGTTTTTCCCTGCCGCGCCAGATATGCAGTTGATTCCTGACTAGTATTCAGGGAATAAGAAGTTCCACGTCAAGGAGGATGCTATCCTATGAAACCGTTGCAGACTGCGAGGCTGCTAGGTGTCTTCAGCTTATCCGCTGTTGTTACCTTGTTGGTGAATTGCCAAAAAGCCGATGTAAACCAAACCCCGGAACCACAAGCCAAAGCGGGTGAGCCGGTATGTTCGACCATTACCCAATCCAAAACTAAAAACTGTACCCTTGAATCAGGGGCGAATGGTTCTAATACCCTTAACTATTCCCTGACTGCTAGCCGTCAAGCGGTCAAAATTCCTGTGGAAAACGGTAGCCAGCCTGCGCTGACCATGAATGACGCGCTGGTTTACAACGACAGCCTTATTCCTGAGCGCTTGGAACTGCGCCGGGGTGATGAATTGCGCATCAGCTTCAAAAATATGCTGACCATGCCTGCGGACGGGCGTTTTGATGCCTTGGGTTCACACGATCCGGCGGAAAATCTGCCTGACATGAAACCGCAGTTTTCTAACCTGCATACCCACGGTTTGGTGACGGCTTGGGATTTCAAAGACAATAAGAACGGGCGTGGTGACAATGTGCTGGGCATTTTGCTGGATTCCAAACAGCAGCAGTTGCCTGCTGGGGTTAATCCTGCCGATGTGTGTTCCACCACCGGGGATAGCGTCCCCTACCGTTACCCCATCCTGCCTGACCATGAAATTGGCTTGAACTGGTATCACCCCCACCCGCACGGCACGAGCGGTTTTCAGTTGGAAGGCGGCATGTCCGGTTTGCTGATGGTTGGGGATGAACAGGCTGAAAAGCTGCTGAACCCGGTTTATTTGCAGTTGAAAGACATGCAGTCCAGCAAGCAACAGGCGGCAAATACTTACCAGTTTGAAAAGTTTGTCCCAGCAGTGGCAACCATTTGCCACGACAAAACCAGTGATGACGAATGGGCGTTTGACAGCGATACACCGGGGCGTTGCGATTACCATTCGCAGGCAAGCAAGCAGGCATATTCGTGGTTGTTCTTGGTCAACGGTCAACTTTTCCCCAGTGTGGATGTGCCGAAAGCAGCGTATTTGCGTATCGCCAACAGCAGTGCCAATGCCACTTACCGGCTGGTGCTGGAACCGGATGCTGTCCAACAGCAAAAGCCCGGTACGGAACAAACCTATTACACCCCGCCGTTTAAAGTGGTGGAAAAAGACGGTATGACAACCATCGACAAGTCGCTGACTGATGTGCAACAGGTTTGTACGTTGGCGATGACGCCCGCCACACGGGTCGGGGTTGCGGTCGATTTTGAGGCAGTGGCAGCGACTGGCTCGGCGTGTGAACTCAAAGTGGTGGTAACGGAAAAGGATGGCAATAAAACCGTCAGTTACGACGTAAAACACACCGTGCTGGATGACAGCGGCAAGAAAAAGCTGGCGGCACAAGCAAAGATTGCTTCCTATAACCTGACGCAAGAAGGCATTGATACCGGCGAAGATGATTGGCCTGCGGTGCGTTTGGCAAAGTTGACGCCCAACGACAAGCTGCACGGTGTTGATCTGGACGCTTACCAACTGGCGTTGAAGAATGCCAAGAAACCCACCAATGTCGCCCATGAGGATGTCAGAGTACCGGATGATGCTTGCACACCTAGCCAGCCGGTGGCTGACAAGGATGGGGTTAACCGTCATCTGGCCTTGTTCTATGGCGGGACAGAACCGGATGCCCAAGGTGAATTTACCAAAGAGCATTTTGGTTTAGTCGCAGCGGGTGAATTGAATGAAGGTGCGCCTGTTACTGCCGATACGATCCAGAAATGGCGCGTCGAGTACCAAAGCCAATTTGCTGACCCGGCGAAAGCAGGGCAAAGCTACAACCTCGACAAAAAGTTGCAGGAATACGGCGTTCCCAACCTTGTGGCAGATGCGCTGAAAGGCTTGGTATCCCATAAGTTCCGCATTGAAAAGACCGGGGTGATCAAAACCAATGTGTGTACCCAAACCAGCCACAAACCGGAGCGCTGGCGCGTCCATAACCTCTCGGCGCAGATACACAATTTCCACATCCACCAGATGAAATTCCATGTGGTAGGGGTGAAAGGTGCGGCATGTACGTTACCGCCGCAGGGCGATACCCCGGTCAATGCCTTCAGGTTGGTGGACAAGGATGGTTACTTGCCTGAAAACGTGGGTGATGCTGATCTGGTGGAAGGCATGGATGAGCAATGCGTGAAATCGTATGCCGAGCTGTTCCACAATGTCCCGGCTAGCTTCAAGTTGGTGGAACGCCAAGTGCCGGTAGGGACGACAGGGACAGCGGCAGCACCAATGGTAATGACCGCGCGGGTAAAGCCCGTGGAATACGGTATGCATGACACCTTCCCGGTTCCGCCGATGGGTTACATTGACATTGATGTGCTGTTCGATAAGCCGGAACAGGTGGGCGAGTATGTGTTCCACTGCCACATCCTTGAACATGAGGATGCGGGCATGATGGGCAAACTCGTTGTCAAACCGGGCGTCTGATACGGGAGGCGGGCAATGGCACAAGGCATTTCCATCCATATTGGCCTAAATGCAGTCGACCCTAGCTGCTACGATGGTAGTTGGACAGGGACGCTGGTGGGGGCGGTACAGGATGCCGAAGATATGTATGCCATTGCCCAATCCCAAGGGTTTCAGGCCAGTAAGTTGCTGGGGGAAGCTGCTACCCGTGATACGGTAACGCAGGCAATCTTTCAGGCCAGTACGGTCTTGGCGGCAGGTGACATCCTGTTGCTGTCGTTCGGTGGGCATGGCGGGGTAATCCGCGATGTATCCGGCGATGAAGCGGATTACCAAGATGAAACGTGGTGTCTGTACGACGGACATTTGCTGGATGACGAATTGTATTTGCTGTGGAGTAGCTTTGCTGCCGGGGTACGTATTTTGGTCATTTCGGACAGTTGCCACAGTGGGACGGTTACACGCGAGGCGTCTATCGGGACACCGCGTGCCATGCCGATGGATGTCGCCTTGGCAACATGGCGTAAGCAGCGGGATTTTTACCTCAACCTGATGAATGGGGCTGATGCCGATAAGGCAGTGCTGGCAACGGTGCGCCTGCTGTCTGCCAGCGCGGAAGGGGAGTTGGCTTACGACGGTATTTATGGCGGTACGCCGAATGGCTTTTTCACCAAAACGCTGAAACAGGTGTGGGATGACGGGCATTTTAGCGGTAACTATGCCAGCTTTTTCGGGCGGGTCTATGATTTGATGTATGTTTTCCAGCCGCCGGAACATTCGCTGATCGGCGTGCCAGATGTGGGGTTTGATCAGCAAAAGCCGTTTCAGGTTTAGCTGTACTGACTATCCAAGTCTATGTATAATCTCCGCCTTTTTAGCAACCTTTAATCTGGAGCCTAGGCGAATATGTCTCTGAGTGCAGAAATTAAGGCTGGTGTTGTTGAACAATACCGCCAATCAGATACAGATACCGGGTCCCCGGAAGTGCAAGTAGCGCTGTTGACAGCACGAATCAAGCACCTGACGGACCATTTTTCAACCCACAAACATGACCACCATTCCCGCCGTGGTATGTTGGCAATGGTAAACCAGCGCCGTAAGCTGCTGGACTACCTCAAGCGTAAAGACTTGGGGCGTTACCAGAAGCTGATCCTGAGCCTTGGTCTGCGCCGCTAATCAGGTGCTAGCCGACGAAACACCGCCTTTGTGCGGTGTTTTGTTATGTATAAAACGTCACTTATTATCATTCGTCACGCAGGAAGGTTGTTGATAAGGGTTTTGGGGCAAAACCTGTTGCCTCCCAAAATGTTTCTCAACAGCCTGCCCGTGACATCTCACTGTAAATAATCTCTAAGGAAAAATAACGTCATGGCAAAAATTACCAAGACATTCCAGTACGGGCAAAACACCGTTACCATCGAAACGGGTGAAATCGCCCGCCAAGCTACCGCCGCCGTTATGGTCACAATGGATGACACCAGCGTATTGGTCAGCGTTGTAGGCCAAAAAGCAGCCGTTGTAGGCCGCGATTTCTTCCCAATGACGGTTGATTACCAAGAAAAATTCTACGCAGCAGGCCGTATTCCCGGTGGTTTCTTCAAGCGCGAAGCCCGCGCGACAGAAGATGAAACCTTGATTGCCCGCCTGATCGACCGCCCTTTGCGCCCACTGTTCCCGGATGGCTTCACCAATGAAGTGCAACTGATTGCTACTGTGGTTTCCATGAACCCGGCGGTCAGCGCGGACATTCCAGCGCTGTTGGGTGCTTCTGCGGCAATGGCGCTGTCTGGTATGCCGTTCCAAGGCCCTATCGGTGCGGCACGGGTTGGCTACCGCGATGGCGCGTACTTGCTGAACCCTTCCAAAGAAGAGCTGAAAACGTCTGGCCTTGATCTGGTGATCGCGGGTACAGAAACAGCCGTGCTGATGGTTGAATCCGAAGCTGACGAGTTGAGCGAAGATGTCATGCTGGGCGCGGTCATGTTCGGTCACGAACAGATGCAAGTGGCGATCAAAGCGATCAATGAATTGGCGGCTGAAGTGGGCAACCCAGCTTGGGATTGGACTGCGCCAGAAGCGAATACTGCGCTGGCAGATGCCGTTGCCGCAGCGTGTGACGCCGACTTGGTGGAAGCCTTCCAAATTGCTGATAAGCAAGCGCGTTACGCACGCATCCACGACATTCTGGATGCAGTGGTTGAGAAACTGGCTGCGAAAGAAGGCGAAGCTGGTTTCAGTGCTGACGACATTAAAGGCGAATTCAAAAACGCTGAAAAGAAAGTCGTGCGTGGCAGTATCCTCGATGGCAAACCGCGTATCGACGGTCGTGACCTGCAAACTGTGCGCCCGATCACCGTGCGTTTAGGCGTGCTGCCGCGTGCCCACGGTTCCGCACTGTTTACTCGTGGTGAAACCCAAGCATTGGTTGTTACCACCTTGGGTACTGAGCGTGACGCGCAGGTGATCGACGCAATTACCGGCGAGTACAAAGATAACTTCCTGTTCAACTACAACTTCCCGCCGTACTGCGTGGGTGAAGTAGGCCGTTTCGGTTCCCCTAAGCGCCGTGAAATCGGTCATGGGCGTTTGGCTAAGCGTGGCGTGAAAGCCATGATCCCGCACACTGATGATTTCCCATACACCATCCGTTGCGTGTCTGAAATCACTGAATCCAACGGTTCCAGCTCAATGGCGAGCGTGTGCGGCAGCTCCCTGTCCCTGATGGATGCTGGCGTGCCGATCAAAGCCCCTGTTGCTGGTATCGCCATGGGTCTGATCAAGGAAGGCGAGCGTTTCGCTGTCCTGACCGACATCCTCGGTGACGAAGACCACCTCGGCGATATGGATTTCAAAGTAGCCGGTTCTGCTGACGGTATTACCGCGCTGCAAATGGACATCAAGATCAACGGCATCACCAAAGAGATCATGCAGCAAGCACTGACCCAAGCGAAAGCTGGTCGTTTGCATATCTTGGGTGAAATGGCGAAAGGTCTGGAAGCGCCGCGTGACGACATCTCCGAATACGCGCCACGTTACGTCACCATGAAGATCAACCCGGAAAAAATCCGCGAAGTTATCGGTAAAGGTGGCGAAACTATCCGTGGTATTACCGAAAAAACCGGCGCACAAGTTAACATCGACGACGAAGGTTTCATCAAAATTGCCGCTGTTGACGCGAAAGCCGCGTATGACGCACGCAGCATGATCGAAGCCATCACTGCCGAAGTTGAATTGAACAAGGTTTATACCGGCAAAGTTGCACGCCTGATGGACTTCGGTGCATTCGTCACCATCCTGCCGGGCAAAGATGGCCTGTTGCACATTTCCCAGATCAGCAATGAGCGCGTGGAAAATGTTACCGATTACGTCAACGTTGGCGATACCGTCAAAGTTAAGGTCATCGAAATCGACCGCCAAGGTCGTATGCGTTTGAGCATGAAAGAAGTGGGCGAAGGCGAGTAAGTTTTACTCCATCTCCCTAAAACAAAAGGCCCTTCGGGGCCTTTTGTCGTTTCTGGGGTCATGGATTGCTGCGCTTAATCCTTTAGCGCTTTTTCCAAGGTTTTACGGATCACATCTTGCTGTGCCTCATCCGTAATGCGCTCGCCGCTGCGGGTGGTGATGTAGAAAATATCTTGCGCCTGTTCCCCCAGCGTATTGATGCGGGCGTTATGCACGCGGATGCCCAAGCCATCCATCGCTTCCCCTAGCCGTGAGAGTAGCCCCGGCATATCCCCCGCGTTGATTTCCATCAGTGTCAGTCCTTTTTCGGCTTGTTGGCTAAAGATAATGCGCGTTACCACATTGAAATGGCGCAGGATGCGTGGCTTGCGGTGTACCGGGCGGCAGGGTTTTTCGCGTTCCAGATTCGCTTGCAAGGTGTCGGCAATTTGCTGCAATTCGCTGGGGCTGGTAATGACCTGATTGGCTGGCCCCAAAACGTGCAAGGTATACAGGTCGTGGCTGTCGGTAGTCGAAACAATCCGTGCCTGTACGACGTTGAGGTTGAGCTGTTCCATCGACGACAGCACACGGGTAAACAAATCGTCGCGGTCGCGGGCGTAAACGAAAATCACATTGCTGCTGCCCGAGAGGGTGCGGCGAATCTGGATAACTGTTGGATTTTCCCCGCCTTGGCGCAGGATGTGGCGGGTGTGCCAAATCACCGATTCGACCGAATGCAGTAAGTGGTAATCGCTGCCAAAGCGTTCCCACAATGATTGGCAATCGCGCTCGCGGAAGCCTTCTTGTAACAATTGTTCCAGTGCCGCGTGGCGTTTTTCTTCGATCAGCAGCGTGCTTTCGTGGGAAATGGCGGTGCGGTTGCGTAACAGGTTGCGGGTAGCGTGGTAAAGCTCGTGCAGCAGTGCTTGTTTCCAGCCATTCCACAGGGTGGGGTTAGTCCCGCGAATGTCGGCGATGGTCAGCAGGAATAGGCCGTCAAGGCGGCTTTGTGAGGCGACATGCTCGGCGAATTCTTGCACGACTGCCGGGTCGCTGATGTCCTTGCGTTGCGCGGTCAGGCTCATCAGCAAGTGGTTGCGTACTAGCCAGCCGACCAGCGAGGCATCGTGCAGGTTTAACCCGTGTTCGCGGCAGAACACGAAGGCATCTTTCGCCCCCAATTCGGAATGGTCGCCTTTGCGCCCTTTGGCAATGTCGTGGAACAGCCCCGCCAGATACAGCAGTTCCGGGTTACGCAAGGTGTTGAACACTTCCGCGCAAAACGGCAGTTCCTGTGCGCCCAACGCAGTGCTGTAACGCCGCAGGTTGCGCACCACGAACAGGGTATGCTCATCCACGGTGTACATGTGGAACAGGTCGTACTGCATCCGCCCGACGATATTGGCAAATGCGGGGATGTACGCTGCGAGAATGCCGTAGCGGTTCATCAAGCGCATCACAAAGGTAATGCCTTTGGGTTGGCGCAATATCTGGATGAATAACTGGCGGTGGCGTGATTGTTGGCGGAACCCGGCATCAATACGGTGCAAATTGTGGCGGATCAGGCGGATAGTATCCGGCGTCAGCCCCGTAACCCCCGGCGTCATCTGCAACAACAGGAACATTTCCAGCAGCGCGGTCGGGTAGAGCACGAACACATCCGGCGAGTTCACCGAAATCAGGTTGCCGCGCTTTTGATACCACTCGCCTAACATTTCTGGCGGTGGCGGATGCAAGGTCAGGATTTTCTGGCGGAAAATCCCCATCAGCATTTCACTCAAACGTTCCAACTCGGTAATGGTGCGGTAGTAACGCTGCATGAAGGCTTCTACCGCTGCATTATCGGTATCATCGGTATGCCCAAACGTATGCGCAAGATTACGCTGGTAATCGAACAGCAGGCGGTCTTCCTTGCGCTTAGCCAACTCGTGCAGGGCAAAACGGATGCGCCATAAGAGTTCACGGCCTGCCCGCAGGGTTTCAAATTCGTCGTATTCCAGCAGGCGTTTTTCATACAGCTCTTGCAGGGAAAATGTGCCGTATTCGCGCAATGTGACCCAGCCGATGGTCTGGATGTCGCGTAAGCCGCCGCGCCCTTCCTTGAGGTTGGGTTCGACCCGGTGTGAGGTGTCACCAAATTTGAGGTGGCGTTTTTGTTGCTCTTCCAGTTTGGCGAGGAAAAATTCGTGGCTGCTCCACATGCGTTCCGGCGCAATCGCGGCTTGCAGGCGCATAAACAGGCTGTCATTGCCGCTGAGGTAACGTGCTTCAATCAGGTTGGTGATGACGGTCAGGTCACGCTGCGCTTCTTCCAAGCATTCGTCGAGGGTGCGCACGCTATGGCCTACATCCAGCCCAATGTCCCACAGCAGGGTAATGAATGCGGAAAGGCGTTCGCGGCATTCCTCGCCCGGTGTTTCGGTCAGCAGCACCATCAGGTCGATGTCGGAAGCAGGGTGCAATTCACGTCGCCCGTAACCGCCGACCGCAATCAAAGTGGCACGGTTGGAAGAAATCTTGCTGTTTTCCCACAGGTGCTGGAGCAGCTTGTCGATGAATTCGGCGTGTTGCTGCAATAACTCCAGTATTTCACCCCCGGCGCGGAAGTTTTCGCCCAGCAGTTTGCGGGCATCGCGGATGGCTTGGGCGTAATCAGCAATTTTCAGCTCACTGCGTTCCAGCAGTTTATTCAAAACATCCAGCAGGGGGTTAAAGTGCATCATAGGGTTGAGCGCCAGTCTGCTTCTTCGCTGCGCAGGGTGAGGATTTCAAAACCGTTGTTGGTGACAAGCAGGGTGTGTTCCCACTGTGCGGAGAGGGAATGGTCTTTGGTGACGACTGTCCATTTGTCTGGCAATTGTTTGATGTGGCGTTTGCCCAAGTTAATCATCGGCTCAATGGTAAAGGTCATGCCCGGTTGCATGATGATTTTGTCGCTGTCTTTGCTGTAATAGTGCAGCACTTGCGGGTCTTCGTGGAAATCCAGCCCGATGCCGTGACCGCAATATTCTTCCACCACCGAGCAGCGCTGGCTGTGGGCGTAAGTTTGGATGGCGCGGCCTATGTCGCCCAAGGTTCCGCCCGGTTTGACCTGCATGATGCCTAAATAAAGGCAGCGCTGGGTCACTTCGCACAGGCGTTTTCCCGGAATGGTGGGTTGCCCGACGATGAACATCTTGCTGGTGTCGCCGTGGTAGCCGTCTTTGATCACGGTAATGTCGACATTAATAATGTCGCCTTTCTTCAAGATTTTATCGCTGGGGATGCCGTGGCAAATCTGGTGGTTAACGGAGGTGCAGATGGATTTGGGGAAGCCGTGATAGTTCAACGGGGCAGGGATGGCCTGCTGCACATTGGTAATGTAATCATGGCAGATACGGTCAAGCTCATTGGTGGAAACACCCACTTCCACGTGGGGCGCGATCATTTCCAGCACTTCTGCCGCGAGGCGTCCTGCCACCCGCATTTTCTCGATTTCTGTTGCTGTCTTGATCTTGATGTCCCGCTTCTTTTCGGTCTTCGCCATTTGCCGCACTTCCTAAGTAGCACTTAAAAGCGTTTCATGGTATAAAGCCGCCGCGCTAAGCGCAAATTGTTTTACTGATTGTTTTTTAATTCACACATACATCGACACGTCGCGCAGGGTGCTGGATGAGTTTCATCTGGTTGCGTTGATGGGATGTATGGAGGCATAACCCACAGGAGACTGACAATGCCTAAAGTTACTATGCGCCAGATGCTGGAAGCAGGTGTCCACTTCGGCCACCAAACCCGTTACTGGAACCCAAAAATGGGTCCGTACATCTTCGGCGAACGCAACAAAATTCACATCATCAACTTGGAACAGACCCTGCCAATGTTCAACGACGCGCTGAACGTGGTCGGTAAGCTGGCATCCAAAGGTGGTAAAATCCTGTTCGTCGGCACTAAGCGTTCTGCACGTGATGCAGTGCGTGATGCAGCAGTTGCTTGCAAAATGCCATACGTCAACCATCGCTGGTTGGGTGGTATGCTGACCAACTTCAAAACCGTAAAAGGCTCCATCAAGCGTCTGAAAGACCTTGAGAAAATGGCTGAAGACGGTACTTTCCAAAAGTTGGGCAAGAAAGAAATCCTGACCCTGACCCGCGAAGCTGAAAAGCTGGAACGCAGCCTTGGCGGTATCAAAGATATGCGCGGCCTGCCGGATGCTGTTTTCATCATCGACGTGGGCTACGAAAAAATCGCAGTGCAGGAAGCCAACAAACTGGGTATCCCAGTTATCGGCGTTGTCGATACCAACAACTCCCTGCAAGGCGTTGATTACATTATTCCGGGCAACGACGACGCGATCCGTGCGATCCAGTTGTACGTGTCTGCCACTTCCGATGCGGTTAACGAAGGCCACACCAGCGCTGCCGTTGCTCCACAGGAAATGGTCGCTGAAGAAACCACCACTGACGAGGCTGCTGCTGAAGCTGCCCCAACCACGGATGCAGGCGCCTAAGCCCTGTTGCCGTTGAGATAAGGAGTTATACCCCCTATGGCAATTACTGCTGGAATGGTTAAAGAACTGCGCGAACGTACTGGCGCAGGCATGATGGAATGTAAGAAAGCCCTGACGGAAACCAACGGGGAGATGGAAGCGGCAATCGACCTGATGCGTAAATCCGGTGCGGCTAAAGCTGACAAGAAAGCAGGCCGTATCGCCGCAGAAGGCCGCGTGGTCATCACCGTTTCTGACGATGGCAAACGTGCTGCGGTTGTTGAAGTCAACAGCGAAACTGACTTTGCCGCGAAAGACAGCAACTTTGCTGATTTCGCTAACGAAGTTGGCGCACTGGCATTGGCAAACGCGGTAGCAGACGTTGAAACCCTGTCTGCGATGGTGGAAGCTAGCCGTACTGCACTGATCGCTAAGATCGGTGAAAACATCCAAGTCCGTCGTTTGGTGACGGTTGATGCGGGTGAAGGCCAAATTTCATCTTACCAACACGGCGCGAAAATCGGTGTTGTTGTGTGCATGAGCGGTGGCGAAGGCGAAGTTGGCAAGCACGTTGCTATGCACATCGCGGCTAGCCGTCCGGTTTGCATCGACGAATCCGGTGTGCCGAGCGAAGTGGTTGATCGTGAACGCGAAATCCAAATCGACATCGCGATGCAAAGCGGCAAACCACGCGAAATTGCGGAAAAAATGGTTGTCGGTCGCATGAAGAAGTTCTTGGGCGAAATCACGCTGGTAGGCCAGCCGTTCGTCATGAACCCTGACCAAACGGTAGGCGACTTGCTGGCATCCAAAGGTGCAAGTATCAGCCAATTCATCCGTCTGGAAGTGGGCGAAGGCATTGAGAAGAAACAGGAAAACTTTGCTGATGAAGTAGCGGCGCAAGCGGCTGCGGCAGCGGGTTAAGGAACCCTCACCCCAACCCCTCTCCCATAGGTAGAGGGGCGAAGAGTGGAAGGGTTTTTGCGGAAAGGGGCACTGGTTGCCCCTTTCTTACGTCTGGGATTTGCTCAGGCGGCTAGCGGCTGTACCCGTTCTACGTAGCGGTTGAACAGCTCATTCGCACTGGTTTGCGGGGCATCGCCCAGAATTACGCCAGTGGGGGCGTAGCGGATAATGTCTTCGCGGGCGCGGATCAATTCTTCGTACAAGCCTGCGGGGTTTGTTACCTTGGGTAATAATTTTTGCACCCGTTGCAATTCGGTTTGCGCTAAGGCTAAGGTGCTTTGGAAAACACTGTTATCCAGTGGGCTGAAAAATCCGGTAATGCGCTGATGTTGTCCCGGTGTAAGCAGGCGGAATGCTAAGCTATGGGCGACGGGAGCGTATACGACCACGCCGATATTGGCGAATTCGCCCGTTTCCGTGTCGGGTTGGAAGCGGATGATATTGTATTGGAACGCTTCTTTCATGTGTTGAACTCCTCCCAAATAGCGCCAGTAGCGTCATGCTCCAACCGTTTTAGCACAGTTGTGCCGTCAAAAGAACCTGTGGCTTGGTTTTCGTCCAGCCATTCCTCTGGCAGTTGATCCCATGCTTGTTGCCAAGTGGCGAGTGCGTGTTGCATCTGTTGTTCAAACTGCTGTTTGTGCGGTTCATCCAGACCCCGTTGGGCGAAGGCGTGGCGGAATACGTGGGTTTGCCAGAATTCCGTCGCATCAAAGACATTGGGTAGGATGAGGTTGTAATCAATGGCGTGAAGGCTGGTCGTTGCTTTGTTCCACAATAAATTGGGGTTGCCACCAAGGTCTGAGAGGGTGCGGTCTTCATTTTGTACCCAGAAATCAAACAATAACACCGATTGTTGGATGTTGGCGGGAACCAAAGGGATTTCATCATGGCGGAGTTCGCTTGCTGCCAAAATCTGGCGGGAACCGACTGCGTAGCCTGTACCCAAATCATGGGCGGTATCATCACCGCTCGACCTGATCAGTACATCGGGAATTTCGAGTAGGCACATGGGTGGGACGGGCAAGCCGAATGCGGTTGCCAGATGGGTTCCCATCCATTCGCGGATGCGTTCACCTGTGGAAGCTGACCGACCTTTGACGTAATACACGTTGCCATCGTCGGCACGGCAAATGAAGGGGCGAGTTGCGCCTTGGTCGGTGCGGCGGATGATTTGGGTGATTTGCGGGGTGGTCATGGGGTGTTTCCTTTGGCTAATTGTTGTTGGAGTTCAGCCAGTTCGGCGTCGCGGCGGTGGTAGCCAGTTTCGTTGATCAGGCGTTCGGCTTCGGCGACGTGGTATTGAAGACCCTCACCCCCCGCCCCCCTCTCCCGCTGAGCGGTAGAGGGGGGGCAAGATGCACTTTCCCCAGTCTTAGCCCCTCGCCCGCTTGGCGGGAGAGGGGTTGGGGTGAGGGTTTCCGCCACCAACAACCGCGCCATCTCCAAATGATAATCCGTCAAATGCAGTTGCATCCCGCTGGGTTCGGCGATGTCGAAGACCTTTTGTAAGTCTTGCCGAGCGCGGGTGAATTCGTGTGTGTGGCGGTGCAGGGCAGCGCGGGCGAGCAGACCGAGTGCCACCATTTCTGCGTCTCCTGCTGCACGCAAACCAGCGACAGCCTGCTCCAGCCAGTGAAGACCCTCACCCCCAGCCCCTCTCCCAGAGGTAGAGGGGGGCAAGAGTTGTTGCAGGTGGGCGCGTCCGAGGGTGAGTTTTGGCAGTGAAAAATCCAGCAAACTCCCATTTCTAAAATGGTTCGTCCAACAATCCAAATCATATTCCGCCCGTTCCAACACCTCCGCAGTGCTGCCCTGCGCCAGCAGCAGGTCGCAGTAGCGGAAACCGGGCAGCGAATACAGGCGCGGGAACTCCGGCTGTCGTTCCTGCTGGAGTTGCTCCGCTTCCCGGAACAGGGCAAGGGCGGCGGCGGTGTCTCCTGCCTGATGCAGGGCATCGGCGTGGGTGGCGCGGAATCCCATACGCAGAAACATATCCCCGGACTGGTCGGCGTAGCGGCTGCTGCGTGCGCCGCTTTCCACCGCTTGCGCCACATCGCCGAGGGTGAGTTGCAGTTCGCTGAGGTTGCTGGCACCGATAGCTGCTTCTTTCCAATTTTTTTGCTTCACGGCTAATGCAACGTTTGCGGCCATAGGTTCTAATGCCTCATGTAACCGTCCCAATGCCCGTAAGCAGAAGCCTGCATAGCCTAACAACCTAAGTTGCCATATGTCAGGCAATTTGGCGGAAGGTTTTTTCCATACCTCGGTAAAAAAGCAGGCGATGGCGGCAAGGTCATCATTGAAAGCTCCAAGCTTCTTGACGTTATAAAATTCTTCTTTGCGCTCAATACGTGAATAATAAACTTCCGTTACCACCCGTTGATGTAAGCCTGCGGCACACCCATGTGTTACGGCATGGAATAAGGGGCGCATTTCCTCCAAAGTATCTGGGTAGGTTTTCTTAGGCAGGGCGTTGTAGTATTCATATAGTTTTTTATGTGCCTGTTGCCACGCTTTAGGTCGCTGGATTTGCAGTTGCTTGCCGAAGTACTCGCGGAGTAGCGGGTGGCAGTCGAGCAAGTCAGGACGACCTTCGTGTGTTGAGAGCAAACGATGTTTTTCACGCAAGTCACGAATAGCAACTTTCCAAGCCTTGAGCGGAATCTTATCCGTCAAACCGGGAATCTGTGCTTTCCATAACACTTCCAGCACTTCGGCCTCAATCGGGTGGTCAAACAAACTCAGCAAATACAGCAGTTGTAATTCTGGCGTATCTTTCAGCCATGTTTTATATGCCTGCATGACTTTGAAGGCGTGTCGTTCAACGTCGGTGTAGGCTTCTTCGCCAAACAACTCATCCAGTGTGTCGCGTTTGAGAATATCGCCATCCAGATAGATAGTGAGCGCATTGCCCAGCAAGTGCAGTGCCAGTGCATGACGACCGTATTCGTTTACAGCCTTGAGCAAAGCGGTGTCGCTACCTGTTACATTCAGGGATTTCAATAGCTTGACACCATCCTGCTCGGCAAGATTTTGCAAGTCATGAGAAATTACGACAGGTTGTGAATGACCACTAAGTTCGCGTATCGCAATGCGGGTGGTGATGATACAAAGGCTGGCGTGGTGCGCTGCCAGTGATTTTAACAAAGCACGCAGAGTTCGGTCTTTGAGTTCACCACGCAGTACCGCACTGGAATGTTGCAATGGCTCAAAACCATCCAGTATCAGCAAACAATTTTGCTGCCGCAGCAGATCAGCCAAATACTCGCCCATCTTTTCCGGCTGATTGGCAAAATCCGTGACCGTTTTTGATGGATCAAGCAAGTCAAACAAAAGGTTGTAAAATAGGGTTGCGCTAGGCTGCTTCTCTTCACTCGCACCTTGTGAATAGAAAGACCATGCAATCAGCTTTTCAGGGCGCACCTGATCCAGCCAGTAGCGCAGCATCTTGGTTTTACCCGTACCGCCGGGTGCTATGAATTGGATGATGTTGGTCTTGCCGTTTGTCCAAGCATCATTTAGTAGTTGTAGTTCGGCCTCACGTCCGAAGAATTCACCTTGAACGGTGGGCAGGCGGTCGATGCGGATGTTGCTGGGTGTTGGCGTTGCGCGTGAGTTTGCTGCCAACTCCTGCAAGTCTTTTTTTGTATCGCTGATAATTGCCTTGAGCCGCAACTTTTCCTCAAAACGGGTTTCTCGGTCGTATTCCTCATACAACCCCCTGAGTTTTCCCTGCAACCGCTCGCGGCGTTCCTCAATCAAGTCCGGCATCATTTTTACAATCCCTGCAAATCGCTTTCAGTCTGGTCAATGATCACCTTCATGCGCATCTTCTCTTCGACACGGGTTTCCAAATCGTATTGCTCGTATAATCGCCGCAACTTTTCCTGTAAGCGTACCCGTCGCTCATTATTGATGGATTGCATCCCTCTGCTGGGTATCGAGGTATTTTGTGTTGGTGCGGGAGCAGGTGCAACGCCGCCATTGGATACCAGTTTGCGCACCTGCCCTAGCGGTGGAGCTTGATATTCGGGTTGGGCTGTCAATACCCTGTACAGTTTATCGTAATCATCAGGTAGGCAGTAGGTTGAATAAGCTTTCAACGCTATCGGCACATTGTCCAAACTGTCATTCGCTGGGATAACCGGAATGAATTTGGTGTTGCGGTAATAGTGGTCATACAACGTTTGCGAAATGACCACGCCTTCAAACGTTACGCCGCGCCCACCTTCGGTTTCCTGCCCGCGATACCGCCGCAGGTAAGTTTCCGTGCAAACCATCAACACAAAATCAGCCGCTTCAATCTGATTTTCCATCCAACGCTGCCAGCCTTCCGGTGGAAAGCCGTTCACGTACAGGTCAATCAGGCAATCCAGCCCTTCACTGCGCAAACGGTCGGAAATACTGCGCACAAATTCGCGGTGCGCGTTTGAATCGTGGCTGTAACTGATGAAAACCTTGGTCATGTGAGTAAGTCCTGTTTTCTCGGGGCGTTAATTATGCTGTCTGTCATGACACCCTCACACATAAACATCATCATGGCTATCCCGCAATGAATCCTGATGCCCCCAGCCTTCGGTAGCATTTTTGACGATGCTGTACGCACGATCCCGGTACTCATCGGTTAGCTTTTTGAAGTCATTGAAAGCGTTACGGGCAACCGAGAACCGGGCTTAATGAGCTGTTCTTTGCTTTTCTGGGCAAGATGCTTTTTTAAATCGGTCAATGTGAAGGTTTGCTTGGTCATGTTTTCCTCGGCAATGGGTCAGTTCATACCGTCATTCCGGCTTGTTGCTTGAGTTCGGCTAGTTCTTTGTCGCGGCGGTGGTAGCCGGTTTCCGCGATCAGCTTCGCAGCGGCTTCGATGTGAGCTTGGAGAGAAATCCCCCCTAGCCCCCCTTTTTCAAAGGGGGGAACAGCAGACCCCGCAGCCTCTTGGCTTCCCCCTTTGCAAAAGGGGGATTGAGGGGGATTTTCTTCCTCCGCTACCAACAACCGCGCCATCTCCAAATGATAATCCGTCAAATGCAGCCGCATCCCGCTGCCGTCGGCGATGTCGAACACTTCCTGCAAGTCCTGCCGGGCGCGGGCGAAGTTACGGGTGTGGCGGTGCAGCGCAGCACGGGCGAGCAGACCCCACGGTAAACGAGTAATATCTCCTGCTACACGTAAACCAGCGACAGCCTGATCTAACCAGTGAAGACCCTCACCCCCAGCCCCTCTCCCGGAGGTAGAGGGGAGTAAGAGTTGTTGCAGGTGGGCGCGTCCGAGGGTGAGTTGATCCAGTGCAATGTCCAATAAACCAAGATGCTCTGTTGAAACTTTCAAAGTATATTCCGCCCGCTCCAGCACCTTCGCTGTGCTGCCCTGCGCCAGCAGCAGGTCGCAGTAGCGGAAACCCCACAGCGAATACAGGTGCGGGAACGAAGGCTGGCGTTCCTGCTGGAGTTGCTCCGCTTCCCGGAACAGGGCAAGGGCGGCGGCGGTGTTCCCTGCCTGATGCAGGGCATCGGCGTGGGTGGTGCGGTTGACCATGCGCTGGAACTGGAACATATCCCCGGACTGGTCGGCGTAGCGGCTGCTGCGTGCGCCGCTCTCCACCGCTTGCGCCACATCACCGAGGGTGAGTTGCAGTTCGCTGAGGTTGCTGACGTTGATGGCGGCTTGTTGCCAGTTTTCTTGCTTTGCGAATAAATCAACGGCTGCCTGCATCGGCTCCAGTGCCTCACGCAGCCGCCCCAAGGCGCGTAAGCCGAAGCCTGTCCAATTAAATAATTCTGCTTGGCGAGTATCTGACTGGTTTGGTGACGGTTTTTCCCAAGGGGTATCAAAAAAATGAGCAAGAGTCGCTAAATTATCACTGAATTCACCTAAGTTTCTCCAAAGGTAAAAGCATTCTTTTTGAATACGTTTCCAAAATACTTCGTCCCAAACTTGTTGATGCAACCCCGCTGCACACCCATGCGCCACCGCACTGAACAGCGGCTGCATTTCTTCCAACGTATCGGGCAATGGGTTCTCCGGCAGGGCTTTGTAGTACTCGTACAGCCGTTCATGCGCTTGCTGCCACGCTTGCGGCTGCTGCGTTTGCAGTTGCCCGCCGAAGTATTCGCGGATCAGCGGGTGGCAATCGAGGTCGCCGCCACTGTCATGCTGCGACAACAGGTGGTGTTCTTCTCGCAAACTGGCGATGGCTTCCAGCCATTCATCTTCATCAATGCCTGCGGTCAGGTGCGGAATCTGCGCATCCCACAGCATTTGCAGCACCTCTTGCCCGATGGGGTGGTCGAACAGCCCCAACAAGTGCAGCAACGCCAGTTCCGGCTCGCCCGCAAACCATTCCGCGTAAGCCTGCATCACCTTGAATGCGTGGCGGCTGTCTTGATTGCCCTTTGCTTTGACCAGTGCCTTGAGCGTATCGCGCTTGCGCACATCGCCCTGATGCCGCAGCCGCAACACATTCCCCAGCAAACTCAACGCCAGCGCATGAGCACCGTATTCACGCACCGCCTTGCCCAGTTCCGCCGCGCTGCCCGTCACCCCCAACGATTGCAGCAACTGGATGCCATCCGCCGCCGTCAGGTTTTGCAAATCGTGGCGGATGACGGTGGGCGCGTCGCGGTCACTGAGTTCATGCAGCGCAATCCGCGTGGTGATAATGCACAAGCCGCTCGGATGGCGGGTAAGCTGGCGCAGCAACTGTCGCAGTGCTTTGTCCTTGAGTTCGCCGCGCATCGCCGCGCCGCCGTGTTGCAAAGGCTCCAGCCCATCCAGCACCAGCACGTAGCGTTTGCCGTGCAACAACTCGGCGAGGTGGTCGCCCTTGTCCTCCTCCGACGCAAACCGCTCGCGGCTCGAACCCAGCTTGGCAAACGCATGGCTGAAAAACGGCGTGGCGGAAGTCTGCTTATCTTCGCTTGCACCTTGCGAATAGAACGACCACGCAATTAGCACCGGAATGTCGGCGCTGTGGTCAAGCCAGTGGCGCAGCAGTTTTGTTTTGCCCGTACCACCCGGCGCAATAAACTGAACAATGCGCGTTCTTCCTCCCCCTCGCCCGCTTCGCGGGAGAGGGGGCCGGGGGGTGAGGGCATCTTCCTGCCACGCCTCATCCAGCATTTGCAATTCCGCCACCCGCCCAAAAAATCCACCCTTAACAGTAGGCAAACGGTCGGAGTGGATGAGCGGCGATGACTGCCCATTCGCCGCAGGCATGGAACGGATTTCCCCCAATTCCGGCATTATGTACGCTGCCTGCCCGGTCAACACCCGGTAGAGCACATCATATTGGTTGGGCAGATGGTAAGTGGAATAGCCTTTCAGCGGCAAAGGCACATGATTAAGGTTGCCATTATCGGGGATGACCGGAATGAATTTGGCATTATGGTAATAGTGGTCGTACAACGTTTGCGAAATGACCACGCCTTCAAACGTCACGCCGCGCCCACCGTCTGTTTCCTGCCCACGATAACGCCGCAAATAGGTTTCGGTGCAAACCAACAGCACAAAGTCAGCCGCTTCAATCTGATTTTCCATCCAACGCTGCCAGCCTTCGGGTGGAAAGCCGTTCACGTACAGGTCAATCAGGCAATCCAGCCCTTCTTTGCGCAAACGGTCGGATAGGCCGCGCACAAATTCGCGGTGCGCGTCCGAATCGTGGCTATAACTGATGAAAACCTTAGGCATGGGGGCGTTTACCTTGGGCGGATAATCCGTCAGATGATACGGGATTTTTCCGCAACAATGAATCTGGCGCGATATTGGCTTGCCCCTTTTTCCTCCCACCTGTATAAATGCACCCAATTTTAATAAGCGTAGGCGAATCCATGTCAGCGACACCTTCCAGCCCCGAACCCCGTTTCCGCCGCATCCTGCTGAAGCTCAGTGGTGAAGCCCTGTTAGGCAAGCAAGACTCCGGCATTGACCCTGAAATCCTCTACCGTGTGGCTAGCGAAACACTGGCATTGCAACGTTCTGGCGTACAAGTTGCCGTGGTGATCGGTGGTGGCAACCTGTTCCGTGGCGCGGGTTTGGCGGAAAAAGGCATGGATCGGGTGCGTGGCGACCAAATGGGGATGCTGGCAACCGTAATGAATTCGCTGGCGATGCAAGACGCTATCGAGAAACTCGGCGGCAACTGCCGGGTGCTGACCGCGCTGGGGATTGATCAGGTCGGCGAACGCTATTCCGCCCACCAAGCCCGCCGTTATCTGGTACAAGGCGATATAGTCATCTGCGCGGCAGGCAGCGGCAACCCGTTTTTCACCACCGACACCGCCGCCAGTTTGCGCGGGGTGGAATTGCAATGCGATTTATTGCTGAAGGCCACTAAAGTGGACGGCATTTATGATGCTGATCCGAAAAAAAATCCTGATGCGAAACGCTTTGATCGGTTATCCTTCGACGATGCTATCCAACGTCAGTTGGGTGTGATGGACTTAACGGCCATGGTGATGTGCCGTGATAATAAACTTACCTTGGGTGTGTTCGATATGTTCGCACCGGGTGCGCTTGCTGCCATTGTAGGCGGTGAAGCGGTTGGAACTTTGGTTGAGGTTTGAATAAATGATTGCAGACATTAAAAAAGATGCAGAGCAGCGGATGCAGAAAAGTATTGAGTCCCTGCGCAACGATTTAACGAAAATCCGTACAGGCCGTGCACATCCGAGCTTGTTGGATCAAATCACGGTGGACTACTACGGTTCTGAAGTGCCGTTGAGCCAAGTAGCCAATATCGGTACGGAAGATGCACGTACCCTGAAAGTGACGCCGTGGGAAAAGCCGATGGCGGGCAAGATTGAGAAGGCTATCCTGACTTCCAATCTGGGTTTGAACCCATCCAATGACGGCAATACTATCCGTGTACCTTTGCCTGCATTGACCGAAGAGCGCCGCCGCGATTTGGTGAAAGTGGTTAAAGGTGAAGCCGAAGGTGCGCGGGTTGCGATCCGCAATATCCGCCGCGATGCCAATTCCGATTTCAAGGCATTGCTGAAAGAGAAAGACATTTCCGAAGACGAAGAGCGCAAAGCTGCTGACGACATCCAGAAGCTGACTGACCACTACATCAAGGAAGTGGAAACAGTGCTAGAGAAGAAAGAAAAAGAATTGATGGAGGTCTGATGACTGTTCCCCGGCATGTTGCCATTGTGATGGATGGAAACGGGCGCTGGGCGAAAGCACGCTTTTTGCCCCGCTTGATGGGGCATCATCGGGGGGTGGAATCTGCCCGCAAGGTTATCCGTGCGTGCAGCGATGCCGGGGTCGAATGCTTGACCCTGTTTGCGTTCAGCAGTGAAAACTGGAAGCGCCCAGAAGATGAGGTCAGTGGCCTGATGTCGCTGTTTGTTTCCGCGCTGGAACGTGAAGCAGCGGCCTTGCAACGCCATCAGGTGCGGATGCAGTTCATCGGAGACCGCAGTGCTTTTTCCACCGAGCTTCAAGACAAGATTGCCCAAGTGGAGGGGATGACCGCCGCTTGTGGGGGGATGCGTTTGCTGATTGCCGCCAATTACGGTGGGCGTTGGGACATCCTCCAAGCTGCGCAAACACTGGCAGCGCAGGTGGTAAGCGGTGAGCTGGCCTTGGCGGATATGGATGAGGCGCGGTTTGATGCGGCACTTTCAACGGGTGATGTGCCAACGCCTGACTTGTTCATCCGTACAGGTGGGGAACGGCGCATCAGCAATTTCCTGATGTGGCAACTGGCGTATGCCGAGTTGTATTTCACGGATACATTATGGCCGGAATTCGATGAAGCTAGCCTGCAAACAGCGTTTGCCGATTTTGCTAGGCGTCAGCGGCGTTTCGGAATGACAGGCGATCAAGTATCAGGGGCGAAAAATGCTTAAACAACGGGTGATTACGGGGCTGGTGCTGATTGCACTGATCTTCGCGGGGATTCGTTTCCTACCCACCGAATTATTTGCGCTGTTTTCCATGATGTTCATCGTCGGCTTAGGTGCATGGGAATGGGCAGGTTTGACCGGCTGTTACCTGCCAGAAAAGCGCATGATGGGAACCATGATGATCCTGATGGCATCGGTTCCGCTGGTGTTTTTGCCCTTACCTACGGTGGCGGTGTTGTGGGTAAGTGTGCCAGTGTGGGCAATGGCGCTGGTGGCTTTGTGGTACTACCCGAACCCCCAAGGTTTTTACAAGCAGCACTCCTTACAGATGCGGATATTAGGCATTTTCGTATTGTTGCCTGCGTGGTTTGCGCTGTTTAAGCTGCACGCGATGGATTACCGTTACGTGCTGTACCTGATTTCGCTGGTGGCCTTGGCGGATACGGCGGCGTATTTCACCGGGCGTAAATTGGGTAAGACCAAGCTCGCGCCTGCGCTCAGCCCCGGCAAATCACGTGAGGGTTTGTCAGGCGCGGTGGTGGCAACTGCGGTTTGGGCAGGGTTGTCTGCTTTCTGGTTGCCGTTACCGCAGGGTAAGGAAGTCCATTTCATGATCCTGTCGCTGTTCGTGGTATTGATGTCGGTGGCGGGTGATTTGTTTGAAAGCCTGCTCAAGCGCGAAGCGGGGGTTAAAGACAGCGGTAAAATCCTCCCCGGTCACGGCGGCATATTGGATCGCGTTGACAGTATGTTAGCTGCCGCACCGATTTTCACCCTTGGCCTGCTGTGGCTGAGATGAGGTCTGCAATGGTTTCCAAAGGCATTACCGTACTGGGTTCGAGTGGCAGCATCGGGGTCAGTACGCTGGATGTGCTTGCCCGTCACCCTGAACGTTTCCACGTTTTTGCCTTAACCGCCAATCATAATGTCGAACGCCTGTTAGGGCAGTGCCTGCAATTCCACCCCCGTTATGCCGTGATGGTCGAGCCAGTGGCAGCAGAATCGCTGGCAAAGCGCCTGCGGGAAGCGGGCAGCGAAACGGAAGTGTTGGCTGGTGCGCAAGCGTTGGAGATGGTTGCCAGCCATCCGCAAACTGATTACGTAATGGCGGCGATTGTCGGTGCGGCAGGTTTATTGCCTTCGTTGGCTGCTGCACGGGCAGGCAAGCGCGTGATGCTGGCGAACAAAGAGGCGCTGGTAATGTCCGGGCAGTTGTTCATGGATGCGGTGCGTGAACACGGTGCAGAACTGTTGCCCATCGACAGCGAACACAATGCCATTTTCCAGTGCCTGCCAGCTTCTTTCGCTGCCGCTACACACAGCGCACGGGATGGGATTGAAAAAATCCTGCTGACCGCTTCCGGTGGCCCTTTCCGCCTATGGCCTGCCAGCGACTTGCAGGCTGTTACCCCGGAACAGGCAGTTGCGCATCCCAACTGGTCGATGGGGCAAAAAATTTCCGTCGATTCAGCCACCTTGATGAATAAGGGGCTGGAAGTGATTGAGGCTTGCTGGCTATTTGGCCTGCCTGCCGAACGGGTGGAAGTGGTAGTACATCCGCAAAGTACAATCCATTCAATGGTGTCCTATAATGATGGTTCTGTGCTGGCGCAATTGGGCAACCCGGACATGCGTACCCCGATTGCTTACGCGCTGGGGTGGCCTGAACGTTTGGTGTCGGGTGTCGCTCCGCTGGATTTGTTTGCGACCGCACGGTTGGATTTTGAACGCCCGGATGTGGAGCGTTTCCCTTGTTTGCAACTGGCTTATGCAGCCCATGCGCAAGGGGGCTATGCCACGATTGCCCTGAATGCAGCCAATGAGGAAGCGGTGAAAGCCTTTCTCAAACGGGAGATCGGTTTCACCGATATTCCAGTGCTCGTGGGGCATGTGATGCAGCAAGCATCCGCAGGCACACCGATGAACCTAGAGGATATTATTGTTCAGGATGGGGAAAGCCGTAGCCATTCACTATCTTGGATCAAAAATAAGAAAATGCACTGAATCATGAGTTTGCTTATTATCATCCCCGCGTTTCTTGTCACGATTGGTGTGCTGGTTACAGTACACGAATTCGGGCACTATTGGGTTGCCCGCAAACTCGGCGTCAAGGTATTGCGTTTTTCCATTGGCTTCGGCAAGCCGTTGTGGCGTCGCGTTTCTAGCGATGCTGACAAGGTAGAATATGTACTCTCTGCCTTGCCACTGGGCGGCTATGTCAAAATGCTGGATGAGCGCGAATGCGAGGAAGGCGCTCAAATACCTGAAGAGGAATTGCCACGGGCATTCAACCGCCAAAAGCTGTGGAAACGTGCCGCGATTGTCTTTGCCGGGCCACTGGCTAATTTTCTGTTAGCGATTGCCGTTTATACCCTGACGTACCTGTTGGGCGTGGAAGCTTCTTACCCTGTGGTGGAAGTGCGCAATGATTCGCCTGCCGCCATTGCCGGATTCCAACTCGGTGACAAAATAAACTCCATCAACGGTACGCCGGTCGATTCGTGGGCTGACGTTAATATGTTGTTGGTGGAGGATTACTTGAAATCCACCAAACTTGATATTGGGGTCACGACGAACGAGGGCGGTGAGACGGTACGCACTTTGGAGATGGGGGATAAACCCATGTTCAAGGATGAATCAGGTTTCCTCGATAAGGTCGGTCTGTCGTTATGGGTGCATGGCGTTGGGATTAGCAATATTCTTGCTGGTTCAGCAGCGGAACGTGCAGGTTTGCAGGCTAAGGATAAAATTCTATCCGTTGATGGCAATGATTTGGATAACGTCCAACACTTTATTGCTTATGTCCGCCAGCATTTGGGGAAACCTGTTGGCCTGCAAGTAAAACGCGGTGATGACACGCTTACACTGAGTGTTACCCCCGAAACCAAAGTGGTTGATGGCGAATCGGTTGGTAGTATCGGTGCGGGGGTGGCTTCGTACATGGCCGAAGCTGACCGTGAGCGCTTGACGTTTACCCAAAGTTACTCGCCCTTAGAAGCGGTGTGGCAAGGGCTTATTAAAACCAAACAGATGTCTGTCGTGACTTTGAAACTGATGGGGCGTATGCTCACGGGCGAAGTTGCGCTGAAGAATGTCAGCGGGCCAGTGACGATTGCCCAGTTTGCGGGGGCAAGTGCATCCATTGGTTTAGTCCCCTTTTTGGGATTTCTCGCAATTGTCAGTATCAGTCTGGGGGTGTTAAACCTGATGCCAGTACCGATGCTGGATGGCGGGCACTTACTGTATTACTTGATTGAACTGGTTAAAGGTAGCCCCGTTTCGGCTGAGGTAGAAGCTGCCGGTTTCCGGGTAGGGATAGCACTCATTGCTGGGTTAATGATGCTTGCTTTGTATAACGATTTCATGCGGTTGATGAATTAATTATGAAAAAACAGACACTTGGTTTATCTATTGCAAGCTGTTTGGTGGTCTTGAGCCAGACCTCGTGGGCAGCCGCCTTTGTGGTGCGTGATATTGAGGTTAACGGTTTGGAGCGCGTTCCAGCCGGTACAGTGCTCAATTACCTGCCCGCCCGTGTTGGTCAACAGTTTGATGATGCACAGTCCTCGAATGCGATTAAAGCGCTGTTTGATACTGGCCTGTTTGAAGATGTGAAAATGGGTCGTCGTGGCGATGTGCTCATCGTCAATGTGGTTGAGCGTCCTGCCATCGGCGAGATCAATATCAAAGGCAACCGCAAGATTGAGACTGCCAAGTTGATGGAAGTCCTGAAACTGCGCAATGTCGGCAAGGGTGATACCCTCGACAAAGCCGCGCTGTTGGGAATCCAGCAAGAATTGGAAGAACAGTACCGGGCTATGGGGTATTACGGTGCAACGGTTGAAACAACCATTGAGCCGCTGCTGCGTAGCCGCGTAGCTGTCAATATCAATGTCCACGAAGGCGCGCCAACCCGCATCAAGAGTGTCAAAATTGTTGGCAACCAAGCATTCCCTGAGTCTGTCTTGCTGAACCAATTTGAATCTGGCCCACGCGGTGCGCTTTCGATCCCATTCCTGAGCAGCCGCGATAAATATTCCAAAGAAAAGCTGGTTGGCGACTTGGAAAAACTGAGTTCTTTCTACCGCGACCGTGGTTACTTGAATTTCCAGATTACCTCCACCGATGTAACGATGTCACCTGACAAAAAAGACCTTTTTGTCACAGTCGGGGTGAATGAAGGTGAGCGTTATCAGATCAGTGATGTCAATGTTGCCGAAGGGTCTGGCTTGACACAGAAGCAATTGGCAGAGTCCATCAAAATCCGTCAAGGCCAAGTGTTCTCCCAGAAAAATTTGGAAGAAACCCGCAAGAATCTGGAAAGCAAATTGGGTTCCCAAGGTTTTGCCGCCGCTAAAATCAAGGCTACACCAGAATTTGACGAAGCCAACAAGCAAGTCGGCATCACCTTGGAAGCGGATGCAGGACGGCGTATGTACGTCCGCCGTATCGACATCCGGGGTAACAACCGTACCAAAGACGAAGTTTATCGCCGTGAGCTGCGCCAATTGGAAAGCTCCCAGTTCTCCAAAGAACAGGTGGAACGTTCCAAAACCCGTCTGGAGCGCTTGCCTTACGTTGAGGAAGCGACCATTGAAGCCGAACCAGTTGCCGGAGCGGACGACCAGCTTGACCTGATCGTAACGGTTAAGGAACGCTCTTCCAACCAGTTCCGGGTGGGTGCAGGTTATTCCCAATCCGAAGGTATGTTGTTCAACATCAACCTGAACCAAGAAAATTTCATGGGTTCAGGCAAGCAGATGGATGTGAATGTTGATAACAGTAAGGTCAATAAGAACTACAGCATTAACTATACCAACCCATATTACACGCCAGATGGCATCAGCCGTGGTTTTGGGGTTTATTACAATAAGTACGATGCCCAGAAAGCCAGTATTTCCAGCTATGCATCAAACCGTTACGGCGCTAATGTAAATTACACTGTGCCGTTAAGTGAAAATGACTCGGTATATGCCAGTGTGGGTGCTGAAAAGCGCAAAATTGTGCTGGGTACTACGCCATCCACAGAAATCCAAAATTATATTACGGCGAATGGAGCTAGCTATACGCAGGTTCCGGTTACGGTCAGTTACGTCCATGATACTCGCAACCGCACCATTTTCCCGACTGATGGGCAGCACCATCGTGTGTCCCTGCAAGCAACCGCTCCCGGCAGCAAGTTGCAGTACCAAAAGTTGAGTTATAACGGTGCGCTTTATGTGCCAATCAATGACAATGTAACGTTTGCGGTCAAAGGGAAAGCGGGTGTTGCTAAAGCCTCCGGTAAGACTACGGAAGTCCCGTTTTTCGATAAATATTACGTGGGTGGCATCGGTTCTGTGCGTGGTTTTGAAGACAACAGCGTTGGTGCACGCGATTCCAACGGCGATCCAACGGGTGGTGATTCAATGGCAACAGCTTCGGCTGAACTCCAATTCCCAGTCCCGTTCGCAGAAGATGTCAAGGGTCTGAAAATGAGTACCTTCGTCGATGCAGGTAAGCTTTCCAAAGATAAAGGCACAACGCTGTCGCCGGGGCTGCGTGCTTCAGCAGGGATTGGCGCTGTTTGGTTGTCTCCTATTGGCCCGTTTGAAATCAGTTATGCTAGGCCGATAAAGTCCAAGGAAGGGGATAAGAAACAATCGGTACAGTTCAGCATCGGGGCATCTTTCTAATTCCCATGAGTGCTAACGGATTGAGTGAGCGAGTTGGAAATCGGTGGGTTAGTAGGCTTTTGTTTGCCGTGCTAGCGCTGTTAGGGGCGTCTATGGCGTTGGCAGATGATGCCGCCCGGCCTTTTCGTCTGGCGATTGTGAATGTTTCTACCTTGTTGGAAAGTTCCCCGCAATCAAAAGCTGCCAATGACAAGCTCAAGGCAGCTTTTGTGACGAGGGAAGAGGGCTTGAACAAGGAACAACAGGCGATTCAGCAAGCGGAGGAAGAACTCGCTGTGCGCCTTGAAGCAGGCAGTATTTCCGAAGAGGAAAAGTTGCAGCAACAGCGTGAATTACGTGACCGTAAACGCAAAAATACCCGAGCACTGGAAGATTTTCGTGAAGAAGTGCGTACCGCCCGTGATACGGCGGTCGATAACTTGCAGACGCAGATTGTCCAAGCGATTGGGGAAGTCCGCGAACAGGAACAGATTGATGTGGTGTTGCGCGAAAGTGATTACATCGTTGCCAGCGACCGGGGGGATATAACCGCGAAAGTCATGCAGCATCTGGAGCAGAAGTTCCAAGCAGAAAAAGCGGCTGTTTCCCCTGATTCCAAAGCAAAGGAATAGCACAGCATGGATACTGGTTTTTCATTAGCAGAACTGGCTGAGCACACGGGTTCCCGTTTACAGGGGGATAGCGGGTTCCGCTGTTATGCGGTTGCTTCTATTGAGCAGGCACAGGCAAGTGATATTAGTTATATCCGGGGTGGTAAATTCCGCCATTACCTGCAATCAAGCCAAGCGGGTGCTTTAATCCTTCCGCCTGATTTAGCCGCTGATTATTCTGGGCATTGTCTCGTTAATCCTGACCCTTATCTTGCTTACGCCAAAGTTGTTACCTTGTTTTATCCTACTACCCGTCCAGCGGCGGGTGTGCATCCGACGGCGGTGATTGCTGACGATGTGGTGTTGGGCGAAGGGGTTAGCATTGGTGCGGGTTGTGTGTTGGGAGCGGGCTGCCAAATTGGGGCGGATACCTGCATTTACCCCAATGTAACCTTGGGCTACAACACCCAAGTGGGGCAGCGTTGCATCATCCATTCCGGGGCAGTATTGGGTGCGGACGGGTTTGGTTTTGCGCCAGATCGGGGAATGTGGTACAAGATTCCCCAAGTTGGCAATGTGGTATTGGGCGATGACGTAGAAATCGGCGCGAATACCACTATCGACCGTGCGGCCTTGGGTTCCACCCGGATTGGCAACGGTGTGAAATTAGATAATCTCATCCAGATTGGGCACAACACCCAGATTGGGGATTACACCGCCATTGCTGCTTGTACGGCAGTGGCAGGCAGCGTCCAGATTGGGCGTCATTGCCAAATTGCAGGCATGTGCGCAATTGCAGGTCATTTAAGCATCACTGACCATGTGATTGTGACGGGAACCAGCATGGTTTCCCATTCGATTACCCAAGCGGGGGTTTATTCTTCTGGCACGTCTGTGACGGAAAACGCTGTTTGGCGCAAGAATGCCGCCCGCTTTAACCAGTTGGATAAATTAGCCCGGCGTTTGGCTGAGCTTGAAAAGCAACTGGCAGATTTACAGAATAAGGATACACATTGAGGCGACTATGGGCACGATGAATGTTGAACAGATTAGAAATTACCTTCCGCACCGTTACCCTTTCTTGTTGGTAGACCGCGTTGTTGAATACGAAGTCGGTAAGTCGCTCACCGCTATCAAAAACGTGACGGTCAATGAGCCGTGGGTGAATGGGCACTTTCCGCACCAGCCGATCATGCCCGGTGTGTTGATTATTGAAGCCATGGCGCAAGCGACCGGGCTGCTGGGTTTTCGCACGATGGGTGAAGAGCCGCAAACCGATACCCTATACTTGTTGGTGGCGGTGGATAAGGCGCGTTTCAAGCAAGCGGTTGTTCCCGGCGACCAATTGGTGATGCACGTTGAACTGGTTAAGCGCAAAGGCATCATGTGGGTATTCAATGCCGAAGCACGGGTCAATGGTAAGCTGGCAGTTTCCGCTGAACTGATGTGCGCGGCGAAAAAAGAAGAGAAAGCATCTGCGTGAGTGCTGATTTGATCCACCCCACTGCGATTATTCACCCTTCAGCACAATTGGCGGAAGGGGTTGAAGTCGGTGCGTATACGGTCATTGGGGCAGATGTCAGCATTGGGCGTGGAAGCCGCGTCGCTTCACACGTGGTGATTGATGGCCCGACCCGGATCGGGGCAGAAAACCAGATTTATCCGTTTGCGTCGATTGGCGCAGCACCTCAGGATAAGAAATTCAACGGCGAACCCACGGAATTGATCATTGGCGACCGCAATGTGATCCGCGAGTGCTGTACGTTTAACCGTGGTACGGCGCAGGACAAGGGTAAAACCGTTGTTGGTGACGATAACTGGATCATGGCCTACGTGCACATTGCGCACGATTGCATCATCGGCAATAACACCATTTTTGCCAACAATGCGACCTTGGCGGGGCATGTGGACATCCGTGATTGGGTCATCCTCGGTGGCTTCACGCTGGTACACCAATTTTGCGTCATTGGCGAACATGCTTTTACTGGCATGGGGTCTGCGGTGAGCAAGGATGTACCACCGTATGCGATGGTTTCCGGCGCACCTGCCGAACCACACAGCATCAATTTGGAAGGCTTGAAACGCCGTGGTTTCAGCAAAGAAGCCATCCAGCGCATCAAAGAAGCACACCGTATCCTCTACCGCCAGCACCTGTCCACCGCAGATGCGTTGGCAAAGATCGAAGCCGAGTTTGGCGAACACCAAGACATTGCCCTGTTGCTGGATTTCTGCCGCAACAGCCAACGGGGATTGATCCGTTAGCGCATGAAGCGGATTGCCATCATTGCAGGAGAAACGTCGGGGGATTTATTAGCCGCTCGCCTGATCCTTGCGTTACGCCAAGCTTACCCTGACTGCCAGTTTGAAGGCATTGCCGGGGTTGAAATGCTCGCGGCAGGCTGTATGGGCCTGTTTCCGTTGGAAAAACTTTCTGTCATGGGCTTAATAGAAGTCCTCAAACACCTGCCTGAACTCCTGTCTATACGCCAGCAGCTATTCAATCGCTGGAAAAACAACCCGCCAGATTTGTTCATTGGTGTAGATGCGCCGGATTTTAACCTGCCTTTAGCTGCTAAATTACATGCCGCCGGTATTCCGACTGCCCATTACGTTAGCCCTTCGGTATGGGCGTGGCGGGCAAAGCGGGTGCGCAAGATGCAAGGCAACCTCGACCTGATGCTGACGCTATTTCCGTTTGAAGTGGATTTTTACCACCAACATGGGATTGCTGCCGAGTTTGTTGGGCATCCGTTGGCAGATGAAGTCGACTTCGATGCCAGTCGGGAAGCAGCGCGGGCGCAACTGGGCTTGCCGCAGGATAAGCGCATCCTTGCCATTCTACCGGGTAGCCGTAGTGGGGAAATCCGTCACCTTGCTGCCGATTTTTTCCAAGCTGCCGCGCAATTGCAGCAGAAATACCCTGATGTCGTGTTTGTTACGCCTGCGGTGAATGCGCGTTTGCGTTTGGAATTGGAAAGCATTCGCCAGCAATCTGCCCCTGACTTGGTTCTTACCGTGTTGGATGGACAATCACGCACGTTGATGCAAGCGGCGGATTATATACTGTTGGCTTCTGGCACGGCGGTGTTGGAAGGGATGTTGGCAGGTAGGCTTATGGTGGCGGCTTACCGGGTTGCGCCGTTGACAGCGTGGATATTGCGTACCTTCAAACTGCTGAAAGTACGCTTTGTGACCTTGCCGAATAATTTGGCGAACGAAGCGCTTGTGCCTGAATTTCTGCAAGAACAGATAACACCCGCGAATCTGGTGCAAGCAGTGGAACAGATGTTTAACCTGCCACCAGAGCGCCGCCGCTATATTTTGCAACGTTTCCACGAACTGCATGGGCAATTGCGCCGCAACGCCAGCAAGAGTGCCGCCGCAGCACTCATCAAACGGTTTTTTCTGTCATGACCGAAGGTGTTATTCAATACCATCTGGATTTTTCTCCCCAAGCATTGGCGGATGGTTTCTTGTTGGATGAACTGAATGCTTGTCGGGCGCGGTTATTTGCACAAGGCTTGATCGGGCAAGATGACCAGCGCTACGCTGGGTTAGGCTATGGCAATGTCAGCCAGCGGGTGGTTTTACCGGGCAAGCCGGATGCCTTTCTCATTACTGGTTCGCAAACCGGGCATTTGCCAGTGTTGGATAGGCAACATTATGCGCTGGTGACGGCCTGCGACCCGGCGCAGAACCAGTTGCAGGCAATCGGCGAAACGCTGCCTTCTTCCGAAGCCATGACCCATGCGGTGATTTACCAAACTTTGCCGCAAGTACATGCAGTGATTCATGTCCATTCACCCAATTTATGGCAAAATGCACAGCAACAGGGTTTGCCGGTAACACCTAAAACAGTGGCTTACGGTACACCGGAGATGGCGGCAGCAGTCCGCCACATTTTGTTGGATAATAGTGCGATGCAAGTGGGGCTGCTGGCAATGCTGGGGCATGAAGATGGCATCGTGGCTTGGGGCACAACGCTGGCAGACGCTGAAGGGCGGCTCATGCAATTGATAAATACGACACAGTTTCAAAAGGATACATCATGGTTTATCTGACCAAACTCAAACACACTGGCTCTGTGATCAGCTCCAGTGACCAGTTTGGGGCAAAGATGTTTGAAGTATCAGCACGTTACTTCCACCACTATACACGCGGCATATTCATTGGCACTGGCAGTGGTGTAGTGGCGCAATATTTCATGCAAACACCCATGCCTTTCGCTTTTGTGGAAAAGCACCCGGCTTTTGTCCGGCAGTTCCATGAGCGCTTTGGTGCACATACCCCGTTGCTGGCGAAAGACTTTTTCACCCTGCCCGTTGATGAAAGTGGGGAAGGGCTGGCGAACTGCCTGATGGTTTCCTGTATGCCTGTTACCGGGCCGTTCTATTCCGAGAAGTTGGTGGAACAGTTCCGCGATGCGCTGAATTCGGGGTCAACCATTGTGCAGATGAGTTACACGCCGTTTATTCGGCAAATCCGCTTGTTTGACCGTTTGCAACGCGAAGGGTTTAAAGTCCAGCGGGTCAGCACGGTGTTCTTCAATATTCCGCCTGCATCCGTGTTTGTGCTGAAGAAAGCCTGATGTTGGTTGCGGGTGTCGATGAGGTCGGGCGCGGGCCATTGGCAGGTGCAGTGGTTGCGGCAGCGGTTATTCTCGACCCGCAGCAACCGATTGTTGGCCTGAATGATTCCAAAAAACTGAGTGCCAAGCGCCGTGAGCAATTGGCAGCAGAAATCCGCAGCAAAGCGCTGGCGTGGAGCCTTGGGCGGGCGGAAGTGGAAGAAATCGACGACATCAACATCCTGCAAGCCACTTTTCTTGCCATGCAACGGGCGCTGGAAGGTTTAAGCATCCAACCCGATCTGGTGAAAATCGACGGCAACCGCTGTCCGAAGTCATCCTATCCGATGCAAGCCATCGTTGGCGGGGATGCTACCGTGGCAGAAATCAGCGCCGCTTCCATCCTTGCCAAAGTGGTGCGTGACGCCGAATTGGTGGAACTGGACAAACAGTATCCGCAATACGGTTTCGCTAAACACAAAGGCTATGGCACGGCGGAACATCTGACGGCGCTGCGCGAACATGGTGCAACGCCGATCCATCGCCGCAGTTTCGCCCCGGTCAGGAATGCCCTTGCGGATCATCCTCTGGCGGTGGCAACGGTGCAAGGTAGCCAATAAACAGCAGCAGTACGCCCACGCTGATGAACGACACCACCCGCGCTAATGTGCCGGATGAGGCAAAATCTACCACGAACAGCTTGAGTACCACCATTCCCAGCAGGCTTGCCCCGGCAATCCACAATTTGCGGTTGGCGATACGGTTGCCGCGCCACGCCAGTATCATGCCCGTTAGTGTCCACAAAATTGCCAACAAGGTTTGCGTACCGGGTTCCAGCAACAAGTCGGGGAATTCCCACGGCAGGCCGTTCCAGTGATGTTGGGCGCGTAACACC
Organism: Thiothrix sp.; assembly: GCF_028714775.1. Lineage (GTDB taxonomy): Bacteria > Pseudomonadota > Gammaproteobacteria > Thiotrichales > Thiotrichaceae > Thiothrix. The sequence goes on along the minus strand of NZ_JAQTLS010000005.1, from coordinate 75,927 downwards.
AGCATGTTCAACCACACGAATGCTAGTGCCGCACCGGCATGGAGCAAGATTTCTTCCCAACCATCCAGCCGTTCGCGGTACAACGTGAACAGGGTAAAGCCCAGCAGTAGCGTGACCACATCCAGTGGATTGAGCACGGGTAGCCACGGCAGCGGGGTACTGTCGCCGGAAGCGTGCAGCGAAAACAGCACCCACAAGCCCAGTAAGCCTGTCAGCGGCAAGCCCACGTAACGTAACAACACTGCTTGGTAGTCCCACATCGGCCACAGGTTGCCGCGCATCATCAGCCACAATGCTGCAATCGCCACCAACGGCAAGCTGGCAACATACCACGCATTCATCGACAAGAAATGCGGCTGCATCTGGATATGGACTTCATGGCTTAATAGCAGCACCAGCAACCACAACAGTGCCACTTGCATAAATTCCAGCCATTGCGCAAACCATTCCCGGCGCTGGTACAAGTATAATACCCCGTACAGGCCGATAAATGCCGCAGGCCACCACCAGTTGCCATTATCATTCAGGAGCGAATGGTCTAGCCCGATAACATTGAGCGCCGCCATCCCCATCAAGCCCAAGGGCAACAGTAGTGCGTAGCGCAACAATTGCCAACAGGCAAACTGCCCCATAACCAGCAATACGCCCGCTGCAATCAGCGCATACCCCAAATGCAGCGCGGTAAAGTGCGCCTGCAACGCAAAATCAGCAATCTGCTGCTCAAACATCAACGAGAGGAACAGCAGCCCGGTGAACAGCAACGCCATTGCCGCTGACGGTTCAAACCCACGTTTACCCGCGTAATTCATCGACAGCAAACGGCTGGATACCAGCATTGCCACCGTTACCAACAGCATCGCCAGAAAATGCCCGTTGGAAAATGCCTGCGCCTCTACGGGCAAGGGTTCCGATACCATCCCAACCATCAGGGAAGCCAATGCCGCGTAATGCATCAATACCGCAAATGCCCGTTGCAACCATTGCTGTTGGCGGGTGCTGACCCACAAAATGCCCGCACCTTCCAATGCCCACGCCGTTGAAGTTACAACCCCATCGACCGCAAACGGAATTGCCAGTGTGGTGAAAATCACCCCCAAGGCGAGGAAGGTTTGCGTCAGTAATGGCTGCTGTTTGCCTAACCCTTGCCATACGCCCGCCGCGACCAGTAGGTAAAATACCCCCACGACCAAGGCGCTGATGGCATTGCCGTATTCAAAATTCTGCACCAATGCCACTTGCATAATGAAGCCGAGGATCGGTGTGCCGAATACCAATGTACCATCCACCTTGTCTTTGAAATTGACCGGGGTACGGGTGGCAAACAGCACTGCAATCGCCACGTAAAACAGGAAAAACAGGATCAGGAACGGTTCGGTCGTGGTGAAATTTTCCGGTTGGTAACTGTTCCAACCCCACAGCGAGGCAATCACGAAGGTAAACACAAAGCCCAGCAAGTTCAGCACCCGCCACGATTTGAACCACGCAATGCCGACAATCCCGGCATTGAGGATGGCGTAAAAGCTAAACAGACCGATGTAATTGTTATTGCCACTGGAGGCCAGCAATGGTGCAAGGAAACCGCCCGCTGTGGCGAATGCCGCCAGTGGCAAACTGTTTTGCATCACCGCCAAAGTAGCAGCCCCGGCAGCAATTACTACCAGCAACGTAAAGGTCAGCAACGAGGGAATCAGGTGGTATAGGCCGAATGCTGCGTACACCGTCAAATACAGTAATCCAACCCCACCCGCTTGCAGGATCAAGCCATACGCCCCTTGCCGCGCCCGCAATTTCCAGCCGTAAGCCAGTAATGCTATTGCCCCACCCGCCGCTCCAGTAAGGCGCAACTCCACTGGCAACAAACCCTGATCCAAGGAATAACGCAGCAGGAACACCACGCCGAGGAACAGCAAGATAATCCCGACGCGGACAAACGGGTTGCCACCGATCAGCCATTCCCAACCGGATGCAAAGGCTTTGTCCAAGGCATTGCCTTGCGGCGGGGTATAGGTGGGGGCAGGGCGGTAAACTGGCGGCGTTGCCGTTGTTTGCACCACAGGTTTGTTTGGCAAAGGCGGTGGGCGTTGCACAGCCGTTTCTACGGGCATCCTTTGTGGCTGGGATACGGGCATGGCTGGGCGGGAAACCTGTTGCACGGGCGTTGGCGGTGCAACTCGCGTGTCCCGCCACCGTTGTTGCTCCAAGTGCCGGATACGTTCCGATAGGGTGTAGACCCAACTCAGTAACAAGCCGAGCGCCGCCCCCACGAAGGGGGACTCGCCCAACGCTGCCAACAGGATGGCTCCGGCAATGAGGCTGAACAGTATTAGCATGGTATGACCCAATCCGTGTGTATTAGCCTTAAGTATACGTGGCTCAGGCGAAACTGGTTGTGCTGACAGGATAGGTGGCGATACGCAGGCTGCCGGGTAGCGTATGCTGCGACTTTACTGCGAATCGTGGTGGCTGAGTTTATCCATCAACGCATACAACACGCCCGACACCACAAACGTCAGGTGGATGCCCAACATCCAACCCATGTGGCGGTCGCTATACGTATCCACCGCCATGAATGCCTTGAGCAGCTCAATCCCAGAAATAGCAACGATGGAACCAATCAGTTTCAGTTTCAGGTCGGTAAAGCCGATATGCCCCATCCAATCCGGGCGGTCAGCGTGTCCGTGCAGGTCTTCCATTTTGGAGACGAAGTTTTCATAGCCGCTGAAAATGATGATGATCAGCAAGTTCATGATCAGGGAAATGTCGACGATGGAAAGTACCCCGACAATGATTTCGTTGCCGTCAGCGGTCATCACGGTACTGACCAGTACCCACAACTGTTTGGCGGTTTTGACCAGCAACACCAGCAGGGCAACGACCAAGGCCAGATAGACCGGCGCGATCAGCCAGCGGCTAGTGAATAAGAAATGCTCGAAATTGTTTTCCAGTCTTTTCATGCGGTAAGTGCTCAAGTTACTTTAAAAACAAGGGCATCTTAAGGGTGATGCCCTTGCTCAATTTGGTTGTGTGTTTTAGTCCAGCAGGTAAGAAACCACACCATCCGCCAGTTTAGGCTCAAACCACGTGGATTTGGGTGGCATGACATCGTTATTGTCCGCGACTGCCATCAAGTCCTGCATACTGGTGGGGAAAAGTGAGAAAGCTACCGCCATTTCACCGCTGCTGACGCGCTTTTCCAGCCCTTCCAAGCCCCGGATGCCGCCGACGAAATCAATGCGGTCATCGCGGCGTGGGTCGCTGATGCCCAAAACAGGTTCAATCAGGTAACGTGCCAGACGGCTGACATCCAAGCGTGCTACCGGGTCATCATTCGGCATCAATTCAGCGTTCAGGGTCAGTTTGAACCATTGCCCATCCATGTACATGCCGAAAGTGCCGGGTTCGGAAGGCTTAACGGGCATGGCGGAAGGTTCCAGCGCGAAATGCTCTTCCACGGCTGCCAGAAATTGCGCTGGTTCCAAACCGTGCAAGTCTTTGATCACGCGGTTATAGTCGAAGATTTTCATTTGGTGGTAAGGGAAAATCACTGACAGGAAATAATCCCACGGCGCTACGCCATCACTGCCATGTTGCGCATGACGCATCTTGGCAATGCGCGAAGCTGCTGCCGAACGGTGATGCCCGTCAGCAATGTACAGCGCGTGCATGGCGTTGAAAGCATCGGTCAATTGCGCAATGGTTTCAGGCTGATCAATCACCCATAGGGTGTGTTGGATGCCGTCATCAGCGGTTGCATCCAGTGCCGGTTCGGTTTGCATCGCTGCTGCCAAAATCTGGTCAACCACAGGTGCGTCAGGGTAAGCCAGTAAAACGGGGCCAGTTTGCGCGTTTACGGCATCAATCTGGCGTACCCGGTCGTCTTCTTTCACCGGACGGGTAAATTCGTGTTTGCGGATGCGGTTGGTATCGTAATCGGCAACCGATGCGCCAGCCACCAGCCCAGTTTGCTGATGCCCATTCATGATCAGGCGGTAAGCGTAATAGCACGGTGCGCCATCGCGTACCAGCAAACCAGCGTCAACCGTGCGGGCAAGGTTTTCGGCGGCTTTGGCGTAAACCGTGGTGCTGTACGGGTCGGTATCTTCTGGCAGGTCGATTTCCGGCTTGGAAATGTGCAGGAAGCTCCACGGTTTGCCTGCCGCCCGCTCACGCGCTTCGGCAGAATTCAGGACATCATACGGTGGGGCAATCACGTCAGCAGCGCGGCCTTGGGCAGGGCGCAAACCCTTGAACGGCGAAATCAAGTTCATGTTGAATTATCCATCGAAGCTAAAAACCGGGGCATTATAACGGTCATCACGTTTTGCTGCATTAACACCATTTTCTTGCTACTATCGGGCAGATAATACATACATAAAATAAAACTATGACTACCGAGAATACACGTGCGGGTCTGGGTGACGGTTTTATCACCCGTTACATTGTTTACATCCTCTCCTTCCTGTTGGTGATGGGGTCTGCGCTGGTGTTTTGGTTCAGCTACCAGAAAAACCATTCCATCAATGAACAGATTGCGGTCTACGAGGCGAGCCAGTTCACCGCGTCGGTTTCGCGTTTCCGCACCTTCTATTCCGAACAGTTTGTGCCACGGGCGAAGGAAAATGGCATCCCCCTCACGCATGATTACTTGGAGCGCAAGGATGCCTTGCCGATCCCTGCCACCATGATGATTGATTTCGCCAAGTTCCTCACCGATAGCAAAGATAGCGATTACCGTATCCGCTTTTACAGCGACCTGCCTTTTCCTTGGCGCAAGGATGGTGGGTTGCATGATGGGTTTGAAAAATGGGCGTTGGAGGAATTGCGTAAAAACCCGGATAAGGCGGTGTGGCGTTTTGAAGGCGAGGGTGATGCACAAGTGTTGCGCTATGCACGTGCTGACCAGATGGGGCAAAGTTGCGTGAATTGCCATAATTCTTACCCCGGTACGCCGAAAAGGGACTGGAAAGTGGGCGATGTGCGTGGGGTGTTGGCAGTCAGCCGCCCTCTCAGTGGGTTTGAGAAGGCTACCAAAGAAGCGATGATGGAATCCTTCCTCATGTTGCTGGGCTTGGGGGTAGCCATGCTGGTCATGCTGGTGCTGGCTTTGCGCAGTTTACGCCGGTCATTGAAGGAGTCTGAAGCGTCAGCAGATGCCGCCCGCTTGGCTAACCAGAAATTGGTGCTGGGAATCGAAGAGCGCGAGCGTTTGGCAGAAGACCTCAAGGCCAGCCAAGTCAAAACCCGCACCATTGTCGATTCGGTGCTGGACGCGATTGTGGTGATCAATTCCCGTGGGATCATTATCGAAACCAACAAGTCAGTTTACCCGGTGTTTGGTTATGAGCCGGAAGAGTTGTTGGGGCAAAACGTCAGCGTGTTGGTGGAGGGCGAGCATCAGCACAAACATGACCAATACATCCAGCGTTACCTAGAAACGGGTGAACCGGGCATCATAGGCCGCGCCCGCCAGCTTAAAGCCCGGCGTAAGGATGGCAGTATTTTCCCTGTCGACTTATCCGTGAATGAAGCACGTTTCGGCGACAATGTGGTGTTTACCGGGATCATCCGCGACATTAGCCACCGTATCCAAGCACAGCAGGAGTTGGCGAAAGCCCGCGACGAAGCACTCGAATCCGCCCGCCTTAAGTCCGAATTCCTTGCCAATATGAGCCATGAAATCCGTACCCCCATGAACGGGGTAATCGGCATGGCGGAACTGTTACTGGATGGCGCATTGTCCCGCGAGCAACGTGATCAGGTGCGCACGGTGCAGCACAGTGCTGAATCCTTGCTGCGCATCATCAATGACATTTTGGACTTTTCCAAGATTGAGGCAGGTAAGCTGACGATCAGTAATTCGGCGTTTGAAGTGTTGCCGGTGATTGAAGGGGTGATTGACTTGCTGGCGGACAATGCCCAAAACAAGGGGATTGAGTTGGCGTTTTTTGTCGACCGGAATGTTCCGGCAGCCATCGTCAGTGACCCGGTACGCCTGCGCCAGATTCTGATCAACTTGCTGAACAATGCCATCAAATTCACCGAGCGTGGTTATGTCGTACTCAAAATCAGTAACGTGGATGCATCGGTAGGGCAGGAAGGCGAACGGCAACACCTGCGTTTCGATGTGATTGATACGGGCTGCGGGATTCCCGAAGAAGCGCAAGCACGCTTGTTTACCGCTTTTTCCCAAGTGGATGGCTCGATTACCCGCCAATACGGTGGTACTGGGTTGGGCTTGGCGATCTGCAAGCAACTGGCGCACCTGATGGGCGGTGATGTCGGCTTGCTCAGTAAAGTTGGGGTGGGTTCCAATTTCTGGGTTACGATTGAGGCCGTGGTCAGCACATGTACCCATTGCGCGTTCCACCCCTGCTTGACCAGCGTTTTGATGCTAGGAGCCAAGCCGATGCTGAATGGCTACTACGAAGCGCAGCTACGCCAGTGGGGGATGGAGCCGGTGATGGTTGACAGCCTCAATACCTTGATCATGCTATTGGAGGGCAATAATGCCTTTGATTTGATTGCGTTGGATGCCGATATGGCTTATTACCGCCCCGACCATCCGCTAGGGATGGCAGCCGTGGTCAAATCGGTGCGCGAATACAGCCAAGCCCCACTGGTCATTTATGGCAGCAGCAAACAAATCGTGGCACTGGAAGGGGTGCGCTTAGGGCGGCATATCCACTTGCTGAATAAACCGCTCAAGCACTCCGTCATCCAGCGCCAATTGTCGCATTTGCAAATTGCCGTGCCAGCCGCCGAGTCGCCTGCGATTGCTGCGGAAACACCCGCCGCACCTGTCGAGGTAGTTCCGCAAGCAGGCGATGGCAGCATCCGTATCCTGTTGACCGAAGACCACATGGTTAACCAGAAAGTTGCTTTGGCGATGTTGAAAAAGCTGGGATGTAGCCATGTCGATTGCGCTGTCAACGGTGAAGAAGCCTTGCTGGCGGTGCAAAAACACCGCTACGGCCTAGTGTTGATGGATTGCCAGATGCCAGTGATGGATGGCTACGAAGCCACCCGCAAAATCCGCAAGTTGGAAGACGCCTATTATCAGGAGTTGCCGATTGTTGCCCTGACCGCGCACACCATGACTGGCGACGAAGAAAAGTGCTACGCGGCGGGTATGAATGATTACTTGTCCAAACCTGTGCGGCTGGACGAGCTACAGCGCAAACTGGAAAAGTGGTTGAAAGTGAAAGCCAAGCTGGTGGAAGAGGAAGTCGCCTAATCCACCTGCAAAAATTCGCCGCTCTGGTGCTGCCACATTTCATGGTAGCGCCCGCGCAGCGCCAGCAGTTCTGCGTGCGTGCCTTGCTCGATAATCTGTCCGTTTTCTAGCACCACGATCCGATCCATACGCAGGATGGTTGCCAGCCGGTGGGCAATCACAATCGCGGTTTTGTGTTCGATCAGGTCGAAAATGGCTACTTGGATTTGCTGCTCGGTGAGTGAATCCAAAGCACTGGTAGCTTCATCCAGCACTACAATCGGCGCGTCTTCGAGGAATGCCCGTGCAATCGCCACGCGCTGTTTTTCCCCGCCGGAAAGTTTCACCCCACGTTCGCCCACCAGCGTGTCAAAGCCTTGCGGCAGCTTGTCGATGAAGTCCAGCGCCCGCGCTTTGCGTGCCACGTCGCGCAGTTGTTCGAGAGGGATTTCCTTGCCCAGCACAATATTGTCACGGATGCTGCGGTGAAACAGTTCCGGTTGTTGTGGCACGAGCGAAATCTGCGAACGCAGCGCGGTCAGGGTAAAATCTTGCGCATCCACCCCGTCAAAGCGGATATGGCCTTGCTGCGGGTCAACGAAGCGGAACAGCAACTTGGTGAGTGACGTTTTGCCCGAGCCGGAATGCCCGACCAGCGCCACCTTTTCCCCCGCCTTGATGTGCAAGTTGAAATCACGGAACAAGCCCGCACCACCGTAAGCAAACCCGATGTCCTCGAATTGGATGTCGCCGTGGGTAATCGTGTGCGCTTGTGTACCCGGCTTGTCCTGTTCGATGTCGGCTTGGCGGAACACATCTGCCATTTCCCGCGCATCCGCCAATACCGTGAAAAAACGTCGGAAATCGCGCCCAAAATCCCACAAATGCCGGATCAGCAGCATCAAAATGGTCTGGAACAGCACGAATTCCCCGATCTCGAAGTTACCTGCTGCCCATTTGCGGATCATCAAGTACACCAGCAGCAATTCAATCCCGAACACCAGCACGCCTTGCACCGCAAACGAAACGAACATCAGCAGCCACGCGATATTGCGCCTGCGGTAGGATTCATCGGCAATGTCGCTGATATTGCGGCGTTCCTGCTGTTCTAGTGCGAAACTTTTGACGATGGAAATATTGGCAATGCCGTCGGAATACGCCCCGCCGAGTTTGGAGTCCAGTTCCGCTACCCGTGTGTCGAATTTCAGCTTCCACACCAAATAGCCCGCGCTCCAGCCCATGAAAATGGCGACCCAAATCAGGAAATACACCGCAAAGCGCGGTTGTTGCTGGTAGAAAATGACGAAAGCCACCGTGATCAGCAGCAAATTGCCGAAAAACTGGAAAATCAGCCAGTCGATAATGGTTTCAAACGCTTTGATGAAACGGTTGGCCTGCTTAACCAAACTGCCCGCAAAGTTGTTCTCGAAAAAGTGGTAACGCTGGCGCACCAGCACCTCGAAACAACGCTTGTCGAGCAGGTTTAAGCCCCAGCTTTGGAACATGATCATGCCCAGTTCCAACGCCCGCCAACTCAACCAGATGCCGACGTACATCAGCCCGATATACCCTAAACTTTGCAATAACATTGCCAACGTCGTGGGGGAATAGGGCAGCGCTAGCCCATTGGCAATATCCTTATAAAACAGCGGTACGGCGGCATCCAGCCCCACGCCGCCGCTGATGCCCAGCATCACGACTAGAAACCAGCCCCACTTTTGACGGATGATTGACCCGTATTCACGAAAGATAATGTCCATGCGCGGATGGTAGCAGACTGCGGCAGAAATTTGCGGGATACTGCGGGGGCGAGGCCAGTACTGTTCAGGCAATAATTTTAACCATTCGGATTTCCCCTGCGCAGGGTGATAAATCCGGCTAGCGAGAGGGAGTTTTATGAGGCTATGGCATGTAATCAGCGGCTTGTTGTTGCTGGTGTTTTTTGCAGCGGGTAATGTGTTCGCCGAAGAGACCTTGAAAGTGGGGGTCAAACTTTCCGAACCGTGGGTGATGTTCGACGCTAAACTGCCGCCAGAACAGCGCCAGCCGCGTGGTTTCAGCATTGATTTGTGGAATGCCATTGCTGCTGAAATGGGCGCGAAGACCCAGTGGGTGTATTTCGATACCGTGCCGGAGCTGATCCAAGCTACCCAAGAAAGTAAGGTTAATGCTGGGATTTCTGCCATCACCGTGACCAATGCCCGCGAACAGCAGGTGGATTTTTCCAACTCCATGTATGAATTGGGTTTGCAAATCATGGTTCCGGCGGATACGCGCCCCAATCCGTGGTTAGTGGCTATCCAAGAGATCGGCAAGCTGTTTACGTGGCAAGTGTTGTTGGCGGTGACATTGCTGGTGGTCGTTTTCGCCCATGTCCGCTGGTTGGTTGACCGGCGTTTCAGCGGTGGCGAACCCACTTTCCCGGAAGATTACCGTTCCGGCATCAATGAAGCACTGTGGTGGGCGCTGACCATGTTTACTACGTGGGATACGCCGCCACGCCGGGGTTTGGCGCGGTTAGTGGATTTGGGGTGGTTCCTGATGGGATTCTTGTATTTGGGCATCTTAAGTTCCGTGATCACCGCCGCGTTGACCGCGCAGAATATCGACAGCAGCATCCAAAGTCCTAAAGACCTGCTCGACAAGCGCGTGGCGGTGGTGGCGACCGATGCCCCCAAGGACTACTTGCTGAAAATGGGCGTGAACATTGTTCCGGTCAAAGATTTGGCGGAAGGAATGCAAAAAGTCATCAGCAAGGATGTGGATGCGCTGGTGCATGATGGCCCGCGCTTGGTGTATCTGGCAAACCAGCACAACAAGAGTGCGCCGGAGAAGCAACAGGTGTCAGTGTTGCCGGTCAGTTTTAACCCGCAAAGCTACGGCATCGCATTCCCGCCCGACAGCCCCTTGGTGGAACCTGTCAACCGCGCTTTGCTGAAATTGCGTGAAACGCAGGGTGTGAGTGACAGCATCCACGAAAGCCTGCGGAATAAGTGGTTGCCGAACTGATAGAGGGCTTGCTACGGCAAAATCAGCAAAATTAACAGCCCCGCCAGCAAGTAATACGCAGCATAACGGATCGACAACGGTTGCTTGAAGCTGTCGGGGATGTACGCCTCCACGAACGGGAAAAAGTGGCGGATGCCACCAATGACCAGCGTCGTGAGGCCGATCAAAACGAGCATTACAGCAATAGCCGCGAGGAAATTCATGCTGGTGTGTTCCTTTGCTTCGTGTGCGGTGTTTTAGGGGGTAAGTTGGTGCGGAGCCACGCGATAATGCGCGGTTCCAGCCAGTATTCTGCCTGCCACGGTAAGCTACCGCTGATAAACCCAACGTGCCCGCCGTGTGCCGCGAGTTCCAACGTTACGCTGTCGCTGAGCATGTCTTCGCTCGGCGCGGTGGTCGGGTGCATGAACGGGTCATCCTTGGCGTGGATAATCAGCGTCGGGGTCTGGATGCTACGCAGGAATTGTGCCGAACTGCTGCGCCGGTAGTAATCTTCCGCGTCGGCAAAGCCATTCAGTGGGGCAGTAATCCGGTCGTCGAATTCAAACAGCGTTTTCAGCTTGCTGACATCAACGGTCAGCGGGCTTGGCATCCGGCTGAATTTGTCGCGGTAGGTGCGTTTCAGGCGGTTCACCAGATGCAGCCCATACACCCGCGCAAACCCGCTTTCGAGCTTGCGGGCGCATTCCTGCAACTGGAACGGTACGGAAACCGCGACTGCCGTTTTCAAACCCGAATCTTTGCCAGTTTCCCCCAGATATTTCAGGATCAGGTTGCCGCCGAGCGAAAAACCGACCGCTGCATCCGGCATCCGCCCGCTTTGTTGCAGGTGGGCAAGCACTTCCGCGATGTCGCTGGTCAAACCGGAATGGTAGCTGCGCGGCAGGCGGTTTGGGGTTTGGCTGCGTCCGCGCAGGTGCATGAAAACGCTGGCGAACCCCTCTTCGTGCAACGCTTGCATCAAGGTCTGGGCGTAATGCGAATCCACCGAACCTTCCAACCCGTGGATCACCAGCACCAGCGGGGAATCCGGGCGCGGGTAGTGCGCCAGATCAATGAAATCCCCATCGGCGAGTTCCACCCGTTCGGCTTGCAAGGGCAAGTGTGGGCGGCGGCGGAAAAACACAGGCCACAAGGTTTGCAGGTGGGGCGAGCGCAGCCACCACGCGGGGAGGAAGGAAGACTCAGTACGTTTATTCATCTGATGAGTATAACCGACTGGGGTAACTCACTCTGAGCAATAAATGCTATCCTACGCCTATCAGCAAACCATCTACCCCACGAACCAATGCAGCAGATTTTCATCAGTTACGCCCAAGACCAATCCCACGGTCAACGCCTCGCGAAACAGGCGCAGCAGCATTTGCATGGGCAAGGCTTCACTGTGTTCCGTGACGAGACGGGTGTTCTGCCGGGGATGGAGTGGGTAAAGGAAATCGAGCGCCAATTGAAAGCCAGCCAGCTTGTGGTGTTGGTGGTATCGAATAAGGTCAAGCATTCTGAATGGGTGTTCGCCGAGTTCCAGATGGCGAAGCGGATGAATATTCCCATTGTGCCAATTTTGGCGGAAAACTTGGACGATTTGCCATTATGGTTGATCCCCTTGCAGCATTTGAACTTTTCCCAGCAAGTGGATTGGCAAAAGTTGATGCATACCATCCGTATCCACATCCCGCTGCCTGATCCGCCGAAAGTCCAGCCGTCACCGCCCATTCCTCCATCCCCAGCGCCCAAGCAAGCAGAACCCGTTTGGGCAAAGGTAATGGGTGAGGATGGCTATGGGCGATATGCCGATCTGGATGTGAAGGGTGTTATCCAACGCTTCCGCTGGATCAAACCGGGCAAGTTCCTGATGGGGTCGCCAGCCTCCGAAAAGGAGCGAGGAAGTGATGAAATCCAGCATGAAGTGACGTTGACGCAAGGGTTTTGGTTGGCGGATAGCACTTGTACCCAAGCTTTGTGGAAGGCAGTGATGGGTAACAACCCTTCCCATTTCAGCTCCATTTTCAGGAACACCGCAAACAATCCGGTGGAAACGGTCAGTTGGAATGATGTACAGGGTTTTATCCGTACACTGAATGGTATAGCGTCTGACCTGAAGGCGAAACTGCCAACCGAAGCGCAGTGGGAATATGCCTGTCGTGCAGGAACAATGCCCCGTTATTCTGTTGGTGATAACATTACGGCACAGCAGGTAAATTTCAATGACAATGTTGGGAAAACTGTTTCGGTCAAATCACTTCCTGCGAATCCGTGGGGTCTGTACGAAATGCACGGTAACGTGTGGGAATGGTGTCAGGATTGGTACAGTTCTTATCCGGCGGAGCCGGTAACGAACCCGGAGGGTTCACAGTCAGGCGTTTTGCGCGTCGTTCGCGGCGGCTCGTGGCTCTACTACGGCAGGGGCGTGCGTTCTGCCTACCGTTACGGGAACGAGCCTGATGACCGTGGCATCGACTTGGGCTTTCGCCTTGCCCTAGGTCATTGAGCTAAGGCCGGGCAGGGCGGCGGAGCCGCAGCCGCCGGAGGCGGAATCCTTGCGCGGACGTGGCGGACGTGAGCAGGCGCGTCGCGGAGCAGCGCCAGCGTGCGGCTGCAACGGGAGCGCCCGCCGCGTAGCGGTGGAGGGGGTTTCTTCTGCACCTTTTCCCCTATATCATCCCCCCTTTACACTCCCACAGCCGGAAGCACGCATGAGCCAATACTGGAGCAAGCTGGTACACGACCTCGACCCGTATGTGCCGGGCGAACAGCCCAAAGACCAGCGCTACATCAAGCTGAACACCAACGAATGCCCGTACCCGCCATCGCCGCAAGCCTTGGCTGCGATCCACGCGGCAGCGGATGAAACCCTGCGCCTCTACCCCGACCCGAACGCGGATGAACTCAAAGACGCCATCGCCGACTATTACGGTATTGCCCGCGCCAACATTTTCGTTGGTAACGGCTCGGATGAAGTGCTGGCACACATCTTCCACGGCTTGCTCAAGCACGATGCCCCGATCCTGTACCCGGACATCAGCTACAGTTTCTATCCGGTTTACGCCACCCTCTACCAGATAGCGGCACGGCAAATCCCGCTGCGGGACGATTTCAGCCTGAACTTGGCGGATTACAGCGGTGAAAACGGCGGCATCATTTTCCCCAACCCCAATGCCCCCACCGGCATGGCGGTCGGGCTGGATGCTATCGAACAATTGCTGCAAGCCAACCCGAATTCGGTAGTGGTGGTTGATGAAGCCTACGTCGATTTCGGCGCAGAAACCGCGATTCCACTGGTGGCGAAGTACCCGAACCTGCTGGTTGCGCAAACCTTTTCCAAATCCCGCTCGCTGGCTGGCTTGCGTGTTGGTTTCGCGGTCGGGCATCCGCACCTGATCGAAGCGCTGGAACGGGTGAAAAATTCCTTCAACTCCTACCCACTGGGGCGCATGGCGATTGCCGGAGCTGCTGCCGCGATGCGTGACCGCGAGTATTTCGAGGCAACCCGCCAGAAAATCATCCGCACCCGCGAAGCCACCGTGCAAAAGCTCAGCGCCTTGGGCTTTACGGTGCTGTCTTCTGCCGCCAACTTCGTGTTTGCCCGCCCACCCGAAGGCAATGCCGAGGCGGTTTATCTGGAATTGAAAAAGCGCGGGGTGCTGGTGCGTTATTTCAACAAGCCGCGCATCAACGAATACCTGCGCATCACCATCGGTACGGATTACGAAATGGCAGAATTCCTGCGGATCGTCGCCGACTTATGAAGCGCGACGAACTCGAAAGCTACCTCAATAAGCTGCTGAATGTGGCTAAGTTCCGCGATTACGGCCCCAACGGTTTGCAAGTGGAGGGCAGGGCGGAAGTGCGTCGCATTGTCACGGGCGTGACTGCCAGCCAAGCTTTGCTGGATGCGGCGGTGGAACTTGACGCCGATGCAGTATTGGTTCACCACGGTTATTTCTGGAAAAATGAATCGCCCGTCATTCGGGGCATGAAAAAACAGCGCCTTGCCGCCCTGCTCAAACACGACATTAATTTGTTCGGCTACCACTTGCCATTGGATGCCCACCCGGAACTCGGCAACAACGCGCAATTGGGCAAGCTGCTGGGTATCCTCAATGAAGGCGTGATGGACGAGCGCGAATTGCAAGGTGTTGGTAATATCGGTTCCTTGCCCGCGCCATTGTCATTGGAAACCTTCGGTCAGCAAGTGGAAGCCGTGCTGGGGCGCAAGCCCTTGTTGGTTGCGGGCGGTGAACACCCCATCCGGCGTATTGCATGGTGTACTGGTGGGGCGCAAAGTTACATCCAGCAAGCCTTTGAGTTGGGCGCTGATGCGTATTTGAGCGGTGAAGTTTCTGAGCATACCGTCCACAGCGCCCGTGAAAATGGTATCCACTATATTAGTGCGGGGCATCATGCTACCGAACGCTACGGCATTAAGGCGCTGGGGGAACATTTGGCGGGGCAGTTTGGCTTAGACACTATTTTCCTTGATCTCGACAACCCCGTATAAGTCAGGTTATTGTATATTTTCGCTTGATTTTAGGTGGAAGTTCGGACATCCTACATGGCGTTTTAGTGTGCGCTAATATAGGCACATCTTGGCAGGTAATGCAGAAATTCAACATTATTGCAAGCGGGGTTTTGCTGGTTTGCAGGAATGTGCAGGTTAAGTTTTGAACATTTGGGAGAGTGCTAACGATGGCAAATTCTGGAGTAGATACAGGCCGTCGCCGCATCCTGATTGCCGCCACTTCCGTGGTGGGTGCAGCAGGTGTGGCAGCGGTTGCGGCTCCTTTCCTTTCCTCATGGAATCCTAGTGCGCGTGCGCTTGCCGCAGGTGCGCCAGTCGAAGTTTCCGTGAGCAAGGTGGAGCCGGGTCAGTTGATTCGTGTTATCTGGCGTGGGAAGCCGGTATGGCTTGTTAACCGTACCCCGGAAATGCTGGCAGCATTACCGAGCCTCGATGGCAATTTGAAAGATCCAAATTCCGATAATGTTAAGCAACAGCCGGAATATGCCAAAAACGGGGCACGTACCCGCCAAGGTAAAGAACAGTATCTGGTGCTGGTCGGTATTTGTACCCATCTGGGGTGCTCACCCACTTACCGTCCTGAGTTGGCTCCGGCTGACTTGGGTGCTGATTGGAAAGGTGGTTGGTATTGCCCATGCCACGGCTCCCGTTTCGATTTGGCAGGCCGCGTATTCAAAAACGTTCCAGCCGGTGCAAACCTTGAAGTACCTCCATACTACTTCAAAAACGACGACACTATTCTGATCGGTGAAGATGGAGGTAAAGCATAATGGCTGAACGTCATCCCCATAATTACACAGGTTTCTTGGGTTGGGTCGAAGACCGCTTCCCGATGATGGAAACTTGGAAAGCGCATTTGGCTGAGTACTATGCGCCTAAAAACTTCAACTTCTGGTATTTCTTCGGCTCACTGGCCATGCTGGTGCTGGTAATCCAGATCGTTTCTGGCCTGTTCTTGGCATTCCACTACAAACCGGATACCACGTTGGCGTTTGCTTCCGTCGAATACATCATGCGTGATGTACCGTCCGGCTGGTTCATCCGCTACATGCACTCCACTGGCGCTTCTGCGTTCTTTATCGTGGTGTACCTGCACATGTTCCGTGGCCTGATTTACGGGTCTTACAAAGGTAAGCGCGAACTGATCTGGTTGATCGGTATGGCGATTTACCTTGCACTGATGGCAACGGCGTTCATGGGTTACTTGCTGCCTTGGGGTCAAATGTCTTACTGGGGTGCGCAGGTTATCATCAACCTGTTCAACACTATCCCAGTGATTGGTGAAGGTCTGTCTACTTGGATTCGTGGTGACTTCGTACTTGGCGATGCAACCCTGAACCGTTTCTTTGCGCTGCACTTCTTCCTGCCTTCCTTGGTGCTGCCTGCACTGGTCTTCGTCCACATCGTGGCGCTGCACGCAGTCGGTTCCAACAACCCAGATGGCGTTGAAATCAAGAAAGGCCCGAAAGGCAACCGTTGGAGCGATACTGCACCGGCTGATGGCATTCCGTTCCACCCTTACTACTCTGTGAAAGATATTCTGGGTGTTGTCGTGTTCCTGATGGGCTTCTTCGCGATCCTGTTCTTTGCGCCTGAAGGCGGTGGCTACTTCCTCGAACAGCCAAACTTTGAACCGGCTAACGCGCTGAAAACGCCGTTGCACATTGCGCCAGTTTGGTACTTCACACCGTTCTACACGGTTTTGCGTGCGATCCCTGACCCATTCTTTGGTACATTGGCGATGTTCTCGGCAATTGCAGTACTGTTTGCGCTGCCTTGGATTGACCGTAACCCAATGAAATCATGGCGCTACCGTAACAACGCGCACAAGATCAACCTGATGCTGTTTGCAGCGGTGTTCTTGGTGTTGGGTTGGATGGGCGTTGAAGCAGTAACTCCAGCCTTCAAAGAATTGGGCACTCGCATGACCCAAATCTACTTCCTGTTCTTTGTGGTACTGTGGATTCACAGCAACCCAGCGAAAGCGAAGTATGTCATGTGGTTCGGTATCCTGTTGGGCGCAGTCATTGCTTATGACTTTATCTTCCGCTTTACAGCGGGTGATAGTGGTGCAACTGTCCAGATGATTATCCAGTTTATTTGGCCTGCGGCTTATCTGGCGCTGACCCTGTTGTTGCCTGCTTTCAAAGCAAGCTGCAATGAAGAAAAGCCGGTTCCTGACCGCGTAACAGGTTGAGGTGTGACAACATGAAAAAATTTATTGCAAGTGTAATGTTCGCACTGACCGCTTCCGTGATGGCATCTGGTGCTGCGATGGCGAACACAGGTGGCGTACCACTGGAAAAGGCGAACGTCAATATCCATGACCAGTCCAGCCTGCAAGTGGGTGCGAAGTATTTCGCTAACTACTGCATGGGTTGCCACTCGCTGAATTTCAGCCGTTATAACCGGGTCGCTACTGACTTGGGGTTAACGAATGAACAGGTGGCGAAAAACCTGATCTTCACCCGTACTGACGGTGAGCCGACTAAAGTTGGTGAGCTGATGAAGAACGGTATGTCCCAGAAAGACTCGGCTGAATGGTTCGGTGCGCCGCCACCAGACCTGTCCCTGACAGGCCGTTCACGTGGCCCGGATTGGATTTACAGCTACCTGAAAGCGTTCTATGTGGACAAAACCCGTCCGATGGGTGTGAACAATACCGTGTTCGCTAACGTCGGTATGCCGCATGTCCTGTGGGAACTGCAAGGTCTGCAAGAGCAGGAATGCACTAAGCACGGTGAAGGTGAGCACGCTGTTGAGCATTGCGCACTGAAAACCGTCACGCCCGGCACAATGTCTGCTGCTGAGTACGACAAAGTAGTGCGTGACATTACCAACTTCCTGACTTACGTCGCTGAGCCTGCACAACTGCACCGTAAAAGCTACGGCATCTTTGTGTTGCTGTTCTTGGGTCTGTTCGCGGTTCTCGCTTACTTCCTGAAGAAGGAATACTGGAAGGATGTCCATTAATCCGCTTCCGGTATAACACCTCGAAGCCACTCTAGTGTAAAATAGAGTGGCTTTTTTGTTTCTAGCATAGGGAGTTTCGCGTCTATGGCTTCGCTTTCCAGCCGAAGATCTGTCATGACATTGTTTTCCGCCGCCGACTGTGCAGACAGTCACCGTGTGCGCATTGTTTTGGCGGAAAAGGATATTACCGTTGATATCCTCAATATTAATCCCGATAACAAGCCCGAAGACTTGGCGGAACTGAACCCCTATAACACCACGCCAACCCTGATTGACCGCGATCTGGTGTTGTACGATGCGCGGATCATTATGGAATATCTGGATGAACGCTTCCCGCACCCGCCGTTGATGCCGGTTGACCCGGTAACACGTGCGCACTCGCGTTTGGCGTTGTTCCGCATTGAAAAAGACTGGTTTTCACTGGTCAGCGATATTGAAGACGGTGATGAGCTGGCGGCTGCCCAAGCCCGCAAGATTTTGCGTGAAAGTGTACTGTCTGCGGCAGAAGTGTTTGCCGTTAAGCCTTATTTCCTGAGTGAAGAATTTTCACTGGTGGATTGCACCATTGCGCCGATCCTGTGGCGTTTGCCGAAATACGGTATTGATGTGCCGGAAAAACAGGGCAAACCGATCTTGCGCTATATGGATCGGGTGTTCTCGCGGGATGCTTTCCAGCAGTCATTAAGCAAGGTTGAGAAAGCTATCCGCCCATGAATATGACGCCGAAACGCCCCTACTTGTTACGCGCTTTTTACGAATGGATCGTGGATAACGGCCTGACACCGCATATTTTGGTGGATGCCCGTTCCAGTCAGGTCAGAGTGCCGCGCCAGTTCGTCAAAGATGGCAACATTGTGTTGAATGTCAGCATGACCGCTGCCAACAACTTGATGCTGCGTGATGATGAAGTAACCTTTAGCGCCCGTTTCGGTGGCAAGGCATTCTCCATTTACTTGCCCATGTGGTCGGTAATGGCGATTTACTCGAAGGAAACGCAGGATGGCATCAGCTTCCCGCCTGATGAGTATGCCGAATCGCAGGAAGCCGTTGTGCAGGATGCACCTAAATCAGCCCCGTCATTGACTAGCGTTTCTGGGAATGGTGATGATGCCGGTGCGGAAGATGATAGCGCTGCCGCTGGGCAAGACGACGATCCAGAACCGCCCAAACCCACCGCTAAGCAGCGCCCTTCCTTTTTGCGTGTGGTTAAATAAGCCCGATGTTGTCCCTGATTGTTGCCATGACGGGTCAGCAGGTCATCGGGAAAGAAGGGCAGATGCCGTGGCATTTGCCTGCTGATCTTGCTTGGTTCAAGCGTAATACCCTCGGAAAACCTGTGATCATGGGGCGCAAGACGTGGGATTCCATTGGTCGGGCGTTACCGGGGCGGCGCAATCTGGTGATTTCCCGTGACCCTGCTTTCCAACCCATCGGTGCTGAACGGGTTGCATCACCGGAAGCGGCTTTGGCGCTGGTGGCTGATGTCCCGGAAGTGATGGTGATTGGTGGGGCGCAAATTTACGAGCATTTCTTGCCTTATGCCGGGCGTTTATATTTGACCCTGATCAATGCTAATTTATTAGGTGATACCTTTTTCCCTGATTATAATCAGCACCCGTGGCATGAGCTGGAGCGCACTGATTATCCTGCCGATGCCAAAAACCCTTACCCCTATTCTTTTCTGATTCTTGAACGGGAATCCTGATCCCTAAGGAGCTTTTCCCCATGAGTTCTCTGCTGATTGTTAACGCCAAATTGGTCAACGAAGGGCAGATTACTGCCAGTGATGTGCTTATCCGCAATGGGCGTATCGAGGAAATCGGTAGCAACCTGTCTGCGCCGGATGTCAAAGTGCTGGATGCGAAAGGGCGTTACCTGCTGCCGGGCATGATTGACGATCAGGTGCATTTCCGCGAGCCGGGGTTGACCCACAAGGGCGATATGGCAACGGAAAGCGGGGCAGCAGTGGCGGGCGGAATCACCAGTTTCATGGATATGCCGAATACCGTCCCGAATACCTTGACCACGGCGGTTCTCAATGAAAAAAAACAGTTGGCAGCAGGGCGTGTGGCAGCGAACTACGCTTTCTATTTAGGTGCTTCCAGCGATAATATCGAAGCGATTAAGGCGTTAAACCCCAAAGATGCGTGCGGGATAAAAGTATTCATGGGTGCTTCCACTGGCAATATGTTGGTTGATGACCCGGAAATTCTGGAGCAGATATTCACCCATGCACCAACTTTAATCGCAGCACATTGCGAAGATACCCCCACTATTTTAGAGAATGAGGAAAGTTACCGCAGCATTTACGGCGATAATATTCCATTTTATTTGCACCCGACGATCCGCAGTGAAGCGGCCTGCTATAAGTCGTCCTCGCTGGCGATGGAGTTGGCGAAACGTTGTGGCACGCGCTTGCATATCCTGCATATTTCTACGGCTAAAGAAGCGGAACGTTTTTCTTCGCTGCCTTTGCAAGACAAGTTAATTACGGCGGAAGCTTGCGTACATTTCCTGCATTTTGCCGAGGAAGATTACGTCTCCAAAGGGGCGCTGATTAAATGCAATCCGGCAATTAAAACAGCGGAAGACCGGGCTGGCATTATCCAAGCACTGCTGGATGGGCGGTTGGATGTGATTGGCACTGACCATGCGCCGCATACGTGGGATGAAAAGCAAAATAGCAGCTATTTCAAAGCGCCTTCTGGTTTGCCGTTGGTGCAACACGCGCTGCAAACGGTGCTGGAACATTACCACGATGGCATCTTTACGCTGGAATTCATCGTCGAAAAGACTAGTCATGCCGTTGCCGAATTGTTCAAGATTAAAGACCGGGGCTATATCCGCGAAGGTTATTGGGCTGATCTGGTATTGGTTGATTTGGAAAAGCCGTTCTTGGCAACCCATGCAAACAGTTTGTCGAAGTGTGGCTGGACGCCATTCGATGGTTATGAATTCCGCTCCAGTATCGCTGCCACGATTGTTAATGGGCAACTGGTGTGGCGAAATGGGTTGTTATTGGATGTTGATCCTGTCGGGATGGCCTTGGAGTTCGACCGATAAACTGGGTATGGTTTTGAGATAAACCACATTTACCCCGATTTATGCCGTTTGTCGGAGAGTTATGAACCCATAAAACAATGTTTCAGGGACGAGCTAAACTTCAGTGTGGGGACAGGTTAAACCCCACCACTTAAGTTCCTAAATTATATTGTTTCATGGAGGAACAACAAATGATTCAGCATGTAATCGCATCCTACCGGGTCATCCATCGCCATGTTCGCCACGGTGTATGGGCTGAAATTCACCTCTATAATGCCGCCAATAAAATGATTGGTTCCTTGTACTTTATGGACGATGACGAAGACCTGCGTCCAGCCATGAGCGAACCTCGTATCATGATCTGGTGGCCTGACCGCCGTCTGGGGCCAACTATGGACTTGCTGCGCAGCGGTTCTGGGGTGGTACTGGTATACAAAGCACCCAATGAAGCCTTTTTGACTGACACATCCCGCTTGAACACACCTGCACATGATGCAGATGCGCATGTTACGGAAGAAGAATGCAGTGTATGGGACTGCCCTCCGTAAGCTAGCACTTGTGTCTTAGTCGTCTCCGGCCCCGGACGCTTAGCGTACCGGGGCTTTTTTGTGTGCGGCTGATGGCTTTTTTGCTTCCATTCATCCGTTATTTATGGGGGAAGTCGCAAGATTGGGCTAAATTATGCGCATAATAGGCTTTGAAATAAAAATTACACTTTTCGGTACATCTTTAGTCTAAAAGTAAGGATAGGCGGATTCACCAGTCCGTAGCCCACCAGCCAAGGGGAATAAAATGAGTAGCATATTCAGTCACTATCAGTCCCGCTACGAAGCATTACGAGAAGAAGAATACTCGTTGCAGGAATACCTCGACATCTGCAAACACGACCACATGGCTTATGCCACTGCCGCCGAGCGTATGCTCCACGCGATTGGGGAGGCGGAAGTTGTTGATACTTCACGCGATCCACGCATGAGTCGGATTTTTTCCAACAAGGTTATCCGCCGTTATCCTGCCTTCTACGAATTCTATGGCATGGAAGACTGCATTGAGCAGATCGTGTCCTTTTTCCGTCACGCAGCCCAAGGTTTGGAAGAAAGCAAGCAGGTGCTCTACCTGCTGGGGCCTGTCGGTGGTGGTAAGTCTTCGCTCGCCGAACGTTTGAAGGCGCTGATTGAAAAGATGCCGATTTACGCTATCAAAGGTTCCCCGATCAATGAATCCCCACTGGGATTGTTCAATGCGGAAGAGGACGGGGCGATTCTGGAAGAGGATTACGGCATCCCGCACCGTTACCTGAAAACGATCATGTCGCCGTGGGCGGTCAAGCGGCTGCACGAGTTTGGCGGTGACATCACCCAATTCCGTGTGGTTAAACGCTATCCATCGCGCATGAACCAAATTGCGGTGTCCAAAACCGAGCCGGGGGATGAAAACAACCAAGACATTTCCGCACTGGTGGGCAAGGTCGACATCCGTAAGCTGGAAGATTACCCGCAGAATGACACCGACGCTTACAGCTATTCCGGTGGTTTGAGCCTGTCGAATCAGGGCTTGATGGAATTCGTGGAAATGTTCAAAGCGCCGATCAAGGTACTGCATCCACTGCTGACCGCCACGCAGGAAGGCAACTACAACGGCACGGAAAGTATCGGTGCGATCCCGTTTTCCGGGGTAATCCTTGCGCACTCGAACGAATCCGAATGGCAGGCATTCAAAAGTAACCGCAACAATGAAGCGTTCATTGACCGCGTTTCCATCGTCAAAGTGCCGTATTGCTTGCGCGTTACCGAAGAGATCAAGATTTACGAAAAACTGCTGATTAACAGTTCATTGGCTGCATCGCCGTGCGCACCGGATACCCTCAAGTTACTGGCGCAATTCATCGTGCTGTCGCGCCTGAAAGAGCCGGAAAACTCCAACCTGTTTTCCAAAATGCGCATTTACGACGGCGAGAACCTCAAGGACATCGACCCGAAAGCCAAAACCATCCAAGAGTACCAAGATGCAGCGGGCGTGGATGAGGGCATGAATGGGCTTTCCACCCGTTTTGCCTTCAAGATTTTGTCGAAAGTGTTCAACTATGACGCGACCGAAGTGGCGGCTGACCCAGTTCATCTGATGTATGTGTTGGAGCGCCAGATCGAGAAAGAGCAATTCCAAGCCGAATTGCAGGCACGTTACATCCGCTTCATCAAGGAATACCTCGCGCCGCGCTATGTGGATTTCATCGGCAAGGAAATCCAAACTGCTTACCTCGAATCCTATTCCGAGTACGGGCAAAATCTGTTCGACCGTTACGTAACTTATGCGGATTTCTGGATTCAGGATCAGGAATTCCGCGACCCGGAAACCGGCGAATTGCTCAACCGCGCTTCGCTGAACGCCGATCTGGAAAAGATCGAGAAACCAGCGGGCATCAGCAACCCGAAAGATTTCCGTAATGAGATCGTCAATTTCGTGCTGCGGGCGCGTGCCAATAACGGTGGGCGTAACCCAGCGTGGACGAGCTACGAAAAGCTGCGGCGCGTGATTGAGATGAAAATGTTCTCCAGCACCGAAGACTTGCTGCCCGTCATTTCCTACGGGGCGAAATCCACCTCGGATGAACAGCGCAAGCACGATAACTTCGTCGAGCGTATGATGAAACGGGGTTACACTGAAAAGCAGGTACGCCTGTTGGCTGAATGGTATCTGCGGGTACGTAAGTCGCAGTAAGGGGTTAGCATGACCTATATCGTTGACCGTCGCCTGAATAGCAAAAACAAGAGCATGGTGAATCGGGAACGTTTCCTGAAGCGTTACCAGAAACAGATTCGCCGTGCGGTGTCCGATGCTGTCAGCCGCCGCAACATCACGGACATGGAGCAGGGGGAAAGTATCACTATCCCCAAGCGCGACATTTCCGAGCCGGTATTCCGCCACGGGCAAGGCGGTAAGCGCGATATTGTGCATCCGGGCAACAAGGAATTTGTACCGGGCGACCGCATCCAACGTCCACCTGCTGGGGGTGGTGGTGGCAGTGGTTCGGGGCAAGCTTCGGCAGATGGGGAAGGGGATGATGATTTCATCTTCCAAATTTCCCAGCAGGAGTTTCTTGAATACCTGTTTGAAGATTTGGCACTGCCAAACATGGTCAAGCGCCAGTTGCTGAGTATGGATTCCTTCGACTACCAACGTGCCGGGGTCAGCGAAGTGGGCAATCCGGCACAAATCAATATCGTGCGTTCCATGCGCAGTGCCCATGCACGGCGGATTGCCTTGCGCGGTAAAGAGCGCCGCCGTCGCCGCGAAGTGCTGGCAGAGATGGAAGAACTTGAACAATACGAAACCTGCGATGAGACGGAAGAGCAGCGTTTGCTGTTGGAAGCGGAGTTGCAGCGCCTGAATGTGCGCATGAACGCAATCCCGTGGCTGGACGATTTCGACCTCAAGTACAACCTCAAGATCAAAGTGCCGAAACCGTCGCCCAAAGCCGTGATGTTTTGCGTCATGGACGTGTCTGGCTCAATGACGCAAGACATTAAGGACACCGCCAAGCGCTTCTTTTTCCTGCTGTACCTGTTCCTGAAAAAGAACTATGAAAAGATTGAAGTGGTATTCATCCGTCACCACACCCAAGCGCAAGAAGTGGATGAGGAAACCTTTTTCTACGCCCGCGAAACCGGCGGCACGGTGGTTTCCAGCGCCCTTAAGCTGATGGGTGACATTATTGAAGAACGCTATTCGCCCGACCAGTGGAATATTTACGTGGCGCAAGCTTCCGACGGTGACAACTGGCATGAAGACAACGAGCGTTGCCGCACGGCATTGAGCGACCACATCCTGCCGTTTGTGCAGTATTACACCTATATCGAAATCGGCGACCGTGATCCGCAAGGCTTGTGGTATTTGTACGAACGTTTGCAGGGCGATTTCCACGACCGTTTTGCCATCCAGCGGGTGCGCAATAATGCCGAAATTTATCCAGTATTCCGCGAACTGTTCCGTAAACACGCCGGGGAGGAGGTGGGCTAATGGACGAGAAACGCTACATTTCCACCAGTTCGGAATGGACATTCGAGACCATCGAAACCTATAACCGCGAAATCGGGCGCATTGCCAAGGAAAAGTTCCGGCTCGACACTTACCCGAACCAGATTGAGATCATCCGTTCCGACCAGATGATGGATGCTTATGCTTCCATCGGGATGCCGGTATTTTACAATCACTGGTCTTATGGCAAACATTTCGTCAATGTGGAGCAAAACTACAGCCGGGGACGCATGGGGTTGGCGTATGAAATCGTCATCAATTCCAACCCGTGCATCGCTTATTTGATGGAAGAAAATACCCTGACCATGCAAGCGCTGGTGATTGCGCACGCCTGTTACGGTCACAATTCCTTTTTCAAGGGCAATTACTTGTTCCGGGCGTGGACGGACGCGGAAGCCATCATCGACTATTTGATGTTTGCCAAGAATTACATCCGCCAGTGCGAAGAGCGCTTTGGGGTGGAAGCGGTGGAAATGCTGCTGGATTCTTGCCATGCGCTGATGAATTACGGGGTTGACCGTTACAAGCGCCCATCGCCGATTTCCGCGACGGAAGAAATGGCGCGGCAGCAAGAGCGTGAGTTGTACATCCAGCAACACTTGAATGACTTGTGGCGTACTTTGCCGCACCGTAACCGCGTCAATGAAGAGGCGGCTAAAGCCGTGGGGCGCTTCCCGTCAGAACCTCAGGAAAATATCCTGTATTTCATCGAGAAAAATTCCCCGTCACTGGAAATCTGGCAGCGCGAAATCATCCGCATCGTGCGTAAAGTTGCGCAGTATTTCTACCCACAACGCCAGACGCAGGTGATGAATGAAGGCTGGGCAACCTTCTGGCATTACACCATCCTCAACGAACTGTACGACGAAGGGCTGGTGAATGAAGGGTTCATGATGGAATTCCTCACTTCGCATACCAATGTGGTGATGCAGCCCGGTTTTGATAGCCCGTATTATTCCGGCATCAACCCGTATGCGCTGGGTTTTGCGATGATGAAAGACATACGCCGTATCTGCGAAAAGCCCACCGATGAGGATAGGCAGTGGTTCCCGGATATTGCCGGTTCCGACTGGATTGCGACCTTGGATCGGGTGATGCGCAATTACCGCGATGAAAGTTTCATCCTGCAATTCCTGTCGCCCAAGGTGATCCGCGATTTCCACCTATTCGCGCTGGAAGACGATGACCGTAAGAACACCATCGACATTGCCGCGATCCATAATGACGACGGTTATCGGCAGGTGCGGGAAATGCTTTCGCAGCAATACAACCTGAGCCACCAAGAGCCGGATATTCAGGTGTACAACGTTAATGTGCGCGGCGACCGTTCGCTGACCTTACAGCATACCTTGAATAACCGCCGCCCCTTGCACGGGGAGGTGAACGAGATGCTACGCCACGTCCATCGTTTGTGGGGTTATGACGTGCATCTGCATTCGGTAGAGCCAGATGGGCGCAGTGTGCGTAGTTACCATCTGGTGGGGGATGTTGGTGCTTGAGCGGCTTAGAGGCCGAACTTTTTCATGCCAACATTGACCGTGCGGGTCGGGCAGTTGCCCCGGAACATTTCCCATTCGTCGCAACGTTTGCCGCTAGGCAGCACGCATTCGCCTTTTTCGCCTTCAGGGGTTTGAACGATTTCCAGCTTGCCATGATTTTGTATGCAGTTCATGGAAGCGGGGTTAGTGGCACGGGTAGCAGCTTGGGTTGCGACTGGTGCGGTAGGCATCGGTGGGGCAACAGCAGTACAGGCGCTTAAGGCAAAGCTCAAAGCGATAACAAAACCGACGGCTAATTTCATGTATATCTCCGTTCATGGGGTAAGTGAAAACTGTGCCATTTTACTGTAAGCACTTTCACTTTGCCTGCACGAAAAATACCAACGGATAAGCCGCCAATCTGATTTTATTTTGCGCAGTGGATACACAAGGTTGCATAAGGCAATGCTTGCAGGCGTGCAGGGCTGATGTCTGCCCCACAACTGGCGCACACGCCATATTCACCGGCATCAAGGCGCTTCAGCGCGGCACGCACCTGTTGCAGTTCCATCTTGGTTTCTTCTTGCAAGTTGCGTAGCACGTCTTCATTTTCACGCTCCGTCACTTGTTCAGCAGAGTCGGCGCTGTGCGTACTGCTCAAATCCCGAGCCAAGCCATCCACGCGCTCAGTGAGGACTTTTTCCAACTCTTTTAATTGCTTATGCTTTTCTTCGTACATGTTTTCTGTTCTCATTACATCCATTCATAGTTTGATCATAACCCATAATCGGGTTTTCGGGTTGATGAAAGGCAAGGGAGAACACGTAAAATGCGCACGCTGGGCTTGATTTTGTTGTTTGGGATACTGGCTGGCTGTTCCGGTGGTCATGCATTGGATAGCCCCATCAATACCTGCAAGGCAGTCACAGTAGCATTGGCGGGCAACAAAGGGGTGCTTTGGCAAGGCGAAAAGCAGATGGAACAAAAAGGCGTGCAACTGCAAGTGAGCCTTGATTTCGCGTTGGTCGGGCAAGCTCCCGGCGAAGTTTCACAGGCAGTGTGCATTTACGGCCTGAGCAGCCAAGACATGGATGTGCGCAATACGCTGGGCGAATACGCCAATACCCCCACTTCCATGATGATCAACGGGATGCCGATTCCGACCAATGATTTGGTGCAGGCGGTTAACCGTGCGACGGTGGATACGGCGAACAGTATTATGCAGGATGCGGTGAAACGTTAGGGGAACCCGCCACCCCCATCCCCGGCCCATTCCAGCCGCTTGAACGCGGCACTTCGCCCCCCGCAAGGGGGGCAGGGAGCGAGAGGGGAGTTATTGATCGCAGGTTAAACCGTAGCTTTCTATGAACTTCTGGATTGAATCTGCTTCTGGCAAGCGCATCCGCAGAAAATCTTGCTTGGCTTGGCAAAGCAATTCACGGATACGTTCCCGATGGGCATTAGGGTCTTTTGCCCATAACAAAGTGGCAATCCACCACATCGTCACCGCTTTTGAGCGCACATCGCCGAGCTTCTCATAGACCGGGAGTTGCTCTGTCTGCCGGATGTTGAGAGCGTCGTCGAGTTGCCCCCGCGCTTGCAGGATGTCGGCGATCTTCCCCATCGTCACCGCTTTTGAGCGCACATCGCCGAGCTTCTCATAGACCGGGAGTTGCTCTGTCTGCCGGATGTTGAGAGCGTCGTCGAGTTGCCCCCGCGCTTGCAGGATGTC
Source organism: Thiothrix sp. (assembly GCF_028714775.1). Taxonomy (GTDB): domain Bacteria; phylum Pseudomonadota; class Gammaproteobacteria; order Thiotrichales; family Thiotrichaceae; genus Thiothrix. The sequence goes on along the minus strand of NZ_JAQTLS010000005.1, from coordinate 47,926 downwards.
GGCAAAAGCCCCCATTGTGAAGGCAGTCTCCTTTAGCATCGCGTCAGAAAGCGTTGTTTTGTCAACAGGGAGCAGTTGTACCGCTCGTTCAATGTGCTGCACCGCATCAGCACCGCTACCGAGGCTTTGCTCCGCACGGGTGAGCGTAGTCAGAATCCTGAAATCTTCGCCCAGTGTGAGTATTTGTTGGCACAAGTTTAGGGCTTCACGGTAGCGATTAGCCCAATACATCGTGTCCGCAAGGGAGTGACCGACTTCCACCGCAATGCCTTGCTCTTGCCCCAACACTGCCAGCCGCACGACTTCCACACTCCACGCTTCCGGCCTGCCGTCTTTGGTGGCTTCAAACAAATATTGGCTGGCTTTGGCGGCGAGTGGCTGGCGTTCGCTAACATCAAGGGTTTCGGCGAGCGCATTGTCCAGCAGGTTGGAGACGAAGTAGTGGTCGCCGTCGGGCGTAGGGGTGATTTCCACCAGCCCGACGCGGGCGGCGGTTTGCAGGTGTTGCGCGGTTTGTGGGTCAGCACTCAGGGCTTCGATGGCGGCAAGCACCACGGGCAGGCGATAGAGCGCGGCACAGGCAAGCGTATGGCGCACGGCGGGCGTTTGCGCGTCCACCAACTCGTTGATCAGCACGTCTTCGCGGAATCGCGCCTCTTCCTGTTCCAGCTTGTCGAGCAAGGCACTGACCGGCAGGCTGCGCTCTTGCAACACGCCATGCAGCCATTCCAACAAACGCGGATTGCCCGCCGCCACCTCCACCGCCCGCAAGCGCAAAGCATTTTCCGCATCCCTTTCATGCCCATTGCCCGTGGTGACTGGCAACAAACCCGGCAATTGCGCCAGCTTTTTCTTCAGGTCGGCAGCGTGCAGGGTTTGCGGGTTCTCGGTATGCAAGCGGCACGGGCGCGGTACTGGCACGTCAAAGCGGCTGGTGACAATTACCCGCGTGTCACTCTGGCTATCGTGGATCGCTTGCAACACGGTATACAACACCGCCAGACTCGCCGGATGGTAATCTGCCTGCCCCAGCTTGCGCCGCTCCAGCGGGATGTTTTGCTCGAAATCGTCAAACACCAGCAGCAACGGTTTTGCACACAGCTGGTTGTCTTCCGGCTCGAACAATTCACGCAGGCGTTGTTCCAGCGTTTGTCCGGCGTCGTTCAGCAGGCTTTGCGCCTTGGGCAATGCCTTGCCGAGTGCCGCCACCAGCACGGTTTCATCCAGCCCGCCGTAACACACCACCGCATCGTGGCTGTTACGCAAACGGTCAATCAGCCGTGCCGCCGTGCTGCTTTTGCCCAGCCCACCCATGCCGTGCAACAGGATACCCTCGGCATACGCCTCATCCCCCTGCCATGCCCGCAAGCACCCCAAACTGCGTTGCAACAAACGCCGCCGCCCGATAAACGCCGTCCGCGCACACACTGGCACACGCCCGCCCGCATCCAGAAACTGTTGTGGCGTATCATGCGGACGCAACCGCAGCTTGCCTTTCGCCACCAACGGATTCAGTGCCGAACCGTCCACGTAACAGCGCAACAAATGCCAATAGGGCGAATGATTTTCCAGCAATGCCTGCCGAGCCAATGCCACCGCCTCGGCAATCGCAAAGCCGGTCGCCAACTTGTCATACAACGCTGCCGCCGCTTGCGAAGCCGCCATATCGCCCACTGGCAATGCCCAGCCCAGCACTACCGGCACACCCGCCGTCACCACTTGTTCGCTGAACGACAACATACCGTCTTGCTGGCTGGATTCCCCGGTACGGCAACCGGACAGGAACACCACACGCGGCGCACTGTTCGCATCCCGCAAGGTCTTCGCCAGTGCTTGCGGGGTAGCGGGGGCGCACCGACCCAGTTCATCTTCCAGCAAAAACACCGGCTGACCGCTGGCTTTGTCAATGTCGGCATGACCGCTGAAATGGATCACATCCGGGCTATCGTCACGTTCCGTCAGCCGCTCTGCCAAGCCTTGCAAGGAACCGCTTTCTTCGACCTGCAAATCCAGCGGCTTGCGTGCCGTCGCTTGCAGAATACCGGACTCTTCCGCCTCGAAATCCAGCACCGGCTGCACATCCTCCGGCGAACTCGCCATGAACAACACCCCAAGCTGACGCTTTTGCGGCTGCCAGTCGTGTTTGCGTTCGGCGGAAGTCACGCGCCGCAACGGCGTAAACCACTGGAACGGGTCTGCACACAAAAACTGCGCCCCGTCATGCAACAATTCCCACGGCAAATGCCGCAAACCCGCTTCGCGCACATCCAGCACCAAGGTCATCGGCTGCTGCATGGCGCGTACCCGCCGCAACCAGCCATTACTGTGCCGATCGACCCAACCAAACAGGTCTTGCCCGCGTTGTTCCAGATCGGGCGCATTCACACGGTAATTTTCCGCCGCCAATGCCAACAGCGCATCAATCTCCACCTGCTCAATCGGCGGAAACGTTAACCATGTGCTATCCCACACCCGCAACTCAAAGCGCGAGTCATCCTTGCGGAACAATTCCAATGTGTAATGCTGCATGAAACTCTCTCCGTTCTTCTCTTGCTCCCCTCTACCGCTTCGCGGGAGAGGGGCTGGGGGTGAGGGTATTCAAACTTCCTTCAACACCGCCTTAATCGCCGTTAATGACCCGCTAACCTTCACTTTCTTACCATCATCGGTTTCGATATTGACTTCCACCTTGCGGCTTTCGATATACTTTTCCAGCACCTTCGCCAGTGCCGACAAACCGCCATCCTTGCCCAGAAATGCCGTGAGTGCACCACCAGCAGCCACTGCCGTTGCCACTACACCCCAGATGACTGGATCGCCGCGTGTCGTTTCTTCATTGATTGGTGTCGTGAGCTGCACATCCGCATCCAGCCCGACCCGTTGCAGGTCATCGGTGAGTTGTGCGGATAAGTCTTGCATGAATGCGGCATCGTCGCCGCGAAACTGGATAGTTGCCATCACTTGTTCCTAAAAAATCATCAGCGTGGGTGAATAGTACGCTTTTTCATAAGGGGATTCAGCGTCATACCGGCAATTATCTCAGCAGCGTTAACCCGCCAAAATCAGATTCGCCTTCAATCCGGGCTGGTTATCCTGCAACTGGATTTCCGCCCCGTGCAAATCCGCCACCGCTTTCACCAAACTCAAGCCCAGCCCATTACCGGGGGAACTGCGGGCATTATCCAACCGCGTGAAACGTTTAAACACCTGCCCGTGCTGTTCCGCAGGAATCCCCGGCCCGTTATCGGCAACACCGATGGTAATCTGATCGGCATGACGTGCGGCGGTGAGGGTGATTGCCCCGCCCGCTGGTGTGTATTTGACTGCGTTATCCAGCAGGTTGGTAATGGCTTGCGCCAGCAATTGGCGGTTGCCGTGGGTGTGTAAGCCGGGTTCGGCCTGATGGGTGAGGGTAAGCCCCTGTTCTTCCGCGACCGCCGTGTAAAGCTCTGCCAGTTCGTCGGTGAGGGCGCTTAAGTCAACGTCTGTCCAATCATCGCGCTGCACGCCGGATTCCATTTGCGCGATGCTCAGCAGGGCATTGAATGTTCGGATCAGGTCGTCCACGTCTTGGATGGTGTCTTGGATCAATTGCGGGTAATCGGTTTTTTCGCTGGCTTCGTATTGGCTGGCTTCCAAACGGTTGCGCAAGCGGTTGAGCGGGTTGCGCAGGTCGTGTGCAAGGTTGTCGGTGACTTCGCGCATCCCTTGCATCAGGTGGCTGATGCGCTCCAGCATGGTGTTCAGTACCCGGCTGAGTCGGTCGAATTCATCATTGCGGCGGGTGACGGGCATCCGCTGGTTGAGGTTGCCGTTGATGATTTCATTGGCAGTTTTGCCCACGGCATTGATGCGGTGCAGCACGTTATAACCAATGAAGCTTCCGCCGATAATAGCAAGGGTGAAAATCAGCCCAATGGCGGTCAGTACCGTGAACAGCAAGCGGTTGAGCAGGGTGTGCTGTTCCTTGAGGTCAGTCGCTACCAGCAGTTGGTAGCCGCCGGGCAGCAGGGTCAGCAATAAGCGCGTCGGTTGGTTTTGTTGGCGGTTGCCAGTAATTTTGCTCAAGGGCAGGGTGGTAAATGCTTGGGTATGGTCGCCACTGAGGCTGTCGAATTCCAGCTCGCGGGTTAAGTCTTGCTGTTGGCGGTTGACGAGATTGGCAATCAGGTAACGCGAACCGCCGTCGCTATTCCTGATTTGGATGACCTGTAACAGCCCTTCCACCGCCGTGGTGCGGTAACGGTGCAACAGCGCATCGGTTTCCAATTGCAGGCGCGTGTCGGTTTGCTCCTGCATTTGCGATTTCGCCATCCAGTAAATGAAACCCAACGCCCCGGCTGCCACGGTGCTGAATAATAGCGCGTACACCAGCGACAGGCGGAAAACGGTGGTCTTAAACAGCTTCTGGATCATGCAGCAGGTAGCCCGCCCCTCGGATGGTATGCAGCAATGGCACGGTGAAATCCTTGTCGACTTTGCTGCGCAAGCGGCTGATATGTACGTCGATCACGTTGGTTTGCGGGTCGAAATGGTAATCCCAAACCTTTTCCAGCAACATGGTGCGGGTCACAACTTGCCCGGCGTGGCGCATCAGGTATTCGAGCAGGTTGAATTCACGCGGTTGCAGGCTAATCACTGTGCCGCCACGGGTCACGCGGCGTTTCAGCAAGTCCATTTCCAAGTCACGCACCTTGAGCAATGTTTGTTCCTGCACGGGCTGGGTGCGGCGTAACAGTGCTTGCAGGCGTGCCAGCAATTCGCTGAAAGCATACGGCTTCACCAAGTAATCATCGCCACCGGCACGTAAACCTTCCACGCGGTTATCGACTTCGCCCAAAGCGCTCAATATCAGCACAGGAGTCTGGAAACCTTGCGAGCGCAGGGTCTGGATCAGCGACAGGCCATCGCGTTTGGGCAACATCCGGTCAACGATCAGCGCGTCGTAATTGCCGTTGGAAGCTAGGTGCAAGCCATCCTCGCCATCAGCAGCGTGGTCAACGGTGTAGCCACTTTCCATCAAGCCTTTCTGGATGAAGCTGGCGGTTTGGCGGTCATCTTCTACGATTAGGATATTCATGGTTTAAGCATAAAACAGTTGTGGAAGTTTGCCTTGTGAACATCCTGTAATGTTACAGTCTGGCACTCATCTTCTACGCTCAGGACAGGACATTATGCGTTATCCCTTTGCTTCAATGCTCATTGCGGAGATTGCCCCAGCTATGGGGATTACGGTGGAATTAGAGCCAGAATATAAATTTGCTGGCGAACTGACTTTTCCTGATGGACACCGCCATCTTTTCAAGAATACGAATTTCAACGTCAATCCGGCGGGTTCCAGTGAAATTGCCAAAGATAAGGGCTATACCAACTTCTTTCTGCGCAAACATGGCTTGAATGTGCCCACCAATAAGACGTTCTTTTCCGACAAGCTCAATGCTAACCTGCCTGCCGCTCGTCGCAGGGGAGTAACAGAAGCGATCCAATTCGCGGCGCAAATGGGGTTCCCGGTCTTCGTCAAGCCGAACAACCTCAGTCAAGGCGCATTCGTTACCAAGGCGTATGTGCCTACGGACATTGCCAATGCAGCCGCGCAAATCTTTGAACGTACCGACGTATTATTGGTTGAGCAAGCCTGCGGGGGGCGGGATTACCGTGTCGTAGTATTGGGCGAAAAAATCATTTCCGCGTATGAGCGCATTCCCTTGGCAGTGGTTGGTGACGGCGAACATTCCATTGAGGCATTGCTGCGGCAGTCAAAGGAACAACTCGAACACCTCGGTCGCCCCAATTCCGAGATAGACACCTCGGATACGCGCATCGACATAAAGCTGCGGGAGCTGCAATGCACGCGCAACACCATCCCAGCAATGGGCGAGCGGCTGGTGCTGCTTGATAATGCTAACCTTTCCACAGGCGGAACATCGGCGGATGTGACCGACACCCTGCATGACTCGTTTGCCGCGATTGCGGTCAAGGCAAGCAAAACGCTGGGGCTTCAGCTTTGCGGCGTCGATATTCTCTGCGATGACCTGACCAGCAACGCTTCGGAACAAGAGTGGAATATCATTGAATTGAACGACGCTCCCGGACTCGATAACTATGCGTCATTGGGGGCTGAGCAAGCCGCCCGCGTGAAGGGGCTTTATCGGCAGATACTTGAATATCTGGCTGTACAGGGTGGTTAAGGCAGCAGGCTTGGCGTGAAAAATAGTTACGGAGGTTTGCTTTGTGGACAGCCTGCAATGTTACAATGCAGCCAATACTAACAAGTGCGAACACCATGCCGCCTACCACCCATAACTGCCCGCAATGCGGTAACTTGCTACCGCTCAACTTCCGCCACAGCAAATTGGCGGTGTGTGAGTCTTGCGGCTCCACCATTTTCCTCGAAGACGATGCCGTGCGCTTGGCGGGTAAGTCTGCCGTGCTAGCGGAAATGCCGAGCTTGCTGCAATTGCACGTGCCTTTCAGTTACAAAGAGCGCAGTTACACCCCTGTCGGGCATGTGCGTTACCGCTATCAGGGCGGTTTCTGGGATGAATGGTGGGTGCTGGATGGGCAGGGCGAAGGCCGTTGGGTGAGCGTGGACGAAGGCGATTTCGCGTTTGAAGTGCCGATGAAATGGTCGTTACCGTTTCCCGACATCCGCGAAGCGCAAGTGGGCAAGCCCGTCAAACGCGGCAATCAGGTGTGGGAAATCACTGAAAAGGGTTTGTGTAGTTGTGAAGGTATCAAAGGCGAATTGCCGGAACGCATCCTGCCGGGTGAGCGCATGGGCTATTTGCACCTGTCGGCTAATAACGGTGTTTTGGTGACGTTGGAATACCCGTTCCAAAATGGTGACCCCGTGGCTTATCAAGGCAATTGGATCGACCCGTTTGAAATTACGGTGGATGCATGAGCGTTAAGCCGAAACTCGCCAGCATCCGTTGCACCTCCTGTGGCGCACCGCTGCAACTGCATGGTGGCGGGCACAAAATCCTCACCCTCAACTGCAATTACTGCGGCGCAGTGATGGATGCGCAAAAAGAATACGCCGTGCTTGCCCAATTCAAAAACCAGCGCAAGCCCGATTGCCCGCTGGAGATTGGGATGCAAGGCACGTTCAAAGGTGTGGAATTCACCATCGTCGGCATGGTCGGGCAAGATGCGGAAGGTGAGTGGGTTGATTTGCTGATGTTCTCGCCGACCCACGGTTATACTTGGCTGAGCTACGAAAACGGGCATTTCACTTTCGCCCGCCGTACCCGCGCCTGTTTGGGCAGTGCGCTGTGGACGCAAGCGGTCAAAAGTACCGTGACGTGTGGCGAGCAAACGTTTCGCCTGTACGAGCGTTACGAAGCCAAAATCACTTACGTGGCGGGCGAATTGACGTGGCTTGCCAAAGTCGGCGATACCAGCCAGCTAGCAGAAGCGATTGCCCCGCCGTGGCTATTGTCAGCAGAAAAAAGTGCCGATGAAAGCGAACTTTACCTGTGTGAATACGTGGAGCCAGAGGAGGTTTACCGCAGTTTCAAGCTGACGGATAAACCACGGATGCGTTCCGGCGTACACCCGGCGCAACCGTTTAAGTGGGCCATCAGTGAAACGGTCAGCCGCGCCAGCAGGCCATTTGCCATTTTCGCGCTGCTTGCCACATTATTCATTTGGTTGTTTCTGGATGGAAAAACGGTTTACAGCGAAACCATTCCGGTCGGTGACACACAGGCTGAGCAGCAAACCCGCGAATTTACCATTACCCAACCCGATCGGCTGGTGGCGCTCGATTTGAACACCAGCCTGTCCAACGCTTGGTTGTATTTTGAAATCACCCTGATGCACGCGGATAAAGAGGTTTATTCCTTGGGCAAGGAAGTGTCGTATTACGAAGGTTACGAAGACGGTGAAAGCTGGTCGGAAGGTAGCCGTTCCGCCACGGCCTTGTTCAAAGTGCCGGAAGCGGGCGTATACAGCCTGACGATCCAAACCCCGGAAGGCGGCGAAGGCGAAATGGTTGCCACCCCACCCAGCGGTTCGGTGACGTTGGAAGTGCGCGAAGGCTTTATCGGCAGTCGGTATTTCTTCATCCTTTTGCTGTTGTCGGGTTTGGGGGCGTTGTGGCATCCGGTGGAACGCTGGTGGTTTGAACGCCGCCGCTGGCAGGAAGTTGAGGAGGACGACGACTGATGGCACGCTTTATCGCCTTGTTGTTTGCCGTGCTGACGGTTGGCGCAGCAGCCTTGACTTACTACAACGTCGGTATGGAAGAAACCCATTTCGACGACCCCACTAGCGTGCGCTCCGGTAGCCACGGCGGTGGTTTAGGCTCTGGTGGCTACAGCCCCGGCAAATGATTTGACTAAAAATACACAAGGAAACCTTATGGCAGACCTGTCTTTGGAACACATTATCTCCAGCCTCGTCTACGGACTGATTGGCATGGGGCTGTTCGTGCTTACCCTGTTCATACTGGAATGGATACGCCCTTTCCCGCTGGAAAAGAAGATCGTGGAGGAAAACAATACCGCCGTGGCGATTGTGGTGGCAGCGGTGATCATTGCGCTGGGGATGATTTATTCGTCAGCGATCCGTTGAAGGCGCGGTTTAGATCAGTTTCATGTATACCGACTTGACCAAATCCGACCCGTAGGTACGCTCCAAACGGCGCACGATAAAATGCCCCCGGCTCATGTTCTGGAAGTGGTCGATGAATAAGGTGTTGACCAACGCGCCACCCGCAGCACCCGCGACCGGAACGGCTTGCGCAATGGCTTTTTGCGTTACCGGAATGCCGAAACGTGCCGTAATTTGGGCAATTAATTGCACTAACGGCGGTGCGGTTTTTTGTGCTACACCACTGCTGGCAAGGTATTGGGTGGCATTAGAAAGCGTTTTAGCAAGCGCGGCACGCACGGCGAAATAGGCCGATTCGGCGGCATCGTCTTGGTTGGAACTGCTGCTACCCAAGGCGAACACTTCCAAGCAGGCCAAGCGTGTTTCCGGCAACTTGATATTTTCACCTTCGCTGCGGGCAATGTCGGCGATGGAACGCAGGATAATGCTGGTCGAAATCGGTAATTCAATCGCCAACGCAGGCAAACCAAACGCACCGCCCGCCGCACCCGTTACCCCCGCAATCGTTTTGTGCAACCAATTGGTGGCCTGTTGCGGCTGTTCGTCAAGGGTTGAAACGGCGAAATCCAGCGCGGTTTCCAAGGCTTTCTGGGTGGCTTTGTTGATGATTTCCTGTGCGCCGTGGGGAAGCATCGCCAACCCTTTTTCCAGCGGTGCGCCAATCGCGTTGCTGATGCGGATCGCAAGGCCGGGGTTTTCCAGCAGGGATTGGGCGTAGCGCAGATCTTCAAGGTCGTCGTGGGTCATGGTTATGCCGGGTGGTGGATAGTAATGCTACTTAGTGTAACGCGAGTCATGGTCAAACCTTGATATTTCCCTCTAAAATGCAGTTTAGAATAAATCCGGTATAGCTATGAACTCTACTTTAGCCCCCCACAAACACCAACAACTCGCACTGCTCTTTTCCACGTTCGTTATTGCCATTTGCGGGCTGATTTACGAGCTGCTGGCGGGTACGTTGTCGAGCTATTTGCTGGGCGATTCGGTGTACCAGTTTTCGCTGGTGATTGGGCTGTTCATGAGTTCGATGGGCGCGGGGGCGTGGTGGTCGCGGTTTATTGAGCGGGAATTGCCCTTGCAGTTTATCCGCTTGCAATTGCTGATCGGTTTACTGGGTGGGTTGTCTGCGCCGCTGCTGTTTTTTGCCTTTGCGGTGTTGGATAACTACACACCGTTGCTGTTCGTGTTGGTGTTTTTGCAGGGGGCAATGCTGGGTATCGAAATCCCGCTGATCATCCGCATCCTCAAGGAACATTTTTCGCTCAAGGTAAACGTGTCGAACGTGTTCACGGCGGATTATATCGGTGCATTGCTGGCTGCGTTGTTGTTTCCGCTGGTGCTGGTTCCGCAGTTAGGTTTGCTGCAAACCGGGTTTCTGACGGCTTCGCTGAACGTGGGCGTAGGCTTGTTGGCGCTGTATGTGTTTCGGGCGGAAATGCCGCGTTTGCGCCCCATGTTATTGCTGGCTGCGGGTTTGCTGGTGCTGTTGGCGGTCGGGTTTGCGGTTTCGGAGCGTTTCACCACGCATCTGGAAAACAAGTTGTATCAGGATGAAATCATTTTCACGCAGGATACGCCATTCCAGCAACGCCTGATTTTGACCCGGCGCGGCGAACGCATCCGTTTCTACATCAATGGTGCGCTGCAATTTGACAGTTTCGACGAATACCGTTACCACGAAACGCTGATCCACCCGCTGATGGGGCTGGTGCGTAACCCGGAAAATGTGCTGATTTTGGGCGGGGGTGATGGCTTGGCGGCGCGGGAATTGCTGCGCTATCCGGCGGCGAAGCACATTACCTTGGTTGATCTTGATCCAGCAGTGACGCAATTGTTCAAAACCAACCCATTGCTGCGCCCATTGAACAAGGATTCGCTCAATGATGCGCGTGTGCAGGTGGTGAACCAAGATGCGTGGAAATTCCTCGAAGCCAGCCAGCAACTTTACGATGCGGTGTTTATTGACCTGCCCGACCCGAATAATGCTAGCCTGTCGCGGCTATACAGTGTGCCATTTTACACACTGGTCAAACAACATTTGGCGCAGGATGGGGTAATGACGGTGCAGGCGACTTCGCCGCTGTATTCGCGCAAGGCGTTTTGGTGCATTGATGCCACGCTGCAACAGGTGGGTGGCGAGTTGGTGGCGCAGGATCACTGGGTTACGCTGCCTTACCATGTGCATGTGCCGAGCTTTGGTGAATGGGGTTTTGTGATGGCTTCGCGCCAACCATTGCGCCCGCCACAGATACAGCTTGCGGGGCTGGATTACCGTTTTCTCAATGCGCCGATGTTGCCGCAGTTGTTTGAATTTCCGTCTGATATGGGCAAAGTGGCGGTGGAAACTAACCAGCTTGCCACGCATCCGCTGCTAGGTTACTACGATGCGGGCTGGGATGAGTGGTATCAGTAGGTGCTATGAAATGGCTTGGTTGTGGTAAAGTATCGCTCCATCAAGCCAACCACCTGCACGGAGATCAAGTGTGCGTCTGACCAAAGAACAATACCGCAATTGGGAACACAAGAAAGTCACCCTGCTGGGCATGTCCGGCGTGGGTAAAACCCATATTTCCAGTATGTTACGTGAACATGACTGGTTCCATTATTCCGGCGATTACCGCATCGGGACTTGTTATCTGGACGAGGACATCCTCGACCTGATTAAGGAACAGGCGATGAAAGTGCCGTTCCTGCGTGAATTATTGCGTAACGATTGGATTTACATCCGCAACAATATCCGCGTGGATGATTTGGGGCCGGTGCTGTCATTCGTAGGCAAACTGGGCAACCCGGAACTGGGCGGCGTACCGCTGGATGATTTCATGCATCGCCAATCGGTGTACCGCCAAGCGGAAATCGCCGCGATGCGCGATGTGCCGGAATTTATCCGCAAAGCGCAGGTGATTTACGGTTATTCGCACTTCGTCAATGATGCCGGTGGCAGCTTGTGCGAACTCGAAGAGCCTTCCGTGTTTGAATTGCTGGCGGAAAATACCTTGATCCTTTATATCAAGGTCACGACCAGCGAAGAAGAGCAGAAACTCATCGACCGCGCCCGTAGCGACCCGAAGCCGCTGTATTACCGCCCGACCTTCTTGCGTGAACATCTGGCTGTTTATTTGCAGGAACAGGGTCTGGAATACGCCGCGCAAATGGAACCGGATGCCTTCACTCGCTGGGTATTCCCGCGCCTGTTCCATTCACGCTTGCCGCGCTATGAAGCTATTGCCCGCGATTACGGCTACACCGTCACCTCGGAAGAAGCCGCGCAAGTGCGTGACGAAAACGATTTCAACGCGCTGGTCGAAATGGCGATTGCCCGTCATGGCGCATAAATTCTTGGGGGTGGGGGATTCTTCATGCCATTAGTCGCACACACCGCGCTGCCAACCTTCGAGCGCTTGCGCCAAGAAGGGCAGATCGTCCTGAGCGAAGATTACGCTTTTAATCAGGAAATCCGCGAACTGCATATCGGTTTCCTCAATATGATGCCGGATGCGGCGTTGGCGGCGACTGAGCGGCAGTTTTTCCGTCTGGTGGGTTCGTCCAACCTGATTGCGCAATTTCATATTCACCCATTTACGCTCGACACCTTGCCGCGCAGTGACAAGGCGCAGGCGTATATCCAGCAGTACTACGAAAAGTTTGAGGACTTGAAGGTGCAGGGTTTGGATGCGCTGATCATTACCGGGGCAAATCCGGCAGCAGAGCATCTGGAAGACGAGCCGTTTTGGGATGGTTTGTGCGAGGTGGTGGCGTGGGCGCAGGAAAATGTCACTTCGACCCTGTGTTCCTGCCTTGCCAGCCATGCACTGGTGCAGCATTTGTGGGGCATCCGCCGCCGTCCCTTGGGTTTCAAACGTTGGGGCGTGTACAGCCACGCCGTCACCATGCCGGAACACCCGCTGGTCAATGACCTCAACACCCGTTTCGACGTGCCACATTCGCGCTTCAACCAGATTGACCGCGAAGCGTTGGAAGCCGTGGGGGTGCAAGTGTTGGTGGAAAGCGCGGAAGCCGGTGTCCACATGGCAGTCAGCCCCGACCTGTTCCGTATGGTATTCATGCAAGGCCACCCGGAATACGACCAAGTTAGCCTGCTGAAAGAATACCGCCGCGAAACCATGCGCTGGTTTAATGGCACGCGGGAAGATTACCCGCCCTTCCCAGAAAATTACCTGCGCCCAATGGCAAAAGCAGTCCTCAACGAATACCGCTTGGAACAGGAACGTTGCAAGCGTTTAGGCGAGCCGCTGCCGGAATTCCCCGAAAAGTTGCTGCTCCCGATGCTGCACAATACGTGGCGCGACACAGCGAAAGTCTTTTTCAGCAACTGGATTGGCAAGGTCTACCAACTGACCAACAACGACCGCCGCAAGCCCTTCATGGAATGGGTGAACCCGGATGATCCGCTGGGACTGCGTGGTGAGTAGGTAAACGCGATTTAATCAGCGAAAGGGTTGCGGATGGTAAGTTGTCCAATTTGCCTGCCGTCCTGCATGTCTTCGCTGAATAATATTCGGCAGTTGGCTTGCAGTGCGGCTTCCACAATCAAGCTGTCCCAAAATGAAAAGGCATCATCGCGGGTACGGCTGATCGCCCGCAGGACCAGTTCAGACGTGATTTGTACCATCGGGTAGATGCTAAATTGCTGGACACAAGCGTAAGCATCCTCAATGGAAAGTGGTTTAGCCAATTTGCGGGTGACAGTGACGAAAAATTCCTGCAATACCTGCGTACTCAGCATCAGGTCGCCGTTGCTGCCTTGTTCTTCCAAAATCTGTAGGGCAACTTGTTGTTTTTCAGGCTCACTACTGTCGAAGGCATAGACCAGTACATTGGTGTCGACAAAATACTTAGCGTTCATACAACTCATCCCGTGTCCAGCGACGGCCTTGGCTAGCAGCCGATGAGCGTTTGGCTATTGCCAGCAGGGTAGTGGTGGCTTGGCGGTAGGGCTGCCCTCTGCTGATATAACGTTCCAGATAATCACGCAAAAGTGCATTAACGGATGTGCCGTCTTCCAAAGCCCGCATCCTTGCTTGTTTTAACACCGCTTCATCAATGGAAATGGTTAGGTTACTCATGGCGTATACCTGTAATGTCGTGTTACACGGGATCAGTGTAGCACAGTCAGCAGTGATGGGGCAGTTTCCTATCCAAATGCCAATCCTGCTATAATGCTCCCAGTCGCTTAAAGTCTTCTAAGGAGACGCACCATGTCAACGATAAGCCCTTTGCGGGAGCAGTTGGTGGAAGAAATCCTCCTGATTCCTGATACAAAACTAGCTGAACTATTGAATTTTATCCATTGCTTCCGGTTGGGCTTACAGGTATCCCAACAAACAGCAGCGAACACGGTCGCACAACCTGCCGAAGAGGATGCCGTGCTGGAAAATTTACGCCGTTGTGTTCATCAGCCCAGAAAAACGGTTGCGTTGGGTAATTTTCGTTTGAATTTGGATGGTTTTCGTTTTGACCGGGAAGAAGCGAATGCCCGCTGATTATTTTGTCGACACCAACATCCTGCTGTACCGCTATTCTACACAGGATGAACAAAAGCGAGCGGTTGCGACCAATTTGCTGGAAAGTGGTCAAGTAATGGCAAGCGTTCAGGTCTTGAATGAATTTTGTAACGTTACTCGCCGCAAATTCCCAGATAGTTTTCTACACATTGAGGCAACGTTGGCAGAAATCCAAGGCTTTCTGTCGGTTGTGCCGCTGGATGCTACAGATACCGGGAATGCCATCCGTATTTCTAAACGCTACGGTTTCAGCTATTACGACTCACTGATTGTTGCCAGTGCGGGACGACACGGCTGTAAAGTGGTGTTGAGCGAAGACTTACAGCATGGCATGGTGTTGGATGACGGGTTGCGGATAATCAACCCGTTTGTGTTGTGAGAAAAATTATCAGTTTCTGAAGGAACGAACTTACACCGCCACAGGCGCTTTGATATGCGGGTGATGTTCATAACCCACCAGCTCAAAATCCTCATATTTAAAATCAAACAAGTCAGTGACTGCCGGATTCAATTTCATCTGTGGCAGCGGGAACGGTTCGCGGCTGAGTTGCAGTTCCACCTGTTCCATGTGGTTGGAATACAGGTGCGCGTCCCCTAACGTATGCACGAAATCGCCTGCTTGCAGTCCGGTGACTTGCGCCATCATCATTGTCAGTAAAGCATATGAGGCAATGTTGAACGGTACACCGAGGAAAATGTCGGCACTGCGTTGGTAGAGTTGGCAAGATAGCTTGCCATCAGCGACATAAAATTGGAAAAATGCATGGCAGGGCGGCAACGCCATGTTGTCGATTTCTGCGACATTCCATGCGCTTACGATGATGCGGCGCGAGTCGGGATTGTTCTTTAACTGCTGGATGACCTGTGCGATCTGGTCAATGTGTCGTCCGTCTGGGGTAGGCCAGTTGCGCCACTGCGAGCCGTAGACTGGGCCGAGATTGCCGTTTTCATCCGCCCATTCGTCCCAAATGCGCACGCCGTTTTCTTTCAGGTAGCGGATATTGGTGTCGCCTTGCAAGAACCACAGCAATTCGTGGATGATCGAGCGCAAATGCAGCTTCTTGGTGGTGACGACCGGGAAACCCTGGCTCAAGTCAAAACGCATCTGGTAGCCGAATACCGAGACCGTGCCCGTACCCGTGCGGTCTTCCTTTTTTACCCCGTGGTCACGCACATGGCGCATCAGGTCGAGGTATTGTTTCATGCTTTGGCCTTTTTATACGCAGCCCACATGAATACCCCTCCCAACAACACCATTGGCAGGCTCAGGACTTGCCCTTCCGTTACCCAACCCCACGCCAGATAACCGATTTGGGCATCGGGTTCGCGCACGAATTCCGCCAGAATACGCGCCACACCGTAGCCAGCAAGGAACAGCCCAGAAATCGTCCCAACGGGTGGTGATAATTTTCTGAACCAGTTGAGCAGGATGAAGAGCACCAGTCCTTCCAGAAACGCCTGATACAATTGGGAAGGGTGGCGCGGCATGTCATCAACCGCCGGGAATACCACACCCCACGGCAGGTCGGTATGCCTACCCCACAATTCGGCATTGATGAAATTGCCGATGCGCCCCGCGCCCAAACCGATGGGTACGAGTGGCGCTACGAAGTCACTGACTTGGAAGAAATTCAGTTTCCATTTCCGCGCCAGCAAGAACATCGCCAAAATCACGCCCAGCAAGCCGCCGTGGAAACTCATGCCACCGTCCCACACCTGAAAGAATGACAGCGGGTCTGCGACCAAGCCTTTCAGGTTGTAAAACAGCATGTAGCCCGTGCGTCCGCCCAGCACCACGCCGATTGCGCCCCAGAACATCATGTCATCCACACGGTCTGCGTCCATCACGCTGCCCGGTTCTTTGGCGCGTAGCTTGCCGATGATGAGGAAACCGAGGAAACCGAGTACGTACATCAGCCCATACCAATGGACTTTCAGGGGGCCGATGGAGAGTGCTACCGGGTCAATTTGAGGGTGAATGAACATAGTCGCTCGCTAAAAGAAGAGTTTTTGTAGTTCAGTGCCGGGGTCTTGCGCCCGCATGAAGGCTTCCCCTACGAGGAAAGCGTGGACACCGTGTTCGCGCATTAACTGCACATCCGCTTGCGTGTGGATGCCGCTTTCTGTGACCAGCAACACGCCTTCCGGCACATCCGCCAGCAGTTCAATGGTGGTTTGCAAGCTGGTGGAGAAGGTACGCAAGTTGCGGTTATTGATGCCAATCAGCGGTGCGTTTAGGCGCAAGGCACGTTGCAGTTCCTCACGGTCGTGCACTTCTACCAGCACATCCATGCCTAACCCGGTCGCTAGTGTGTAAAGCTCCAGCATTTGCGCATCTTCCAGTGCCGACACGATCAGCAGGATGCAGTCTGCACCAATGGCACGCGCTTCGTAAACCTGATGCGGATCAACGATGAAATCCTTGCGGATAACCGGCAAGCTACAAGCCGCCCGTGCCGCTTGCAGGTAGCTTTCATGCCCCTGAAAGTATTGCGCATCGGTCAAGATCGACAGGCAAGCCGCGCCACCTTGGGCGTAACTTTTGGCAAGTGCAGGCGGGTCGAAATCGGCACGGATCACGCCTCGGCTGGGGGACGCTTTTTTGATTTCCGCGATGATTGCCGGGTTGCCTGCTGCAATTTTGGTTTGCATGGCTCGCAGGAAACCGCGCACCGGATCGGCAACCGCAGCCTGTTCGCGTAATTGTGCGAGGTTGGTAACGGCAGAACGGGCAGCGATTTCTTCCTGCTTGGTGTGCAGGATTTTTTGCAGGATGTCAGGTGTACTCATCAGGCTTTAAAGGTATTGGTTAAATCAATCAGTTGTTGCAGGCGTTGGGTGGCTGCACCGGAATCAATCGCTTGCTGGGCTTTTTCAACCCCTTGTGCGTGGCTGTTTGCCACACCAGCGACGTAAATGGCAGCACCTGCGTTAAGGCATACGATGTCGCGTGCCGTGCCGGGCGTACCTGCGAAGACTTGCTGGATTAGCTCAAGGCTTTCCTGCGCGGTGTTGACGCGGAGGCTGTCGAGGCTGGCGCGTGGCAGACCGAAATCTTCCGGCTGGAGGGTGTATTCCCGCACCACACCGTCTTGCAGTTCAGCGACGAACGTGGGGCTGGCAATGCTGATTTCATCCAAACCATCTTCGGCATGTACCACCATGACGTGGCGGCTACCCAAGCTTTGCAGCACTTCTGCCATCGGGCGTACCCATTCCTTGGCAAACACGCCCAACACTTGGTTGGGGGCATTGGCAGGGTTAGCCATCGGCCCTAGCAGGTTGAACAGGGTACGGATGCCCAATTCGCGACGCGGGGTACTGGCGTGCCCCATCGCGGCATGATGGCGTTGGGCAAACAGGAAGCCGACCCCTAAGGTATTGATGCATTGGGCAACTTGTTCAGGGCTGATGTTGAGGTTTATCCCGGCTGCTTCCAGCACGTCGGCACTGCCGGATTTGCTGGAAATGGAACGGTTGCCGTGTTTGGCGACCCGCGCCCCTGCCGCTGCACTGACAAACGCACTGGCTGTGGAAATATTGAACGTGCCAGATGAATCGCCACCCGTGCCGCAGGTGTCGACCAAGTGCTCCGGGCTGACTTCCACCCGCGTGTACAGCTCGCGCATGACACGGGTGGCGGCGCTGATTTCTGTGACGGTTTCGCCGCGCATCCGTAAAGCGACCAGAAAACCGCCAATTTGTGCCGGAGTCCCTTGCCCTGTCATGATGGTGCGCATGGCTAGGGTCATTTCTTCGGCAGTTAATGGCTGATTCGCAATAATTTTCTTGATAGCGTCCTGAAATTCCATATTTTCTTCGTGCTGTTGCATACTATTGAATGTGGGGATGCTAGCATGATTTGCACGAGCTTGCTAAAGCGCGATGCGTAAAAAGCTCGGTACTGTTACAACCCGACTCAACCTTTGTTAATGTGAGGTATTACATGGAAAAGAATGTTGGTGGCATGGATAAAAATATCCGTATGGGTGCTGGTGCTGTCCTGTTAGTTCTGGGGCTGCTGGTAACGAAAAGTTGGCTCTTAACCATTATTGGTGTGGTATTGCTGGCGACGGGCTTCCTGAACTTCTGCCCTGCGTACAAACTGATTGGTATGAATACCAACAAGTAAGTTTTCCCATTGGCTGCTGCTAACTGGCGGCAGCCAGCCATTTATGCGATATTCCTTCTGTTTCGTTCGGAAAAGGAAGGTCATGATTATCAAAACAAGCGGGCATCCCGGTTCGCACGAGCGCCATTTGTTGCGCAAAGCAGGCAACCCCCTGTTCGCCGACGCCATAGAACTCAATGATGATACTTTGCTGGCTGCCCAGCAGCGCGACCATGAGGAACTGACAGCGTTCCACGCGGAATTCCGTAGTCTGCTGGAAGCAACCACCGCGATGGCGGGCAATGTTGACAGCGAAGTGATCCTGCAACTCAAAGACCGGCTCGACCAAACCTACGAATTGGCAGCGACCGTTGCCGAAGACCAGTCCAAAGCCAAAGAAGCTATCCACAAGCTGTTGCGTTACATCATGGCAGCAGTACGCCAAGGTGCGGGCAGTGATTTTCAGGCCCATCAGGAGCTGGATCAGGAAGAAGCTGCCCGCGAGGCGCATTTCACCTTGCTGGAATCCAAACTGGTGGCAGATTTGCTGAACCCACATTCGCCCATCCACACTGACGAATTGATTCCCACGCTGTTATCATCCAGTAAAGATGAGTTGCAACTGGCTTTGCAAATTTTCGACGAAATGCAATTGCTGATGGTGTTGAGCGAAGGTGCGAAGCTGCTGGAACAATTGCAAGATAATGGCGTCAATGTTGATGACGCCCAGCAAAAACTGGCCTTTATGCAGGGCTATGCGGAGTTTGCCGGAGAGATGGGCAAGCTGTGAACAATAAAACCGAACTAGGAGTATTTTGATGAAACAAGTGCTAAAAACCGTTGGGCTGAGTGTGCTGTTGGCATTCGCAGGGCAAGCCGTCGCTGACGAAGCGTGGGACACCAACGTGGGCAGGATTGTTTACGCCGACGAAATTGGCCCTACCGCCGTGTTTGCTTATGGCCCCAAGGAAGACCCCGGTGTCATGTACCTGTTGGGGCTTGCTAAGGTCTACCAAAATCGGGGCACTTACGACGGGTATTGGGCAAAAGAAAAGTCCAAGCAAGAATGTTCCACCGAACGTCCGGGTATTTACGGCAAAATGACCCGTTACTGGGGGCGCGTGCAAGTGAAGTTCATCGACAAGAGTTTCCCGTCACGTTGGGAAGCGATTTGGAGCTACTGTGAAGACGCAAAGCAAGACATGAAAATCACTGCTACCCCTCAAGTCGCCGGTCAAACAGCCACCACCACCAAGTAATCCCCTTCTTTCTCTAAGCTCCTCGCCCGCTACGCGGGAGAGGGGTTTGGGGTGAGGGTCTTTTTACTGCACCCCAAACGCCGACAAAATCCCACTTCTACCCAGCGTATAAACCACACCACCATCCTGTATTGGCGCGGCAATGTAACCAGCAGAATCCCCCCGACTGCGAGCCGCCAATTGACCGCTGCTGGCATTCACCCAGTGCAGATAACCTTTCGCGTCTCCCACGACAAGGTAGTTGCCAATCACGGTTGGTGCGGTGGGTTGGCGGTATTCCAGATCATCCATTTTCCACAACGGTGCACCGGATTGCGGGTTTAGTTTCCACAAGTCACCATTAGCATTGGTCGTGTACAAACCGTTGGCGTCAGCATCGACTCCGGTGTAACTGGAATAGGGGGCAGACCAGCCAATATTGCCGTTACGCATGTCGATGCCCGCGATTTGACCGTTGTAACTGGCAGCGAACAGGGCTGCACCTTGCGCTTTCAGTTTGCCATCCACGTCTGTCATGCGGGTGAGGTCGTTTGTGCCTTGTGGAATGGATAGGGTCGCTTCCCACAGGGCATTGCCGTTTTGCATATCGAAAGCGGTCACTACGCCGCTGTCAAATCCGGCAATGACCATGCTGCCCGCGACGATGGGTGTGCCTGCGCCGCGCAGGGAAATCGTCGAGCCTTGACGGGCTTGTTGCCACAGGCGTTCACCGCTTTGGGAAGATAAACCGTATAAGTGCCCATCACCCGTGCGGAATACCACCACACCATTACGGGCGGCTGAAACCGTGAGGACTTCGCTGCTCAAGGGGGTTTTCCAACGGACTTGCCCAGTTTGGCGGTCTAACGCTACGGCACTGCCGTTGCCCGTGCCGAGGTAAACGTTACTGTCACCACCGTTGATCCCACCCGTGATGTCGCCATCAATCGGGGTTTGCCAGACACGTCCGCCGTTGGTTTTGTTCCATGCACCGGCAGTATTGCTGCCTGCCACGAAGATGAGGCTGTCATCAACGTATGGGTTGATGCGCACATAATCCTTAGCGCTGCCGCGTCCGGCGCTGGCTTGCCACAAGACTTGCACATGGGCGGTCGGGGCAAATTCCTTTAATGCTTTGGGTGGGTGTGCGTCGGAAGCGGGTAGGATGTCCGACGTGGCTTGTTCAATAGTACCGCATCCCGCCAAGGCTAGGGCGAGGAATACGGCAATGTTTAGCCGCATCTGGCCTTAGCCCTCACCCAGCGAATCACGTTTCATTTTGATGAGTTCGGTTGAGCCGCCAGTACTGCCGAGGATTGCTTTGTCGTAAGCAGCGCGGGCTTCTGCCGTTTTCTTTTGTGCGGTGTAAATGTCCCCTTTCAGCTCTTCAATCAAGGATTGGTAAGCGGCAGGGTACGTCTGGTTGGTCAGGCCAAGGGCATCATCGGGTTTGCCCATTGCCAGCAGGACACGCGCCAAGCGGATGTTGGCAATGTGTTTGAAGGCGTCTTCTTTGCTGTTGTCGAGCACCCAATGTAAGGCAGTGGCAGCTTGCTCATACTGGCCTTTTTCCGCGTATTGCTGTGCCATTTTCAGGCTGGCAGTAGCCGCATACGGGGTGGAAGCGTAATTATTTTGCAGGGTTTGCACTTGCGGGAGCGCCTGATCCAGCGCTGCGGCGTCAACTTTGCTCACTTGCGCATACAAGGCTGAAGCTTCTGCCGCCGTGTTGGTTTGGTAGTCTTTCCAGTACTGCCAGCCAAACAAGCCTGCAATCGCCAGTGCTATCCCGGCAATCACGGAAGTGCCGTTTTCTTTCCACCACGCTTTGAGTTCTTCAACTTTTTCGTCGTCTGTTTTGTAATCGCTGCTCATCAGTTTGCCCCTGAAGACTGTTTAAATATTACTGTTGTTGTGCTGCTGCCATAAGGAGTGGCAATTGTTCCACCAACTGGCTTATCGGCAGATTAATTTGCTCGCCGCTACCACGCAAGGGTTTCAGACCGATTTCAGCGCGTTGCACTTCATTTTCGCCCAAAATCAGTGCGAAATGGGCGTTGGATTTGTCGGCGCGTTTCATTTGTGTCTTGAAATTGCCGCCACCGCAATTGCTGACGAGGTTCAAGCCGGGGATTGCGTCGCGTAATTGTTCGGCAATCGCCATGCCAGCGCGTAACGCGGCATCACCTGCCATGATGAGGAATACGTCAGGTGCAGCGCTTGGGGTTTGGATACCTTGTGCTTCCATCAGCAGGATCAAACGCTCCACACCCATTGCGAAACCGCAAGCTGGGGTAGGGCGTCCGCCCAGTTGTTCCACCAGCCCGTCGTAACGCCCGCCCGCGCAGACCGTACCTTGGGAGCCAAGCGCATCTGTTACCCATTCAAACACCGTGCGCGAATAGTAATCCAAGCCGCGTACCAGCCGTGGGTTGATACGGTAGGGGATGCCCATGCCGTCCAGCAGGTTTTGCAATTGGGCAAAGTGTTCGGCGGATTCGCTGTCCAAATGTTCGTGCAAGTTAGGTGCAGCCGCCACCAAGTCACGCATGGCGGGATTTTTGGTATCCAGAATGCGTAAGGGGTTGGTGAGCAAGCGGCGCTTGGAGTCTTCGTCCAGCAACTCATGGTGGGCGCTGAAATATTCCACCAATAGCTCGCGGTAGGCTTGGCGGGCTTCCAGCGTGCCTAAGGAATTGAGTTCCAGATGGATATTGGTTAGCCCCAACTGTTTCCACAGGCGTGCGCCCATTGCAATCAATTCGGCATCAATGTCCGGGCCTGCAATGGCAAACGTTTCCACCCCCACTTGGGTGAATTGGCGGTAACGCCCTTTTTGCGGACGTTCGGCGCGGAACATCGGGCCTGCATACCATAAGCGTTGCTGCTGATTGAATATCAATCCTGCTTGGATACCTGCGCGGACACAGCCAGCCGTGCCTTCAGGACGTAAGGCCATGCCGAAAGCTTCGCCACCTTCCGTGTCTTGGCGGCTTTCCAAGGTGTACATTTCTTTTTCGACAATATCGGTGACTTCGCCGACCGCACGTTTGAACAGGTCGGTTTGTTCAACGATGGGCATACGGATTTCGCTGTAACCGTAGCCATTGAGTAAGGTGCGGACGGTCTTTTCAAAATATTGCCACGCGGGAGTAGCATCCGGCAGGATGTCATGCATCCCCCGGATGGATTGGATATTTTTCGCCATGCTTATTCGACTTTGAAACGGGCAACGCTGCCTTTGATGTGGGGGGCTTGGTCATACAACTGACCATTCAGGTAGACTTTAACCCCCGGAGCATTGCCAATCTTGAAATTCAACGGCGTGGTCGCTTTGAATTCTTTGGTTGTACCCTTGGAGTTGAGGGACTCAAACACCGTTTTTTTGCCGTCGTCTTTGACTTGCATCCAGACATCATCCGCAAATTCCAGTTTGACGTTAACTTCACCAGCAATGGGTGGGATTGTTGGTGCGGCAGCGGCATCTGTCGGTGTTGCAGGTGTTGTGCCATCAGCAGCCGTTGCAGGTGGTGTCGCTGTTGTAGCTGCTGTGCTGTCAGTAGTTGTTGCTGCCGCAGGTGCTGTGGTCGGTGCGGTCGCTGTTGCTGGCGGTGTAGTAGCGGTAGCTGGTGTGGCTGCTGGCGTTACCGTTGTAGTGTCAGTAGCCGTTGCCTTATCTGCCGTGCTGCTAGCCGTTGTTGTAGTGGCAGCGGCAGGTGTGGCAGGTGTTGTGCTGCTGGCAGTTTCTGTCCCTTTTGCCTCTTTGCTGTCAGGAACGGCAGTCGTTGTAGCTGTAGCCGTAGCCGTGTCAGTAGCGGGGGCAGCAGGGGAAGCTGTCGGCGCGGTGGTATCTGCCGTAGCACTTGCAGTTGGTGTCGCTGGGGCAGTGCTTGTTGCCGCACTATCCGTTGTGCTTGCTGCTGCCGGAGTGGCTGGTGTAGTTGCCGCTGCATTGGAAGCTGCGGTCTGCTGTTCTGCGGCGACTTTTTCTTCCGCATCTTTTTGGGCAGCGAAAGTTTCCAGCGCTGGGGCAGGGCGTACCACTTGCGGCGGGGCTGTTTGGGCAGAGAATGAAGTCCACGTATTGCTAGCCCACTCTTGGACGCCAGAGGACATGACAACCGCCCCAAGGCCAATGATCACTGCCGCCAACAAGACCAGTTTGATAACGACGGGGGAAACACTGGGCTGCGCTACCCGGCTCAATGAGCGGGCGGGGGCAAAGTGATGGGCAATTTCATCCGGGTCAGCACCGCGCAGGGCTTCGTAAATGCGGATCAAGTCCTTGGCATCAACGCTAGCCAGTTTTGCATACCCACGCAGGTAGCCACGCACGTAAGGCGGCTCAGGCAGGCGGGCAAAATCTTCCTTTTCCAGTGACCGGAGGAGGTTGGCGGACAAATGCATTTCGTCAGCAGCTTGTTCGAGGTCAAGCCCCGCTTTTTCGCGGCACTCTGCCAGCTTGGCTGTCAGGTCACCGGGCTGCACCGCAGAAGATTGCTCTTCAACTGGGGTTGTGGTTTCCGTCACGTTTCCTCCCATCACTCAAGTATCAGTTAATCTGGCTGGCAGCATCGCTTTCCGGGAAGCGTCCACGTAAGGCAACTGCGCAGCTCTCCGCTTTTTCATGTTCATTTAGTGCTGCTTCAATTTGGTAGCATAGCAGCAATGAGTCCGCTGTGGCGGGTGCGGCTTCATTATAGCGGTAAAGGAAAGCCTGTGCTTTGGGGTTATCACTTTTTTCATGGTTCAATTTTGCCATTTGATAAAGTGCTTCCGAAAACTGACCATTCGCCTGCAATGCTTGCCGGAAATAGCCTTCCGCTGTGGCGGCATCACCGCGTTTGCGCACACAAATACCTGCATTAGTATAGGCAAATTCCGGTGTTTTATAGAGTGGGTCGTGCACGGCTGAGAGGAAAGCGTTCTCTGCCCCAGCGAAATCGCCCACTTTGCACAGGTATGAGCCGTAATTGTTCAGCAGTTCAGGATTTTTGCCATTCAGTTGCAAGGCGCGGCGGAAATGTTCCGCTGCTTTGGCGTTGTCGCCAAGACGTTCTTGCAGCAAGGCGTAGTAATGGTGCGCGTCAGCAGAGCCAGCATCTTGGACAATGGCTTTTTCGAGGTTCAAGCTTGCCAGATCAATGCGGCCTTTTTGCAGGTAAGCAACGCCCAGTTGGGTGTAATAACTGCCTGCGCTACCCGAGGATGACGACGATGATGTCGATTGGTTTGAACAGCCCCCCATCATGCCGAGTGCCAGCATTAAAAGAAGTCCCCATTTTTTGTTTGTCATTTTAATCTTCCCGTTCAATGCGGGCGAAATGCACGTCTCTGCGGCTGATGTCGTTAACCTTTCCGGCTAGTTGCCCACATGCCGCATCAATGTCTTCGCCACGTGTTTTTCTTGTTATGACAGTGTACCCCGCTTCAATGAGAATGTCGCGGAAGCGGTGTATGCGGTTGTTGCTGGAGCGGGCGTAACGGGTTGCCGGGAACGGGTTGAAAGGGATCAGGTTCACTTTCGACGGGATTCCCCGCAACAGTTTCGCCAATTGGTGCGCGTGCTCGTCGCGGTCATTGATGCCATCCAGCATGACGTATTCCCACGTTATATGGTTACGCTCTGTGGTTTTTTTAGCAAGGAATTGCCGACAGGTTGCCATTAATTCCTTGATCGGGTATTTGCGGTTCAAAGGAACCAGTTGGTCACGCAACTCATCATTCGGTGCGTGCAGGGAAACTGCCAGCGATACATCAAGGGTATCTGCCAGCCGGTCGAGTGCCGGTAACACACCGGAAGTGCTTAAGGTCACGCGGCGCTTGCTCAAGCCATAAGCGTTGTCGTCCAACATCAGGCTCAAGGCATTGACGGTATTGTCGAAATTCAGCAGTGGTTCGCCCATGCCCATCATCACCACGTTACTGACGACTCGTGGGCCTTTCGGGTCGGCTTGCAGGGTACGTTTGGCGACCCAAAGCTGACCGATGATTTCGGCGGTGGTGAGGTTGCGGTTAAAGCCTTGGCGGGCGGTGGAACAAAACGTACAGTCCAGCGCACAGCCGACTTGCGAAGAAATGCACAGCGTTCCCCGGTCGTCTTCCGGGATGAACACGGTTTCAATCGCATTGCCATCTTCCAGCCGCAGCAGCCATTTGTGTGTGCCATCGGCAGATTGCTGGTCAATGACGATTTCCGGGGCGCGGATTTCGGCCTTTTCCAGCAGCAATGCCCGCAAGGTTTTGCTGAGGTTAGTCATCTGGTCGACACTATCGACGTTCATCTGGTGCAGCCATTTGATCACTTGCGTGGCGCGGAAAGGCTTCTCGCCGATGGAGGCGAAATAGTCTTTTAGCGTTGCATGGCTAAAATCCAGTAAGTTGACTTTACTAACAGTGTCGGACACAGATGACCTTACCTTAAATTAACGTGTGCGTGGGCACAGACCTTCTTCACCGAAGAAGTAAGCGATTTCGATAGCGGCATTTTCCAAGCTGTCGGAACCGTGGACGGCGTTTTCGTCGATGGAATCAGCGAAATCAGCGCGGATAGTGCCAGCGTCAGCGTTCTTAGGGTTAGTAGCACCCATCAGTTCGCGGTTTTTAGCAACAGCGTTTTCTCCTTCCAGCACTTGTACCATGACCGGGCCAGAAGTCATGAATGCCACCAGATCAGCAAAGAAAGGGCGTTCTTTGTGGACAGCATAGAAGCCTTCTGCTTTGGCTTGGCTCAGGTGCAGCATTTTGGCAGCAACGATTTTCAGGCCAGCGTTTTCAAAACGGCTGTAGATTTGGCCGATGACATTTTTCGCTACGGCGTCAGGTTTGATGATGGAAATGGTTTGTTCGATAGCCACAGTTGCGTACTCCAATAGTAAGTGTTAGGTCCAGTAAGGGCGCAATTGTAATGGCTGCGTCCTGCACTGGCAAACAGATTGCGCGTGCGCATTAATCCGTCAGCAGGGAAGCGCGTTTTAAAATTCCCCCAGAAAATAAAATCACGCGAATAATGGGGAAAACTAGGGCTATGCGGAAAGGTTCCTTACGGTGGGCGGGCGCGGCAGGTTTGCTGTGGTTTGCGGTGCAGCCAGCGCTGGCTTATTTCAATCTGGAGTCCGCGTTGGGGACGAACACCAATGAGGTGAGCGAAGGCGATTCCAGTGTGCCCTTTGTTGACCTGTTCCGCGCCGCGCTGCCGTTTGAAGATGCGCGTCCGTGGCTGACCAATGGCAATGTGCAGTATGACGCCGATGGTTGGGTGCGTGATTTGCAGGGTGGGCAAGCGGGGACGCGCTTTCTGGCTGGGTTGCCCGCGCAAACCGTGCCTGACGGGGAGTATACCGTTTTATATGAAGGCGATGGCGAACTCCGCTACGGCAATGATGCGGTCTTGCTCAAACACGCGGCGGGGCATGACACTATCCGTATTACTGCTGGTTCTGACAAGTTATTGAATGCCACGCTGTCGATCAGCCGCACCAACCCGCAGGATTATGTGCGTAACATCCGCATCCTGCCGCCGGGAGGGATTTGCGACGACGATCCGTTCACGCGCATTGCGGATGAAACCGGGTGTGCGGCGGGGCATTACCGCGCTTTTGCTGAGCATTACACGAAAATCCTATTCAACCCCGATTACCTGAATTTCATGAAAGATTTTAAGGTAATCCGCTTCATGAACATGGCGGGCATCACCCAAAGCCCGATCAAATCATGGTCTGAGCGCTCCCAATTGACACAGGCAACGTGGGGCGGCAAAGAGGGGCAGCGCGGCGTGCCGCTGGAAATCATGGTGGAATTGGCAAACCGCCTCAATGCGCACCCGTGGTTTTCCCTGCCGCATGAAGCCGACGATGATTTTGTCATCCAGTATGCCCGCTACGTCCGCCAACACCTGAACCCCGACCTCAAACCGCACATCGAATACAGCAATGAAACTTGGAATACCTTGTTCGCGCAAGGCAATTACGTGCGCGAGATGGGGATGAAGTTAGGGCTGGACACCAACGCCAACCGTGCGGGTTTCCGCTATTACTCCCAACGTTCGGTGGAAATCTTCAAGTTGTGGGAGGAAGCTTTTGGCGGTAAACAGCGGTTGGTACGCATCCTTTCTGGCTGGACAGTGAATCCGCAATTGACCGAAACTGTGCTGGGCCACCAAGACGCCTATAAAAATGCCGATGCGTTTGCTATTGGCCCGTACTTTTTCGGCGGGCATGAAGAAATCCGTAGCGTGAAAAACCTCGAAGAGGTGTTCAAGTTGCTGACCGACGACCAATACCGTTACTCCCTTAATAAGGTGTTGGGGTATATCAAGGAACAAAAGGCGCTGGCTGACAAATACCACCTTGACCTGATTGCCTACGAGGGCGGGCAGGGGCTGGTCGATTTCAAAACCCGCAACGATACCGAAAACCCCAATCCGCTGCTGTATGCCGCCAACCGTGACCCGCGTATGGGCGAGTTTTACACGCGCTTCCTGAATGGCTGGAAAGAGGCCGGGGGCAAGTTGTTTATGCATTATTCTTCGCCGCGCACTTACCAAAAATACGGCACGTGGGGAACCAAGGAATACATTACCCAACCGCCAGAGGAAGCACCGAAATATCAGGCGATCCTCAATTTCATGCGCAGTAATCCGTGCTGGTGGGCGGGGTGCGGGACGGATACTTATGTTTCGTATACGGATTTTTGGAACCGTTGAGGCGTAATGCTTATTCGCCGTAAAGCGTGATGGTCAGTTTGCGGTGGAAGCGTCCTGTGCGGTGCTCGTAAAGGTACAAGCCCTGCCATGTCCCTAAAGCGGATTGCCCACGGGTGATGGGGATGGTCAATTCGGTGTGGGTCAACATACACCGCGCATGGGCGGACATATCGTCCACGCCTTCATCTTGATGCTGGTACGCCGGGTCGCCATCGGGCGCAAGGCGTTTGAGGACAGTTTCCAGATCGCGGCGCACATCCGGGTCGGCATTTTCCGTGATGACCAACGACGCACTGGTGTGGTGGATGAAAACGTGGCACAGGCCGGTTTTGATGCCGCTTTCGCGGATCAGGGCGTCCAGTTGCGCGGTGATGTTGTATGTGCCGCGCCCAGTGGTGGCGATGGTTAGCATTTGTTGGTGGATGGTCATCAGGGGAGTGCCACTGCTTGTTTTGGTGCATCCTCCCCGATCAGCATGGGTTTGCCATTCTGCCAGATGACAGCGTACTGACCGAGGCGCTTTTTCCTCTCCAGTGCTTTCTCTACCGCTTTGCGCATGGTATCTAGCATTTTTTGGGTGTCTTGAGATGGGATATTCATCGTCCTGCCTCCTGCAAAAGTTGTTGGTAGTGACTGTCATGTAGTATGACGCGCTGATCGCCTTGTTGTTCAAATACAAGTTCGGGGGCGTCGCTGTTCATGAAACAGCGGGTACGGTTGGCCTTGTGGCTGAAATCATCCAATAAGTTACGCAGGCTACGTGCAAAACGTCGCTCAATATCTTTGGTGGGAATGTTATGCCCGCCGTGTGCTACCCGCTCGGCGACACGCAGTTTGGACATTTCCATACTGGGCAGGGCAAGGTAGATCAGTTCTACTTGCCAGCCTGCTTGCTGCAATTGCCCGATCAGTTTCAGGTAACTTCTGCCTGCCAGTGTGGTTTCAAAAGCAAAATCTTCCCGCTTGCGGATGTGTGTATCAATTTCTTGCAGGAAAATACGGCTTGCTGTGACCAGTTCGCGTTCAGGTGCGAGCGGCGATAGTCCGGCTGCAATCAGGTCGGCATTGATGAAATGTTGGCAAGCTGCTTGTGGCAGGTATTCCATCGCGAAAGTGGTTTTACCCGCCCCATTGGGGCCAGCGATTATCCAGCAGGTCGGCATCAAACTTCCCCTTGTTTATCTTTGTCAGTTTTTTGTGATTTTAATAATGCAGATGGTGATTTTATGCTGGATATGCCTGTCTTGGTGATTTCAATAAATTGATCTTTAAGCTCAGGGATTTGATCCATTGCCTTCCTGAAAACTTCGGATGTAATAAGCTCGTGCCAAGGACTTCCATGAGTGGTTTGCTCCATAAGCCGCAATGGTGCTTCCTCCAGTCGTGTTAGTGCTGAGCTAAACAGGCGTGCCTCGAACGCCTCATCTATTCTGGCAGCTTCTTTTCGGTAGCCTTCATAGGCTTTGGCGACTGAGGCTTTAAATGCGTAGTCTTCTGCCAACCTAAAACGTTGTCCTATCTGTTTGGTTGCCATCCATGCGAACCATAATGGAGCACCAATACTTAGCATGGAAAGCACCGCCTGCATCCAAATTACTCCCCATTGTGGGGTCGCGGTGTTGATAGCTGCGGATAGCAGTTCTAAGCGATGAGAGCCGATATATGCACCGACGGCTAAGGCAAATAATAGACCGATAACCCAGCCTCTGAGTGACCAAGCCAGACTTGATGCTCGCTGGTCAAATGCAGCAGCAAGCCCTTTGGTTGTAGTGATGTGGTAAGCCTCTTCACATTGCTTGACCAATTTGTCAGTTTCTATTCGGCATTGGGTAATATGATCGGTGGAAGTTTTGGCTTCTTGGTGCTCTGTATTAATTTTTGAATAAAGTTCTGTTGATGATGTTGCAAGTTGATCTACTTTATCCCGAGCCGCCTGTAATGCCTTTAAATCAGTGGGTAATGATTCCGCTGCTTCTGTCGCATTATTTATTAAGTGGACTTGTGATTGAAGGTTTTCCATGTCTGGAGAAATTTGTTCGAGCTGGTCTTGAAGTGAACGAATTCGCCTGGCAATATGAGCAGGCATAGCCTTGCTATCATTGATTATTTGCCATGTAAGCAGTGGCTCTAATGTTTTTTCAACCCAGTTCAAAGTTGCAATGTAAGCTGGTAGAGCTTGATGAGCGTTGCCGTTGAATAAGTGGGGAATATTGCTTGTTTGTAACTTATTTAACTTTTCAGGAATGCTTTCTATCTGGATAATAAGATTATCATCAATGGCTTGTGGGGAAATATGTCTGATTTTTTCTGCCAAATTATAAGATAAAAGGGATATGTCTTGACGAGTTAGCGCGGGGTGATGCCATCCATGTGTATCAATTAATAGCTGTTTACCTTTACCTTGACCGGCAACGGCAGATGTAAGTGCATCAAGTGCATGGCAAACATCTTCTAATATTTCATGCATAAAGGGCATCCTGTAGATTTTTACGTTAGAGTTGCTGCTAAACGTAAGGCTTGGAGGCAGGAATTTCAAGTACAATCCTCATGCGCTACACCCCGCCCGCACTTTCCGCTATCATACCCCCCTTGATGAACTGCCTTTGTTGGTTGAAACCTATGCTGATCCTTTCCGGTAGTGTTGCCCTTTCCGATTTTCGCCGCAACAAGCTGCTGAATGCGCTGCAAGCCGCTACGCCTGCGGTATCTGGTTTGCAGGCTGAATACGTCCACTTCGTGCGCGTGACCCGCGAGCTGAACGCCGATGAACACGCCCAGTTGCAGGCATTGCTGACCTACGAAGAAGTGCAGGGCAGCCATGATTTCAAGGGGACGATATTCCTCGTTACCCCGCGTGCTGGCACGATTTCGCCGTGGTCGAGCAAGGCCACCGACATTGCCCACAACTGCGGCCTGTCGATGGTGGAACGTATCGAACGTGGCGTTGCCTACGATGTACAAACCACTGCCGAGTTGTCCGGTTCCGACCGCGCCGCTATCGCTGATTTGCTGCATGACCGCATGACCGAAATGGTATTGGCGGATATGCAAGATGCCGTGGTGCTGTTCAGTGAAGCCGAACCCGCGCCGTTGCGCTACGTGGACATTTCCATCGACCCGAAAGCCGCGCTGGCGAAAGCCAACACCGATTGGGGCTTGGCACTTTCTCCCGACGAAATCGACTATCTGGCAGAAAACTACGCGGAACTGGGGCGCAACCCCACCGACGTGGAATTGATGATGTTCGCGCAGGCCAACTCGGAACATTGCCGCCACAAGATTTTCAACGCTGACTGGATCATCGACGGCAAGGAACAAACCAAGTCGCTGTTCGGCATGATCCGCAATACTTATGCTCATGCGCCCGAAGGCATTCTTTCTGCTTACAAAGATAACGCCTCCGTCATCGAGGGCCCCTTGGCAACGCGCTTTTTGACCGACGTAAAAACCGGCGAATACCACTACACCAACGAACCCGTCCATATATTAATGAAGGTGGAAACCCACAACCACCCTACCGCGATTTCCCCGTTTGCAGGGGCCGCGACAGGTTCAGGTGGCGAAATCCGCGACGAAGGCGCGACAGGCAACGGCTCCAAACCCAAGGCGGGTTTGAGCGGTTTCTCGGTTTCCAACCTGCGCATTCCGGGCTACGAACAGCCGTGGGAGCGCGATTTCGGCAAGCCGGGGCGAATCGTTTCCGCACTCAATATCATGCTCGAAGGGCCGATTGGTGCTGCGGCGTTCAACAATGAATTCGGTCGCCCCAATATCACCGGCTATTTCCGTACCTTTGAAATGCAAGCGCCCGGCGCGAAGGGTGTGGAATTGCGCGGCTACCACAAGCCGATCATGATTGCAGGCGGCATGGGCAACATCCGCGAAAACAATATCGAAAAGAACCCGCTGCCAGAAGGTACACCCATCATTGTTCTTGGCGGCCCTGCGATGTTGATCGGTTTAGGTGGCGGTGCGGCTTCGTCAATGGCGAGCGGCACGAGCGCGGAAAACCTTGATTTCGCTTCCGTGCAACGTGGCAATCCTGAAATGCAACGCCGTTGCCAAGAAGTCATTGACCGCTGCGTGGCTTTGGGCGCTGAAAACCCGATTCTCTCGATCCACGACGTAGGCGCTGGCGGCATTTCCAACGCTATCCCCGAAATTATCAACGATGCCGGGCGTGGTGGGCGCTTTGAACTGCGCACCGTGCCGAACGACGAACCGGGCATGGCTCCGATGGAAATCTGGAGCAATGAAGCGCAGGAACGTTACGTGCTTGCCATTGCCGAAGAACGCCTTGATGCTTTCCGCGCCCTGTGTGACCGCGAACGCGCTGTTTATGCGGTAGTCGGTGCGGCAACCGCTGAACAGCAATTATTGCTGGGCGACTCGTTGTTTGAAAACAATCCGGTCAACCTGCCGATGAACGTGCTGCTGGGCAAACCGCCGAAAATGCTGCGCGATGTACATCACCAGACTTTCCACAAGCCGGAAATCGACCTCAGCCAGATTGAGCTGGGTGATGCGATTGAGCGTGTCTTGCGCCTGCCAACGGTGGCTTCCAAATCCTTCCTCATCACTATCGGCGACCGCACGGTAACGGGCATGGTCACACGCGACCAGATGGTCGGGCCGTGGCAAGTGCCTGTGGCGGACGTGGCGGTGACGGCTACTGATTACACTACTAACTTCGGCGAAGCGATGGCAATGGGCGAACGCACCCCGATTGCGCTGGTGAATCCGGCGGCTTCCGGGCGCATGGCGATTGGCGAAGCACTGACCAATATCGCGGCGGCTGACATCGCCAACCTGCGTGACATCCGCCTGTCTGCCAACTGGATGGCGGCGGCTGGCTACCCCGGTGAAGACGCGGCGCTGTTCGATACCGTGAAAGCGGTCGGCGAAGAACTGTGCCCGCGTTTGGGCTTGGCGATTCCGGTCGGCAAAGATTCCCTGTCGATGAAAACCGTGTGGCAGCAAGATGGCGAAAACCGCGAAATGGTTGCGCCGCTGTCCTTGATCGTCACCGCCTTTTCTCCGGTACAGGATGTCCGCAAGACCCTGACCCCGCAATTACGCACCGACGAAGGTGATACCGACCTGATTCTGGTTGACCTCGGTAAAGGCCGCAACCGCTTGGCAGCATCCGCGCTGGCACAAGTCTACGGGCAAGTCGGGCATCACGCGCCGGACGTGGACAACCCCGCCGCGCTGAAAGCGTTTTTCGACACCATTCAAGATTTGCGCGGCGAAAACCTGATCCTTGCTTACCACGACCGTGCCGACGGCGGCTTGCTGGCAACGTTGGCGGAAATGAGCTTCGCAGGGCATGTGGGCGTGACCGCTTGCATCGGGCAAATCAGTGGGCAAATGTTGCCTGCGCTGTTCAACGAAGAACTCGGTGCGGTGCTGCAAGTGCGCCATTGTGATACCGACACCGTGCTGGAAGTGTTCCGCGAAGCTGGGCTGAGTCATTGCACCCACGTCATCGGCGAACTCAACGATACCGACGAACTGGTGCTGACCTTTGCCCACGATGAAGTTTACCGCGCCCCACGTGCTACTCTGCAAAAAATCTGGGCAGAAACCAGCTATCAGATGCAAGCCTTGCGCGACAATGCCGATTGCGCCGCGCAAGAATTCGAGCGCGTGTCTGATGTGCAAGACCCCGGTTTGCCGTGCTCCAGTCGCTTCGACCCGGATGACGATGTGGCAGCGCCGTATATCCGCACGGGTGTGCGCCCTGCTATGGCGATCCTGCGCGAACAGGGCGTGAATGGTCAGGTGGAAATGGCGGCGGCGTTTGACCGTGCTGGATTCAAAGCCGTCGATGTCCACATGACCGATATTATCAGCGGGCGCGTTAGCCTGAAAGATTTCAAAGGCTTGGTGGCGTGCGGTGGCTTCTCCTACGGTGACGTATTGGGCGCAGGCGGCGGCTGGGCGAAAACTATCCTGATGAACCCGCGAGCCAGTGATGAATTCGCTGCCTTCTTTGCGCGGCAAGATTCCTTCGGCTTGGGCGTGTGCAATGGCTGCCAGATGTTCTCGCAGTTGCGCGACATGATCCCCGGTGCTGGGCATTGGCCGCGTTTCTACCGTAACCGTTCCGAACAGTTTGAAGCGCGTTACTCCGCTGTCGAAGTGTTGGAATCGCCGTCACTGTTCCTGCGCGGCATGGCGGGTTCCATCCTGCCGATTGCGGTGGCACATGGCGAAGGTCGGGCGGTATTTGATGCTGATGTTGCGCCGGAAAGCGTGCTGGCAGAAGGGCTGGTCGGTTTGCGTTACGTCGATAACTACGGCAAGGCCACCACGCATTACCCGGAAAACCCGAACGGTTCACCGTTGGGTATTACCGGCTTAACCACCGCCGATGGACGTTTCACCATCATGATGCCGCACCCTGAACGCTTGTTCCGTGCTGTGCAACACTCGTGGCTGCCGGAAGGCTGGGGCGAAGATGGTGCGTGGTTGCGGATGTTCCGTAATGCGCGGGTGTGGGTAGGGTGAGTTGACCCCGGATTTATCCCCAGCCTTCATCCTCCGCCGTAACCCCTACCGCGACACCAGCTTTTTGCTGGATATGTTTACCCGCGATGCAGGCAAAATGACCTGCGTCGCTAAATTCAGCAAGGGCAAAGGCACGCGCACCAAAGGGATGCTCGAACCTTTCCGCTTGTTGGAGGTAAGTTGGACGGGGCGGGGTGAAGTTTTCACCCTGTTCCATGCTGACGAAACTTGCCGCTATGCGCTGAAACAAGGCGCTTTGATCCGCGCGGTGTATGCCAACGAGTTGCTATTACGCGCCCTGTGGCAACACCAGCCGCAACCGGAATTGTTCGCCCACTACCAGCAAACCCTATCGCGTCTGCAAGACCCCGCCGATACCTTCGTATTGCCCCTGTTTGAGCTGGAGGTGCTGGCAATGGCGGGCTATGTGCTGAACTTGTGGCACGATGATGCATCAGGGGAAGACATTCGCGCGTCTGTGCGCTATCGTTTTCGTCCAGAACACGGTTTGTACCCAGACGTAGCCGATGGCAAGGGCGTGCCGATGAGCGGCAATTTGCTGATTGCCCTGCGCGAACCGGAATTAATGAATGCCGAACAGCGGTTGGAATTGCGCCATGTGCTTGACCACCTGATCCAGATGCTGTTGAAAGGCAAACCTTTGAATGCGAGAAAGTTGCTCAATGAATAAGATCGAACTCGGTGTCAACATCGACCATATCGCTACCTTGCGCCAAGCGCGTGGTACGGCATACCCCGACCTGCTGGAAGCGGTACGGTTGGTGGAAGATGCAGGCGCACATGCCATTACCATCCACTTGCGCGAAGACCGCCGCCATATCCAAGACGCGGACGTTTACGCCATCCGCAAAGCTTGTACCCGCCGTCTGAATCTGGAGCTGGCAGCGACTGATGAAATGGTTGGCATTGCCTGCGATGTGCTGCCGAATGATTGCTGCGTCGTGCCTGAAAAGCGCGAAGAACTCACCACCGAAGGCGGCTTGAACATCATCGGGCAGTTTGAGCGCGTGCGTAGTGTTACCCAGCGTTTGAACGCCGCCAATATCCGCGTGTCGCTGTTCATCGAGCCAGATATTGAGCAAATCCGTCGTGTGCCGGACATTGGTGCGCCGGTGATCGAATTGCATACTGGTACTTACGCCAATGCTACGGGTGACGCGAAGGTGCACGAACTCAAGCGTATCCGGGAAGCTACCGACTTTGCGCACAGCCTCGGTATTCAGGTAAACGCGGGGCATGGTTTGGATTATCAGAATACCCAAGCGGTTGCGGCGATTGCCAATATCCGCGAACTAAACATCGGGCATTCGATGGTAGCGCGTGCGGTATTCGTCGGCATCCGCCAAGCGACGATGGAAATGCTGGAATTGATGCAGTTGGCGCGTGCTAGTGCTGCATGAGCATCATCGGCATCGGCACGGACATCGTGGAAATTTCCCGCATCGAACAGATGTTGGAACGTCACTCCGAACGCTTTGCCGAGCGCATTTTGCACCCAGCGGAACGCGAACGCTTTGCTAGTGCCAGCAACAAACCCGCGTGGTTGGCAAAACGTTTCGCCACCAAAGAAGCGGTTGCCAAAGCCTTGGGTACTGGCATCGGTGCGGAAGCCCGTTTACAGGAAATCGAAACGACCCACGACGCACGCGGCAAACCCATCCTGCAATTGCATGGGGTGACGTTGGCAACAGCCACGGCGTTGGGCGTGACTTCCGTGCAATTGTCAGTCGCAGACGAGCGCACCCACGCGCTCGCATTCGTCGTGTTGGAGGGTGGGGCAGCGGCAGCCCCCCTGTAACCACTTTTTCAATTCGTTCGCCAAAGTCTGTGTATCCAGCGGTTTACCCAGATGGCTATTCATCCCGGCACTCAGACAGGCTTCAATGTCAGTGGTCATGGTGTTGGCGGTTAAGGCAACTACCGGAATCGCGGGGTTGCGCACGGCATCCATGCTCGCGTGGATATTTGTTCCCCGGATATGTTGGCAGGCTTCCAAGCCATCGCATTCAGGCATTTGCACATCCATTAACACCAGATCGTAATCCCCATCCACCAGCCGTTGGATGGCCTGTTTACCATTTTCCACCGTATCGACATGGCTCAACCCCAGTGATTCCAGCATGGCTTGGGCAATGATTTGGTTGATGAGGTTGTCTTCCGCCAACAGAATCCGGCATGAGGTTTTGAATGGGATGTCGGATGCCGTTAGTGTTGTGCCGTTTTCCTTGGTGGGTGTTTTATCTGCTACTTGGTAGGGAACTTCAAACCAGAAACAGGAACCTTGCCCCGCTTCACTTTGTACGCCAATTTCCCCCTGCATGAGGTCGACCAACTGTTTTGAAATCGCTAGGCCAAGACCTGTGCCGCCGTATTTGCGTGCTGTTGATGACTCCATTTGCTGGAAACTTTTGAACAGCAGTTGCTGTTTTTCTGGGGGAATGCCAATGCCAGTGTCCCTGATCTCGAAGCGTAGCCGTTGTGCGTTTTCAGCCAGTTTGACGCTGAGTGTAACCTCGCCTGCTTGGGTAAATTTGATGGCATTGCCGAGTAAGTTGAGCAATATCTGTTGGGTGCGGATTTCATCGCCGATCAGGTAAGGGGCTACGGCATCGCTGATGGTGGTGGTAAAGCTCAGCCCTTTTTCCTTGGCGCGGATCGTCAGCAAATGCTGTAAATGGGCAACCATGTCGCGGATAGGATAGGTCGCCTGTTCCAATTCCATCTTGCCTGCTTCAATTTTGGAAAAGTCGAGCAGGTCATTCAACAGCGACAGCAGCGTTTTGCCACTGCTATGGATCAGGGAGACATACTGTTTTTGCGCGGCAGTGTTGACCAACGGTACAAGCAACTCACTTGCACCTAGGATTCCGTTCATGGGGGTGCGCAATTCATGACTCATGTTCGCCAGAAATTGGCTTTTGGCTTGGTTGGCGATTTCTGCCGCCTCCTTAGCTGCTGCCAGTTTGGCAGTCTGTTGTTCCAGCAAGTCATTTTTGTACAGGAGTTGGTAGTAGTCACGGTGGAGGCTCTTGCCAAAGGTCTGGGTGACAATGCTGAACAGGAGTAACGATAGGGCGACGGTGTAAGCACTGGCAGTACCCATGTTCAACAGCACAACGATCTGAGGCATGATCATGATATTGACATAGGCGATAAACAAGGGGTTGTGGGGGGCAAGGCTGGTGGTAGTGCCGACGCAGAGCATTAGCAGCGGTAGCAGCATGATAGTCCCTTGTTCTGCTAGCCCAATATTCGCGAGTCCCCAAGCGGTAAATAGCGCCCATACGCTGGCGGAAATTATCAGGTTGATGCCGAGCAGGAGTCGCGCAGTGTCTGGTCGTGTCTGGTAGAGGATAGGAAACTGTTTCATCAACAATAAGCGCATAGCGCCGAGCATCAGCATCAACAGGCCAACACTGTAGACGAGGGTAGGGTTAATCTGAACGATATTCGTTCCCAACACCACAACAACCCAACTAATGATGTAAGGGAACACACCATTGACCGAGCGGCGGCTCAGGTCGTAGTCGCTTTGGGCGTGCATGGCGGCTGATACGGGAATGTTTCCTACGGATATAGACTTCACGCGACTTCCGGTTATTTTTATGATGAGTGGTATGACGTTACCGCATTACGGCCTAAGGTCAAGCCAAATCCGCCAGTAGGTAGCGAATCCGTGGGATGGCTGGTAAGCTCTTTGCCTCGACACAAAATCAAGAGCGACGGATATGCATTACCCCACCATTGAAGCTTTCATCGGCAACACCCCGCTGGTACGCCTGCAACGCCTGCCGGGTGAAACCACCAACACCATTTTGGTCAAACTGGAAGGCAATAACCCTGCCGGTTCGGTGAAAGACCGCCCCGCACTTTCCATGATCCAACGAGCCGAAGCGCGTGGCGACATTAAACCCGGCGACACCCTGATTGAAGCCACCAGCGGCAATACTGGCATCGCGCTGGCAATGGCTGCTGCGATCAAGGGCTATAAAATGGTGCTGATCATGCCCGAAACCATGAGTGCGGAACGTCGCGCTTCCATGAAAGCCTACGGTGCGGAACTGATCATTGTCAGCAAAGCAGCCAGCATGGAAGGGGCGCGTGACCTTGCCCTGCAAATGGAACGCGATGGCAAAGGCAAGGTGCTGAACCAATTTGCCAACGAAGATAATCCGCTGGCACATTTCCATTCCACTGGCCCAGAAATCTGGCGCGATACCCACGGGCAAGTTACCCACTTTGTCAGCAGCATGGGAACCACAGGCACGATCATGGGGACGGGGCGTTTTCT
The DNA here is from genome assembly GCF_028714775.1 of Thiothrix sp. Classification (GTDB taxonomy): domain Bacteria; phylum Pseudomonadota; class Gammaproteobacteria; order Thiotrichales; family Thiotrichaceae; genus Thiothrix. The sequence goes on along the minus strand of NZ_JAQTLS010000005.1, from coordinate 8,907 downwards.
CAAGTCCAAGAACCCGGATGTGCAAATCATTGGGGTGCAACCCGCGACCCAAACTGACCAAATCCCCGGCATCCGCCGCTGGACACCGGAGTATTTGCCGGAAATCTTCCACCGCAATGAAGTTGACCGCGAAATCGACATGAGCCAGCCGGAAGCGGAAGACACCATGCGCCGCCTTGCTTCGGAAGAGGGCATTTTTTGTGGCGTGTCGTCGGGTGGTGCGGTGGCGGCAGCATTGCGGCTATCCAAAGAAGTCGAGAATGCGACTATCGTGGCGATTATTTGCGACCGGGGCGACCGTTATATTTCCACCGGGGTTTTTCCTGCCTGATACGCGATAGATACCAATCCATGTTTGACGAAAAAAAATTTCTCCAGCTACCGGAGAGTACCCAGCATTTGCTGGAGTTTATGTCTATTCTCTACGCGCCAGTCGCAGCCACACCCTTGTCCAAACTCTCCCCAGTGGCGATGGATGTCAAAGTGTTACGCCCGTTGCTGGATGAGTTGGTCAAAGCCAAATTATTGACCGTCAGTAAGCAAGGCTATTACGCTTGTGCTGAAGGTGTCGGGGATGAACTGACCCGCCGGAGTATCCGTGAGGGGCGTTTTGCTGCATTAGCAAAAATCGTGGATATTCACTTCACGCCTGAACAGCCCAAACACTGGTGGTATGGTCAGCAAATCTGGTCACAGGCGGAAGCAGCGTTACGCGACCTGCGGCTCGCGGTGCTTTTAGGGAAAGACAAAGATTTGCCCCAATTGCTGCAACGCTCAGGCCAGCAATACCAGAACAGCCCCAAATTCCAGCCACACCCGTGGTTCAAGCTGTGGGGTAATCCTCTGGATACAGCTTGGCTACCGTTTTTCCCGGACAGCACCTTCTTGCAGTTGATTGCGCCGCCTTACCTTGCTTTGGCGGAAAAAGAGATGGGTGATGCCAATGCTTTGTGGGGGCATTGTTTGCAACGGCTGCAAAGCACAACGATGGATACTGCTTCGTTGTGGGTGGTTTTTGGAAATACTTATTACGGGCAACTGTTCTTGCGCGGGCAATGGGCAGATGCTTTAGCCGCCCAGCCATCATTGGCAGATGGAGCGGTGCGTCAAGAACAATGGTATGTGTTTGCTGCCGCGCAAGCCATTTCACAGGGTAAACGTGACGAAGCGATCCTCACTTACCAGACTGGTCTGAAACTGATGCGCAAGCGTCAGAATAGCCGCAAAGCCCTGTTCGGTAGCAAGCCTGAAATTTTGTATGTGTTGGCCTTGTTACTGGATGGCAAGGACAAAGCCTTCAAAGATGCGATTACCGCTATCAAAGAACTATCCCGCCAAGACCCCGTATACACCATTCTGGCTTATTACGCCGACAGCCAGTTGACGGGGAAAATCCCTTCGATGCCGGATGATGTTGATTTCTATCTGGATTCTTCGCTGACGCTGCTATTCGGTATGATCGTGCGCTACTGGTTAGGACTTGAAACTACTGCGTCGTGGTGGGATCAAGCGGCGACGCACTACCGTAAAACGGATGAGGCAGGATATGTCTGGCTGGCTAGTGAATACGCTGCCGTTTTGGCGCAACTGTTGCCGGATAAGGATAAACGCAAGCCTCTGTATGTCGGTTTGTCCGCTGCCGCACACGCCAAGGCAGGTACTCAACCGCTGATTGCCCTGTACCAGCCGCAGCCAGCATGGGAACGTACCTTGCTGGCCTTGCAACGTTTGGGGAAAGCGGCTACACCAGCAGCCAGTCAAGCGCCCAAAGCAGGAGCAGAGCGCATTATCTGGACGTTGAATAAAATTCCCTACGGCATAACCAGTTCGGTTTATAACATCAGCCCAAAACTCCAGAAAAGCACCAAAGCCGGTTGGTCGGGTGGGCGTAACGTAGCCTTGAAACGCTTGGCAACCGAGCCAGAAGCCTTCCCTTTCCTCGCCCCGGAAGACTTACGGATTTGCCAAGCCATCCGCCAGACTTACGACTATTACCACAGTGGCTACGATCTGGACGTTGATAATGCGTGGCCTTTCTTGATTGGGCATCCACGTGTGTTCTGGGAAACTGCGCCGAATACTCCGCTCGACATCCAGCAAGGCCGTGAAGAGCTGCTGATCCTCAAGGAAAAGGGCAAGCTGCGCATCAAATTATTCCCTGAATTATCACCCGACCGGCAATATAAGCCGGACAGTTATCTGGTGGTGGAAGAAACCACCCTCCAGTTGAAGTTGTATAAATTAACCCAAGGGGTGCTGCAACTGCACAGCATTTTGGGCAAAGACGGCCTGCTTGTCCCTGCCGAAGCCGAAACCAGTGTGCGCCAAACGCTCGAAGCGCTTGCACCCATGATTACCATCCAGTCCGACATTGCGGGCATGGATAATGCTGAAACTGTCGACCCTGATCCGCGCCTGCACATCCATTTGCTACCGTGGGGCGAAGGTTTGCGCCTGTTGATGCGGGTACAACCGTTGGGTGTTGGTGGCCCGATCTTCCCGCCAGGCAGTGGGCGCGGCAATGTACTGGCAGAAATCGACCGCAAGCTGCTCAAAGCTACCCGTAACCTCAAGCAGGAACGCAAACAGGCCGAAACGCTGGTGCAGGATTGCCCCGCGTTGGCAAGTTGGGAAGACCCCGGCGACGACCTGTTGCTGGAAGAACCCGAGCAATGCCTCGAAGCCTTAGGGCAATTGCACACCCTCAGCGAACGGGTGGTGCTGGCATGGCCTGAAGGTGAAAAGCTACGCATCACCCAACAAGTCGGCGCAAGCAACCTCTCACTCAAGGTCAAGCAATCCGGCGACTGGTTTGAACTGGACGGCAAGTTGCATGTAGATGAACACCTCGTGCTGACCCTGCGTCAGTTGCTTGACCTCAGCCGTGCTGCGACTGGGCGCTTCGTACCACTGGCAAACGGGCAATTCCTCACCTTGACCCGCCAGTTCCAGAAAAAGCTTGAAACCCTGCGGGCGTATGCGGAAGAAACCAAACACGGCCTGAAAGTTGGCGCACTCGCAGGCATGGCGTTGGAAGATTTCATTGACGAAGCGGGCGAAGTCGAAGCCGATAAGCAATGGAAAGCACAAGTTACCAAATTGAAAAAAGTCCGCCAAAGCCAGCCTGTGGTTCCGGCTACGTTGCAAGCCGAATTGCGTGACTATCAGGAAGAAGGCTTCCGCTGGATGATGCGCCTTGCCGAATGGGGCGTAGGTGGTTGTCTGGCAGATGATATGGGTTTGGGCAAAACTGTGCAGACGCTGGGTGTATTGCTGGCGCGTGCCGACAAGGGTGCAGCTTTGGTGGTTGCCCCAGTATCGGTATGTAATAACTGGTTCAGTGAGTGCCAACGTTTTGCCCCGTCCCTACGCCCCATTTTCTACCGTGGCAAAGACCGCCAAGCCTTGTTGGACGGTTTGCAACCCCATGACTTGCTGATTGCCAGCTACGGTTTGTTGCAGCAGGATGTGGAAGCTTTCCAGAACATCCGTTGGACAACCATCGTGCTGGATGAGGCGCAGGCGATCAAAAACACCAATACCAAGCGTACCCAAGCGGTTTACCAGTTGCAGGGCGATTTCCGGCTGGTGACAACAGGCACGCCGATTGAGAACCATTTGGGCGAACTGTGGAGTTTGTTCCGTTTCCTCAATCCGGGGTTGCTATTCTCGCAGCAAAAGTTCAGTGAACGTTTCCAAGCCCCAATTGAACGCGGTGATGATGACAAAGCCCGCCAGCATTTGAAAAAACTGGTGCAGCCTTTCATGCTACGCCGCACCAAAAATCAGGTGTTGCAGGAGTTGCCACCGCGTACTGAAATTACCCTGACCGTCAGCTTGAGTGACGCCGAAATGGCGCTGTACGAAGCCTTGCGCCAACAAGCCTTGGAGCGTCTTGCCCAAGAAACGGACGAGGGTGAAAACAAACATCTGGAAGTATTGGCAGAAATTACCCGCCTGCGCCTTGCTGCTTGCCATCCACAACTGGCAATGCCGGGAAGTGCCTTGCCTTCCAGCAAATTGCAGGCATTCGGCGATTTGGTTATCGAATTGCGTGAAAACCAGCACAAAGCTTTGGTGTTCAGCCAATTTGTCAAGCACTTAACACTGTTGCGCGAATGGCTGGACGGGCAGGGCATCGCTTACCAATACTTGGATGGTTCGACCCCGATGGAACAGCGCAAAAAACGGGTGGATGCGTTCCAGCGTGGCGAAGGCGACATCTTCCTAATCAGCCTCAAGGCGGGCGGCTTTGGCCTCAACCTCACAGCGGCAGAATTGCGTATTTTGGTAAGCTCAACGCCGGGCGGATTGTGTACGTGTCCTGCGACCCGGCAACGCTGGCGCGGGATACTTACGAACTGGTGCATGAACATGGCTATCGGCTGGTTGGGGCAGGGGTGATGGATATGTTCCCGCATACCTCGCACGTCGAGTCTATTGCTGTTTTTGAGAAATAGGGGAGGGGATGGCAATGACCCTTCTCGACCAAATCCACCAAGGTGAAAGTAAAACGCTAGAGTTGAAACGCCAACTGCCCCGTCATGAGCAAATCGCTCAGACAGCGGTCGCTTTCGCCAATACCAGCGGTGGTAAGCTGGTGATCGGTGTGGATGACCAACGCCGTATTACTGGCATTGCCGAGACGGATATTTTCGCCCTGCAAGATCAGATTACGAGCATCATTCTCGACCGTTGCTACCCGCCCTTATTGCCAGAAATCTATGCCACTAACCTCAGTGGCAAGTTGGTGCTGGTCGTGGAAATTTTTCGCGGCAACCTGATGCCTTACTACCTCAAGACAGAGGGCAAGAATAACGGTACATACCTGCGTATCGGTGCTTGTAACCGTAAGGCTGAACTGTTGCAACTGGTGGAATTGGAGCGCCAGCGCGTCAACCAGAGTTTCGATGAGGAAATTTTCCCCGAATACCGACTACAGGAGCTGGATTTGACTCCGCTGCAAACCCGCTTTGCCGCCAAAGGTAAGCCACTGGATGAGGAAAAGCTCAAAAACCTGAAACTTGTCCGTCAGGAACAGGGGCATCTGTTCCCCACGCAAGGTTTACTGATCCTGCTTGGGCTGTTTCCCCACGTCACGACTAAATGCGCCCGCTTCAAAGGTACGGACATGAGCCTGTTCCTTGACCGCAAGGAGTATACAGGCGACCTGTTCAGCCAATTGGAGCAAGCGGAAGCCTTCATCAAAAACCACATCAACTTACGTGGTGAAATCAAAGGGTTGCAACGTACCGATACCTACGAACTTCCTGAAGCTGCTTTGCGCGAAGCCCTGACCAATGCCATCATTCACCGCGATTACACCAATCAGGGGCGTGACATCAAAGTCGGCGTGTACGATGACATCGTAAATATCGTTTCCCCCGGTGGCTTTCCCAATACTTTGACGGCAGAAGGGTTACGCGAAGGCCGTTCTGAAATCCGCAATCGTGTCATTGCCCGTGTTTTCAAAGAATTAGGTTATATCGAGCAATGGGGGACTGGCCTGCAACGTATTAAGAAAGCCTGCATTGACCACGGTTTGCAAGAGCCGCGTATCCGTGAAATCAGCGATTCCGTCGATGTCGAGTTCCAGCGTCCACGAGTATCCGGCATTTCAGAACCGCCGGATACCGCCGGATACTACCGGATACTACCGGATACTAGCTCACAAGAATCCGTAGTCCTCAAGCAGCTTGAGCAGAACGGCATGATTACTGCTGCTCAAGTGATGGATTTGCTCTCAGTCAAAGAGCGGCGGGCGCGGGAGATTTTAAAAAACCTCTCTGAAAAACGCCTGCTCGAAAAGCGCGGTAGTGCCCGCAGCACTTATTACACCAAAGCCAGCCACTGACCAACAAGGACAAAATAAGCATGTCAGCCATACAAGCGCAACTCGAAACCCTGCGCCAGCAACTCCGCCACCACAACCACCTGTACTACGTGCTGGACGATCCGCAAATCCCCGATGTGGAATATGACCGTCTGTTCCGCGAGCTACAAAGCCTCGAAGCCGCGCACCCGGAACTGATTACCGCTGACTCTCCCACCCAGCGTGTCGGGGCAGCGCCGTTAAGCGAATTCGGCGAAATCCGTCATGCGATCCCGATGCTTTCCTTGGGGAACGTGTTCAGCGATGAGGAATTGTTGGCCTTCGATAAACGCATCCACGACCGTTTGAAATCGGATGCGGAAACCGAATTTGTCGCAGAACCCAAGCTCGACGGCCTTGCGATCAGCATCCTCTACGAAAACGGCATTTTTACCCGTGCTGCTACCCGTGGTGACGGAGAAACCGGCGAAGACGTGACGCAAAACGTGCGCACCATTAAATCCATCCCCCTGCATTTGATGGGTGAAGGTTGGCCTGCGAAGCTGGAAGTGCGCGGCGAAATCTACATGCCCAAGGCGGGGTTTGAAGCCTTTAACGCCAAGATGCGGGCGTTGGGCGAGAAAACTTTCGTCAATCCGCGTAACGCCGCAGCGGGCAGCTTACGCCAACTTGATCCGCGCCTCACTGCGCAACGTCCGCTGGATATGTTTTGCTATGCGGTAGGGTTGGTGGAAGGCGGTGCAGTGCCGGATACGCATTACGCGATCCTGCAACAATTCCGTGCGTGGGGGCTGCGGGTTTGCCCTGACATCTGCGTCGTGTCGGGGGCGCAAGGGTGTCTGGCGTATTTCCGTGAGATTGGCGCGAAACGTAGCAGTTTGCCCTATGACATCGACGGCGTGGTTTACAAAGTCAACGCTATTGCGACTCAGCAGGAACTGGGTTTTGTCAGCCGCGCCCCGCGTTGGGCGATTGCGCACAAATTTCCGGCGCAAGAAGAGATCACCGAACTCGAAGGCGTTGAGTTCCAAGTCGGGCGTACTGGCGCACTCACACCTGTTGCCCGCCTTAAACCCGTGTTCGTCGGTGGCGTTACGGTCAGCAATGCCACCCTGCACAACATGGACGAAATCGAGCGTAAGGACGTGCGTATCGGCGACTACGTGATCGTGCGCAGGGCAGGGGACGTAATCCCCGAAGTTGCCCGCGTGATCCCTGACCGCCGCCCCGCTGATGCGCAAGTGATTGTGATGCCCACGCATTGCCCGGTATGCGGCTCGGAAGTGGAACGCCCCGCAGGTGAAGCGGTCGCCCGTTGCACAGGGGGCTTGTATTGCCCCGCGCAGGTCAAGGAAGCGATCAAACACTTCGCCTCGCGCAAAGCCATGAATATCGACGGGCTGGGCGACAAATTGGTCGAGTTGTGTTTTGAGCAAGGCTTGATCCGCCACGTCGATGACCTTTACCGCCTGCAAGCCGCGCAAGTCGCCGCGCTCGAACGCATGGGCGAAAAGTCCGCCGAGAATCTCATCAACGCCTTGGAAAAGAGCAAAGCTACGACGCTGGAACGCTTTATTTTCGCGCTAGGCATCCGCGAGGTCGGCGAATCCACCGCCAAGGTGCTGGCACGCCATTTCGGCTCGTTTGAAGCCTTACAAGCCGCTGACGAGGCTGCGTTGCTGCAAGTGCCGGATGTCGGCCCGGTGGTCGCCACCAACATTGCCCATTTCTTCAGTGAGCCGCATAACCGCGACACCATTGGGCATTTGCGCGAACTCGGCATCCATTGGCAAAACTACGTGGTCAAGCCCATTGAAGCCTTGCCGCTGGCGGGGAAAACTTACGTGATTACGGGCACGCTCAGCCGTTCGCGTGATGAGATCAAAGCTGATCTGGAAGGTTTGGGTGCGAAAGTGGCGGGCAGCGTTTCCAAAAAGACCACGGCACTGATTGCAGGCGAGAATGCCGGTTCTAAGCTGGAAAAGGCTGAAAGTCTCGGGGTGGCGGTGCTGGATGAAGCTGCTTTGTCGGTGCTTTTAACCCGTTAGTAACAGCTATGTAAAAAAAGCAGGCTGGATGGTTGACAGTATCGGTGCTGATCTTTATTATTCGCAACCTGTTCAGCGGGAATAGCTCAGTGGTAGAGCACAACCTTGCCAAGGTTGGGGTCGCGAGTTCGAATCTCGTTTCCCGCTCCAAATTTTAAAAATGCCCAATATGGGTGTTTTGCTTCAAGTCTGCATTAAGCGGGAATAGCTCAGTGGTAGAGCACAACCTTGCCAAGGTTGGGGTCGCGAGTTCGAATCTCGTTTCCCGCTCCAATTTTTTCTGCACAGTGGTGTAAACCACAATCCTACGGCTGGGTGGCAGAGTGGTCATGTTACGGATTGCAAATCCGTCTACCCCGGTTCGATTCCGGGCTCAGCCTCCATATCTTCCGTCAGTTCAACGCATTTACAGGTCGTAGGCGTCGCCGAGTGTGACGAAATCATCTTTCAGCCAATACGAAGATTCGCCGCTGTTTGCTAATAGCCGGGTCAATAGGTCGGCGAAGGAAGTGGCGATGATGGCAGTGCGACCCTCCATAGCATACAGCTCGTGGTAGGTGTCGTAGCAATACCCCGTCTTTTCCTTTGCGCAGTTGACACTGAGGTAATCGCCGTTGCCGTCCATCACAATCACGTACCAATTGGATGAAATGCTATCCTCGTTGACTTCACCCGCAATCGCAATGTCGGATTGCTGGAATTCTTCCGGGCTTAAAATGGTGTAGGGTTGTTCGCTGTCTTGGAAAAGGACAGCACCGCCCGCCAGTTTATAAAATTCGCTGACATCTTCTGGTAGGACGTGGTTTTCTGATAATTGCGGGAAGCCCATTGGCGGGTTAATAACGCAATCACTTCTTTTGCTGATCTGATCAATGAGTTGTCTTATGTTGTCCATGTAGGCTCTGTACACGACAATTTTCCTAATCAGCGGTTTTCAGCAGCAAGGTGACATTGCCATTTGCCTTAGCGATTAAGTTTGGAGGCCATAAAAACAGCATCCACAAGCGGAGGTTTTCTGCCACTGCA